>NZ_JBFTQX010000001.1:0-574195 GCF_056399225.1 Dyella sp. 01N448 | reverse complement strand
GGGTGATGAAGATCCTTGGCGTGAGGCTACTGATGCAGGCCATCATGGCCTGATGGCGTCGCTTCGCGTCGGCGCCTTTTGACGCACGACGAGCGAAGCAACAAGGCTGTGGTCGCCATCGGGCTTACGTTTTCACACAGCCTCGGTCGGAAGCGGACATACGCTAACCACCCATTGCCTCATCCTAGGCAAGGTTTTTTGTCAGTACGTATAAGAAAGACAGCACAAGGAGCGAGAAGATCGACCACCAGATGAACTTCGCCGTCGCCGATTTCGGTGACGTCCCTCCTACACTAAACATCGCCTTTCTCCTGTTATGACGCTGACACGGCAGTTCGTGCGTTCTCTCCATAGCATGTCCGCTTTGGGTTGCGACTTCAGCCGGTCGACGCAACACTCCTAACGCTTGCGCGTCTATAGTGTGTTGCGTCGACCGGCTGAAGTCGCAGTCGAAAGCAGACATCACCACACTCCGAATCTCACCGCTGGCCCCGAGCTCATCCTCCAGTAATCCCGTGATCCGAATACGGTCGAGGCTCTGCCAACGCCGCGCGGTGCACGGTGGCGTCACCCGAGGCGCCATCCCGCGAGCACAAAGCAGGTCAGTCCGATCGTCACTCCAACGATGAGAATCACGGTCTCCTGCCTCGCCTTGGACCGTGGAAACGCTCGTGTCCATCGTTGGTGCAGCCATCGACCAAGCCACAGCGTGACCAGGAGGGCGAGGAACGGGACTTTTCCATTGTCGAAAAAGAGTTTGGACAACGCGCATGCGCCAAGGGCTGCCATGGCGCAGCCATAGATGACACGCCGTTCCTTGAAGGCGCCAAGCGACATGAGCAGCACCAGCGTGTAAAACGGCCAGTCCGGGAAGGAAGGCGGCCATTTCCAACCGGCGACGCCCAACACCGCCAGCACCATTGCGCCCCATGCTTCCCTGGGTACTTTCTCCAGTCGCAGCACTTGCGCCAGAGCATGCAGGCGTCGCCGGATGGCTGGATGCCAACGCAGCTGCCACGAACGCAGGGCTATTCCGAACCAGTCGGTGAAGAAGAGCGCGGCGGCGAGCAGCATGGCCGTCCACAGCCCTATCAACGCCACCATCGGGGCGTTGCTGGTGTCTGTCAGCAGCAGCGTCGCGATGAGGATGGCAGACACGGCTGCCATCGGAATGGTCAAGGCCATCTGCAGCAGGTTGGGCATCGGCGCGAGTGCGCGATACCAGAACCTGGTCGCCTTTTCGCCCAGGACAGCAGGCAGCGCCGCCCCGCCGTAGGTGGACGTGACCGCCCTGAACGACCGCGCGATACGGCTTCGGTTGATCAGCAAGGACGCCATCATCCACGCGCGCTTACCGCCACCAAACTTGCGAACGGTTCTTAGGGTACGCGCGGCCGAATTCTTTTGGTTGCCCGGTGCATCCAGCCACTTTGCGAATTCGTCCTTGGATACGCGCTGCTGCACCTGGGTGACGAGCATGCTGGCGACGTGCGGGGCGCCCGGCTTTCTGTAGTCGTCCCAACCAAAGAACTGAGCCAGCACCTCGATCGCTTCGCGGCGCGGGGAGCCTTCGGCAGCGATCTTCCGGAGCAGGGCTTCGGACGTGGCGGCCTTGAAATCCAGGGAGATCAGGGCGTCATGGCCATGCAGCCAGATGGCGAATCCCGACCACCGGCCATCGCGATCTTTGGTCTGCGCCAGAATGTTCGCGGCCACCTGCTGTGGCGACGGATGCGCACCGGTCGTGCTCACGTCGGGCGCAAGCCGCGTTGCGGGCGGCGGCAAGGGAGCGCGGGGAGCGCCCGGCATGGTTGGCAGCGGCCTCACGATAGCGGCCGGCGCCGCCTTGTCGACCACCTGGGATGCATCTTCGGCAAGCTTCCGGCCCGCAGCCGATTGTTCAACGCGCTCCTCATGGACAGCGGACGTGAGCTTGGCGTGTGCCAAGTGCACGCCGGCAGCATAAGCAACGGGCTCCTTCGAAGCGCTCTTCAATCGGGAAAGAACGGCGTCATAGGCCTCGCGGAGCTGGGCAAAGGCCTGCGGATCATCCTCCGGTCGGCATGCCTTCAGCCGTGTGGCGTACGCCCGCTTGACCGAGCGCACGTCGTCCGTGGGCGCGATGCCAAGAATCGTCCACCACGCCGGATTCAAACGATCGACTCCGCCTCGACACTTGCCAGTGCATCGCCGAACTGTTTCTGCGCCGTTCGAATGCGCAAGGGATCCTGGCTTTCCAGTACGGCCCGAAATGCCTGTATCCATTCGGACAGGACTCTGCGCACGTCGCCGATCCGCTCTTCGTAAAGGCGTTCCGCGCGAGCGATGAGGACCATATTCACCTGGTCGTCGCGCGGATGGATTTTCAGATGCGCCAATTCGCCGAGGCGTTCGGCGATCTGTTCTGGCGTCATGGAGGACGCATGGTGTTGGATCACCAGGCTGTGGCGCTCCTGTGACTTGACGACCCGTGCTTCGACTTCGATGATCCCGCTGATGTCGTAGGTAAATCGAACGTCTACCGAGTTTTCGCTGATGACGGCGCGGGGCAGCGGCACTTCGATCTCGCCAAGCAGAATATTGCCCGACACTCGCGGCGATTCGCCCTGAAAGACGCGCAGCTTCAGCGATGTCTGAAAGTCTGCCGTGGGATAGAACGTGCCCGATTTGCTGGTCGGCACCACGGTATTGCGCTCGATGATGGGCGAGTAGAGGCCATTCTCACGGTGGCCCGTCGCGTCACGGTGCGACACCTCGATGCCAAGGCTGTAGGGGCATACATCGGTCATCACGACTTCGCGCAACGACTCGGCGCGTGCCTTGAGACCAGCCATGACGGCGGTTCCGCGCGCGATCGCTTCGTCCGGGTTGATGTGGCGCAGCGGCAGACGTCCAAACATGCGCGTGACCAGACGGCTGACCATCGGCATGCGCGAGGCGCCGCCGACGAGCAGGATCTCGTCCAGGTCGTGGCTCGCGCTCTTGGAGTCACGCATCGCGCGCTCGATCGGCGCGCGCATGCGGCCAAGCAACAGGGCCGCTCGCGATTCGAACTCCGGCTCGGTGATGCTCCAGCGAAACGAACCCGCTTCAAGATCCACCGGTGCATCGAGGATGGCGCCCTGCGACAAGTCGCGCTTGAAGCGTTCCATCCGCTCGCGAAGTTTGGCGCGGTCGCTCGGGCCGAGCGATTCGTAACGAAGATTGAGATCCTGGCAGAACGACTGCGTCAGCACCCCCACGAAGTCCTCACCGCCGAGGAAGTTGTCGCCGGCAGTGGCATGCACCTCCATCACGCCGTCGAACAACTCGAGGATCGACACGTCGAAGGTGCCGCCACCCAGGTCAAGGACCAGAAATCGCGATTCGCCCCCACTCTTCTCCAGGCCATAAGCCAGAGCGGCTGCCGTGGGTTCGTTGACCAGCCGATCGACCTGGATGCCGGCCAGGGCTCCCGCATTGCGCGTTGCCTTTCGCTGCGCGTCGCTGAAATAGGCCGGCACGCTGATGATGGCCTCGGTGACCTGTTCGCCCGTTTCCGTTTGTACGTCGGCGATCAAGGATTTGAGCACCAAGGCGGACAATTCTTCCGCGCGGAACCGATGGGTTCCGATCTGCGATACCCGATCGGACCCCATGCTGCGCTTGAACGCGGCCACCGTCAGATGAGGGTGCGTCACGAGTCGTGATTGTGCCGCCGCACCGACCAGCACGGCGCCGTCGTCGCCTATGCCGACCACGGATGGCGTAAGGAAGCTGCCATGCACGTTGCGAATCAGCTGTGGTCCTTCCGGTGTCCACACACTGACAAGTGAGTGCGTGGTACCCAAATCGATCCCTACGATCATGCAACCGCCCCTTCGGTTGAATATCGCCATGAGGATAATCGAACAGTGGCCGGTTTGCAGCGAGCAGGGCGCGCATACGCACGACCTCCTGCCAGCTTGGGGTTGACGCCAGCGGAGCCGGCCATCGGCCAGATGGTGGTTGCACGACCGACGACGACGCTGGGCCGGACGCGGATGCCGACCCGGCCAGGGCATGACCCCGAGGCTCGATCACCCGCTGCCGAGCGCAGCAGACCTTTCAGCTCAAGACGACAGGATCGGATCTGATTCCGTCGGAGTCCGGAAACGGGAGGCACACTGAGGCGGCAACAGCCGCTAGCTCCGCGTAAATGCATAGAGGACAAAGCACCAGCAGTAAACCCCGGCACCTATTTCCGTGCGCAACACGTAGGCAAAAACAAGAGTTCCCGCCATCCATCCGAGCCAATACTTGGCAACAGACGCCCAGCCGAGCTGCTTATGCCGCAACACCGTGAAGACGACCATCCCCAGGCAACCAAGAACAAAGTTCACCAAGCCCTCCTTCCTTGGAAAGGTTATGCCCCGATGGCACTGCAATTTGCACGACCATCGTGACTGCTTTGCGTCGAAGGCAGACATGGCCAGCCTGCCTCGCCCCTGCTGACCAAATCCCGGGCATACGCTCGCTGGAGATAACTCATCGCGGTGGTGATTCACGTCGACCCATGACGACGAGGTAGCCGGTCAGAAATCCAAACCACATGCCAAGCAGGCAGGACAGATCCGTCGTTACAGCATGTTTGGATTCTTGCGATCGAACACACATCGACAGCAAACCGAACAACAGAAACAGACTGAGAACGGCGATGGAACGGTGCGCAGCAAGACGACGTTCCCCTGAATGTGAGACGACCGCTTTGTTGGGCCCCAGCCACTCCCGCCATTTGTCGCCCCACTCACGCATGGTTATTGCCAACCCGCTCCATGAGCGCGGCAACTGCGCGAGCAGATAGAAAAGCAATCCACCGAAGAAGAAACCATTCGTCATGCCCGGATTGAGTGCAAATACGAACACTGCCGTGTTTGCAGCCACCAGTCCCAAGGCGATCGCGATGAGCTGCGCAACGTTCACAGGCACCCTCCTTGGTAGTTCAGCTCCATAAGTTGAGTCCGCTTTGGATCGCAAGCCGACCCACCGCACGCAGCAGACTCAACGCTCACCAGGCTGGATGAAGAAGGTTATCGTGTAGTCGGGATTTGTAACGACTTCCCCTGTCGACCGAAGGTGGTACTCACCCGGCGGAGCAGACTCGATGGATCGCATGTCTGGCGGGAGATTGAAAGACTCTCCGTCACGACTACCCTGCAGTGCCAGTGTGATGCCGGCATCCTGGGCAACTGAAGTTACACGCCCCCAGAACTGCTCCTGTCGCTCGGGCTTGCCCCCGATGTCCGTGAACGTGAGTCCCACCAGTAGCAGTTTTCCTGGCAGGTCATGGGCCATGACCTCGTCCCACGCTCCCCTCTGATCGGCATCCTTGCTCATGCCCCGGCTTCCTTTCGATGAACGTCGCTTTTATAAACCAGGCTCACTTTGGGAGAAAGTGGATACTTCAGACATCAGTGCCCGCTCTGGGCCGGAAACAGACATTGGCCCTCGCCCTGATTGCGCATCCTGATCGTTGCAAGCCGGCGCTCGTCAAACATGACGCACAGGTGATCGCCTGTGTCAGGTTCCGCGGGCCTGCATTTGGCGGGTTCTGGACGCTGCCTTTGCACTGCGCCGAAGCTCGCGTCCTGTTATCCGCGGTTCGCAACTACACAGCAAGGTTGCCCACAAATTGCTTGATGTTCTCCAGGACGGGTTGTTGATCGCCCGCATGGGGCCAATGATCGGCGCCTTCCAGTTCAACGAATCGCGCTTTCGCGATATGGCCGGCGAGGTGCCGTCCGGCGCCCACGCGCACCGCGCGGTCGTCGTGACGGTGCAGCACCAGAGTCGGCACGGCAACTCGGTCTAACAGGTCTCGCACATCCATATCGCGCAACGTATCGAGCACGCCCCTGATGGCGCCCGGGCTCGACGCAGCCCGCAGCAAGCCTGCCCACCAGGCCCTGGCCTGCGGATCGCCTGACAGGCTCGGCGCGAAGGTTTCGATACCCGCAGGTCCACCCCACCCTGCGATGAGGTGCTGCAGCCATCTTTCATATTGGCTGGCCTGAAGCGCGTGGCCGTAGTCGGGCGTTGCGACACCCTTGGCCAGCGAGGCGAACAGAATGAGTCCGGCGACGCGATGAGGATGGTCGACGGCAAACTTGATGCATGCAGGTCCACCCTCGGACGCGCCGAACAACACGACCCGGCGGCTGCCGGCGGCGTCGAGCACCGTGCCGATGTCCTGCGCGGTGGCCTCGACACTGGGATTGAAGCCGACCCTGTCCGACAGCCCGACGCCCCGGCGATCGAGCAAGACGAGACGCCCCATCCCGGCGAGTGACGACAGGAACGCCCGACACCGGGGCTCCTCCCACACCCGTTCGACGTGAGACACAAAACCAGGCAACAACAGAATATCGAAGCGGCCCGTGCCGTAGGTCTGGAAAGCGAGATGGACGCCCTCACCGCTGACGTAGCGCGTTGACGGCGGGTTCTCGCTGGGCAAGGTTGTGCCGGCATCGAGCAGCGCACGGGTCTCCCATTCGGGAGCCACGTTGAGCTCGTCGTGAAGGCGCTGCCGCATGGCCTCGAAATGCCGCTGGGCGGTGGCCCGGTCGCCCGCGAGCAAGAGGCTGCGGATGAGGTGCCGGCCGTACACTTCGCTGAGCGGGTCGAACTCGACCAGACGGCCAGCATGCATGGCCGCAGCCGCATAGTCGCCTGCTGCATGCTTATCCTGCACCAGCCGCTCCAGCGCCTGGATCAACCGGCCCCGCAAGGCCTCGCGACGAAAGAAGGCCCACTCGTCGAACTGTGGGCAATCGCCAGGCGTAAAGCCCTCAAGAAAGTCACCGCAGTAGAGTCCGCACGCACGCTCGAACTGGCCATCGTCACAGGCTTGCTCGAATCGATGGGAATCCACCTGCAGGTCGATCGTCGCCGACCATCGCACCGTGGATCGGTCGATGGTGAGAACCTCGTCGCCCAGCGTGCGCTGGAGGTGATGCAACAGGCGCCGCAAGCGCGCCCGCACTACCTCTTCGCTACCTTCCGGCCACAACATCGTGGCGACGACATCGCGTCCGACGGATCCCTTCGTTTCGGCCAGGTAGACCAGCAGCGCAAGGCCTTTGCGCAAGGCCAGCGGACATGGCCGGCCATCTCGACGTATCTCGGGAAATCCAAGCGTCTGCACTCTGAGCAGAGCCATGGCGAGGCGACCCTCAGTGACGGCGTCCAGGGGACGCTCAGGGGACGGGGCAATCCTAGCATTCCGTGCAAGCGATGGTTGCCGGATTCATCGCGACCCATTGAAACGGAGGATTGCCATGAAAAATCTGGGCGAGCATGCGATCGTGATCGGCGCCAGCATGGGTGGGCTTCTGGCCGCCCGCGCACTGGCGGATTTCTACACCACCGTCACCGTGCTTGAACGCGATGCGTTTCCTGCGGCAGACACGCCGCGCAAGGGCGTGCCGCAAGGTCGCCATACGCACGGTTTGCTGGCGCGCGGAAGCGAGGTACTCGAGGCGTTCTTCCCGGGATACAACGCCGAGGTCGTGGCGCAGAGCGGCGGGTTGATCGGTGATGTTGCGAACGATGTGATCTGGATCGGCCGCAATGTCAGGCTGGCTAACGGCAAGAGCGACCTTGACGGCTTGCTCGCGAGCCGCCCCTTGCTCGAGGGCCACTTGCGCCGACGACTGCTGGCGTTCCCGAACGTTTGCGCCATCGAGAATTGCTCTGTCCGGGGCCTTGTCGCTGACGCCGCCGGCAAAAGTGTGATTGGTGTGAGCGCGCGCGTCGGAGGCAAACCGGAGGAAACCATCCATGCGGACCTTGTCATCGATGCGACTGGCCGCGGCTCATCAAGCGCGGCGTGGCTCCAGCAGCTGGGCTACCTGCCTCCCGCCCAGGAGAGGGTCCATATCGGCATCTGCTACATGACTCGTACTTATCGACGTCGCCCAGGCGAGCTGGGCGGCAAGCTCGGCATCGTCGTCGCCGGCAGTGCGCCGAACTGGCGCAATGGCGTCATGCTCGCGCAGGAGAACGACAGCTGGACCATCAGCACCGGCGGCTTTCTCGGCGATGACGCGCCCGACGATGATCAAGGCTTTCTCGCCTATCTGGCGACACTGCCGACGATGGAGATGCACGACATCGTCGCTCGCGGCGAGCCGCTGAGTGGATTCAATCGCTACCGCTACGCCGAAAGCCAGCGCCGGCGGTATGAAAAGCTCTCACGCTTCCCCGGCAACTACCTGGTGTATGGTGACGCCTTCTGCAGCTTCAACCCTATCTACGGCCAGGGCATGACCGTTGCTGCCCAAGAGGCCTTGATGCTGCAACAGTGTCTAAGCGCGGGCACAAAAAATCTCGCGCGCCGGTTCTTCAAGGCGGCCGCGACGATCGTGGACATTCCGTGGCACATCGCGGTCGGAAGCGACCTGCGCAATCAGCGAGTCAAGGGCGCGCGCACGCCAATGCTGCGCTTCATCAACTGGTACATCGACAAGCTTCATCTTGCCGCGATGGAAGACAGCACGCTGGCGACAACGTTTTTGAAAGTCGTGAACCTGATGATGCCGCCGTCATCACTGCTGCGCCCCGCGATTGCCAGGCGAGTCTGGCTTGGCAACTTCATGCGTGCGTTCTCGACTACCTCGCCAGCAACTGAAACAGCAGAGCAGCATGGCGCATCGTCATGACCGGACAACACGGTATGGCTCGGTGCAGTCGCCTTGGCGTGGTCGCCACGATGGCGCCCGCCATGGCAAAAAACGACTCAACGCCACCTCATCAACGACGCCCATCAAGATGACTGCCTTCACTACTGAAAGGGTCCTGAGCGTTCGTCATTGGAACGAAACGCTGTTTTCCTTCACGACGACACGGGACGAGGCGCTGCGCTTCGATAATGGCCACTTCGCGATGATCGGCCTCGAGATTGAGGGGGCGCCGCTGATGCGTGCGTACTCGATTGCCAGCGCCAACTACGAGGAAGACCTCGAGTTTCTGAGCATCAAGGTGCCCAACGGCCCACTGACCTCGCGTCTGCAACACCTGCGTCCGGGCAACGACATCCTCGTCAGTAAGAAGTCCACGGGTACGCTGGTCATCAGGGATCTTCTGCCCGGCAAGAACCTCTACCTGTTCGCCACCGGCACAGGTCTGGCACCCTTCATGAGCATCGTTCGCGACGTCGCGACCTACGAAAAATTCGAAAAGGTGATACTGCTGCACGGCGTGCGCACCGTGAGCGAACTGGCCTACCAGGACTATCTGACCAGGGAATTGCTGCAGCACGAATGGCTCGGTGAGATGATCGCCGAGAAGCTGATTTATTACCCGACCGTCACGCGCGAACCGTACCGCAACCGCGGACGCCTGACCGACCTCGTCGAGTCCGGCCAACTTTTCCAGGACATCGGCCTGGCCCCGCTCAGCCCGGAAACCGACCGCGCGATGATCTGCGGCAGCCCGGCAATGCTCAAGGACACACGCGACCTGCTCGATGCTCGCGGCTTCACGATCAGCCCGCGTGTCGGCCAAGCGGGGGACTACGTTATCGAGCGCGCTTTTGTCGAGAAGTAGAAAGCATCAAAACAATGGTCGCAAAGCCGGGCCGAGTGCACGCTGTGCCGGATTTCCCAGACCCAGCCCCCGGAGATGGTGTGTGGATGCCACACGAGCCCAACAGCCGCAACGTGAACAGTCACTCTAGGTGAGCCAACAGCCTTAGGAATACATAGGCCAATGCTCCCCACAAGAGCAACTCCCAGATCAACCCGACCCAGAAGCTGCGGGTGCCCATGGTGCTGGTTGCGAACATCTATGCAAGCGCAGCGTTGCTGGGTGCGGTAGTGCTCGTTGTTGGCCGACGGCTCGGCTGCCCGCCCGCCTTGGCGCCGTACTGGGCGGCATCGCTTGCTTTGTCGTGCGAATGGCCAACGGCGGGCCCGCAGAGATCCGACGGCGTGCTCCCGGTGTTACGCGCACCCAATGAATAGCACCGCACCCGAGTTGCGCGTGGAGACTTGGATCTCGCACGGCAGGGAACGCTACGCCGATGCTATCCGCCAGTCGCCGCAACGGTGCAAGCAAGGGCGCTGCGGTTGCGCAGATGCCCCAATCCATACGGGCATCGGCGCTTGGTACCAGCGATGGCAGGTATCCTGCAAAAACCAGATAGCCATCTGGATGGCCATGTGAGAGTGCAGCCATCGACGCCGACGACAGGCACGCGTCAGCATATTCTTGCGCCACGCAACGAGAACGTAGTCACACTTCCAGTGACGCGACTTCCCTATAAAAAAAGGACAGCCAGCGCATAGAGCTCGAGGCAGCCGTACTGCCTTCTCTTGCATTCCGTATTCCACAGCGCAGCCAAGGCGATTCGCACATCGCCATGGCCCGGGTTTGTGTTTGCGTTTTTTGGCTGCATCGGCCCATGTGGGCCTGTCATCCAATCATTGGGGAGTTCTTGCGCATGAAAAACGAAAGCAAAGGCGGCTCGCGCCTGTTCATCGGCGGACGCGTGATGAGCCTTTTGGCATTGACGCTCGGCATCCAGGGCGCCCTTGTGGCGCAATCCGCGTTTGGCGCCGACGCGTCGTCGTGGACTGTTACCCGCACCCACGTTCCCTATACCGGCGACGCCGCCTTTCAGGGCTATGCCGCCGATCAGGAGCCAGTGTCGATCACCGTGTCGCTGAAGCTGCGTAACCAGGACGTTCTTCAGGATTTCACGCGAGAACTCTTCCGTCAGGGCAGCCCGTCCTATCATCAGTTCCTGAGCAGCAAGGACAGTACCGAGCTCTTTGCGCCCACTCAGGAGCAAGCCAAGTCCGTTGCGGACTATCTCGCGCAGCAGGGTTTCACCAACATCGAGATCGCGCCGAACCGCTTGCTGGTCACCGCCGATGGCACCGTTGGCGCAGCACGCAATGCTTTCCGGACAGCGATCGGCCATTACACGCGCCACGGCAAGGATGGCATCGCCAACACCAGCGACGTGCAGGTGCCGGCGGCGCTGAGCCAGACCGTGGATCAGGTGCTGGGCTTCAACACCCTGCATCAGGCCCGCGTTTTCTCGGTGCCCGGATCGCAGATCAAGCCCGCTTATACGGTGGTGTCGACGACGGGCAATTCGGCAGCCCATGCCTACTACCCGCAGGAGTTTGCGACCGTCTATGACGCCGGCACGACCGCGACGGCCAGCAATACAACCGTGGCGGTGCTTGGCTGGGGCAGCATGACCAATGCGCAGACCGACCTGACCAAGTTCGAAAGCGGCCAGGGAATTACCGCGGTGCCGACCTCGATCGTGTCGACCGTCACCACGACCAGCAAGGACGACAGCGGCCAGGGCGAGTGGGGCATGGACGCGCAGGCGATCGTTGGCGCAGCCGGCAGCCTTCAGAAGCTGATCTTCTATACGGACGGCGGCACCTACAGCTCGCGCACGGGATCGAGTGGCGCCTCCAACAGCGGACTGCTGCAGGTGATCAACCGAGCCGTAAGCGACAACAGCGCGAAGGTCCTCAACATGTCGTGGGGTCTTCCGGAGTGCGATGGCGCGCCGGGTTTTGCCGATTCGGCCTTCGCGCTGGGCGTCACCCAGGGACAGACTTTCTCGGCCGCCACCGGCGACAACGGTTCCTATCCTTGCCCGCTCAATGGCAGTGCGCCGGAGAACGGCGCCTATGGCAGCACCACGCAGCTTTCGGTGAACTACCCGGCGAGCTCGCCGTACGTGGTTGCCGTGGGCGGCACCACGCTCAACACCTCCTCAACTGATAGCTACGTCTCGGAAGCCTCCTGGCCGTACAGCGGTGGCGGCGTGAGTGCATCGGAAGCCACGCCGAGCTGGCAGCCGAGCGGTTATGCACATCGCACCGTGCCGGACGTGGCCTTTGACGCGGACTGGACCAACTCGCCGATCATCGTCTACTTCACGGCGAGCTCAACCTCGGGCATCAGCCAGTCCGGCTATTACTTGAACGGCGGCACCAGCCTGGCATCCCCGCTTTTTGTCGGCGTGTGGGCACGACTTGAATCGGCGAACAACAATGGCCTGGGCTTCGCCGCCCCGGCGCTGTATGCCTACGCCAGCCAGTTTCCGTTCCACGACGTAACGACGGGCAACAACGGCTACTACTCCGCCGTCGCCGGTCGCGACAACGCCACTGGTTGGGGCAGCATCGACATCCAGGCGGCAAGCAGCTTCATCACCGCCACACCCGGCTTCAATACCGCTACACACTAAGCAAGACCAGATCGGATGCCGAAGGCGGATGTCAGCCGCCTTCGGCCATCCTTTTCGGAGTGACGGTCATGGCGCTTCGCTTCGCGCTGCACCTTTCACAGGTGCTGCTGAAAGAAGACCACCCCCATGTGGGCGTGCATGCGCTTCTCTCGCGCAACGAGTTCGTCGGGACAGAGACCCAAACTTTCCCACCCGGGCGGGAAACGCATAAGCCCAGGAAATTCGGCATCAGTCGCGCCCTTTCCTGGCCTCTAGAAGCCTCAAGCACCGCGTCCGCTCTGGGCGGGAAGCGGACTTTGCCATAGCGCTAGGTTTCAAGCACAGGTTGCCAGGCCTGAAACGCCTCACCACTGTCTTCATCCCAAGGCCAGGCGCCCGTGGTGGATGGGTATACGAGTTGGAGGAGTCGAAAGTTGGTTCCTCCATAGAGCCAGATATCCCAGCCCGTGTATTGCTCGTAGTGGATTGGACTCACCGTGCGGAACTCGCAGTCGAAGTCATCCAGGAAACCTTGAGCACGCATCCCAGGACTGAACGTCTCGCCAGCACGCGCTCTGGCGCAGTACTCATTGATCATGTAGTGAGCCAACTCTCTCCGCAGGCCGATGATGATCAGCTCCGGGCGCCCTATGGAGCGTTCCAAGCCAACGGAATAGCTGAAAGGCGGCAACTCATCTTCCTCAAACACATGGATGATGTGGCAGCCGTACTTTTCGATGTCGTCAAGACACTTCTTCTCGGCTCGATCCATCGTCGTCATCTCCATCCAGTTCTCACGGGGAATAGTCCGCTTCGGCGCGGCAGCTGGCATTCCCAGCTTGCCCAACGGCCCCATCCTCCGCAATGCGCCACGACAATTCTGGGTTGACGGGCAACCACGGCATCCTGAGATGCGTGCACTAAGACCCAGCCGCAGGCCCGCCTGAAAAGTAGCTATGCTTCCCCGCCATTTCAGGGAGGAACCCCATGCATCGTCTACCAGGCCTGGATCTGCTGCGCGCTGTCGCGATCGTGTCGGTCCTTTGCACGCATGCATGGATTGTCGGCGGCATGGGCTACGGATTTGGCTGGATCGAGGAATACGGCTGGATGGGCGTTGACTTGTTCTTCGTCCTCAGCGGGTACCTGATTGGCCGACAGGTTCTCCTTCGCCACAAGCGCGGTGATGGAGTGGACCTGCGGGCTTTTTACCGGCAGCGGGCCTACCGCATTGTTCCTGCCTATTTGACTGTAGTGGCGCTCTATTTCTTGGTGCCCAACCTGCGGGAGCAAACGGCGATCCAGCCGCTCTGGCAGTTCCTCACCTTCACCATGAACCTGTTTGTCGACCAGCGTGTACTGCACGCGTTCTCATCGGCCTGGTCACTGTGCGTGGAAGAGCACTTCTATCTCATCTTCCCGATCGCGGTGCTTGCCATGGCGCACCGCTTGCGAGCGAAGCACGTGACGATCGTGATGCTTGGCCTGATGCTGGCAGGCATCGCGTGGCGCGCATTCGCCTGGTGGCAATCCGCAACGCCTGACGCGGGCGGCAGTGGTGTGTGGGAGATGGACGGGCGACGCTATATGGAGCTCATCTACTACCCCACCTACGCACGCCTGGATGGATTGCTGTGCGGCGTTGGCCTGGCGATCCTGAGCGTCTACCGGGCATCGCCATGGGAGCGCCTGCAACGACGCCCCGATATGCTCGCGCTTCTTGGATTGGCCTTGGTCTTGTTCGCGGCCTGGATTTTCCGGGACATCCTCACCTTCGCAGCCTGCGTCTTCGGTTTCCCGATACTGTCAGCAGGCATCGCCCTGATCGTTGCCGCCGCCGCAAGTCCCGCCAGCCTCCTCGCTAGAATCAGGTTGCCCGGTACCGCCTGGGTTGCGACCACCTCCTACAGCATCTACCTGAGCCACAAGGCGATGCTCAAGCTGGCTTCAAGGCATCTTCCGGATGACCTCAATCACCGCGGCATCATCACCTTCGCTTGCTGCGTGCTCGTGGCCATCACGGCAGCAGCTCTTTTGCACTATCTCGTCGAGCGCCCGTTTCTTGTCCTGCGCGATCAGCGGCGGCGCATAGGAGTGCCTTTGCCTGTCACTGGGGTCGGCGGCACATAAATGAACGCGTTGCGAGCGCGCTGATGGCGAAGGCTTGGTCCTTCGATCTGCTACTGATTGAGTCAGCTCCGCCCTGGGTCAGCGGCGGACGCTTTTCCGGGAAACGCCACTTTCTGGCCCGCCAGATTTGCGGCCTTGGCAACGCCCGATTTATGCATAGGTGCGCGCTAGCCTGTGGTTTGGCAATCCGCCGACCACATCAGCTGCGAAGAGAGCGCTATGGCCATACGCCGATGGAGACGGATCGCGGCCTGCGGATGCGTCGCACTGGCTTTGCTGGTGGCATCCGCAGCTTGGATGGCGGAGGGCATGCTCATCTCGCCGCAAAGGGAGTCCATCGGCGCAGCGCCGACTGACCTCCCGTTCGAAAGCATATCTATCCAAAGCCTTTCGGGAGCGACGCTGCGCGGATGGTTCGTAGCCGGCACGCCCGGTCGCGGCGCCGTCCTGCTACTCCACGGCGTGCGCGCCAACCGACTGGCGATGCTGCCACGGGCGAGGTGGCTCCATGAGCTTGGATATTCCGTGCTTTTGATTGATTTCCAGGCTGCGGGGGAAAGCTCCGGCCAGTGGATTACTTTTGGGCTGCGCGAATCAGACGACGCCGTCTCCGCCGTTACCTATTTGCGTTCACGGCTGCCGCTTGAACGTATCGGCGTCATCGGGACTTCCATGGGAGGCGCGGCCAGCTTGTTGGCGAGCCCACCGTTGCACGTCGATGCCATGGTGTTGGAGCAGGTCTATCCCAGCATCGATAAAGCCGTGTACGACCGTCTCCTGATCCATCTGAAAGGAGGGGCCTGGCTGTCACCCCTGCTTCTGAAGTCACTCGCCTGGAGAACCGGCATCAAGGCAGAGCAGCTGCGGCCGATTGACCACATTGCCAAGGTTGACGTGCCAAAGCTCCTCATCGTGGGAAGTTCAGACCGTCACACGCACCTTGATGAATCCATGGCGATGTACGCCGCGGCTGCCGACCCTAAAGAGTTGTGGGTCGTCAATGGCGCCCAGCATGTCGACCTTTTTCGATATGGCGCAGATCGCTACAAGGAGCGCGTAGGTCATTTCTTTGCCAAGTGGCTCAGACCTGCCGAACCGGTGGTCACTTCGGATATGAAGGACTTGCCGGCTCAACAGCCGCACCAGGCGCCATAGTCGATGCCCGCCAATCCAGGCGCGCATCGAGCGTTGGAAATCACCTGTGTTCGGGCGACGAATCATCCGCATCCGGTTCGAAGCAGATCGGAAAGCGGACATGCACCGACCCATGGGGCCAATGGCTAGCGCCTTAGCGGCCGCTCCAGAAGCCATCCAAAGAAGTAGTACATCAGCACTCCCCAAAGGACGTCCAGTATGGCGGCCGACCACCCCACGACGTCGTCGGACAAATTGAAAAGGGCGTGGACGTGACCACTGAGAAAGACCAGCAAGTAAGAAACTGGCAACGTCAGAAACTGAAGTATCCACAGCGGATCGCCATCGCCGCGCCCGATGGAAACCAGGCATCGGATCGCGAATGCGAGAAACACGATAGCGAAGACACCGCCGGTTGGTGACCACCTCTTCATGGACCCTTGCTCCTTGCCATGGAAGCTCGGCCTACGTTATCTGCATCAGATCGAAAGACGACAGTTTAAGGAGTTCCGGCATGTCGAAAGCGCATCCTGGTTGCCCTCGCGTGGCCTGCGGCTGTTACGCAACGGGTCCAGGATCAACCCGCAGGAACAACGCCGCACTGGACATCAATTTGATTTGACGTAAAACACATAGGTTGCCGTGTACGGAACGCCGACCTTGGTGCCGGCGTTGGCGGGCGGTGCGGAGGGTGCGGCGCCGCCGGCGGTTGAAACGCGCTGAACATAGGCCACCTTGCTCAAGATGCCGGGCGTGGCGTTAGGCGTCACCTTGATGAGCAGCCAGGGAATATCCGCGTTGGGTTGTTTCGCGGGTACGGTGGCAACCGGCGCATCCTTGTCGCGCACGATCTTGCTGCCGTCGGCGGCCTCCCATGAGGGGCCGGCATAGTGATGAATCACGCCGCCGGGAGCCGTCAGTTCGGCCAGCGGTGCTTCAAAAGTCCATTTCGGTGGCGAGCCCGTTTCGATCGTGCTGGTGTAGATCTGAACGCCGGTGGCCTTGGCCGTGAATGCCACGGTATAGCCGGCGGGCGGCTGCAGCGCAGCAGGTACTGCTTCCTGCGCCTGAGAGGCCGATGCACCGGCGATCAGCCATACAATAGCCGCCACCCATCCGCTTGCGGTCTTCGCGATCATGACTTGTCCTGACTAAGGTGATGATTCCGCATCCGCCCCTCAACGGAGCCACTCCGGGTCAAACGACGGCGCTCGACGCAGTGAGCCCCGCGTCGAGGCAGAGGTGATACGGAAAGGTTGCGATGGCGAGGTTCTACTTGGCGGCTCGCTTCTTTTCCTCTTTGGCCGCCTTCTTTTCCTTCATGGTCTTGGCCGGCTTCTTTTTGTCGCTTTTCTTTGAATCCATACCCTTGCTCATGTCATTTCCTCGTTGCCTGGAGACAGATAGGTGCCGCGGTTTGCGACTTAGGTTGTCAGAGCTTGATCGATAACGTGACGACGCAAGTTAAATGCAGCTTGCATCGATGCTGGCGGCCTGGTTCAAGGCCGACGTTTCATACGATTGCGCCACGCCTGTTGGCTAGCCGCTCGGATACTTCTGCAGCAGCGCCTTGAAGCCTGGCTCATCGCGCAGTGGATCCCAGATCGGATCGACCCGCAGCGACGCACCCGACAAAATGCCGCCCGTCGGCATCGACAGCACGCGATCGAGCAAGGCGATGGCCTGGTCGTGCTGGCCCACTCGCATATAGAGCTGCGCCTGGCAGGCAAGCATGTCCGCGCCGGTGAGTACATCCTTGGTGACCGGCATCAAGGCGACGGCACGCTCGCCCTCCGCGACGGCTTCGGCCTTTTTCCCGAGGCCGGCATAGGCAAATCCCAGGGCGAGATGCAGATCCGGGTCTTCCGGTCGCTCGACAAGGGCGGCGCGCGCTTTCTCAGCCACCGCGGTATATCCCGCGGTCGCCTTGGCCGTGTCTCCGGCCGACTGCGCGGCCCAGGCGATATACAGGCGCCGTGGCAAGACAATATTGTCCGGATCGTCCCAGTCCTCGTTCTTGTCCGCCTCGGCAATCTTGATCGCCCCGGCATAATCGCGTGCCAGCGAACGCTCGAAATACATGCCCATGACGTTGCCGGCGTAGGCGTTGCTCCCCGGCGACAGCGCTGCCAGCGCGGCACGCAGCGGGGCCAGATCGCCCTTCCACATCAGCGTATTGAAGGCCAGCGTCACACGCGCACCGGCAGGATTGCGACTCAATGCGAGAGCAGAGGCATAAGCCCGGTCGGCATCCGCATAGCGATGCATGCTCTGATAAGTCACGCCAAGCTGGTTGAACGCAAATTCGCTATGGGGATCGAGCACAGTGGCCGAGCGAAAGAGCGACACCGCCTCGTCCCAGCGTCCCTGCCGCCTGGCAACCGCGGCGATAAGCAGTTCAACCGTGGCGCTGTTGGGCAACGCCTGCCGGGCCAGCTCAAGCTGGTTGGTGGCAGCGACGTAATCCCGATGCCCCCAGTAGTGATACAGGCCCAGTGCGTAATGTCCCTGCCCCAGTTTCGGCTGCAGCGTCAGGGCGCGATCGGCGGCAGTCTTCGCCTCGACCAGTCGCTCATTCGTGCGATCGGGTCCGAAGAAATACATCTGCATGTTGGCGCGCGCCAGCGCGGCGGCGGCCAGTGCGAAGTGCGGATCCTTTTCCAAGGCCTGCTGATACAGCGAGATCGCCACGGGCAACTCGGTCGATGACAGCACGGGATCATCGTAGGCGCGGTTGGCATGCGCACCGGCCTGCAGATACAGATCGTAGGCTGCCGCGTTGGAGGTTGGCGCGGCATCGATGCGCGCCGTCTCAGCCGAGGTCAACCGTACCTTCAGCGCCTCCGCTACGTTCTGCGCGACTTCGCCTTCCACATTGAAGACATCGTCCAGCGTGCGTGTATAGGCTTTCGCCCAGAGATGATTGCCGCTGGCTGCATCGATCAACTGCACGTTGATCAGCACCTGATCGCCAACCTTCTGCACCGTGCCCTCGAGCAAGGTCGCCACGCCCAGTTCTCGCGCGATGGTTTTCACGTCTTCCGGATGGCTCGGGTACTTTTCGGTCGAGGTGCGCGAGATCACCTTGAGCCCGCCGATGCCCACCAGCTCGGTCAGGATCATGTCTTGCATGCCGCTGGCGAAGTAGGCGTTGCCTTGATCGGTGCTTAGATTCTCAAAGGGAAGCACTGCAACGGATTTGAGATCGACCGCCGCCGACGCGTCTGCGGGACGACGCGCGATTTGATGGCCGCCGAACAGCAGGGCCGCCGCGACGAGCAGCACCGCGACCGCGACGACAACCAGCCGGCCAAATCGACGTGGCTTATCAGTCTCCTCAGGTGCTGCCGGACTCGCATCCGTCGCAACTGGTGGCGCGCCGGCGTCGCTGGCGCGGGGCGGTACGAACGCAAGTGCGGAGGCCGGCAATGGCCTGTCCACCATCAGCTCTTCACGCGATGCGGCTGACCGCACTTGGGCATCGAGTCGAAAGCCGACGCCATGCACGGTGTGCAGATAGCGGCTTTCGTCGCCGCTCTCGCCGAGCGCATGACGCAACATCGCGATGACGCGGCTGAGTACGCCGGGTGTTACGTGGCTATGGCCCCAGACCTCGTCGAGAATTTCATCCCGGCTCAGCACACGGCCAGGCTCTCGTGCCAACAGCACGAGCACGGCGAACGCCTTGCGCTCGAGCCCGACCTCTTCGCCATCGACAAACAAGCGATGGCCCAGGGTATCGATCTCGACCGTACCGAACGCAATCCACGCAGCAGAGGCGGTCTCTGCAGTCATTGGGTCGACCTCCGTCGCCGCGCCCCGACTGGTTCAGGTTACACCAAGTCAGCCGCAAGCCTCGGTGTGGCTCAGGTGTGGATTTCGTTGTCTGCGCAATAACATTCCGCGGGCCAACAAGTTTGCGCTGCAACTAATGCGGCGGGCGCGTGGCTCAGCGGTCCCGCCGCGGCTTCCTCAGCGGATCGAGCAGGGGCTTGAGGCCGTTGTGATCGAGCTCCAGCGCCAGCGCGAGCAAGTTGCCCAGATCGCCGGGCGGAAACCCCTTGCGGGCATACCAGGCGAGATAGGCGCCAGGCAGGTCGGCAATAAGGCGACCCTGGTATTTGCCATAGGGCATGCTCATGGTGACCAGTCGCTGCAGGTCTTCGGGTTTCATCGGGCGAACAACTGCGAGCGATCAGCGAAGGCCTTGAACTCCAGTGCATTGCCGCAGGGATCAAGCAGGAACAGGGTGGCCTGCTCGCCGGGCTGGCCTTTGAAGCGGATGTGCGGCGCCACGACAAAGCGCGTTCCGCTGGCTTCCAGGCGCTGGGCGAGCGAATGCCAGTCGTCCATCGACAGGACAACCCCAAAGTGGCGCACCGGCACGTCGTCGCCATCCACGTCATGCGCGCTCACAGCGCGCGTCTCTTCGGGCGCCAGATGGGCCACGATCTGATGGCCGTAGAAATCGAAATCCACCCAGCTGTCACTGGATCGGCCTTCGGGACAACCGAGCAACTGGCCGTAGAACGCGCGTGCGTTCGCCAGCGAGGTGACTGGAAAGGCGAGATGGAACGGCGGGAGGTCGTGCATGGTGACGCTCGGCGATAAGGGCCCGGCCTTATTACCACCACGCGGCGGTTTCACAAACTCCCAAAGTTTCGCGTGAAACCGATGGCCTGGCGAAGGCAGGCCATCTTGCCGCTCAACGTGACGCTGAGGCGACTACGCAGCTCCCGCTGAAGACTTCTGGCGAAGCCGATGCGCGGCCTGTTTCGCGCGGTTGCCGCACAGCGCCATGCTGCACCAGCGACGGGCATGACCGCGTGTGTGGTCCGCAAAGAGCAAGGTGCAGGTGGGGCCTTCGCAAGCTTTCACGTGGGCAAAGTCTTCATCGCAGACCAGGCGCGCCATCGCTTCGGCAATCGGCAGCAGCAAGGCGTCGGATGAATTCCAGCGCCGCTGCTGCGCGAGCGTGAACACCATCGACTCGCCATGCGACCCGGCAACGATTTCGCTGTAGCGCTCGTCGCGCTTGAGCAGGCTATTGAGCGGCTCAAGCGCCGCCAGATCGGCGGGCTGCAACGCACGCCCCTTGTGCTGGCGAACAAAACCACGGAACCACTCCCGCAGCGCCCTCGCCTGCCCGGCCAGCCGATCGATCTCCCCGGGGATCGCGCGCTCACGCGCCGACCGCAACACCTCGGCGGGCACCAGCTGCGCCTGCGCGAGCCAACGCAACAGTCCTTCGCCGTCTGCCAGCCAATCGACCGGCGTGTCCGCCGGCGTGGCCACGGAGTTGAGGAAATCCAGTCCGAGCGAATCGGCCAGGAATAGAGCGGGCATGGGCTGTGACATGGGGTTCTCCTGCGGCCAAAGGTAACCGGCTAAAAAGTGCTTGACAAGTTACATGGACGATCATAACCTCCAAACCGAAGTTGAGGCGGTTACTTAAATCTCAAGCCAGCAGTTCAGGTTTCTTCGTCATCAAACCTCATGGGAGTGGGCACAAATGAACGCGACAGCAAAGACGGTAGTGCTGGTTCACGGGGCCTGGGCGGATCCGTCCAGCTGGGACGGGGTGGTCAAACTACTCCGCTCAAAGCACATTGATACGGTTACGGTGAGTTTGCCCCTGCTGTCCCTGGCCGGCGATGTCGCGGCATTGGACGACGTGCTCGAGCGCATCCCCGGGCCGGTCGTACTGGTGGGGCACGCCTATGCGGGTGCGGTGATCGCCGCTACCCAGAGCCCCAAAGTGGCAGCGCTGGTCTATATCGCCGGCCTGGCGCCGGACGAGGGCGAGACGGTCGCGGAGGTGTTCAACCGCTATCCGCACGACGACAAGGCACCCGCGCTGGCGCCGGGTCAGGACGGCCTGTTCTGGTTGCCGGCGGAGGCGTTTGCCACCGCGTTCGCGCAGCACGCCACGGCGCAACAACAGCAGGCGCTGGCCGCGTCGCAGCGCCCCATCTCGCCAGCGGCGATTACCGTGCCGGTGGGACGACCGCTATGGAAGAAGGTGCCGGCCTGGTATCTGGTGGCGCAGCACGACCACATGATTCCCGAGAAAACGCAGCGCTTCATCGCCGAGCGCATGCATGCGCACACCACGATTCTTCCCGTCGATCACCTGCCCAGCGTCACGGCGCCGTTGCCGGTCGCGGAACTGATCGCCGATGCCGTGCGACACACCGCCTGACTCACCGACGAATCACTCAACGACTCATCTGGCGCCTTGATGCCATCCCCCGCTGCAACGTCATCCCTATCGAAGGAGCATTGCCATGTCACACATTCACTATCGCACCGCGTCGGCCGACGGCTTCAATATTTTCTATCGTGAAGCAGGCACTCCGGGTAAGCCCAAGCTGCTGCTGCTGCATGGATTCCCGAGCTCGGGCCATATGTTTCGCGATCTGATTCCCCTGCTCAGCGACGACTTCCATATCGTTGCTCCCGATCTGCCGGGCTTCGGCCTGTCGGACATGCCGCCGCGCGAGCAGTTCAAGTACACCTTCGATCATCTCGCTGACGTGATCGATCGCTTCACCGAAGTAATCGGCTTCGACCGCTACGCCGTCTATGTATTCGACTACGGCGCGCCCACGGGCTTTCGTCTCGCGGTGAAACATCCCGAACGCATCACCGGCATCATCTCGCAGAATGGCAATGCCTACGTGGAAGGCCTGAGCGAGGGCTGGAATCCCATTCGTGCGTACTGGGAAAACCCGAACGCGGCGAACCGCGACGCCTTGCGCGCCTTTCTTGCACCGGAGAGCACGCGCTGGCAGTACACCCATGGCGTGCCGGATGAGTCGCTGGTGTCGCCCGATGGCATCGCGCTGGACAACTACTACCTGGCACGCGAAGGCGCTCATGACGTGCAACTGGATCTGTTCCTCGACTACCAGAGCAATGTGGCGCTCTACCCCACCTTCCAGGCGTATTTCCGCCAGCACCAGCCGCGCTTCCTGGCAGTGTGGGGCAACCACGATCCGTTCTTCCTGCCGCCGGGCGCTGAGGCATTCAAGCGCGATATCCCGCAGGCACAGGTGAGCTTTTTCGAGACGGGCCATTTCGCGCTGGAAACCCATGCGCGCGAGATCGCCCAGGCCATCCGCAGCTTCTTCGCCTGAGATGGCGTGGGAACACTGACGCCAGGAGCACATCATGTCGCTGAAAACCGCGCTCGTCACCGGGGCCAGTCAAGGCATCGGCCAGGCCACCGCCATTCGATTGGCCAAGGATTTCGAGGCTCTCGTGCTGGTTGCGAGAAATCGCGAACACCTGGCTGAAACGGCGGCGACCGTCGAAGCCCTGGGCGCCAGGACCTTGATCATCGACCTCGACCTTGCAGAGAAAACCGCCGCCAAAGCCGTCGTCAAGCAGACGCTGTCGACCTTCGGCCGCATCGATGCCCTGCTCAACATCGCAGGCGCGGTGCCACAGATCGACCTGTTCGAGATGACCGACGAACAATGGGACGACGGCATGGCATTGAAGCTGCACGGTGCACGGCGCCTCACCATCGAAGCGTGGGAGGCGCTGAAACAATCGAACGGCGCCGTCGTCTTTACCTCGGGCAACTCGGCCATTTTCCCGAAGGCGCCCTACGCCGCGGTGGGCACCATCAACGCCGCCATTGCCGCACTGTCGAAGGCATTCTCCGATCGCGGCATTGCCGATGGCGTGCAGGTGAACAGCGTGTTGCCGGGCCCGGTGATGACCGGTCGCCGCCGCTCCTACCTGGAGCACTGGGCCCCGCTGCACAACATGACCGTGGACGAAGCGATGGAACGCTTCCCGCGCGAGGCTGGCATCGCCCGTTACGGCACGCCGGAGGAAATCGCCGAACTGATGGCGTTCCTGGTATCGCCGGCAGCCCGATGGATGACGGGATCCATGCTGCGCATGGACGGCGGTGAAGTGAAATCGGTATAGCCATCGTGGCGCCCGGTGCGACTTGCATCGAGCGCCACTGTGTCGGGCCTACCGATCAGTTGTCGTCGCCACTCAACAGCGAACCCACGATGCCGCCAAGCAATCCACCGCCGATGGCTGCACGCCCACCACCGCCCTCGCTACTGGGCATGTATTCGGCAATCTGATGCGCCAGGCGGGAGATGGGCAGCGTCTGCAACCACACCGTGCCGGGGCCGGTCAGCGCCGCCAGAAAGATGCCGTCGCCGCCAAAGATGGCGTTCTTGATGCCCGGCACGGTGGTGATCTGAAAACTGACCGACGCCTGGAACGCACCCACGTGGCCGGGATGAACGCGCAGTGTCTCGCCGGGTGCGAGGTCCTTGCGAATGAGTTCGCCCGACAGTTCAAGCCACGCCGTACCTGAGCCGCCGATCTTCTGCAGCCTGAAGCCGTCACCGCCAAAGATGCCTGCACCCAGCGACTGCTGAAAACCGACGCCGATGGTCACCTCCGGCGTGGCGCAAAGAAAACCATGGCGGTGCACCAGGTACTCATTACCCGGGCTCACCGATACCGGCACGATATGTCCCGGCACCTTGGTGGCAAAAGCCACCTCGCCGGGCGACTGCACGGCACGGTACTCGGTCATGAACAAGCTGCCGCCGCCGACCACGCGCTTGAACATGCCCATCAGGCCACCGCCGCCGCCCATCTGGGTATGCGTGGTCATCTGGATCGACGCCGTCATCCAGGAAAGCTCGCCGCTCTCGGCGAAGATGCTGTCGTTCGGCTCCAGCCGAACTTCCAGCACCGGCATCACCGTGCCTTGTATGCGTGTCTGCATGGGGTGTACTCCTGATCATGAAGGGTTATCGATGGTGATTTGAACGTGCCTGACAAGCAGCACGTGAATCTCAATGGGTGCGCCGGCATGGCAGCGACCTCACACTTCAAGCCTGTCATCCGGTCGTGCGACCAGGGCGTACAGCACGGGCATGAGGAATACGCTGATCAACAGTCGCGTGAACAGGCCGCTGACAATCACCAGGGCGAACGGTCGTTGTGTATCTGTGCCAACGCCGGTGGCGAGCGCTGCAGGCAGCAGGCCTAGCGCGGCGACCAGGGCCGTCATCATGATCGGACGCAAGCGCAGGATCGCACCCTCGCGGATGGCATCAGTGAGACTGGTTCCGCCGCGGCGAAGTTCGTTGACGTAGGAGATGTAGACCACCGCGGTCTGCACCGACACGCCAAACAACGCCAGAAAACCGATGCCCGAGGACACCGAGAATGGTGTACCCGTAATCCACAGCGCAACGATGCCGCCCACCGGCGCCGACAGCAGCACGCCCAGCACGGTGATGAACGGAAACTTGAAGTTGCTGTACAGCGTGAACAGCAGCAGGAAGATCAAGGCCAGCGTCAGCGGCAGGATGACATTCAACTGCGCACGCGAGGCGGTGTACTCGGTGTACTCGCCGCCCCAGTCGAGGCGATAGCCCTGCGGCAGCTTGACCTTGCCGTTGACCTGTTGAATGGCGTCTTCCACGGCGCCAGCCAGATCGCGGCCCTCGACCGAGAACTGCACGCCGATATAGCGCGAATTGTTTTCGCGATAGATGAAGGACGCACCATTGGTTTCGCGGATATCGGCAAACTCCTTGAGCGGAATCTGCTGTCCTGCCGGCGTGGTCACCAGGATGTTCCTGATCTCTTCGGGATTGTCGCGGTACTGCTGCTCGAGTCGCACCACCAGATCGAACTGCCGTTCGCCCTGCACTACCTGGGTGGCCACGTCGCCACCGATCGCCGTTTCGATCACGCCGTTGATGTCGGACACGTTCAAGCCGTAGCGGGCGATTTTCGCGCGGTCGACGTTGATGCTCAGGCTGGGCTGGCCCAGCTCCTGCACCAGGGTCACGTCACGGATGCCGCGCACGTGTTCAAGCACCTGCTTGATGCTCTTGCCTTTCTGTTCCAGCGTGTTGAGATCGGAGCCGAAGACCTTCACCGCCAGCGCACTTTTCAGCCCGGTCTCCGCTTCGTCCACCGCATCTTCGGCCGGTTGCGTGTAGTTGAAAATGATGCCGGGGAAGGCCTGCAATTTCTTGTTGATGGCCTCGATCAGGGCGGCCTTGTTGCGATACGTCCCGGTCCACTGCGAATAGGGCTTCAGGCCCACGTAGAACTCGACGTTGAAGAAGCCGGTGGAATCGGTGCCGTCATCGGGGCGACCCAGTTCCGAGGCCACGGTGGTGACTTCGGGAAACGATCGCAGCACCTGCCGCACCTGGGGCGTGATCTTCGACGCTTCCTCGAAGGAGATGGTGTAAGGCATGGTGGCGCGCACCCAGAGCGCGCCTTCGTCCAGCTGCGGCATGAACTCCGCACCGATGCGCGGTATCAGCAGCAGCGAAAGGGCGAGCACGATGGCCGACGCGATCGCCGTGCCCCACGGACGGGCAAGGCAGAAGTCGAGGCCCTTCACGTACACCGACTTGATCGCCTCGAACACGCGGTTGCGCCGCTCCTGCACGCCTTTTCGCATGAACACCGCGCACAGCACCGGCAGCAAGGTCAGCGTGATCACCAGCGAGCCGATCAGCGCGAAAATCATGGTGTCGGCCATCGGCTTGAACAACGTACCCGAGGGCCCGGACAAGACATAGATCGGCAGGAAGCTGACCACGATCACTGCCACCGCATAGAACAGCGGACGATCAACCTCAGCGGCGGCGTCGCGGATGATCTCCTTCACATTGAGCGGCGTGCCGCGGCGCTCGGCGATCTGGCGGAAGATGTTCTCCACCATCACCACGGCCGCATCGACCAGGATGCCGAAGTCGACCGCGCCGATCGACAGCAGGTTCGCCGAGGCGCCCTGCAGGTCAAGGCAGATGAAGGCGAACAGCAGTGCCAGCGGAATCGTGGTGGCTACGATCAGCCCCGCACGAAAATCGTAGAGAAAGAAGATCAGGATGACGACGACCAGCAGCATGCCGCGAAGCAGGTTCTCTTCCACGATCTTGGTGGTCAGCGTGATCAGATCGGTGCGGTCGTAGAACGGAACGACTTTCACGTCCTTGGGCAGGATCTCGTCGTTGAGTTGTCTGGTTTTTGCCTCGACCCGCTTGAGCACGTCCTGCGTTTTTTCGCCGGTACGCAACAGGATCACGCCTTCCACGGCATCGTCCTGCTTCTCGTAGCCGAACTCGCCCAGGCGTGGCGCGATGCCGATCACGACGCGTCCCACATCCTTCACCAGCACCGGGACGCCGTCGTGCACCGCGACCACCACGTTGCCGATGTCCTCCAGCGTTTCCACGCGGCCCGCACCACGCACGTAATAGAACTGGCCGCCCTGCGAGTAGAAACCGCCGCCTGCGTTGGCGTTGTTGGCGGCGAGTGCGGCTTCCACCTGCACGGCTGACAGGCCGACCGCGGCAATCTTGGTCTGGTCCAGCAACACCTGATATTGCATGGTGCCGCCGCCGAATCCCGAATCGTCCGCCACACCGGGCACGGATCTGTACTGCGGCTCGACCGTCCAGTCCTCGAGCGTCTTGAGCTCCATCGGTGAGCGATCGGTGCTCTGCAAGACGTAGCGATAGATCAGCCCCGACGGCGCCGACAGTGGCGATACCGAGGGCGTCACGCCGCTGGGCAGGCTCAGGTCGCCGAGTCGATTGAATACCTCCTGGCGAGCGAAGTTGTTGTCCGTGCCCGTCTCGTAAGTGAGGATCACGTCGGACAAGCCGTAGAGCGAAATCGAGCGTGTCGTGGTGGTCTTGGGCACGCCGTTCATGCCCAGCTCGACCGGCACGGTGATCAGCCGCTCCACCTCCTCGGCGGTGTGCCCTGGCCACTGCGTGATGATTTCCACGATGGGCGGCGAGAGGTCGGGATACGCATCCACCGGCAAACGCCGCAGCGAATGGGCGCCCGCTCCCGTCAACAGCAGCGTCATCAGGATCACGAGAAACGGCTGGCCCAGCGACGCGGACACGATCCGGTTCATCATCGACGTCGTTCGCGACGGCGACACGGCGGGAGGAAGTTGGTCGCTCATTGGTTTTGCATGAACTGCACGAAGATGCCGCCATCCACCACGACCTGCTCGCCCGCCTTCAGGCCGGCGGGAATATCGAACTGGTCGCCGGTGCGATGCCCCAGGGTCACGGATCGCCGTGCGTAGCTGCCGTCAGGCTGGGCCACGTAGACAAACGGCAGGTTTTCATCGTCGCGCAGCAGTGCCGACACCGGCACGAGCAAGCCGCTGGTGGGCTGACGCGAGTGGATTTGCACGGCGACGTAGGCCTGCTTCTTCAGCGCGCCTTGCGGGTTGTCGACGACCACGCGCGCGGGCACCAGCCGCGTGTCCGAATTCACCAGCGCCGAGATTTTGGTGACTGTGCCCGTCAGGTGCTTCGGGTCAACGCCGGTGCTCACGTCGGCGGGATCGCCCACGTTCACCGAGGCGACGTCGGAATCGGCGACCTGCGCCATCACCCATACGCGCGACATATCTGCCACCGTGAAACACGGCGTAGTGCCGGCCTGAAGCAGCTGGCCGGGCGAGATCTGCCGATCCACCACGGTGCCGGCGATCGGTGAGCGGATCACGCCGCCGACAGGCGCGATGGATTGGCCCTGCTCGACGGCCTTGATGACCTTCGGGTCGACATTGAGCGCAACCAGCGCTTTCAAGGCAGCGTCCGCATCCGCGTCGGCATTGGCGGCATCGGCCTGCGCCTGATCTTCTTCGCGCTTGGCGACACCTTGATGGTCGACCAGGTCTTTTTCCAGGTCGGCGAGGCGGCGCGCTGTGTGCGCGGTCGTCAGCGCCTTGCGATACGCCGTGATCGCCGCGGCGAAATCCGGCGAATCCACCAGGGCGAGCGGATCACCTTTGTTGACGTGATCACCGATGTCGACCAGCAGCCGTGTGACTGGACCGGAGAACGGCGCGAGCACGGCCGTGGCCTGCTCGTTGTTGAAATCCACCGAACCGGTGGCTTCGATCGTTCGCTGATATTGGGATCGCTCGACGCTGGCGAGGCGGACGTGTTTGCGCTGATCCGGCGTCAGGGTGACATTGGTGGGCGTGATCGAGGCCGCCGGTGCGCCGTCATCCGTCTTGCTGGAACAACCAGAGGCCAGCCCACTAGCCGCGAGCAGCAGGGCGATGGTGGAGAGGCGAGCGCATGCTGTCCCGCGCCACGGTGATGGCGCTCCCCGAAACGCATTATTTTTCATTTCTGTCCTGGGCTAGATCCGCGCGATTCCACCAGCCGCCACCGAGCGCCTGAAACAGCGCCGCCGTGTCGGCATAGCGATTGGCCTGGGCTTGCACCAGATTGATTCGCGCCTGCTGATAGGTCTGTTCTGCATTCAACAACGACAGATAGTCCGCGTAGCCGGCCTTCCATTGGCGCTGCGACAAGTCCAGCGTGCGCTTGGCGGCTTGCTCGGCCGCCGCCGCCGCCTTCAGTCCCGCTGCATCCTGGTCCAGTGCCACCAGCGAGTCGGCGACGTTCTGGAAGGCGGTCATCACCGTGCTGCGGTATTGCTCGGCTGCCTGCACGTAGGCTGCCTTGGCGGCGCGCTCCTGGTGCAACAAGGTGCCGCCCTGGAAGATCGGCGCCGTGATATCCGCGCCAATGCCCCAGAAACCGGTGCCCGACTTGAACAATTGATTCATCGCCAGTGCGGTGCTGCCGGTGTTGGCGCTCAACACGATATTGGGCAGGCGGTTGGCAGTGGCGACGCCGATCTGCGCACTGGCTGCATGCATGTTGGCCTCGGCCTGGAGCACGTCGGGGCGCTGCGCCACGAGCGTCGAGGGCAGGCTCACCGGAAGCTCCTGCGGCAACTGCAGCTTGGCCAGATCGAAAGACTGCTCCGATGCCTGACTCGGGAACTGGCCCACCAGCACGGCGAGCAGATCACGCTGCTGCGCCAGCTGCTTGAGCAGCGGCGGCAGCGTGGCGTTGGTTTGCGCCAGCTGCGATTCCTGCGCGGCCAGATCCAGTCCGCTGGCGTAACCCTTGGCGGATTGATCGCGCAGGATCTGCACCATATGCGTATTGATCTCCACCAGCTCGCGCGTCGCATCCACCTGCGCCTGCAGCGCAGCGAGCTGCACGGCGGCGGCCACCACATTGGTGCTCAAGGTGATCTGCGTGGCAATCATCTGGAAGCGGACTGCTTGTTCCTGCGCCTGTACCGATTCCACGGTTCGGCGATTCAGGCCGAAAATATCGGGCGCATAAGCGACGCTGACCTGCGGGGTGAACAGGTTGTATTGGAAGGTGTCCGAGTTGGGCGTCGGCGAGATGGTGCCTGACTGCCGCTGGCGGCTGGCCGAGAAGCTCGCGGCCACGCTGGGGTAGTAGCTGCCGCGTTGCGCCAGCACATTTTCCCTGGCCACCGACAACGCCGCTTGCGCCGCCTTCAGGTCGTGGTTGTTGGCCAGGGACTGCTCAATCAATTCGTTGAGCGCCTTGGAGTGGAACAGCGTCCACCAATCCCCGGGGATATCGCCGCCCGTCGCAAAGCGCTGTGCCTCGCCGCCAGCCACATGCTCGGTCGCGACCGTGCTGGCGACCGGATGGCTGGTGTATTCGCTTACCTCGGGCGCGGCGGGCCGCTTGAAGTCGGGCCCGACGGCGCAACCGGCCATCAGCGATGAGACCACCATCGCGACCAGGCACCGACGGCGTAGCTGCCAATGAGCGAACCCCGAAACAGGCATAGCCAGATCAACTCTCCCCAGCGGATTCAGCGACCCGGGCGAAAGCGGACGCCCGGCGCTGCCATGAACGCCTGCGCCAAGCCATGCTTCGTGCCCTCCCCGCGCGGAGATATAGCACAGGCGTGACGAACATCCTCAGGCCACTGGCCGAAAGTTTTCGCGATTGGCTGGTACGCATACCAGCCCAGGGTCGACGCACCCTGCCCAGCCTGCCAGGCACCGATGTCGCGACGAAACGCCGTCATGGCCGCCCGGATGCGTGAGCGACTCGAAACCTCTGCCGCGCGCTAGTCGATGGCACGTTTGGCGATGGCTGCGACAAATTCGTCCAGATCGGTGGTGCCAGTGTTGCTGAGGATCACGATGGTGATGTTTTGGTCTCGTACGTGAAACAGCTGGGTCTGAGCCCCCATGATGCGCCCGGGACGCTTCATGACCGGATGTGCCTTTCCGTTGACCTTGGTCTCGTACGACCATACGCCGAAGGCGTAATCGTCGAGGCCTGGCTTCAACATGGCGTCGAGCGTGGTTTGTTTGATCAGCTTCAGTCCGAACAATGCGTTGGTAAACGCGAGCAGGTCATCGGCTGTGGAATACATGGCCCCCGCCGCATACCAGTTTTCCGGATACACGGGTAAATCATTGGCCAGCATCTTCAGGTCATCGCGATAGAAATACGTATCGGCCAGCCCATCGACAATTTCCGATTGACGCAGCATGCCGGTGTTCTTCAATTGCAAAGGCTGCAAGATGCGCGTCTTCAGTACCTGGTCAAAAGGTTGACCCTCGATGTGCTCGATGATCTTGCCAAGCACAATGTAGTCGGCATTGTTGTAGTCGAATACTTTGCCCGGGACATTGACCAATGCGCTGCTGCAGAACTTGCTCAGCAGCTGATCGCTCGTATAGGGCGTTTGATACACCGGCAGACCGTGTGCAATGGCGTCGGCAGCGTCCTTGACGTTGTCGATATTGGGCAAGCCCGAGGTGTGATCAAGCAGCTGATGAATGGTCACCTGATCCGCGGCCGGCCCCGTGTAGTCAGGCAAATAGGCCTTGAATGGGCGATCCAGGTCGAGCTTGCCTTGCTCGTAGAGCTGCATGATCAACACCGAGGTAAACAGCTTGGTGATGGACGCTATCTTGAATCGCGTCTGCCTGGCGTTGGGTACCTTGAGCGCGATATTGGCCAGGCCAAAACTCTGCACAAGCAATGGCTGGCCGGGCTTCTGTACCAGGATTTCGCCATTGAACCGGTGCGCTTGCGCATACGTGTCGATGAAGGTGGCAAGTCCTTCTGACTGAGCTCGCGCAAGCGGCGCAAACAGCAGCGCAAAGATCAGAATGATCTGTTTCACGGGCTGCTCCGGGCGGATGCGGTGGAGCATCTATACGCGCTACTCCGTTGGGCAGCATGGGCAGGAAGTCATTCAGCGGCGAAAACCGCCTGACCTTGCCAGCGGACGTGCCGGCGATATTGCATCGGAACGCCCCGCTTCGGCGTAGAGACAGACACCCACGGCTCCACGAGCCCGCCAGGCTTTGGCCCTATCGCGTCAGGCGCCAGATCACGACACCGGCAACGATGGCTGGCAGTGCAAAAACCACCACCAGCATCGGCAGCTCGTCACGCACTGAATAACCGGCCTTGGTCACGCCCACCCACAAATTGACGACAGACAGAACCAGCCAGAGCGGAAGGAAGGCCTTCGCTGCCATGGGCAGTGCGGTGGGGCCACTGCCCCATAGATGTCCAAAGAGTAGAAACAACCCGAGCAGAACGATTCCGCCACCAATCACCCATACCGTGTGCATGTCGTCAGACTCCCTTATGTTGGCCAACTTCCCGCGCGCGTCATTTCCCGCCATTTTGGAACGTTCACGCCGATCACAATGAGCCACAGGCATAGCAATAGCTCCGCGGCAAATCCTAGCGCCTTCAGATAAGGAGACAGCGGACTGGCGAGCGGCGTCAGGAAAATCAGCCAGCCCAGACCGGCGAGCATCAAGAGCACGCCGAGAGCCCGCGGCAGGAAGGTCGACCTGGCGATGAGATAGCCGATCAGCAGGCAATAGGGACCAAAAAATGCCAGCGGCAGGACACCGCGGAAGGCAGGATCAAAGACACCTGTCACTTCGATGGCACACCCCGCCAGGCTGAAGAGCGCTGCAATCAGCGAGAGGCGCGCACTGACCGGCTTGAACATGCGGTAGAAGAGCAGCGTCACGGCAACATAGAGGCCGTAGGCCACCAGCGTGACGACGTCATAGGCCACCAGTCGCCCCCGACCAACCACCACCTCGGCGGCTATGGCCGTCACGAAGTAGAGCAAATAGACCAAGCCGGTCATCCTGGCCCAGAGACGCGGCGAAGCTTCTGCGATCCGATCCGACATGCCTGCTACCTCGCTTGGCTCAGGGTGGCGCTTTGGCCGCGTCGTTGAGCAGTGCATCCAGATCGCTGCGCTCCAAGAGGCGACCAGCAAGCACCACCGCGCGAATGCGCTGAGTATTGCCGATGTCCTTGGTGGGATCCGCATCGAGCAACACCAGGTCGGCTTGCTTGCCGACGGCCACCGATCCACTTCTGTCCTGGATATGCAAAAACCGGGCAGGTTCCAGCGTCGCCGTGCGCAGCGCCTCGATCGGCGCAAGCCCCGACGCGACCAGCAACTGCAATTCCTCATGGAGGGAGTAGCCCGGATAGACGCCCGGCATGGGCGCGTCCGTGCCCGCCATGATGGGGACACCAGCCCGGTGCAACATGGACACGATGTTGTGCGCAATCGGCCAGCGCCGGGCAGCCAGGCTCGCATCCTCTTTCGTGTATTGCGCCAGGAAACGTTGGCAACGCCGTTGCTCATCGGGGCGAAGGAGCCGCCAGCGGTAGTCGTCGTTGGGTTGGGCGTGGCGAGCAAGTTCATCTTCGTCTGCAAGCACCAACGTCGGAACCTGCACCTGGCCGGTGGCAGCCAGCGCCCTGGCCATGCGCCCGCACACGCCCTGATCAAACGTACCGAGAATTTCCGCTTCCTGCGCACTGGCGCGAGACATCAGCGCATCGCCCTGGAGACCTTGGCGCTCAGCCAGGATTTTCGCCTCGGCGGATGAGCACGCCTCATAGACCTGGGTCAGATGCTCGCCGGTGCGCTGTCCGGCGTTGGCGGCGTCCAACAGCGAGATGCTTGCGGGTACATGCCCAACCACCGGCAGCGAGCGCGCGTTCGCTTCTGTCAGGATGGCGCGCCAATGCGTGGCGGGCACCTCGGAGAAGACCTTGATGAAATCGGCGCCGGCATCGACGGCGGCATCCACATCAGCCTTCGCGCCATCGGGCGACTTGCCGTACACCGAAATACCCGCCGCAACGATATGAGGTGCGACGAGTTGGCCGCTGTCCACAGCAGCGCGCCAGCGCTTCACCAACTGCATCGACGCCGCATCGGAGCGCATGTCCCGCACGCCAGTCACGCCATTGGCGATGTACATGCGAAACGACCAGTCGTTCGGCGGGCGGTGCGAGGAGAGATTGAACAGATGGACATGCATGTCCATCAGACCAGGCATCAAAAAGCGTCCACGACCGTCGACACGCTGGATCGAATCACCAACGGGCACCGAGCCCTTCGCATCGATGGAAGCAATGCGTCCATCCTTGACGACCACCGTTCTCGGGCCGACGGTGCGGCCGCCTTCAACGTCGACGATCGTCACATCGGTGATGACCACGGTTCGATGGTCGGATTCGGGCACAGCCCGCGCGGCCACCGCCATCAGCGACATGGCAAGCACGCCAAGGATCTTCAGCGACAACATCCAATGGCGGGATTGAGTGTGCATGGGAAATAGATAGGTCAACGTAGAGTTTGCCTGGATTCCAACGCGACACCCTGTGCCCGATGGTGGAACTTGAACTGACCCTGTTCGCGTCGCCCGAACTATTTGTCGGGTGCCTGCACGCTATAACCATCGGCTTGAAGCGCGCCCAGGTAGCCATCTGCCGCAAGCAGCTCATGCATCGGCAGTACCGCAAAGGTCTGCTTGTTTTTATCGAGCGCACGCTCTGCGCTGTCGATCCAGCTCTTCCTGACCTGGCCTTCCATATCGTTGATACCCAGCGTCGTGGCGAATTGCGATCCGTCCAGCGTCGAAAGACAGGAGTCCTGCTGTACTTGCGACAAGATGGACCGCAGCGTGTCGATGTCCCCGGTCGCCCACGCATTCGCACGCGCCACGGTCTGGGCCAGCCCATGATCCAGCGCGTCCAACACCAGGCCCAGACACTGCTGATCATCCATCGGCTTGTCACTCAACGACCGTACCGCCTCGCTCGGATCTTGAAGCACCAGTTGATAGGACGTATTGACGCCAGCAACGCCAGCGTGGGCAGCGGCCTTGTAGATCATCTTCTCCAGGCCGTCTTCATCGACCAGGCCGTAGTGCCTGAGGGCGGCCTCATAGAGTTCGCGACCGGCAAGAATGGGCCGCATGCTCTCCACGCGGCGGTCGTCGCCGAGATATCTGGCTTTCAGCAGCAGCCAGCGTTGATAAAGCTGCGGCGTGAGTACGTCCAGCAGGCTCTGCTGCCCGGGATTTTTTCTCAGTTCCCGGAGCGACGGCATCATCGTGCTGTGAAAGAAACTCGTACGCACGCCGATCTCGAGGCTCGGCAACTTCAATACCGCTTGCGAGGCGGCAATGCGGCTTTCGACTTCCGCGGATTTCCACTGCATGTTTTTCGGCACCGGCGAGGTAAGGCCGAGCACCCACATGACATGGCCGGCCTTGCTCACCTTCCACAGGGCGGGTCCGGGCAGGATGCCGCTCACCACCACGGGTGCCAGCGTGGGCACCGCGCTCGATACCGGCACTGACTGCGCGTAGGCCAAGCCATTCAGGCAGGCTAGCAAGGCGGTGCCCAGAGCGCCGAGGGTGGATCGTTTCCGATTCGTCCACCGAAAAAAGCTGAGTCCCCTGAGCAGCATGGCAATCTCTCTGCGCGAGCAACTTTGCCCGCCACTATACGCATGAGCCAGCGCAACGTCGTCATGGCGTCGGCCGATGGTCGCAAGCGGACTTTCGGCTTCGTACTTCTATCCAGGCATGGTCGGCGTGCCATACGGTCTAGACGTCTGCTATGGGCGATCCATGTGAGGCGAGCGGGAATCCACTACCTCCGCTGAAAAATTCATTTTGTGTCGTCAGATGACACCGGGTCGCCCGCAAGCTGCCAGCACCTGCCTGGTTCACTTGAGCAATGCCGACTTCTTGTTCGAGAGAAGCGTGGAACTCGCCACGTAGTCGACCAGTGCTTTATCCAGCCCGTTGGCCGCGATTTCCTCACTCAGCCGGTGTGCGGAAGCGCGCTGAAGGCTATTCAACGATCGGGCGATATCGTCGCGCTGCCCGCCCACCTTGGTTTGCACCTCGTTGTCGAGTCGACACGCTGTGTCCGCCAGGGCGTACGCAATCACATCGTCAGACAGCACACCCGAACCGACGTGGTACATGACGGCGAGATTGAACAGGGCCGCCGCATTTCCCTTCTCTGCCGATCGCCGGAAAAGTGTCGCGGCGAGTGCATCGTCCCTGGGAGCCCCCTCTCCGTTTCCGTACATCATGCCCAGACTGTTGAGCGCGTTGCGGTCTCCTTGGCCTGCTGCCTGACTATAGAGGTCCTTGGCTTTGGCGTAGTCCCGAGGGACGCCGTTGCCCTCGCGATACAGGTCGCCCAGGCCAGACTCGGCCTGCGCGTCGCCCGCTGCGGCTGCCATGCCATACCAGTGCAAGGCTTCCGCAAAGTCCTGTGCCACGTCATCGCCATTTGCATAGATGCGGCCGAGGCCTCGTTGCGCCTGGACGTTGCCTTTCAAGGCTGATTGCTTGCGCATGGAGACCCCACGGTTGACGTCGCGCGGTACGCCATCGCCTATCTGGTACATCACGCCAAGGTTGTTGAGCGCCATATCGTTGCCTTGGGCGGCGGCTTCCCCGTACCAATGCACCGCTTGCTCCTTGTCCTGGGTTACGCCTCTTCCATCGTCGTACATAAGTCCAAGGTTGTATTCGGCCAGGTCGTAGCCTTGCTTGGCCGAGCTCGAGTACAGCGCCGCCGCCTTTTCCTGGTCCTGCGGCACGATCCTGCCGTGCTCGTACATGCGTCCAAGGTTGTACTCAGCCCTGGCGTTGCCCATGTCCGATGCCTTTTGATAAAGAGCCACCGCGCGCGGCAGATCACCTGGGATACCTTCAAGCTCGGCGGCAAGGCTATTGATGCCGTCCGGGTAACCTTGTGCCGCGGACTGTTCGAAGAGTTTCATCGCGATCTCTTCGCTGGCTTGGACGCCCTGCCCGTAGATGTACATTCGGCCCAATCGTTGTTGCGCTTCAGCGTTGCCGCTTTTTGCCAACGGCTCAAAGGCCGCCCTGGCCGCAGCGAAATCCCCTGCCTCCAGCGCTCGCCGACCTTGATCCAGCTGATTCGACGCCGAGCAGGACCCAAGCAGCACAACTGCCGCAGCCATCCACATGCGAAGCGAAAGCCTTTCCATTTTTCCCCTTGAGGCCGGTTCATCCGGCCGATTACGTCATGGGACGTTCAATGTACCGAACCGACCTAAGAAGAAGCAGGACCAGTTTCTGGATGGCATTCGATCCAGGAACTTAACCTGAGCCCGTTCGCCCAGACTCAACGAGACAGCACAGATCTGGGCTGTGGTTCGAGAACCGAACCATCCATGAGTACCCAACAATCCATGGTCGGCCATTGGCCTGTCATCGGACCATTTGAAGTGAGCTCGTAGGAGATGGTCCACGCCCAACCATCCAGCACCTTTTGTAGCTTTGCTCTATCTAATGACCAGTAGGCCGCAGTCGATGTACTTAGAACAGTTAGATCTACCTGGCCCGGGGGTATCTTGACGATGCATTCTTTGCTTCTAGCTATCGCATCGGCGCGGGATAGAGGCGGATCAGGCGCCACAGCCGGGTTCCATTTCGGAGCCCGACCAACCATAGCGGCTGTAATGATGTACTCGTACTTATAAAACCCATCCCAGCGTGCATAGGTGGGATAGACCGCGAGCTCGTCGTCCCCCATGGCTGCGCATGAAGCGGATGAAAGAACACACCCCAGAGCGAACCCGAGCGCGGCGTTTCCAGGAAACCGCCAGTGGTGCGCCAGGCGAAGTACCAGTCGATTGCCTGTTTCCATGGATGCTGTCATTGGCCGAAATCCTTTCCAGCAAGAAAGTGTCCGCTTTGGGTTGCGGATTCAGCCGGTGGTTGCAACACACTGAAGACTGCGCGAGCAGCAGGAGTGTTGCAACCACCGGCTGAATCCGCAACCCAAAGCGGACACTCAAAATTCCGCAGTCGTCCAGTTCGACGCGTACACAGTGAGCTTGAAGAAGATATACGTCATCACCGTCCACCCTGCGAGTTGTCCAATCAGAGTAACAATAAAGTTTATGGGCTCTTTGGCAGCATAAATCTCCCGCGCCCCTATTCCAACGCTCCCAACGATGAAGCCGCTCAGGGCGTTTCGGATATGCCCAAACACGATCATCAAGGAACCCGTCGCAAGCGGAAAAGCAGCGATGAACCTGCATATGCTCAGCACCGTGGACCTGGCTTCCACCAAGTGAAACCGAGTCAGCACCCAGTAAAGCACTCCCATCAGGAAGAAGTTGCCGAACATCACGCACGACACGACCAGGAAGAATTTCTTGCCCACGCCCCGTCGCGGTTCCGCAAGGTCCCCATCTTCGTAGACGACTAGCGGATCAGGTGAGTCGTGCGAGGTTTTCGCATAAGCCTTGCCACAAGAAGGACACTGCCATTCAGGGGCAGAAGAGCCCGGGCCCCTTTGATGGCCACAGGCCCGACATACGGTCTCCATTCCCTCTCCATCCATAGATTTACCTTATTGAGAGAAAGCTGGGGTCAGAGTGCACTTCTCCCGACCGCTTGCATGGAAAGTCCACTCTGACCCCAGTTTTGCCTTCGTAATCTGCATGACACACGCTGACACAATCAATTCAGCGCTATGTTGCAGCCCCGGGGCCACAGCCCGCAGCCCCGGTCTGCTCGTTCTACCTGCGTTTAGTGGATAGCGGTATAGCTGGCCGGAATCCAGGTATAGCTGTTATTGCCGGTAGCGCGGATGTGGCCCACGCCGGGGAACGACAAGTGGGCGCCGGCGATCCAGTACCCTTGCTTGGCAGCGTCGGCCAACAGCTTCAGACGGGCTGCCTCGGCAGATTTGTTGTCCGCATCGAAATGAATGGTGACGGTGGGTTGGGCAAATTGCACCGCGCCCACGTGAATCACATCGCCCCAGGCCAGCAGCTTCTGGCCTTCGCTCTCGATCATGTAACCCGCGTGTCCCGGTGTGTGGCCGGGCAGGGGCACGGACTTGATGCCAGGCAACAACTCCGCAGCGCCATCAAACGGCTTGTACCTGCCGGAATCCACATATGGCTTGAGTGCGGCCTGGGCACCTTGGAAGAAGCCCTTGTCATCCTTCCCGGCCTTATCCAGGTTGGCCTGGCTCAGCCAGAAATCGCCTTCGCGTTTGTCGGCGCGCACGAGCGCGTTGGGGAACACGGCCTTGCCGTTGGCCACCAGGCCGCCAATGTGATCCGGGTGCATGTGGGTGATGTAGATTTCATCCACCTGCTCAGGGGTGTAGCCCGAAGCCTTCAGCGCATCGACCATCTTGCCCAGGTTGGGGCCAAACAGTGCGCCTGCGCCGGTATCGATCAGTACGAGTTTGTCGCCGGTATTGATCAGAAAGGCGTTGAAGTTCATCTCGTAGGGCATGCTGATGTAGTTCGCCGCGAGAGCCTTCTTCACCTGCTCAGGCGTAGTCTGTGTCAGCAACTGGTCGACGGGCAACGCCGTCGTGCCATCGGAGAGCGCGGTGACTTCGAATTTTCCGAGCATGAAACGGTAGTACGCCGCACCGGACTTCCTGATCTGCGGCGCCGCCGCCTGCGCCTGCTGCACTGGCGCTGCCACGGCACCCAAGCCAAGGATCACGGCCATTGCAAGGCCGGCACGCATCAACACACCCGAAGATTTCATTATCGTGACCTTATTGTTTGCAGGAGAGCAACATGGGTACCTCGCGGCGTTGCACCGTCGAGGCAGGGAGAAAATCGAGGTTTCACATTCTGGACTGGATGGTCCACAATGCACCCACACGCTGTCAAGGTGATGACGTCATGCCAAAAACCATGTCCCGCGCTGGCCGACCTCGATCGTTCGATCAACAGGTGGCTCTAGGTGACGCCCTGGGCGTGTTCTGGCGCAAAGGCTACGAGGCCACTTCGCTGGATGACCTCACCGAGGCAACCCAACTCAGCCGATCAAGTTTTTACGCAGCGTTTGGCTCAAAGCGTGAGCTGCTCCTGCATGCCTATCGGCGCTATGCCGATGCTTTCTACGCCGACATGAAGGCACTGGCGGATGAGCACGAGGATACCGACGACGCCTTGCGCGCCATGGTAAGAGCCCTGGTGGACACCCGGCCTGATGATCGTGGTTGCTTTTGCGTGAATGCCATCGTGGAGCTAGCCCCCAGCGACCCGGAGCTGGCTGAACTCGGGCGCGCGCATATCCAGCGTATGTGCGCACTGCTGGAAGAACTCATCACGCAACGCGGCACCCGGCGGCCAATGGCGCGTGCCCAAGCGGCGACGCTGATGACATTGACTATGGGCAGCGCGGTGTTTCGCAAAGCCAGTGTCGCCGAGGACACCCTCAAATGGGTGCAAAAGCAGGCCCTTGGTTTGCTTGACCTTACTTAAGCCGGACGCACTCGTCCGATGAACTGACTCGTCTTTACCCTTGGTATGGCAAATACGAGATTAGCGATATTTCGACATTTGAACGCTCTGGACGAACGGTTTTCGAGGCTGTCCGAGTATTGCGGCAGGTCGTCGAGTGCAGTGCCTATGGTGTATCTTTTTTTTCTATGGCAACGAAGTATCCAGTTTGCTTCTCGACATACTGTATCGCCTGGATGAGATCCCTTATTGAATAGATGGGGTCGCAGCACACGTCGCCAGCAACGGCCAGAACCATCGTCAAATTTGAGCCGAGCCAGATCCATCCAGCCATGCTCCCTCCGATGCTCGCGCCAGATTCGCCTTCGCGTATCCGTTTCGGGTCGGAAGCGAATCTGACGCACCGCCTGATTTCTGGTTGTACCTGACTCCGCTTCGAGTCCAGAGCGGAGGTTTCCCCAACGCTCGTCAGTACTCGTGAAACCCATCAAATCGGGTCGTCGATCGACTTGGCGAGCTCAGTGAAAAGTTTTGGGCCGGTCTCGGTCATGTGCCAGCAGTCTTCCAGGCGGATGCCGAATTCGCCGGGAATGTAGAGCCCCGGCTCGTCGGAGAAGCACATGCCCGCCGCCAGCGGCGTGGCGTCGCCATGCACGAGGTAGGGCGACTCGTGGCCGTCCAGGCCGATGCCGTGGCCGGTGCGATGCGGAAGGCCGGGAAGCTTGTAGCCGGGGCCCCAGCCTTCCTTTTCGTAGTAGGCGCGCACGGCATCGTCGATGGCGCCCACCGGGGAGCCCAGCTTGGCGGTGGCCAGCGCAATCTCCTGGCCGCGCTTGACGGTATCCCAGACCTTGCGCTGTTTCGCGGTCGGCTTGCCCATCACCCAGGTGCGCGAGATGTCCGATTGATAGCCGTGCACGGCGCAGCCCACATCCATCAGGATGACCGAACCCTCGTGCAGGGTCTGCGGCTGGCGCGAGCCGTGCGGATAGGCGCTGGCCTCGTTGATCAACACCAGGGCAAATTCCGGCGCGCCGCCCAGGGCCTCGGTGGCGGCGTTCATCATGGTGGCGATCTCGTCGGGGCGCATGCCGGCGCGAACGTGGCCATGGACGTAGCGCAGCGCGGCCAGGGTGACGTCGTTGGCGGTTTGCATCAGCGCGAGTTCGGCCGGGGATTTGATCAGGCGCACGGCCCTCACCAGCGCGTCGCCGGAAACCACGGTGTAAGCGCCGGCGCTTGCGTCGCGCACACCATCGACGATGAACAGTCGCGTGGTGGCTTCGAAGGCAATCGGGCCGGAGGTCACGCCGCGGTCGCGCAGTGCGCCGACCAGGCGGGCAAACGGACTTTCATGCTCGTTCCACGGCCGCACATCGTCGCCCACGGCCAGGGTCTCGCGGATCGAGGGCTCTTCGAAGGCCGGGGTCACGACGACGATGTCGCCCCGGGCCGGAATCACCGCAGCCGTCGTACGCTCCGAGCGATGCCACTGGATGCCGGTGAAGTAGTCCAGGCTCGAGCCCGACTCCAGGATCAAGGCGCCGATCTTCTGCTCGACCATCAGCTTTTGCAGCCTGGCGATGCGTGAGCGTCGCTCCTCAACTGTAATTGGCTTGGCGCCGCCGGTGATGGACGTCAATCCGGCCAGCCCGGTGGGGGCGGCTTGCGCGGCAGGCGCGGCCTGCGCCGAGCGGCCGGCCAGCATAAGGGTGGACGCAGCAGCGGTGGCGGCTACAGCTCCTGTGAGAAAGTCGCGACGACGCATGAAAACTCCGGACCGATACCAAGGATGCCTCGCAGTATGAGGCCGGAGTTGGCGACGCGACTACTGTCCGGCGTGGTGTCAGATAGCATTTGCGCCATCACCACGACCTGGTTCACCATGCGGCGTTGCTCTACGCCTGCGCTCTACGCCATGCCCCTCGCGCAGGCTCGCGCCGCAAGAGCCTGACGCGCATCGTCGCCCGCCGTGAGCATTGCGTATGAACGCGCATCGATGTCATGCGTTCGCGACGGATCGAATTCGGACGTCCATCTCGTTTCATCCAGTGGCTGATGGCCGACTGTCATGGGAGCGATGTCGCATCTGTCGGTCATGCCCCATGCATACGGGCAGCGAGCCGCTCGTTGCCGGCCAGAGGCCCGGCAGTCATCCCATCCCTGCCGCTGTCGACGCGGCGCGTTTAGGTGTTTTTACCTACCTCGTATCGGTAGTACCACAGAGGCGACGTTCGCCTGCCTATGGTTGGATAGCGGCGTTCTGCACCCACGAGCCGTGCAGCAAGATGGTTTCCGACTGGAGGCATGGTCATGTCCAGAGCACTTCCACTTTTCTCGGTGACTCTGGTGTTGTTGGGCGCAGGAGGCCTGGCGCACGCCTGTCCGTCGACCGATGCTCAAGCGGGATCGCCTCAAGTCCCGGCCCCTGCTCACGCCAGTGAACTGAAGGGCACGCCTGAGGGCACGATGATGACCAAGGAGTATGTCCAGGCCATCGGTCGCATGGCGTACATCTGGGGTTGGCCGCTGGTCAACAACTACAACCGGTCGCTCGCGCTGGCCAAGCTTCCCGGACCCGGCCGCAATGGCGGCATCCTCCCCGTGTCGCCTCCGGGCGCCATCAGCATGCTGACCGACTATCTCAAGGCGGATCAGAAGTTCATCACCTGCCCGAACCAGGACACCGTCTACGGCTCGGGGTATCAGCATCTCGATACGCTGCCGGTCGTCGTTCAAGTGCCCGATTTTGGCGACCGCTTCTATGTCTACCAGATCGCCGATGCGCGAACCGACTCTTTCTGTACGATCGGCAAACAATACGGCACCAAGCCTGGCTTCTATTTGCTGGCAGGCCCCAACTGGAAAGGCCAGGTACCCAAGGGCATCACCGGAGTTTGCCGGTCAACCACGGATCTGGCGGTCGTATTGCCGCGCGCCTTTATGGACGACACGCCCGAGGATAAAGCGGCCATACAGAAAACGCTGAGCCAGATCATGGTCTATCCGCTGGACAAGTTCGACGGCAAGATGAAAACCATCGACTGGCACAAGACGCCCGATTACCCCGCGCCGCCAAGCAGCGGAGCGGGCGAAATCCAGTGGGTCGTTCCGGAGAAGTTCTTCGACGAGCTGCCTGTCGTGATGAAGCAGATTCCCCCGCAACCGGGTGAGGAGTCACTGTACGCCTCGATCCAGTCGGTGCTGGATGCCGCCGCCAAAGATCCGCAGCTCAAGCAGGCGCTGGTGCAGACCGCCGTGGCCTCAGAGAAGGAAATCATTGCGCCGCTGTTCGAGTTCCGTAACAACGGTCGTCCAGTGGGCAACGGCTGGACCTCGCCGCCCAATGGCGCCAACTGGGGCGTGGATTATCTGTCGCGCACCGCAACGGCCAAGTCGAACATGTACGACAACGCGCCGCAGGAAACGCGATACATCTACACCGATTTCGACGCCAAGGGCATCAGGCTCAATGGCGCAGGCAACCATGCGTATACGATCACCTTCCCCAAGGGCCAGACGCCGCCGGTAAAAGGGTTCTGGTCGTTGACGATGTACAACAAGCACCACTTGTTCGAGCCCAATGCGCTCAATCGCTATTCCCTGGGCACCAAGAGCCGGGACCTCAAGACCAATGCCGATGGATCGCTCACCCTCTATGTCCAGCACGCCTCTCCCGGCAAGGACAAAGAGAGCAATTGGCTGCCCGCCCCGGCGGATGACTTCTCGCTCTACATCCGCGCCTATTGGCCCGACGCCGCCATCACCAATGGCACGTGGAAGCCGCCCTCGGTGTTGAAGACGCCCTAGCCGCCAGCCTCACAGCTCCTTCAAGGCCGGCGGAAAGTAGCTGCGATCAGCCACAGCACCCTTGGGTCGATAGAAGCGGAAGGTCAGGCTGTAGCCTGTTCCCTTCGGCGTGGGGATCCAGTTGCCATCGGGTGCGCCGCTTGGCTTGGCGGCGCCAAAATACAATGTCAGTGAGCCATCCTTGCCGTAGCTCAGCTTGGAAAAATTGCTCAGCAGATAGCGTTTGAGTGGATTGGGAAGAACACGGCGATGGCCCGAATCCACCGCAATGACTGACCAGAAGTACGTCGCGTAGAGCGTCGGCAGCTGCTCCTTCTCAAAGCGCAACGCGTAGGAGTGATCGCCATTGAGCGGCTTGCCCGAAGGATCGATAAAGGCCTTGTAGTAAATCACCTCTTCATAGCTGTTGGCCCAGATGCCGCCAAGGTTGACTAAGGTACGCAGCAACCAGTTGCTGCCATACACACCGATCGTTGTGGGCAGCGCCCAGCCATCTTTTACCGTGCCATCGCCGAGCGTTGGCGAGGCCTTGTAGATCGCAGGAATCGCTTGCTGGCGAATCACCTGATCGACATGCTGACGCACGCTCGCATCCTTGATCGCCCTGGCAACGGCGCGCGTACTCGCCTGTAGCCTGTCCATGCCCGGGTTGATATCGGCGGCGCTATCCAGCGCCACGGTGGCCGAGTCGAATGCTTCTACGCCTGGCAACTTTTCGATGTCGAACCTGACCGTCTTTGGCACCTCGGGCGCGGCAGGGTGACCGCTGGTGCGGATGTTGAACTTCTTCTGCAGCACCACGGCCTCGTCCGGCGTTGCTCCCAGTTCAACGCGGGAAAGCACGCGCAGCACTTTGGCGGACACATCCACACGCTGCGTCGTTGACGGCAGCTGGACCACGGCGCCCTTCAGGCACACGGCAAACTCACCATCAGGACGCTGCGGATAAACGCGTTCATTGATGTTCGCCAGGGTCTCACCCCAGCCGTTGAGGAACTGCACGGTGTAGTAGCGGTCTTTCACCTTCGGCACCGTGATCAAGGCGCAGCTCTTCTCATCGATGGCCACCCAGGCTTCCGAATAAGCGACATCAAGATTGGGGTTGGGCCAGTCCACCTCACCCACCTTGCGGTGGACGAGTTGGTTCCACTGAAAGCCGTTGCTGAAGTCCGCCTGCTCCTGGTTGAGCACCAGCAGTCGACTGAGCAGATAGATATAGCTATCGCTGATGTCCTGGTCGTTCGGCACGGGCGTTGGCGTCTGCCCATGGGCCATTGCGGCAACGAACGCCGCCAGAGCAACACTCAGGTACCGCGCATAAGCTTTCATGACCGTTCCCCATTGGCACCGCAACAGCGTGCACTGTCCCGGCCGGTCATTTCGACAGCAAACGTACGGTTTTTTGGCGCGTATTTTTACTTATCGTCGATGCTGGAAGTACGGCGGCTTGCGCCACGATGCCTCCTCTCTCAAACCGAGAATGGCGCATCGCCCTCCAGCATCCGTTGCTCAAGACGCGGCGACTGACCCTTTTCCCACAGCGATACGCGATGCTGCACGCGATAGACCAGCGGGCCGCCGTCTTCGCGATCACTGCGCTCAAGGGGTCGCGGCAGGCAGACGAACTGCGTCTCCAGCGCATGGCCTGACGCCCGCACGACGGCATAGCCGTGCCCACCCATATCGACGAAAGCCAGATGGGGCGCGTTGTCGGTATTCGTCATGGCACGCGCTTTTGCCAGGTCGCCGCTCTTGGCGTACTCCAGACAGGACCGAACGCCGTGGCGAAGCAGCATGTTGATGGTCGGCGCCGGCTTGTCCACGCCCGGCCTGTTGGCAAGGAACAAGGGGCGCAGCGGATGATCTTTGGGGAAACTGTGCTCCATCGCCTCCACCATGCCAGGCGCGGAGATCGAACCGACCACGAAGGCCACACCCACCGGTTCGAAGGCTTGAGGCGGCAACGACTTCGCAGCCAGCCCGGCCCAGAAACTGTGGCGGTCGCCGGCGACGGTCGCAAATCCGGTAATGCCTTCGCGCGCGACAAAATCGTAGATCTCGGCGCGCTCGACATAGGCGCTGCCATGGTCGCCACCGCCGAATCCTGCATACCCGGCGCCCGGCCACGGCCTGGTCAATCCGGCAGGCAAGTTCTGCGGGTCAGCGCGCATATCAAGCGTGGCGGTGGTATTGCCCCAGATCTTCCAGGTCGCGTCCGACATCTTCAATTGCTGGAGAAACCAGGTTTTCTGCCTGGCACCCAGGATGGTCTGGGCGGGCTTGTCGCGCCAGAAGTTGTCCACGTCGTGGCCATCGTAGCGAATCGATGGAGGCGGGTTTCCGTGGTTGTAGGTGCGCCCGGCGTCGAGGATCTCCTGCACTTCCTGCGGAATGAACTGAGGGAAGTCCTTGCTTGAGAAAACCTTGGCCTCCGGTCGGCCAACGGGCTCTTCGGAGCGATAGCTACGCTGATCGGTAATGACCAGATCCACATGCTTGCCCCAGCGCAGCGCACGGTAGCCGGTGAGGCTGGCCAGTGCGACCAGATTGTTCGCTTCCAGACCCAGCCCTGCATCATCGTAGTGTTCGATGGGTGCATCCACGACACTGGGCGCAGTGAACCATTCGAGCGATTCACCCGGTGTCTTGACGCGAGCGGGATGGAACTCGAACCACGCCTGGTTGGCGGCAACTTTGCGTGTCTGCGCGGGCCGTGTCTTGCCATCGAATTTCTGCAGACTCTGCCAGCCTTGCCAGCTGAACTCGTGGTTGTCCCAGATCGACACAAAGGGAAAGCGTGCCCGGGCGTCCTGCACATCCGGGTCGCGCAGGTAGGCACGGTAGACCGCGCGATAGTCGTCCACCGTGGTCGGCACATGGAAGTCGTCTATTTTTTCGCCGTGCGCGTAGCGAACGACATCCCGGATGCGCCGGTCGTACATGCCTTGCGGCCGGTCTTCCGGATACCACACGAGTTCGTAAATGAAATCGCCAAGGTGAAGTACGAACCCGAGACGATCCTCCGGAGCGGCACGCTCGTCTTCATAAATCATCCGCCGGTATGCATTCTGTGCGCCCACATTCGCGTTCTGGCATGAAACGAAGGCGAAGCGTACGGGGCGCTCGTCCGATTCTTCGGGTGCGGTCAGCGTGCGGCCGATGCGGCTGCCATGGCCCTCGCTGTCCGTGAAGCGATACCAGTATTCGCGCGCGGGCTTCAGTCCGCCGATCAGCACGCGGCAAGTCCAATCGGACGCGATCGATACCCGCGCCTTGCCACTGGCGACGACGCGCTCAAAGGCAGCGTCTTCGGCCACTTCGACCTGAAGTGTCCAGCGCTTGCGGGCATCGGCGGAGGGATAACGCGTCCAGAGCATCACGCTCTCGGCCGTGGGATCGCCGGAGGCGACGCCTTCGGGGTATCGCTCTGTGCATGGGCGCCACGCCACACTCGACTTCGCAAACATCGGCCTGCACCAGATGGCCGCCGCGCCGAACGCGGCAGCAGCTGCGAGAAACTGACGTCGAGTGAGCTGCATCATGATGTGTGTCTCAATGATGGATGCCGCGAGCCATGATCCAGGCAGCCTCTGGACGGCTCGGCATGGCATGGCGGCTGGCAGCATATCGACCGGGGCGGTCAGCGACCCGTGTCGATGGACATATGACCCATGACCTCCCCTGCCCGTCCCCCGAGCGGCAGTTTTTCTTCACGAGCTTTGCCGCTGGCGTGATCCCTGAACGCCCACTAGGCTTGGCATGGCTCACGGTCGAGGCCATACAGGCCTTCGGCCACCGCAGCTCCCACTCAGGCATGCGTGATCCCATGACTCGTCCGACAACCACGTTGGGACTGCTTGGCGATACGGCGTCGCGCGACTACGCGGACAAACTCCGGCTGTTCAACGCCTTCGCCGCACCGGAAATACGCCAGGCCATCGCGAGTCTGGCGCTGAAGCCCGGCATGCGCATACTCGATGCAGGCTGTGGCACGGGCGAGGCACTGGCATGGCTGGCGGACGACGTCGGCCCTGACGGCGCCGCGATCGGCATGGACCTGGCGACACCACACGTCAGGGCGGCGCACAGCACGGCCGCCAAGAGCGGCTCACTGCTGCTGCAAGGAAACATTCTGGCGCTACCGATGGTGGCGGCCAGTGTTGACCTGGTCTGGTCAGTGAACGTGATCAACCATCTCCGCTCGCCGGTTGCGGGCCTGCAAGCCCTGATGGCTCTGGTTCGCCCTGGCGGGCGCGTTGCGCTTGGTCAGAGCTCGCTCTTGCCCGACATGTACTTCGCCTGGGATTCCCGCCTGGAGCGCCTGGTCAACGAGGCCGTTCGGCAGTACTACCGTGACCGATACCAGCTGGACGAGCGCGACCTCACCTCCATCCGCGCCATCGCCGGCCTGCTGCGCCAGGCCGGATTGCGGGACGTGCATGTGCGCACCTTCATGATCGAACGCCTCGCCCCCTTGCGGCTGGAGGACGAGAACTACCTGCTGAATGCCATTTTTCGCGGCACCTGGGGCTCGCGGCTGCAAGCGTATTTGTCGAGCAGCGATCATGAAGAAGTGATGCGCCTGTGCGACCCCAACCATCCCGACTATGCGTTGCGCCGCCCCGATTTCCACTTTCTCCAGAGCTTCACATTGGCCGTTGGCGTGGTCTGATTTCCGTAAAGCGCAAGCCGACGGAGCAGTTCAAGCCGCGCCCAAACCGGAGGGATAGAGCATGAGCTACGCCACCGTTTGGGAGTTCCTGGTACCCGAGGATCAACGGACGGCTTTTGAAACAGCCTATGGCCCCGACGGTCCGTGGGCTCAGCTGTTTGCGCGAGCCCCTGGCTTTCTTGAAGTAAGACTGCTCCGCAGCCGCGAACATGCGGGCCGATACCTCACCATGGACCGCTGGCAGACCGCCGCTGCGTTTGAGACCTTCAAGAAGCGTTTCGCCGGGGAATATCACGAGCTGGACAGCGCACTGGAAGGCCTTGCCTCTTCCGAAGTGCCCGTCGGCTCATTCGATGAAATCCCCCCGATGGCGCCATAAGGGACGGCGGCGACACAATCGCTTCACCCGCCCTGAGGCCACGGCTTCATGGCCTCCACGGCGTCGGTCAGTAGACCCAGGGAACAAGGCGTTTGGTGCGTACCGCGTACTGATGAAATGCGTCGCCAAACGCCTCGGCCAGCGCCGCTTCCTCTTCCTTGATGCGATAGAGATAGAGGCACGTAGTGAGGCTCACCATCACGATCACGCCAAGCCAGTTGCTCAAGGTCAGGGCAAAGCCGAAGAATCCAATCATGGCGCCCAGATAGCTTGGGTGGCGCACATAGGCGTACAGGCCTTCTTCCTTGAGTTGATGATCGCCGCGAATCGCCACGTTCGGTGTGTGGAACCGGCCCAACTGGGCGATGGCGAGTGAACGCACGGCGATGCCGATCAGCAGAACGACCAGTCCTGCCCATTGCAGGGCCACTGAGTTCAAGCTTCCCACCGCCCCGTAGGACAAGGCGATGCAGATGGCGAAGACCACCGGACCACCCATCATCAGCAACTTCAATGACCGGTGATCCCGATTCTCCGCCGTGCCCGTCTTCAGGCGAAAGACCGCGAAGGCATCGATGATCAACCACACGAAAAAAACGACCAGGCCCAGGTTGCGCACCATGTTCATGCCGTCTCCGCCTCTTGTGCCTGGATAAGAAGCGCGGACCGTCCACGCATCACACTGCGCTGGCCCCGCACCCCGCCAGCATCCTCCGTCGGACCTGGCCCAGCAAGTGAAAGCGATCCCGTTACTTCGTCTTCAGCGAAATTGGCCCGCTCGCTTCGCTGCTCGTGATCATGGCCTTGACGCACGCCTTGCAGTTACGCCACTTTCTCGACACTGGACCGAGTCATGCGACTGCCACCATGCGACGCGACATCGCCATCATTGTTTTTCCGGGATTTCAGCTGCTGGATGCGGCCGGCCCGGTCGCGGTATTCGAGATGGCCGATCGGTTTCGGCCGGACAGTTATGCGATTACCGTCCTGGCCCCCGGAGGCGGCGTCGTGCGCAGTTCGTCGGGGGTGAGCCTGGCGGCCTCGCCGATTGAACGCAAGCCGTTCGACACCGTGATCGTATCGGGCGGCAATCTCGCGCAGATCGAAGAGAACCAGGGCGACATCGTCAACTGGCTCGGCGACGATGCGTGGCGGCGAGCGGCGGGTGTCTGCTCCGGCGCGTTCTTTCTCGCGCAGGCCGGCTTGCTCGATGGCCGGCGCGCGACCACGCACTGGGCCGTCGCCGAGCGTTTCCGATTGCTCTATCCGCAGGTACGGCTCGATGCCGACCGGATGTTCGTCCGGGACGGCAACGTGTGGACCTCGGCAGGCATTTCCGCAGGCATCGACCTGGCGCTGGCGCTGGTCGAAGACGACTTCGGCCCTGGCATTGCGCGGCGCACGGCGCAGCAGCTCGTGGTGCACCAGCGACGACACCGCGGGCAGTCGCAGTACTCCGTGCTGGTGGACCAAGGTGGCAAGACCGGACGCTTCGGCGACCTGATCAACTGGATGCGCACACGCATTGCCGAACCGATGACGGTCGAGCGCCTGGCCGAGCGCGCCGCGATGAGTCCCCGCCATTTTGCCCGCGCCTTCTCGGCAGAAATCGGCGCGACGCCGGCAAAAGTCGTGGAAGGCCTGCGCCTGGAAGCCGCCCGCATCGCGGTCGAGACCAGCCACCTCACCCTGGACCACATCGCGGCATCCACGGGCTTCGGAGACGCGAGCCGCATGCGTCGCGCTTTCGTGCGCGCGTTCGGCATGTCACCACTGTCGCTACGCCGCAGCGCCGGCGGGTGATCGCCGCGGGCTACCACGACGCTTGCGATGCAAGGCGTTGCGCCCGATCCGAGATGGCCGTTTTTGTCCGGAAATTGTCCTTGTAGGCGCCGTTCGGAACACGCATAAAAGAGCGCCGAGAGTCCCCTGGCCAGGTGGCGAGCGCACCGACCCGCCCATGGCCGCTGTTCGATTCATCGCAGCCGCAGGCGTCATCACTTCTGCGGCCTGCACGAGAGCACCATCCACGTTCATGTGAGGATACGCATGCGCCTGATCCCCTTTCTTTCAGCATGTCTTGTGTGTTTCGCCGCCGCCCAGCCCGCCACGGCCGCAGCCGCACCGGTGGCTCCCACCACGCGACTCGACCATATCCTGCTGTGGGGCCGCGGGATCGACCAGGTCACGTCGGTCATGGCGGTCAAGCTGGGCTTTCAAGTCCGGCCAGGGCGCGACCCTGATGGCGTGGCCAATCGCTATATCCGCTTTTCGGATAGCAGCTTTATCGAATTGCTCGGCATCACACGGCCCAATCCCACGTTCGATCCGGGCATGAAAGAGGATCAGCAAGCATTGAAAGGCGGCCCCGGTTCACGCACGTTCGGCTTTCGCTCTTCGTCGCTCGATACGATCCACCAGTCACTGCAGTCGCTGCATTACGCCGTCACGCCATTTTTTTCCGGGCCCGATAGCGCCAAGCCAGGCTGGCGTCTGTTCGCCTTCGACCGCGCACCGCTGTCGAGCAACACCTTTTTCATCGACTACGCGGCTGGCTACGCACCCGATCAGTTCGACCCCGCCAATGCCGACGACTACCGCGTGACGCGCGAACACCCCAACGGCGCGCGCGAGCTTTCGTCGATATGGCTGGTATCGGGCGACGCCGATGCCGATCGCCGGCAGCTTGAGAAAATGGGTTACGGCAACGCAGTGCCGGTAAAGCTGGCCGCACTCGGCGCCAAGGGATTCTGCGTGCCCGTCGGCCCGACCGCGCTGCTGGCACTGCAACCCGACGGCGCTGGGCTGGCCCAGCAGACCATGGCGAGCGGCGGCCCACGCATCCTGGGCGTGAGCTTGGGGGTGAGTGATCTCGAACGTGCGCAGCGCTGGGTCGAGCGCGGCTACGAGCACAAGCTGGCGACTTATCGCGGCCTGTCCGGCGATTCCTTCCTGGCCCCCACGCAGGAAGACCTTGGCCTCTCCATCGAATTCCACGCGATACAGGCCGGCGGCTCGCCTTGTCCAGGCGCGCGGCTGTAGAGAGCACACGACCAGACACTGTTCGGGCATGGCGCAAACCTGGAGGGCTGCTTCGGACCGACAGCAGAAGCTCGATCGATACCGCGTTACTGCGCCAAGCGACTCGACGCCGTTCGTTTCGCTTGAACAGCCTCCCGCGACAGCCGGCCGTGCGCTGACATCACAGTTGCTTCTCAAAGAAGCTATCGGCATAGGGATCGTCGTTGAAGCGATCGATCTCTTTCCATCCCGTCTTGAGATAGAGCTGTTTTGCCTCAGGCAATGCGCGATTGGTATCCAGGCGGAGCGTTTTGATGGACAGCTCCCGCGCAATTCGCTCAGCCTGGGCCATCAGGCGCTTCGAAAGTCCGATGCCACGCGCAGAAGGCGCCACCCAGAGCCGCTTGATCTCCGCCACGCCGGGCCCGCCTCCCTTCAACCCCACGCAGCCAACAGGAAGATCGTCAGAGCAGGCGACCAGGAACGCGCCGCGAGGCCGCGTCATCTGCGCGGCGACCGGATCCCGCGAACGCGATACGTCGAAACCATGCTCGAAGCGACTGCTGATTTCCGCATAGTAGGCGCCGAGGCAGTAGGTGGCTGCCTCCCCTTTAGGGTCCGCCTCTTCAATGATGACGCGGTCGCGCCCAAGTACGCAGGCCACGAGATCCATGGCTGCCAACAGTTCGTCTGGCCGCGCGTGGCCGGCGAGCATCGCGTCGGCCTGGGTGTTGGAAAGCTTTTCGTACGCCCGAAATTCCGATCGCCCAGTCTTGGTCAGATGCACGACGCGGCGGCGCGCGTCCTGCGTACTCACCACCGTTTCGACCAGGCCTTCATCTTCAAGGCCGCGCAACAAGCGGCTCATCAAACTGGTTTCGACACCCAGGTACTCCCTGAGCACCGCGACGTCGGTTCGCCCGTGCCCAATGGCATTGATGACGCGAGCAGACCCCAGCGGCCGACCGCGTCCAAGAAAGGACTCGTCCAGCGCGCCGACTGCTGCCGTCACGGCCCGGTTGAAACGACGAACACGCTTGATGGCATCATCCATATACCTAACTTAGGTCAGGTAATTTACAACGTCAAGCGGACAGCCCCTCAAGGCAGGCTCCGGACGTCGTCCGCTTCGGTCGCAAGCAGACGATTGCCCGTCCAAGACTTATTCGCCCCGACGACACTCGTCAGGAAGTCGGCCAAAGCTATCTCGGATAAAAGTGTCTGCCCCATTCGAGAGCAAAAAATCCACCGTGTCCTCACGCCCGCCAGCATAGGCGTAGTGCGAAGCGGTAGACCATTCGAGTCGATGTAAGACATCGGATCTATCGGAACGCATGGGTCTTGATCAACATAGTTGACCAGATGGCTATACCGAGCCTGGACCTCGGCTATCTCTTCTGCGTTCATGGCTGACCCTGCCAAATCTTCACCAGCTTCCATCCTCAGCCTGACTGATGCGAAAAGCGTCCGTTTTTGCCTGCACACCATGGCCCGAAGCCGAAGCAAGATCATCTAAATTCATAGGTACGCACGGACCACGAATTTCGCGCGTTTGTTCGCCAGGCGCGCATGCCCAAGATGGTCATGCGCGCCAGGGAGTGATCAATGCGAAAGAATCCATCAGGAAAAGCAGCGCCAGGAAACAGGCAGGTCCAACCCGAAGCGCGACGCCGACTTTCAACCCTGTGTCACAAGACGATCAGCTTTTCGGGATGAACTTCGCGTAATCGACCCGCGCAAACTGAAGGTCTCGTCGCTGGTAAATGCGCATGTCGATGTCGTGGTGGTTAACGGTAAGCACGACAGGACTCGGCGCGTGACTCTTCATCTGCCCGACGAGTTGTCCCACCCAGCGCACCGGCTGCCCATCGATCCGCTCTATCTGGTCGGTGCTGTGCAATCCCATCCAACCGTCAGGCCGAACCTGGCTCACGAAAACCCGCTGGAATGCATCCGTCGTCAAGACGATGCGATGGCCTGCATCTTTCCAGACAAGAAAATTCCCGCTGTAGGACAAAGTACCGTCCTGGCCCGATGGACCGTCATCCGAAAAAGCCGGCATAGCCATCGCAAGCGCCGTGGATGCCACCAATGCAAGTGTCGAAGTCTTCATAGCGATACCTCTTCCTGAGCCGCTAAGGACAGTGGAAGCATCGCACTAGGAAGAATCACAGCCCGGGGGCTTCCACACATGGGAGTGCGCCAGTGAAACCAAGCCGGCAGCTACCGGCGCTGAAAAACTATAGCACCCGCCTTCCGCCGGCACTGCCTTCACAAAACCATCATGCAATCGGCTAGCGACCTGCAAAACCAGACTCTGTTTTCACCAGCTTTTGGCGTCTGCTTTGGGTCGGAAGCGGACGCCAAGACTACTGCTCGTCCAGCCTAGCCAGAATTTCCTTTGCCGGGCCACTGAGGTAGTCCCAGTTGTGGTGACTCAACTCAATCATCGCAGCTCTGTGCGGTAGAAGGATTGCGTCGGGGAACACCATAAGCGTGTTTGCTGCGGCCCAAGGAGCGTCACCTGCGTCTTCGCCTTCCAGCGCGATCGAAACCAGCGATTCAACAAGCTCTCTGTCACCTAAGTGTTTGGCGAAGTAACTCTCAACGAGATCGACTGTAGTGCGCGAAGTTGTCCAGATCAGAATCTCACGCAGGTTCTTTATATCTTTGTGACCACGCGCCAGGGCGGACTTAGCGGCGCTCCGCGACTTCTCGCGATATTCATCACTGGCATTCACACTAGTCACCTGCACAAAGGGTTGGGATCTCAGACCGTTTGTAAGTGTCCGCTATGGGTCGAAAGCGGACCTAGAGCCCCCCTACTCGTCGAATAAATCCGCAGTCCGGCGTGCATCGTCAATTGTGTCAGCCGTAATTGAGAATTTGTCGCCATGAAAAGGGGCCTCGTTGAAGCCCGCTACGACGGCTTGACCTTTAACCGAGAGAACCAATTGTTGCGGATTACCGTGTGCGGTGAGCTTGGAAAGGCTCAGTGCACTAGCCGGATCAAGTTTGAGGACGACCTCAAAGAGACCAAGTTTCTCGTTCTCAGTAATAGCCACCGCTACTAGTTTGGCAGCTGATAACTGCCTAGCTGCGTCGACGCACTCGGTCTGCTGAAAGTAGCCCACGGCAAGACTGGAGCGCGTCAAATCACGCTTATCTTCGTTCCGAGTGGCTTGGCCACAACCAAGGGAGAACGTGACAGGGGCGAATTTGTGGGTCGAAGTCCTGACTGCCTCATTGGTACCGGTTGCCGCCAAAATTAGCCCTGGCAGGCAAAAAGAGAGCGACAACCAGAACCTTTTTCTCATATGACCTACTCTCCAGACTGTTCAGCAGCGCGATGTCCGCTTCGGATCGAAAGCGGTCCCTACGAAGTAATCAAACCTTGACTGGCGTTTCCGATGCCATAGGCGTTGACGAGAAAAGGTCCCACCAGGGACCTTTTCTTCTTCCGTATGGCCTGGCTGCTCGCCACAACTTTGTTCGACACCCGCGAGTGTCGCATTGATAGCTCAGAACCCCGCGGCGATATCAATCACGACACCACTTGAGATCAGCGTCAAATAGAACTGGCCGCCATCGGCGCGTACCCAACGATAACCCGGATCCGGGCGACGCAGGTGATACCGCTCATAGTCGGTCACGTAGTACTCGCGGCTGTAGTAGTGGTCCGGCAGTCGAGCCCCTTTCTTGTACCAGCCATTGTGCTTGCCGTTGTCGTGGCGCCCTTCGTCCTTGGGGTTGTGGCCATGACCATGATCGCCGTCGTCCCAGTGATCATCGTTGCCCTTGCCGTGGCCGTGATCCTGTGGCGAGGCGAAGACCATGCTGTTACCGACAAGCAAAACGGCGGTAATCGCGAACGAGAGTAGGCGCTTCATGTGAGCTCCATCGGTGGCGTGGAAGTATTCGGTGAATGTCCCGAGCTTTCGCTGGTACGACACAACGACAACATCGCATAAAAATGCGAGCGATGGCGCATGCGATGAACTTCACCATTAAGCGGGCAGCGAATTTTCTTGTTCATCTGGCGAGTCGAACAAATACAGCCTGATGCAAGAAAACCCTTGTTTTATGCGACTTGGCGCACGAAGTAAAGGGCTGTTTGACTCCCAGCTGAAGCGTTTCCTCTTCTTTGCTGAACTTGCGGATCCGGGCCCTTTTCTTGCGTTGATCACTCCGCCAGTATCTGCCGCCGAGGCCGTCCGGTGAGCTGATTCTTGCTGCACCACCGCATGGCAGATGCGGAGTTCATCTGGTGCCCGAAGGGCGCCTCGAAGGGAAACGAATCATCACCTTCAAGGGGCAGTCCATGAAAAATCGTGTGCATGTACTTACCGCGTTGAGCATTGCAATTGGCGTATCCATGGGCAGTACATGGGCCATGGCCGATACTGCACCGGCCACTCAACCCGCGCCGACCAGCGGACAGGAAAGCGTCAAACTCGCCGGTACCTATACAACCTTCGCCGGCTCCAACGGCAATGCGCAGGCACTGGTCAACGGTTTGCGTAGCGGCTCCACGATCGTGCTGGTGACGCCTGCGACGGCGACCACCCCGGCCGTGCAAACAAGCTTTACGCCGAGCACTGGCCATCTGGGCTATGGCAACGTGAACATCGCGCTCTCGCTGGCTCAGGCCGAACTCTCCGCCTCCGGCATCACGCAGCCCACGGCAGCGCAGATCGAAGCGGCATTGAACGGTGGCACGGTTGCCGGCCCCAAGGGCCCCGTGCAGCTCACTGGCGTGCTGGCGCTGCGCGCCGAAGGCCAGGGCTGGGGAAATATCTCCAAGACGCTCGGCTTCAAGCTGGGCGACATCATGAGCGCCACCAAGGCGCACGGGCCGGTGCCCGATAGCGCGGATATCGCGCACGGCGAAAAGATCGACAAGGCTAGCCACGCCGACAAGGTCGCCAAGGTCGACCGCCCCGACAAGGCCGATCGCCCCGACAAGCCGGATCATCCGGACAAGCCCGAGAAGCCCGAGAAGCCCGAGCGCCCCGACAAGCCCGAACGCGGCGGTCGCTGATCACACCAACTTGACTCCGATACGTGCGGAGGCCTTGACAGGCCTCCCGCACTTCTTTTGCTACGCCCTAGGAAAAACGCATGAATCTCAAGAACACCGGCACCCTTTGCGCCCTTGGCGTACTGGGCCTGATGGCGCAGGCGGCGCACGCTGACGACAGCTCCACCATCAAGGTGGGTGCAGGCATCGACTACACCACGGGCAAATACGGTACGTCGGAGACCACCGACATCACGCAGGTGCCGGTGACCTTCGGCTACGACATCGATCGCTGGTCCTTCAAGGTCGCAGTGCCGTACATCCACGTGTCGGGTGCCGACAACGTCATTCCCGGCGTGGGTCCGGTGAAGAACACCAACCCGAAGGGTCGCGGCCACGGCAAGGGCAATTCGCAGGGAGGCACCACGCCAATCCCTGAGACAACTGGTTCCGCATCCGGGCTGGGCGACATCACCGCAGCGGCGACCTATGAGGCGTATAGCAATCGTGAGTCGCAGTTCGGCATCGATCTCACTGGCAAGATCAAGTTCGGCACGGCCGACGCAAACAAGGGCCTGGGCACCGGCAAGAACGACTACACCTTCAGTGCCGACATGTACAAGGGCTTCGGTGCCTGGACGGTGTTCGGCGGTGTGAGCTACACGTGGTTGGGCAGTTCGCAGTACATCCAGCTCAACGATGTGTTCGGTGCCAACGCGGGCATGAGCTACAAGCTCGACACCCATAGCAGTTTTGGCGCGTACTACGACTATCGCGAAAAGGCCTCGGATACGAGTTTCTCGCGCAACGAACTCACGGGCTACTACGCGTACAAGTTCGCCAGTGGCTGGAAAGCTCAAGCATATGTGACCAAGGGCTTCACCGATGGGAGTCCGGACTGGGGCGTTGGAGCAACGGTGGCCTATTCGTTCTGAGTCAACTCATTGGCCTGGTGGGCACAAGACACCGGGCCAATGTTCTTTGGGCGTCCGCTTGGGGTCGCAAGCGGACATATTCACCTGACCTTAGCCACGATCAGCTCGGGGCCATCGCCTAGGCTTGGAAGCCTATCGGTCAAGTGCACATGGTCAAAGTCATCAGCCTCCATCTCGACCGCCAGATCGGCGAGCACTCTGGCAATAGCTCTCAGTTCGGCCGGGCTAGCCAATATGCTCGCCTCTGAAAGCCTCAACGGTGCCCGGTGATCGTGACTCCCTTCTTCGTATCCAAACAGCTTCATGGCAGCTCCTTGTTTGCAATTTTTGCGTCCTGCCAGCGGCGTGTGCAGCACCTGATGCGAGCATTCACGTAACAAGCAGAGAGCGGAGCAACGCGGATGGAGGTGGTTGGCCTGGCTCAACCACCTGCGCCCCTTTCTCAAAGCCTCTGGAACTACGAGCCTGCGGCCCCGCTTCCCGACGAACCACGACCTACCTGCTTAAGGCAGCCAGCAAACAGGCCCTGCTGAAACCTGTACTGGTCGTCCTCGCTGGTGAAGGCATAAACCTGGTCCACGATGCCGGCGAGGTACGCTTTGTCGAGTTGCCTGCCATAGGCCTCGACCTCTCGCGGAAGGGTTGCCGTCGTGGCAATGCCTGCCTTCCTGTGAAGGTGGGCCAATGCCGCCGGGCCCATCATGCTGAAACAGGTGCGCTCAAGCGCCTGCGATTGCGTCGCGGCGTGCTGGATGGACAAGCAGTAGTCGAAGTGACTCTGGTCAATCGAGCCCAGTTCGGCGTGCGATGCCCACAGGGAAAATTCGCGCTCCTTCTGTTCCTTCAGATGTGCGCCCTCGGCCCCATGCATCATGTATTCGTGCACCTTGTCCGGCGGGGTTTTGGCCAGGCGCAGGGCCATAAGGCCTTCGTTGTAGCGAAGCGCCACGTCCACACAGCTCTTGACTGGGCTATCCGTGGACGTTGATGCCAAGGACACCAGCTCGTCCTGCGAGTAGGTGCGCACCGCCGCCTGCTGGATCGATGGCGGGGAATTTGCAGGATCGTTTGTTCTTGTCTGAGCCGTACAAGCGGCTAGAACGACGGCACATATACACGCGAGCAGACTTTTCAACTTCCCCTCCGTTTTGTCCTAACAGTAAAGGCCGCCAGGGGCACGCATGTGCCCTCATTTCTTCCAGCCACCCGATGAAAGCACTCTGATCCCTTTTCTTCTCCGGTATTTCACCTGGAGTGACACTTTGGAATGCCTGCCATGGATCGACAGCAGACCCTAACCAGAAGATACGGATTCCCATCTCGCGCCCCATTGACGAGCGAGCGACCAACTAGAGCTCGCTCGCCGGGACGTTTCTACCATGCGCAGTACGAGAGCGTGCTCAGTTGCGCCCAGTCGTATTAGAGCGACGCCGGCCTCGATGGGTAGATCGAAGTCAGAAGGCGCGGGGGGATCCAGACAGATGGCCAGAGCCTCAATCGTCTCGGTACCGGCATCTCCCATGGCTGCCAGAGCCCTGGCCGCCGTCGCGCTACCAGCACGAAGTTCCAGCGCCAGAAGAGGCTCCAATGCCCGAGCCCGAGGGCCTAGTCGAAGGGCCACGTCCAGTGCACAGCGAAGAGGCAAGCCAAGGTTTCGGTAAGGAACGCCAAACTCATTCCTGGCAGTTCCGTCCAGAAGATCACGCAGTAACGGGACTGCCTCTCCTCCCATGGCAAGAAGGGCTTTTTCGCCATCCAGCATGGTGGACGGACTCAAAAGTTGGTCAAAAATTGCGCTGGCCATTTCGCCTCTCTTTGCTGAAATGCTATCTCGATCCAGCGTCTGGTGTAGCGAGGGCAATGGGCCGACAGGTACCTCGGAGTGCGCGCCGCCGGAGGTACTGCCCGGCCCGCAGGGCGAACTGTGCTGTTTATGCGGCCGGCATTGCGGCTGGATCGACGCACGCCTCAATCGTGTCATTCGTCGCCGCCACCCACGCGCGCTGTCATCGATTGATCAGCGGTGTGTCGGCTATGTGACAAATCCCCGCCACGGCCTCGGTAAACCAAATCGTCGCCATGCAGCACATACACCCGGGGAGGCGTATTTGTGCCTCGAGCTTATGCCGAAAGTGGCAAACATGATCACCACGGGAAATCCACGCGCCATGTCCGCACTCAGCCTGCCAGTTCTCGAAGCACCCCTCACGGCGGGACCGCGGCCCAGACACGTGGTTCTCGGGGTCAACAATTTCTGCAACCTGCGTTGCGTCATGTGTGACGTCGGCACCGGCAATGCGGAGACCAACTTCGGCGCAAATTTGATGGGCGCCCGGACGCGTACCATGCCGTGGGAGCTGTTCCAGCGCGTCGCCGACGATATGGCGGCCTTCTGCCCCGAGGCACGCCTGGGCTTCGCATTCACCGAGCCGCTTGCCTGGCGCCCGCTCGGTGACGCACTGAGCTATGCGTCCGCGCTGGGCTTGTACACAACGGTCACCACCAATGGCCTGCTCCTGCCAAAAACGGGCAGCGGAGTTTGCGGCGGGCCGCTGCCGAGGATTGTTCGTCTCGCTCGATGGTCCGGCGGCTTTGCATGATCGCATCCGGCGCCATGTCGGCAGCTTTGCGCGGGCCGTAGAGGGGATTCGCGCCGTCGCGGCGCTGGAGGGCGCGCCCGAAATATCCGTCTTCTGCACGATCAGCGAGTACAACGTCGGTCACCTCAAGACCTTTCTTGCCGACATCAGTGATCTGCCACTGAAACAGGTTGGGCTGATCCACAACAACTTCGTGACGCCCGAACTGGCCAATGAACACAATGCGCTCTATGGCGCGACCTATCCTGCCACGGCCTCCAACAGCTTCGAATCCGATCCCACGACGATCGACATCGCCCGTCTGGCCGACGAGCTGGCCGACATCAAGGCCACGACCTGGCCGTTCTCCGTCACGATCCAGCCCGATCGCACGAGCGAGGCCGACCTCGACATCTACTATCGTCACCCCTCGCAATTCATTGGCCGCCGTTGCCACGACGCCTTTCGCATCCTGATGATCGATGCTGATGGCGAGTCGGTGCCTGTACACGGGCGGTGCTATCGGTTTCCGATCGCCAATGTGCGAGACGCCGGCCTTGAAAGCATCTGGAAGCACTCAAGCATGGAAGCGCTGCGGGCCGCGCTCACCGAGGCTGGAGGCCTTCTGCCTGGCTGCAGCCGGTGTTGCGGCGGCTTTGGCACCTAAGGCAACCAAAGGGACGCCCGGGCGCACTCACCATCATCATTGGACGTGGAACGCCGCCGCCAGGGTATCGGCACCGGGCGCACGTGCCGTCGCAGCACTATGGGGTCGGCGTTCTCGATTCGCCCGAACGGGATACGACCATGGTACGCGCTGTGCTGATTCGTGCGTCCTCTTGCGGCAAGGCTTCGGCGCAAAAGAGCGCTTTCGAAGTTTCGACTGTACGCATCGCACAGAGCGGGTGAAATGAATCGCGAGTTCTTGAATATTGTCGATCTCGAGGCGCAGCTCGATCAGCGGCTGCAAAGGCCGCGCGTCACCAATCTAGGTGCCGTGCGCCAGGCGGCCATGGCCTGGTCCCAAGCCGTGTGGTCCGTCAGCGAGTCGGCCGGCCCCCGGATACTCACTACGGGCGAGATCGAGCGGGGGCTCGCCATCGCGCGTCGGCCTGTGTTCGTTCTTGGCTCGCGCCGAAGCGGCACCACGCTGGTACGCGATTTGCTCGACCACCACCCAGCCCTCTCGGTGCTTCCCGCCGAAGGCACCATGCTCACGAATTTCGCGTGGCATCTGAAGCGGCTGGAGCCCGATAGCTGGCTGCCATTCCTCGGCTGCGAGTGGTTGCGCAGACTCGCCAATCCCATCAACCAGCAGCCGTACTGGCTGCTGGGCCGCTCGTCGGCAGAAGGCTCACCTTATGTTGAATTCGGTCGCGCCTTGCGGGCTTGGTGGCCCTTGGTCAAAACGCGGCTCGGGCCTCGCACAACCTCATGGCCGCTGGTCGCGATCGCGCTTGCGTACGCGCATTGCACGACCGGGCTTGACGCTGACTCACCCTTGCAGCGGTGGGTTGAAAAAACGCCTACCAACGAGCGTTTCCTGGCGCGTCTGATGGCGGAATTTCCCGAGGCGAGAATGCTCCACGTCGTCCGCCATCCTTTCGCGGTCTATGCGTCGAGCTGTAAGGCCCTGCGAGATTCGGGCCTCCCTTCGAGCGAAGAGACGCTGGTCCTGCGGCAAATGCGCTTGTCGTACCGCGAGGCGGCCACTCGCTCCGCTCAACCTGCATCGGACTCGTACCTGCTGGTTCGCTATGAGGACCTGCTCGAGGACACCGCAAGCGGCGTTGAACGGATGGCCTCGTTCCTGGGGATCCAGCCGCTGCCCATCATGACCCAGCCAACCGCGAACGGCATTCCCACCCCGAGCAACAGCTCTTTTGACAGCAACAAGGTCGCCGGAAAACTGGATCGCCGGCCGGGGGATGTCGAGTTCAATTCGCTGACCAGGCGCGAGCGCGAGCGATTGAGCGCGATCCTGGCCAACGATGCGGGGAAACTCGGCTATACGTTGACTCCGCCGCCTGCGTTGCGCCGACAACTGCTGCAAATCTGGACACACGCCGGCCTGGTTGTCGATCGTTTCAGGACGCGCTGGGTGCGCCTGCTTTCCGTATACCAGAGGCCATGACGGAAATCCGGGCGCTGCAACCTGACCCTGTCAGGCGGCCCTTGTCAGCCACGAATCTGCACTGTCCCGGGCGATGGCGTCTCATTGCATTGGCTCGCCCACCTCGCCTCCGTACTTTGTGCCCAAGTCGAAACAGTACCTGCCAGCGAGGTGGTTCCAGCGAAGCACATAGGTTCCGAGCGACCGCCCCTCAGACTCGGATGCAGCGTCGAATTTGGCGCATAACCGGTAGGTCTCCTTGCCAGTTGTTGCGTACTCGAACGTCGCACCGCTGACCGGGTCGCTGGTCATCGGCGGGGCAAGCTTGAGCGAAGCGAGATCGGGTGGCAGGGACTTGTGCTGGGCCCAGTACGCGCTGACTTGCATGGAAATAAGACTCAGGTCAGACACCCTGCGCGAATCAAGTTGCAACGCCCGTTGGTGCATGGGTGAACCGAGCACACCCAGGCCCGCGACAATGGCTGCGGCCATGCCCAGGGAAGCCACTATCGCGAGCAACCGCACTCCCAGGCGCGGCATCATGCGACGCGCTCATCAGCGCGCAAATCCCACAGGTAGTAGCCAAAGACCGTGCACGCAATCACGGCGGCAACGACGACCTTCAGCGTGAATCGAACCGTAATTTCTCCGCCGAGCACGCCGTCGACCAATGTGATCAGGTCGCAGATGAGTACCACGGCCGCGGCGAAGAGCGTCAGATAGGTCAACCACCGGCGAACCGCCGATTGGCGCTTCACCGGCTGCCGGCTCACCTCGCTGCGAATCCGTGCCGTGAGCCAGAGGAAAACCGGGAAGGCGATGATGATCGAGGCCACGGACCAGCGGATGCTTCGTGCTACACCGTTATTGTATGGAGAGGCTGCGTCCGGAAAGCTGCGGTTGATTAATTCAAACAGCAAACTCCCGAAGTGATAGACGCTCAGATAGAGCGTGGTAAACAAGACGAGATAGATAAACGCGTCCCTTGCCGATAAGTAGGGACGGGGCCGGGGCACCGGCACTGCAAATGAAACGTCGGCGAAATTCGAGAGCGCTCCGCGCACCTGTTCTGGCGTCCAGCCAGCCTCCATGAGTGCCTTGTCGATGCTCTGCCGCGAGCATCCGCGCATGAGCGAACTCCGCACAAACCGTTCCAAGTCCTGTGTGCTGCTAGCCATAACTTCCCCTGTTGGTGATCAAGCACGATGAAGCTAACGATGCCTCCCGATCCGGGCCTGGCGAGGCGCGGCATAGGGCAGATGTCTGTCTTTCGCCATGTGGCCGGGCCAGAAGCGGACGCAGTGACTCTCCCATTCCGAGATCGCGGGTTCAAGCCGTCGGAGTGTCAAGCCCGTTTGACCGCTGCAGCGCTGTTAAGCGGATGTCAAAGCCCTCCGCCAAGAGTACTGGGTAAGGACCAGCGCCCCATGCGCGCATGCAGGCCGCGCTGCAGCTACTCACGGGGATGGCATGACCGCGCGCAATCCAGCAGCTCTCCCATCACTTCTCACCTCGCCTTCGCCGAGGCACGAGTAACGTTGCGCAGCTCCGTGCCGGCGAAGTCATTGCCAATCGCCCGCCATACCAAACTGCCAAGAGGAGGATGAAATGATCAAGGTCGTGCAGGCGTTTGATCGCCAACTGATGACTGAGCTGCCGAGCGATGACGCCGAGGCTCTGGAGGCGAAGCTTGCCACGGCGTACCGGTTGTTCAAGGACCGGTCCAGCTGGCTCAAACCGTATGAACGTATCGAGATTCTGCGAAAGCTCGCAGCGCTCATGGAGGGCAGGCGCGAGTACTTTGGCAAACAGATCGCGCGTGAGGGCGGCAAGCCTTACGCGGACGCGCTGGTGGAGACTGATCGGGCCATCGATGGCGTTCGAAATGCCGCAGAGATCCTCCGAACCAGTGCGGGTCGCGAGATTCCCATGGGCATCACCAAGTCCAGTGACCATCGCCGGGCGTGGACGATTGAAGAACCCATCGGGGTAGTCGCTGCCATTTCAGCCTTCAACCATCCGCTGAATCTGATTGTTCACCAGGTGGCGCCGGCGATCGCGACGGGCTGCCCCGTTATCGTCAAGCCTGCGACGACCACGCCCCTCAGCTGTCTGGATCTGGTCAAGCTGGTGCACGAGGCCGGCATGCCGGAGGGTTGGGTGCAAACCTTCCTGCCCGAGGAACGCGAGCTCGCCGAAGCGCTTGCAACCGATTCCCGAGTGGCATTTCTCAGCTTCATCGGGTCCGCGCGCGTCGGCTGGTATCTTCGCTCGAAGCTCGCTCCCGGCGCCCGCTGTGCGCTTGAGCACGGTGGCGCGGCCCCTGTGATCGTCGACAGGAGCGCGGACCTCGACAAGATCATCGAGCCCATTGCCAAGGGCGGTTACTACCATGCTGGCCAGGTTTGCGTATCCGTCCAGCGCATCTACGTCCATGAGGACATTCAGCAGGAATTTCTCGATCGGTTCGCTCGCCGGGTGGCGTCTTTGAACGTCGGTGATCCGGTGTTGCCGCAAACAGAAGTGGGGCCGCTCATCTTGCCGGCAGAATCCGATCGCGTGCAGAGCTGGATCGACGAAGCGGTGGCGGCCGGCAGTCGTTTGATTGGAGGTGGCCGTATCAGCGAAACGACGTTGAAGCCATCCATCCTGGTTGATCCGCCCAAAGACGCCAAGGTGTCCACGCTGGAAGTCTTCGGCCCGCTTACCTGCGTCTATCCGTTTCGCACGCTGGACGAGGCCATTACAGCCGCGAACTCGCTTCCCGTGGCTTTCCAATCGAGCATTTTCACGCGGGAGCTGGCATCCGCCTTCGAAGCTGCCGAACGACTGGATGCATCAGCCGTGATGATCAACGACCACACGGCCTTTCGCGTCGACTGGATGCCATTCGCGGGCCGCCATGTATCGGGGCATGGCATCGGCGGCATTCCCTACACCATGCACGAGATGACGGCCGAGAAGATGATCGTCTTCAAGAGCTAGCGATAGCCGCCAGCGTTGTTCGATGTCAGTCCTTTGGAGAGAACCTCCAGGTATCGTATGCGACAACCATGCGGTGGCACGGATACAGAGAGGCGGGCGAGCAGATACGCCCGGCTCAATGCCTGGACGAGTGCAACGCCGTGGCCAGGCGCTGTGTATCAGTTACCCAACCAAAGTTGTCGCCCTCGCTGTACATGACGCGCACGGTGGCTTCGTGATCGGCAGGGTCATAGGCCGCACAGGCGTCCTGCAGAAGAACACAGGCATAGCCCAGGTCGACGGCCTGGCGCAGCGTCGAGGCGACGCAGCATTGGGTTGTATAGCCCATGAGCAGCAGCGTATCGATGCCGCGTACGCGCAGTACGGTATCGAGCGTTGTCTGGTGAAAGGCGCTGAAGCCCGCCTTGTCGATCACGGGCTCTCGATCGGCCGGGCGCAGGTCTGCAATGATCTCCGTCCCTTTCTCACCCTTCACCAGGAAGCGGCCCAAGGGCCCAGGCGAACCGATGACCAGGTCGTTCTGGCGGCGAAACAGATTGAGGTCGGACAGGTCAGGCGCGTAACACTCACGGGTAAAGAACACGAGCATGCCGGCTTCGCGTGCCGCCGACAGTGCGCGCTGTGCAGCCGGTATCGCCGCCAACAGTGCCTCGACAGGCAATCCCAAGGCCCCCGCGCGGCCCTCAGGCAAGACGAAATCAGCCTGGAAGTCGATGCAGGCCAGCACCGTGCGCGCCGTGTCCAGTTCGATCGAGCGTCCGCGCTCGCAGGGCAGATTGATGCGGGCCAAGAAGTACCTCCGACCTGGGTGTCGATGCGAGCATGGAGCGTCTGGCCATCCAGACGCCCCGTCGATGCTTACTTGCGCGGCGCAATGATTTCGCTGAGGTAATCGGGCTTGCCTTCGATGCGTACGAGATGCGGGTACTGCAGGCCGTCGTGGTAATCAAGCGCGACGGTGCGGTAACCGCCCTGATATTTCAGCAGCAGCTGGATCGGCGTCTTGCTGCCCTTGGCCGCGGTGATGGCGTCTTTCAGCAAGTCTTTCGAATAGTCCTGCCCGTTCACCGCAACGACGGTGGCGCCGGTGCTGATGCCGGCCTTGAAGGCGGGGCCGTTCCAGCGCACATCGTTGACTTCGCCTTTGTCGTTGATGGTCAGGCCGATCGACCAGGCGAAGTTGTAGAGGTGGCGCGAGGGTTGCGAGCGGCTGTTGTATTGCGCCTCGTAGTCGCTCTCCTTGTCCGTATAGACGAGCTTCCAGCCGGTGGCCGCCAGGCCGTCCTGGAGCGGCGGATTGAGTGTGTCCACGTGGGCGCGCAGGAAGGTCGCCCAGTCGTACGGCGCCACGCCATTGAGTGCGGCGACCACGTCGTCGAAGGTATAGGTCTTGGTGACGTAGCTACCGTTGTCGACGCCGAAGAACGCGCGGGCGAAGTCGTCCAGCGATTTGTGGTCCTGGGTGAGTGCGCGCAGCTTGGCGTCCACTTCCAGCCACATCATCTGGCCGCCGCTGTAGTACTCCTCGCTCATCTGCCAGCTGCGGAACGGCAGGCCGGAGCGACGCGCGGCAGTGGGGTCGTTGGTGGTGTCTTCCAGCGTACGCCACTGGAAGCCGACGCGGTTGCGTTCGTAGTTGGCGGCCGTCATGGCCAGTGCGTCGCGGAATTGCTGCGCCGACCATATGCCCGAACGCGCGGTCAGCACGTAGCCCCAGTATTGGGTCTGGCCCTCGTACACCCACAGCAGCGAATCGCCCATGGGCACGTTGAAGTTCGGCGTCCACAAATCGTCGGGGCGGCGGAACTTGCCGTTCCACGAATGCACGTATTCGTGCGCGAGCAGGTCGCGATCGGGCGCGGCATCCTTCCAGGCGGTGAAGTAGTCGGCGCCGAGGCCGTCTTCGCTGGACTGGTGATGCTCGGTGCCATTGCCGCCCAGCGTGTCCGACAGCGAGAACAGGAAATCGTAGTGATCGTAGTGATGCGAACCGAACAGCTTCAGCGCCTGGGTGACCAGCGCGCGGTGCACCTGTACTTGTTCCTTTGACATCTCCAGGTATTTCGGCGCATCGGCAAACACATCCAGATACACCGGCGCGTCGCCGGCCTGGGTCAGGTCAACGCGCTTGAAGTAGCGTCCCGCGTAGATCGGCGAATCAACCAGGTTGTTGAAGGTCACCGGCTTGAAAGTGACGGTGTCGCCGGACTTCGATGCGGTTTCCAGCGCCGTGCCCAGCTGCCAGTCGTGCGGCAGCGTCACGCTGGGCGCATACGTGATGCCGCGCGTGTAGTAGCCGGCCGGATAGAGCGAGACCTTGCTCCACTCCATGTCCATCATGCGGTCGGTGATCTCGAAACCTTCGCTGTCGGTGCGGCCGGACAGGTACTGGAAATCCACATCGAGCGACGACACACCCTCGGGCACGTCCAGATGGAAGGCGTAGACGTTGTACTTGTCGCGCTTCCACATGATCGGCTTGCCGTTGGCGCTGAGCTTGAGGCCGGCGAGCATGTTGATCGGGCCGGTCGGCGAGTGGTCGCCCGGGATCCACTGCGGGTAGAGCAGCGTCAGTGCGCCTGCTTTCACCGGCAAGCTTTCGTGCACGCGGAAGATGCCCTGCGTCGTGTCGCTCGCGTCCACATGCAGCGTCACCGTGCCTGGATACTCGCTGTCCTGCGGGGCGGGCACATCGTCGGTACGCGTCTGCTCCGCCACCGCCACACTCGCGCCCAGCGCGCAGGCCACGGCCAGAGCGAGCCGCGAAAACCTGCGACGCATAGCAGCCGCAGACGCGGCGGAAGGGGCGCGAGACATGAAGTGCTCCGGTGAGCGAATGGAAGATGGCGCAACTTAGCACCACCCGCGCATCGCACCGCCAGCGCCAAGCGTTGGCTCGACTTCGTCGTGGCGATGATCTAGCGGCCCCTTGCGGCACGGCGGGTGACTGGACGCCTGGCGATCGGGCTCTTCGGCAGGGTCTAGGGGCGGGCGTGCACGGGTGCGCTTTCCGCCCTCTCACGGATCGGCACTTGGCTCAAAAGAGCTCGGTGAAGCTGCGTACCCATTGACTCTGAGACTGTCTAAAAAATAAGCAAATGAGTTAGAGAAAATTCATTGAGCGAAAGGTTGGCGTTAGTCATCACCCCCTCCTGCCTGTCGCCACGCCATACGCTGGCGTTCGTTATTGTAAGTTAGTAGACAGCAAATGCCCGGAAAGGCGCATTTGATCGTTCTTGTTCAGCTAAGCGTGGCTGTGACGGCTGTCTAAGCATTTGTTTTTTCTGAAACTTACACATGGCTGACAAAAATCGTTGACTTTTTGTGATCCAGTTGTCTAAGTTCGATGAAGGGCGGCAGGGGGGACCTGCGGTTTTGAGCTCGGTTCAGAGGCTGACGGAACTGTCTTCAGGACAGTGCCGCGGGGACCTGCACGCCTAAGCAAAGCCAGGACGACGCCTGGCTTGCCACCTTCTTTGATCACGTCGTTAGGGGAGTCAAAACGTGAAGCATTTTGGAAACAGCAAACTGGCAACCGCTATCCGGCTGGGCCTGGCCGTGGGTGCCCTGGCCGCCGCAGGCAGCGTATTCGCTCAGGACACCGGCAGCAGCAACGCCACGCCGGATTCGGCCAAGAAGCTCGAAACCATCACCGTCACCGGTTCGCGCATTCGCAGCGTGGACGTGGAAACCGCACAGCCCGTCATCACCATGACGCAGGCCGACATCCAGAAGACCGGCCTGACCAGCGTCGGCGACATCCTGCAGAACCTCACCATCACCGGCCAGCCGACCTTCTCCAAGGCCGCCGTGCTGACCAGCAACACCGAGGAAGGCGGCCAGTACGTCAACCTGTACAACCTCGGCGAGAACCGCACGCTGGTGCTGGTGAACGGCAAGCGCTGGATGACCAGCCTCAATGGCTACACCGACGTGTCCACCATTCCGGTGGCACTGATCGAACGCATCGAAATCCTCAAGGATGGTGCCTCTTCGATCTACGGCTCCGACGCTATCGCCGGCGTGGTCAACATCATTCTCAAGGATCGCTTCAACGGCGCTGCCGTGAGCGGTTCGGTCGGCCAGAACGAAGGCGGCAACAACGACGGCACGCAGCAGGCCTACTCGTTCACCGTGGGCACCACCACGGACAAGTCGTCGATCGTGTTTGCCGCGACGTACAACAAGACCAGCGCCATCTGGGCGAAGGATCGCGACTTCACCAAGTACACCTATGGTGATTTCGACCGCACGGCCGGTTACAGCGGTACGGGCCCGTGGGGTCGCTTCACCAACCCCAACGACGGCGACACCTATGTGCTGAACCACACGGGTGATCCGAACCACATCGGCGTGGGCGCCGACTCGCGCAACATAAACAACTACCATGATGGCGTGCAGGACAACGATTACTTCAACGCCACCAACCAGATGATGGAGCAGCTGCCGACCGAGCTGAAGTCCATCTTCACCGAAGGCAGCTACAACCTTTCGGACAACGTGACGTTCAAGGCCACCGGCATGTACGCCGAGCGCAATTCGTCGACTCAGGTCGCCGGTTATCCGCTCACCAGCACCAGCCAGCCGAACTTCCCGGTGTACCTGAGCGGCGAGAGCTATTACAACCCGCTGCCGGGCAACGACCTGTCGTACGCGCGCCGCATCACCGAGCTGCCGCGCGTGAGCAGCGAAAGCGCCAAGTCGCTGCATTTCGATGCCGGCTTTGAAGGCAGCTTCGACTTCCTCAGCCATGCCTGGAACTGGGACGCTGGCTTTGGCTACAACAAGTACGACGTCGACACCACCAACACCGGCAACATCAACCTGCTCAACCTGCAGCAGGCGCTGGGCCCGTCGTTCCTCAACGCCAGCGGCGTCGTGCAGTGCGGTACCGCCGCCAACCCGATCGCGCTCAACCAGTGCACGCCGTTCAACATCCTCGGCGGCCCGAGCGCGTCGAACAAGCAAGTGCTGAACTACATCATGGCGCGCGAGCACGCCACGGATCAGAGCATCAACAAGGACTTCACCGCCAACATCACGGGCGGTTTGTTCGAGCTGCCGGCCGGCACCTTCAGCATTGCAGCCGGTATCGAACATCGCGGCGTCAGCGGTTACGACCAGCCCGATGAAATGGCCAGCGCCGGTTACACCACCGACCTTGCCGCCGGTCCGACCAATGGTTCGTACACCACCAACGAAGCCTACCTCGAGCTCAATGCGCCGCTGTTGAAGGATCTCCCGGGCGCCAAGTCGCTGGCCGTGGACGTCGCCAGCCGCTATTCGCACTACAGCAACTTCGGCAGCACCACCAACAACAAGTACAGCTTCACCTGGTCGCCGTTCGATGACCTGATGGTGCGCGGCACGTTCGCCAAGGGCTTCCGTGCGCCGACGCTGGGCGACTTGTTCGGCGGCGGTTCGCAGACCTTCGATCAGTACACCGATCCCTGCGACGTCAACTTCGGCAGCCTCAGCAACCCGTCCGTGGCCAAGAACTGTGCGGCCGCCGGTCTGTCGCCGACCAACTTCCACCAGTTGGATACGGCAGGCAATGCGGTGAAGGGCCCGAATCAGCAGGGCACCACGCCGTTCGTGGCCGGCGCCGGCAACCAGTACCTGCAGCCGGAACACAGCACCACCCGCACGCTCGGCCTCGTGTACAGCCCGCACTATGTGGACGGCCTGGACATGACGCTGGACTACTACGACATCAAGATCACCAACGTCATCACGCCGATCGACGCCAACTACGTGTTGGACCAGTGCTATCAGTACTCGGTGCAGGAGTTCTGCTCGGCGTTCCAGCGTGATGCCAACGGCCAGGTGATCAACCTCAACCGCGGCAACGCCAACCTGGGCTGGATCGAGACCACCGGCTACAACATGGGCGTGAACTATCGCCTGCCCGCGTTCTCGTTCGGCAAGTTCGTGTTCAACATGAACGTGAATTACCTCGACGATTGGAACCAGGTCAGCGCCACCAATGCTCCGGTGGTCAACTACGCCGGCCAGTACGGTTACAACCACTGGCGCGCGAACCTGGGCCTGGACTGGAACCTGGGCAACTGGGGCGCTACCTGGGGTATTCGCTACTACGGCGCGTTCCTGGACCAGTGCTTCAGCGACACCATCCACTGCAACATGCCCAACTACACCAGCGTGAACTGGGGCTACGGCACCGGTGCCAACCGCATGGGCGCCACCGTGTTCAATGACGCGCAGGTCCGTTACACCCTGCCGTGGAAGGGCACGATCGCGTTCGGCATGCGTGACATCTTCGACAAGCACCCGCCGAACACCGTCAACGCCTATGTGCTGGGCTACAACTCGTCGGGCTCGGTCGATCCGACGCTGGACCTGGGTCGCTACATCTACCTGCAGTACAACCAGACGTTCTAAGCAACACGCAAACCTGTAACACCTCCCCGCAACACGTTGCCGGGGCTCCGCAAGGGGCCCCGGCCTTTTTTTGTGCGGGATGTGTGTGCGGCACTGAACAAGAGGCCTTGAAGCAGAGCCTCCCCCAGCCTCAGTCCATCAACCACCGCCGCGCCTGCTTGTCTGTGGGAGCGCACCCTGTGCGCGACAGCCACGCCGGGGTGTACCGCTCTGTAGGTTTGTCGCGCACAGGGTGCGCTCCCACAAAATGGCCGCCCATCACTCTCAATCTGCGACCCAAGGCGTGCGCACCCTTGTAGGAGCGCACTTGTGCGCGACAGCCACGCCGGGTGTACCGCTCTGTAGGTTTGTCGCGCACAGGGTGCGCTCCCACAAAGAAAAGGCCGCCCATCACTCTCAATCCGCGACCCAAGGCGTGCGCACCCTTGTAGGAGCGCACTTGTGCGCGACAGCAGGGCTGGGATGTACCGCTTCGTAGGCTGGTCGCGCACAAGTGCGCTCCTACAAAAGAACCACCCGGTCGGGCAACGACGAGCGTTGTCCGGCTCTTGATGCGGCTCTAGACCTTCGGGGTTCCCGTATGTCGTTGCCGGGGCTCTGCGAGAGGGCCCCGGCCTTTTTTGTGCAGGATGTGTCTGCGGCACCGAACAAGAGGCCTTGAAGCAGCGCCTCCCCCAGCATCCGTCCATCAATCACCGCCGTGCCTGCTTGTCTGTGGGAGCGCACCCTGTGCGCGACAGCCACGCCGGGGTGTACCGCTCTGTAGGTTTGTCGCGCACAGGGTGCGCTCCCACAAGAAAATCGCCGCCCATCACTCTCAATCTGCGACCCAAGGCGCGCGCACCCTTGTAGGAGCGCACTTGTGCGCGACCGCAGGGCTGGGATGTACCGCTTCGTAGGCTGGTCGCGCACAAGTGCGCTCCTACAAAAGAACTACCCGGTCCGGCAACGACGCGCGCTATTCGGCTCTTGATGCGGCTCCAGGCCCTCGGGGTCCCCGTATGACGCGGCGGGCGGGTGAAGGAATGGCCGCAACCCGTTCAAGCCCGCGGCCGCGTCTCCGGCATCGTCATCAACACCGGCAACACCGCCAGCGCGATGACCGCAATCATCACCCCCGGCACCGCCGCCCACCCCGTCATCTTGACCAGCAGCTCAGCCAGAAACGGCGTGATGCCGCCGAAGATCGCGGTGGCCACCGTGACGCCAAGCGCCAATCCACTTAGCCGTCCCTCACCCGGAAATTGCTCGGCCGTCGCCGACGCAGCCACGGCACTCACGCCACCAGCCACACAGGCCAGCACCACTGCAGCGATCACCACGTGCCACAACGAACCCTGCGCCATCAGCGCGAACATCGTCGAAGGCAGCGCCGCGCACAGCAAGGCGAGCACGACCAACACCGGCTTTCGGCCAAGGCGATCGGAAAGCGCTCCCGCCCAGGGCGTAACGAGAATGACGGCAACCGCCGCAACGGTCGACAACGCGAGAGACATGCCCTCGCCTATCGCACCCGTCGAACTCAGAAACGTCGGCACATAAGTGATGCCCACGTAATAGGTAATGGAGCCCAGCGCCGAAATCGCAAACGTCCTCGCAATGGCAGCTCGGTGATGCGCCAGCGTGTCGCGCACGGGCGACACAGGCACGGTGCCACGCGCCTTCTGCCGCTCGAAATCCGGCGACTCCTGCATGGCCGAGCGCGCGACCCAGATGCTCCCCGCCAACGCCGCGCCGACGAAGAACGGAATGCGCCAACCCCATGCATCGAGATTCTCTCGACTCATCAAACCCACGGTAAGCGCGGATACGCCCACGGCGAGCAAGGCGCCAATTTCACTGGCTGCGGAAGCCAGCGATGTGATCAATCCCCGGTGATGCTTGTCCGCACCCTCGAGCAGATACGCGACCACGCCGGTGTACTCGCCGCCCACGGAGAACGCCATCAGGCAGCGCAACAGCAGCAACAGATAGCCGGCTGCCATGCCGATACGGTGGAAGTCCGGGAGCAGCGCCGTCGCCAGCATCGCCACCGTCATCAATGCCATCGACATCAGCAGCGTATGGCGCCGCCCCAGTTTGTCGCCAATGATGCCGAACACCAGCGCACCGAGCGGCCGCATCGCATAGGCAATGGCGAAGCCCGCCAGCGTCGCCAGCAACGAGTTGCCGCCACCGCCGAAGAACACGCGCGACAACACCGTGGCGAAATACAGATAGAGCGTGAAGTCGTACCACTCCACGATGGTGGATAGCGCGGCAATCACCATCGATGCACGTGTCATCGATACACCGCCCTGCCCGGCGCGTTTCATGGCCGCTCTCTGAAGCATCGTCACGTCCCATGCGGCGCTTGCGCGGCCGTCTCCCAGGTTCCATCGATCATGCGGCCTTCACATGCTTGGGCGAGGCCGGCGTGCCGTCAAACGATACCAGCAAGCGCTTTGGACGCGCCGACCGTGGCATTTGGAAAAGGCCATGCAGATCGGAAAGCGGCACGGGCGACATCGGAGGAGCATTTCATCCATGCACTGATCCACGTTGCATGAAGACATTCACTCATCCTTTCCGGAGGCACGACATGAACACCAAGGCACTGATCACGGGTATCGTTTTGGCCACCGCGCTGGCCCTGCCGTTCGCCAGCATGGCGCAGGAAGGCGGCCCGGTGGTCGACATCGGCTATCGCCACGGCAACCTGCGCAACGCCCAGCAGAATATCGTGCAGGCCTGGCAGCTGGTGAGCGACGCACAGATCGACAACGACGATCGGCTCGGTGGTCATGCCGCCCGCGCCAAGGCGCTGCTGACCCAGGCCGATGAAGAGCTGCGTCTGGCCGCCGATGCCGCCAATCGCAACCGCTGGTAAGGCGATGCGTTGCACCATGCACAACGCCCGCCTTCATGGCGGGCGCTTTGCCTGAGAACGATTTGCCTTGCCGAGAGTTCAGGCCCGTCGACGCTGTTCGCTGGCTACGCCTGGTTCGAACAGGCCATTCGCCTCGCCCACCGAAAGCATGTGATCGCCCATGGTGTCGTAGCGACCTTCGACCAGCGCTTCCCGCGCGATGCGGGCCAGATGCGACAGCACCGCCTGCATGGTGCCGCAGCCCAGGCTGATGCGACGCACGCCCAGCTCACGCAAAGTCGCCGCGTCCGGCGCACCGGGATATCCCACATAAACATTCAGGGGCACCGGCAGCAGCTCGGCGAGGCGCCGGATTTCATCGGCATCGGCGAGACCGGGAACGAAGATGCCGTTCGCGCCAGCGCTGACATACGCCAGCGCCCGCTTGAGGGTTTCCTCAAAGCGCGCCTCGCCCGACAACTCCTTGCTCAGATAGGTATCGGTACGCGCGTTGATGAACAGCGCGATGCCGCGATGCTCCGCCACGGCGCGAATGCAGGCGATGCGCTGCGCCAGCAGACGCGAATCGGCCAGTTGGCCGGTGGCCGGATCCTTGCCATCCTCGATATTGATGCCGACGACACCCAGCTGCATCAAGGCACCGACCAGGCCGCCGGTTTCCTCGGCATCAACGCCATAACCGCGTTCGATATCGATGCTCAAGGGCACCGAGACTGCCTCGGCGATGCGGCGACAGGCCGCCAGCAGCTCGTCCAGCGGCATCTGTTCGCCATCGGGGTAACCCAGCGCCCACGCCATCGCGGCGCTGCTGGTGGCGACGGCCTTGGCACCGGCGTGCTCGATCACGCGGGCACTGGCGACGTCCCAGGCGTTGGGCAATATCAGTGGTTCGGCGCCGGCGTGGAGCTGGTGGAAGGCCTGGGCCTGGGTGGCCTGATCGTGGTTCATGGTGGTGACCTGGGGACGCCCGCCATCGGGCCTGACCAGGAGACCATTCGCCGCGCGGGCCCGCTGTCAGAATCTTTAGCTACCGACCCTTGGCACAGGATGGGCACGCGGGGCCTTGTTATGCTCGCAGCACCTCCGGACGAGTGCAGCCGGCCCGATCATGTCGAGTTTCTCCAGCCAGGTTCTGCTGTCGACGGAAACGTTGACGCTGCGCGACGTGCACTGCAGCGGCACCTGCCGCCATCGCAGCGCGGAAGAATGTGCCGCCTCGACCCAGCTGGTGTTTCCCTATCGCGGGTTGTACCTGCGCCACGTGGCCTCCGACCAGACCGTGGCCGACGCCAATCACGTGTTGTTCTTCAATGCGCAGCAGGGCTATCAGGTGAGTCATCCGCTGCAGGGCGGCGATGCTTGTTTATCGCTGCGCCTGTCGGACGCGCTGCTTGCCGAGCTGGCGCCCAAGGCGCTGGTGCAGACCGGCGAAGACACGATCTTCCGCGCCCAGTCGCAGCGCATCGATGCTCGTGCGCAAGCGCTGGTGGCGCTGCTGCGTCACAACCTCGAACACGACAGCATCGAGCCGCTGGAAGCCGAGGCGCTCGCGCTCACCCTGGTATGCCGCAGCCTGGGACCGCGCACCTCGCGCACGCCGACATCCACGCACGCCCGTCGTCGCCTCGCCGATCGCGTGAAGATGCTGCTGGCCAGCGACTTGTCGCGTCGCTGGACGCTGGCCGAGATCGGCGAGGAAATCGGCGGCTCGCCGGTTTACCTGACGCAAGTGTTCAAGCAGGTCGAAGGCATGCCGCTCTATCGCTATCAGCTGCAACTTCGGTTGGCGCGCGCGCTCGATCGGCTGGGCAAGGTGGATGATCTCTCGGCCCTTGCGGCGGAACTGGGATTCTCAAGTCACAGTCATTTCACCAACGCGTTCCGCCAGGCTTATGGCCGCTCGCCTAACGAGTTTCGCCAGGCGTCGCGCGGTCCCGCCTGATCGTCAGTCGTCGATGGGCACGTGCAGGTGCACGCCCAGCGCGTAGCCGCCCACGAGTCCGGCCGCGATCGCGACCAAGGTGGTCATCCACACGAGGGGATCGGAAAGCAGCAGGTGGATTTTCCACTCGGCGGAGAACGCCATGGAAATCAGCGTGACGATGGCGCAGATGATGCCGCCCGCCCGTGCCCAGGCGCGACAGGCGCGTTCGCTGCGTGCGTCCACAGGGCGGGCAAGGTACGTGGAAGACGGGTTCGGGGACATGGACAGACTGCGCGTGAGTGAGTCTGCGCAGCTTAGGTATGCCCATCGCCGGGAAATATGGGACGAATCCTAAAAATCGCGCCCGGCATCTCGCGTCACCACCAACGGCTAAAGAATTCGACAGCGTAGGAGAACGGGCGCGTGGTCTTCTGGGTGAACCCAATCTCGGGTGACATCCGGAGACGTGCCATGAGTGAGAGGACCTGCGCCGCGTGCGATTACCCGCTGGACGACAACGCCATCAAGGTGACCGTCGGCCATCGCGTGGTGGAAGTGTGTTGCGAGGAGTGCGCGGAGAAATTGCGCGAAGCCCAATCCCGCGCGACCGGCTGATGTCTGGTCACGTGCATCCAGTGCGATGCGCGTGTCGCGTGCCGCCTACCCGGCATCCACAAATCGCTGCCGGGTACGCGGCATTCCTTTGAAAAATCCTGCGGAAAACGTAGTTATTTGCGTTTAAACCATAGCCTCGACAACGGGCACTTACGGCGCAAAACAAATGAAAGTGATTCTCAGTTACTGCCTGCTGAGCCTCACTCGCCGCCGAGGGAACCCATGCCACATATCCAGGATCGCCGCTTTTCCCCTGCCGTGCGTCCGCTGCGGCACTCGCGCCTAAGTCATGGCGTCCATCTCGCCCTGCTCACCGGCGTCGCGCTGTTTGCCTCCACGGCATGGGCGCAGGAGGCCGTGACTCTCACGCCCGTCTCGGTGCATGGCGTCTACGACCAGAGCGACCGCACCAATAAACCCGGTCTCGCGCCCTCGCTGGGCAAGACCGGCACCCGTATCGAGGACCTGCCCGCCAGCGTGCAGGTGATTCCACGCGCCCTGATGGCCGAGCAAGGCGCGACCATGTTGCGCGACGTGGTCGCCAACGCCAGCGGCGTCAATGCCGGTGGGCAGGATTCGAAGGGCTACTTCGATCACTTCCTGATCCGCGGCCTCAACGCGCAGATCTACAGCGATGGCTTCTCCGATGGCGATCAACTCAGCGGGCTGTCGCACTCGCTCAACGGCGTGGAGCGGGTGGAGATTCTCGAAGGCCCGGGCTCGGCGCTGTTCGGCAGCGGTCCGCCGGGCGGCACCATCAACATCGTGCATTACGCACCTGCCGCCACGTTCCACTACGGCGGCAGCCTGCAGTACGGCTCGTTCGGCTCGATCACCAACAGCGATTACGTCACCGGCCCTACCGGCGTGGCCGGTCTGGATTATCGCGTCGACGCGACGTTCTCGCATGTGGACGGCTTTCGCGACCTGCACAGCCACGACTACGAGGTGCGCCCCTCCCTGCGCTGGCTGTGGGGCAATCACATCACCGACGTTGCGCTGGATGCGCGCAACATCCATGAAACGCCCGACTCGTACGGCATCATTTACTTCGACGGCCAGCCACTGCGGCATGTGTCGATCAATGCGCTGTATTCCTCGCCCTTCACCAGCGCGCATTCGGATTTCGTGCGGCCCACGCTGTCCGACGAGTGGGCGGTGAGCAATGTGCTGACGATCAACAATCGCCTCTCCTACCTTCACCGCACGCTGGATGCCGTAGTGAACGGCGACAGCGCCAGCACCAGGGTGACCAACGGCGAAGTGGTGAATCGCCAGCTGCGGCAGCAGGATGACGCCGACGACAGCGTCGACTACCAGTTTGAACCCGTCTGGCGATTCGCCACCGGCGATGTGCACCACACCTTGCTCACCGGCTTTGAATATCAGAACCAGCGCCTGTCCACGGAACGCAGCACCGCCGACCTGCCCAACATCGTCGACGCGTTCGCGCCGGTGCCGCCGGAAACCTCGCTCGCCGACGTGACGTTCAAATGCGACGCCAAGCACTCCTGTGACGACGACCGTCTGCGTGCGAACTACTACGGCGTCTACGCCACCGACCAGGTCGACGTCACCGATGCGTTCAAGCTGCGCGCCGGTGTGCGCCAGGACTGGTGGGACACCTCGCTTAGGCCCCGCATCACCGTCCCCGGCCGGTTCGGCACCGATGGCAAGCCACTGCTCGCCGGCGTGGAAGACTCCTGCAACGATGCGCCACTGAGCTGGAATATCGGCGCCCTTTACAAGCTGTTCTCGTGGATGTCGCCCTATGTCGGCGTCTCGCGCAGCCATCAGGCCAACTTCAATTCGGAGAACACGCAGAACGGCGTGGGCGCGCCGGAATCCGCGCTGCAATACGAGGCGGGCATCAAGTTCGCCTGGCTCGACGACCGGATCGTGCTGAACACCGCGGCGTTCGACGTGAAGCGCGACCACGTGGCGGCCGCTACGACTCTCAATGGCGTGGAAGCGGTGGTATTCGACAGCCAGAAGACGCGCGGCGCGGAAGCGTCCATCGATACCGCCCTCACCGACCAGTGGCATCTACTGGCCAATGTCACCAGTCAGGACGCTACCATCACGGACAATCCGCAGGGCATCACCTCGGTGGGACATCGTCCGCAGGGTGCGCCGAATTTCCTTGGCAACCTGTGGACCACCTATCGCTTTCCCATCGCGGGCATGCCCGGCTTCCGCATCGGTGGTGGCGTGAACTACCAGGACAAGAGTTATAGCGATATCACCAACACCAACAGCATCCCGTCCTCCGTCGTGTGGAACGGGTTGCTCGGCTATCAGGCATCGGTATGGGGCGTGGATGTGAACTTGCGCAACCTCACCAACCGACGCTATTTCGTGGCGGCGAATGGTGCAGGCGCACTCGTGGGCGAATCGCGCAGTGCGTTTGTGAGCGTGCACGCGGATCTGTAATTGACACGCATGGGAGTTCGCGGGACTGTCCCGGCGAGTGCCTCTAACGGCGGACGTCGAACGACTCGCCGGCCATGAACTGGCGGATATCGCTTTCGCCAAGCAGATTGACGTCGCCCGACACCGAGTGCTTGAGGCAGAAAGCGGCGAAGGCGAATTCCAGGGCGTCGCGCTCGGTAGCCCCAGACAGCAGACCGTGCAGGAAACCTGCCGTAAACGCGTCACCCGTGCCAATGCGGTCGACGATGCCCGGCAGCGCGCACCATCGCGTGTGCATGATGCCATCGCGCGTTGCGCAAAGACCACGCACGTCCTGTTGATCCGCACTGTGATGAAGGCGCTCCGTGGCGATCATCCAGCGCAGCCGCGGCCACGTCGCGAAGGCAAGCTCGGCGGCGGCCGCAAAACGCTGGCTGGCATCTTCCTGGGTGAAGGTGGCGCCGAGCATCAGTGCGATATCGCGATCGTTGCCGATCAGCACGTCAGCCTCGGCAGCCATCTTGCTCGTGAGTGATGGGGCATCGCCTGCCCGGTCGCCCCAGAGCTTGCTGCGGTAATTGCAGTCGAACGACACGGGAATATCGCCATCGCGTGCCGCCTTCACCGCGGCCCGTGCTGCTGCAGACGTGGCCTCACCCAAGGCCAGGTTGATCCCGGACACATGCAGCCACTTCGCTCCCGCCAACTGGGATGACCAGTCGTAGGCATCGCCGCGGGTCAACGCAAACGCAGAGTCGGCGCGATCGTAAAGGACATCGGCGGGACGATGCATCGCTCCCGGCGAAAGGAAATACAGCCCCATGCGACCATCGGCATACCGAATGGCCGGCTGCACGCCCAGGCGTTTGAGCTCGCCGGCGCAGGCGCGGCCCAAAGCGTTGTCAGGCAGGGTGCTGACCATCACGCTGCGATGGCCGAGGATGGCCAGCGATGCCGCCACATTTGCTTCGGCGCCACCAAAATGCACGCGCAGATTCGGCGACTGCAGCAAGAGTTCGTTATGAGCCGGCGAAAGGCGCATCAGCAGTTCGCCAAAGCACACCACGTTGCCGTCACTGATGGGATTCATCGCCTGGTTGCACTCCACCTTTGTCGCCGACCGGAGGATAGCGCGAACCATCGCTCAGCCGCGGCGTCCGTGCCGCTGTTCCGGCTACCCGCGATGCGCCTCACCTGGGAAGCGCATCGCGGGACGTCTTGATTACTGGAACTTGTAGGTGGCGCGGATACCGAAGTAGCGCTCGAAATCGCGCGGCAGATAGGACTGCACCGCCAGCATATTGTTGTAGTTGCTGGTGGAGTTGGTCAGGTTCGAGTAGTAGTGCTTGTTGAACGCGTTGTTGACGAAGCCCACCACTTCCCAACGATCGGCCTCCTGGCGCACACCGATGTCGAAGTTGGCCACGCCATAAGCACCTTGCACGGTCAGCGGATCCTGGCTGAGCGAGTAATTGACGGCGCTCTGGAACGTATACGAGCCATCGATCACACCGAGCAGGCCGGTCGAACCCAGCGGATGGGTGTAGTTGAAGTTGGCGGCAAACTTCCACTTCGGCGCGAGCGGGGGGCGCGCGCCGGCCAGGTTCTGGCTCTTCACCGCCGTACCCGTGCAGCCCTGTGCCAGGGTCTGGTTGGGATAGCACTGGGCGAACGGGAACTCGGTGATCTTGGCGTCGAGATAAGTGACCGAGGCGCCAAGGGTCAGGTCCTCGTTCACGTGATAGCCGCTTTCCAGCTCGATACCGCGCGTATGCAGCTTGCCGACGTTGGCCAGACGGTAGTTGGTGGTGCCGTCGGACAGCGTCTCGATACCCTGTGCCTGGAAGTTCTTGTAGTGGGTATCGAACAACGTGGTGTTCAAGGTCACGTGTCGATCGAGGAACTGCATGCGCGAGCCGAGCTCGTAATCAGTCGAGGTCTCCGGCTTCACCGGACCACCGGCAGCACGCACCGCGTTGAAGCCCGTCGACAGATCGTAGGTCTCACCCTTGTGGCCCGAGGCCGTGGTGAAGTACAGCATGATGTCGTCGTTGATCTGCTGCTGCACGCCGACCTTGTAGGTGCCGAAGGTGTCGCCGTTGCTGCCGTTGAAGGCCTTCTTGGCGATGTAGTCGTTGAAGGTGTAGCCGATCTTTTCGTAGCTTTCGCGACCACCGAGGATCAACGTGGTATCCGGCAGCACGTCATATTCGACCTGGCCAAAGGCGGCGTACTGCTTGGAGTACGAGGTCGCATACCAGGAAGCTAGCGAGTAATACGGACCGCGGCCGAAGTTGCGGCTGTAGTTCACATCCGCGTAGAACAGGCCCAGGGTGTAGCGGAAGCGATCATCGCCCGGCGACAGCAGGCGGAATTCCTGCGTGGTCTGATGCGAGGCAAACGTGCCGAACTGACGGTTGTCGAGCTGCTTGAGCGCCGATTCGTCCTGATCCAGGCGATCGAACATCTTGTAGCTGTCCAGCGAGGTGATCGACATGAGCGTCGGACCACCGAAGTCGTAGGAGACCTTCACCGAACCGGCCGTATCCGTGTAATCGGTGCCCGTCGTGTAGTTGTTCACGACATTGGTGTTGTCCGGATAGGCCGTGACGCCCGGCGCAAACACCGGCGGCGCATAGACGCCGCGCAGATAGGCGGTGGGGCCCAGCGCAATGAACGGGCGTCCGGTGGTGGTGTGGCCATCGATGTAATCGAAGCCAAACGTGACGTTCAACGCCTCGGTCGGATCCCACACCAGCTTGTTGCGCGTGGACAGCGTGCGACGACCATTGACGTCGTTGCCGTTGTACAGGTTGGTCACGTTGCCGCCGAAATTGTCGTAATTCCAGCTGCTGCGGAAACCGAGGTTAGACGTGATGGGACCGGAGAACACCGCCGTGCCGCCGGCCTCGCCGTCACCCGTGGCCAGCGCGCTGACTTCGGCCGTGAGCGTGTCCGAGGGCGGCAGGGTGGTGATGTTGATCAGGCCCGCCGAGGCGGACTTGCCATACAGCGTGCTCTGCGGGCCGCGCAGCACTTCGATCTGTGCGATGTCCGACAGATCGGTAAAGGCGCGCGGCTGGAAGGCGATCGGAACATCGTCCACCACGACCGCCACGCTGGGCTCGACGCCAATGGAGAACGCAAAGGTGCCCACGCCGCGGATGGTCAGCGATGCGTTGACGGGATTCTCGGCCGGCTTGATGACCAGCGACGGCGCGACGCGATTGAGGTCGTTGAAGTCGCGAACGGCAAACGCTTCGAGCTGATCGGCATTGACCACCGCCACTGCCACGGGAACCTTCTGCAGGTTCTCCGTGCGCTTCTCCGCCGTCACCGTCACGGCTTGCAGATCCTTGGTAGGCGCTGGCGTGGTGGTGTTCTTGGCGGTCGTGTCGCCCGACTGCGCCTGAGCGGGCGCGTCGTTGTCAGCCGCCACCGCCGGGGTGTTCATGAGCACATAACCGGCTAGTACGGCTCCCACCCACTGGCTTAAAACCTTGCGCTTCATAAATTGGCCTCTCCCCATACGGCCTTATTGGTCAGACCAATACTGCCTGTCAATGGAGACACCGTCAACCAATCCGGTTATGCAGATTTGGTATTTAGCGGCAACTTTTAAAATGTCAGCGCAGTCTTGTGCGTCGCGACAAAACCATAGTCAAAACAGATGTTTCGCTTTCGCCGCGATTATCGTCGGATAGCAAAGGGAGCGAGCCTGACAAACCACTTGCAATGCTGCGCGGCAGCAATTGCAAATAAATTGGTCAATCTGCTTTCAGCATCCGGGTGATGGCCTGCCGCTCTTCTTCGGAACACACCCAAGAGCCAGCAAAGACACCTCGCGCACCGAACAGAGCGGCCACGATGCCGCCCCTGCCCTCGCTCATCCACAGCGCCGCGAGCTGCTCCGCCATCGGATCGTCGACGGCATGACCCACACCACGCACGAAGTCGACCCAGGCGGCCAGCGCCTCCAGCAGCGCCGGACAGGTCTGGCCCTGCCGGCTGTGCCAGCTCAAGGTGTCCAGCCAGCGCTGGGGGATCTTCTGCGAACCGTCCATGGCGATCTGGCGCAGGCGATGCGGCAGCCCGGCATTGGTGAAGCGCTCGATCAAGGCATCGGCGTAGCGCATCAAGTCCATCGCCACCGAAGGCAGCGTGGGCGCCGCCTCCTGCCGCATGAGGCGATCGATCAGCGGCGCGATGGCAGCGTCAGCGATGGCCTGATGGACGAATTCGTGGCCGCGTGCCAGCCCAAGATAAGCCAGCGCGGAATGCGCGCCGTTGAGCATTCTGAGCTTGGCGGCCTCGTAGGCACGCACGTCGGTGACGAACTGCACGCCGCCGGTTTCCCAGCGCGGCCGCGGACCGGCGAAGCGATCCTCGATCACCCACTGGCGAAAATGTTCGGTGACCACGGCGCCTTCGTCGCGCATGCCGATGTCATCGGCGACAGCGTTCTTGTCCGCATCGGTCACCAGCGGCACGATGCGATCGACCATGCTCGACGGGCAGGCGCATTCACGGCGGAACCAGCGTGCGGTTTTCGCGTCGGTGGCATCGAGGTATTCGCCGAGCGCGGCCGCGAGCCGCTCACCATTGCCCGGCAGGTTGTCGCAGCTGACCAGGCTCAAGCCGCCCACGCCCGCAACGCGACGCTGCATCATTGCCTTGCCGAGATAGTCGTAGATGGAACCATCGCCAAGGGATACGTAGCCCTTCTCGGTCACCGTCAGCGTCACAACGTGCACGTCCGGCGAGGCCAGCGCACTAACCAGCGCGCCAGGGTCTTGCGATGCGACCAGCACGCGGCGCACCGCACCGATCAAGCGCGGCGTGTTGGCGGCAGGCCCGCGCTCTGAGAGCGTGTACAAACCGTCCTGCGGCGCCAATAGCGCATTCACGTCGGGCGAGCGCAGCGAGACCCCGGTGATCGCCCAGTCGCGATCACCGGCATTCATCGCATCATCGGTATAGACCGCCTGGTGGGCGCGATGGAATGCGCCGATGCCCAGATGCACTAGGCCACAGGCTTGCGCGTCACGCGCATAGTCGGGGCGACGGACGCGCGACGACAACAGGGCCTCGGTCGCCCGCGACAGCCGGGTGCTCACAAGCGATAGGCCCGCTTGGCGAGCGGGCCCGCCAGTTCCACCGCGAGCTCGGCCGCTTCCCAGTCTTCGAGGCGATGCTCGACGACAAGTTCGGCGAGGTAGCCGCAATCGATACGGCGCGCCAGATCATGTCGTGCAGGAATCGACAGGAAGGCTCGCGTGTCGTCGTTGAAACCGACGGTGTTGTAGAACCCCGCCGTCTCGGTCGTCGCCCTGCGGAAGCGACGCATGCCTTCGGGACTATCGTGGAACCACCACGCAGGACCCAGTCGCAATGCCGGGTAGTGGCCTGCCAGGGGCGCCAGCTCGCGCGCATAGGTCGACTCATCGAGGGTGAACACGATGATGGTCAGCGACGGCTCGTTGCCGTAGCGCGCCAGCAAGGGCTGCAGCGCGCGCACGTACTCGGTACGCAGCGGAATATCAGCGCCCTTGTCGCGGCCGAAGCGCGCAAACAGCGAGGGATTGTGGTTGCGGAAGCTGCCAGGATGAATCTGCATCACCAGACCATCCTCGAGACTCATGCCCGCCATGACGGTGAGCATCTGCGCGCGGAACAACTCCGCATCGGCTGGCGTCGGCTGTCCGCGCGTGACCCGCGCAAACAACGCGGCGGCCTCGGCATCGGAAAGATCGGCCGTCGCGGCGGTGGGATGCCCGTGATCGGTGGACGTGGCGCCCATCGATGCAAAGAACGCACGCCGCTGCCGCAGCGCCGCGAGATAACCCGTCCAGCTGCGGGCGTCTTCGCCGGTCAGCTGCGAAAGCCGATCCAGATTCGGCAGAAAGCCTTCAAACTCTGGATCGATCACCGGGTCCGGCCGGAAGGCCGTGATCACCCGGCCCTGCCAACCGCTGGCACGAATGGCCGCGTGATGCTGCAGCGAGTCGAGCGGTGATTCGGTGGTAGCCAGCACGTCGATGTTGAAGCGCTCGAACAAGGCGCGCGGCCGGAACGCCGGTGTAGCGAGCTGCTCGGCGATGCGGTCGAAATACACATCGGCCGTGCTGCCATCCAGACGTTGCTGCATGCCGAACACTTCGGCGAACACCCAGTCCAGCCAGGTGCGCGACGGCGTTCCGCGAAACAAGTGGTAGTGCTCGGCCAGGAGGCGCCATGCAGCGCGCGAATCGACCGGCGCCGACTTCTCGCCACGCGGACGCACACCCAAGGCCTCGAGCGGCACACCCTGGCTATAGAGCATGCGCAGCACATAGTGATCCGGCGTCAGCAGCAGGCTGGTCGCGTCAGCAAACGGCTCGTTGTCGGCAAACCACTGCGGGTCCGTGTGGCCATGCGGACTGACGATGGGCAGCTTTTCCACCAGCGCATAGAGCTGCTGGCAGATTGCGCGAGCGGCGGGATCGGCAGGAAAGAACCGGTCCGGATGGACCACCAGGGGATGCGCCATGCGTGAACTCAATCAGATCGAAGCGACGTTGCCGAAACGGCGACGCGTGGAAGCAACCGCCTCGCGCGCCTTGGCGAGGGCCTGCTCTTCGGTGGCGAACAGCAGATGATCGATCACGGCGGCCAGATGCGCGCGCATCGCGGCGCGCGCCTTGGCGGGATCGCGCGTGCGCAAGGCCTCGACGATGACACTGTGCTCCTCCACCACAGGGCGCACCTTGGCGGCACGCGCCTTGGCGTGCAGCAGGGCGCATTCGGGCGAGGTGGAACGCAGCCGCCACAGCTCTTCGATGGCGTTGACGATGGCGAGGTTGCGGGTGGAGCGGGCGATCAGCATGTGGAAGTCGCGATCGGCGTTCTCGCTCACGCTGCGGCGCTGGTTTTCATCGGAGATCTGCCGCACCAGGGCTTCCAGCTCGTCGAGCTCGGCGTCGGTGATATTGGTGGCCGCGAGCGCCGCGCTCTCACCCTCAAACAACAGGCGGGCCTCGGTAAGCTCGAACGCCGTGACATTGAAACCCGGCCTGTCGTCGATGCCCGGCAGCCGGCGCACGTAAGCGCCCGAACCCACCCGCACATCGATCAGACCCTGCACTTCCAGCGCGATCATCGCCTCGCGAACAGCCGGGCGACTTACGTCGTGCTCGACGGCCAGTTCCCGTTCGGCCGGCAGGCGGTCGCCAACCGCGTACTTGCCGTTGGCCAATTCCTGGAACAACCGGTGCGCGACGCGCTGATAGAGCCTGCCATTACTGGCCTGCGTCTCGGCCGAATCTCCGGCGACGGCTTTCTTGGCCTTCTTGGTAGGGGTCATGGCGCTGTGTTTTCCAAAGTAGTAAGACCAATATTGTCTAAATTGGCAAGGCAGAATAGTATGCCTGCAGTATAGCCCCCAGCCGCTGAAATGGAAGCCGGATACTCCATGAAGATTGAACGAGCCCGCGTGATCGTCACCTCTCCAGGTCGCAACTTTGTGACCCTGAAAATCGAGACGGATCAAGGGGTCAGCGGTATCGGCGATGCTACGCTCAATGGCCGCGAGAAGGCAGTCGTCGCCTACCTCGAAGAGCATGTCATCCCGTGTATGATCGGCAAGGACCCCCGCCGCATCGAGGACATCTGGCAATACCTTTATCGCGGCGCCTACTGGCGGCGCGGGCCGGTCACCATGTCCGCGATTGCCGCCGTCGACACGGCGCTATGGGACATCAAGGCCAAGATGGCCGGCATGCCGCTATACGACCTGCTGGGCGGCAAGAGCCGTGAGGGCGTGATGGTCTATGGTCATGCCAATGGTGGCGATCTGGCAGAGACGGTGGATGAAGTCGCCCGCTATGTCGACCTGGGCTACAAAGCCATCCGCGCCCAGTCCGGCGTGCCTGGGGTCAAGGATGCCTACGGCGTGGGCCGCGGCAAGATGTACTACGAGCCGGCCGGCGTCGGCCTGCCGCAGGAGACGGTGTGGAACACCGCCAAATACCTGCGCTTTGTGCCGACGCTGTTCGACAAGCTGCGCGACAAGTTCGGCTTCGACGTGCATCTGCTGCATGACGCCCACCACCGCCTGACGCCCATCGAGGCGGCCCAGCTGGGCAAGGCGCTGGAGCCTTATTCGATGTTCTGGCTGGAAGACGCCACCCCGGCGGAAAACCAGGAAGCGTTCCGCCTGATCCGCCAGCACACCACCACGCCGCTGGCGGTGGGCGAGATCTTCAACACGATCTGGGACGCCAAGGACCTGATCCAGAACCAGCTGATCGACTACATCCGCACCACGGTGGTGCGCGCGGGCGGCATCACCCACCTGCGCCGCATCGCCGATCTGGCCGCGCTCTACCAGGTGCGCACCGGCAGCCACGGCGCCACCGACCTGTCGCCGGTGACCATGGGCGCCGCACTGCACTTCGATAGCTGGGTGCCCAACTTCGGCATCCAGGAATACATGCGCCACTCGCCCGAAACCGATGCGGTGTTCCCTCACGCCTATTCCTTCGAGCAGGGCTATCTGTATCCCGGCGATGCGATCGGCCATGGCGTGGAGATCGACGAGAAGGAAGCGGCGAAGTACCCGTACCAACCCGCCTATCTCCCGGTCGCGCGCCTGGAAGACGGCACCATGTGGAACTGGTAAGCGACACGATTTCCCTCCGCCGCCGTGTCCTGCACGGCGGCTTTTTTTATGGGCCATCGCTGCCTCTCCGTGCCGCTGGTCTCGTTGACACCACCGCGGCCTTGCCGGAGTATTGGTCAAACCAATATTTCGCAAACAGGATAACCGGTGATGCATCGACCCAGCGTTCGACGAGTCCTTGCTTCCGCGTGCCTGGCAAGTTTGATGGCGATCGCCGCAATCCTGCCCCTGCCCGCCCTGAGCGCAACCTCGCCGGCAGCTGACGGCCGCAACACCCAAGCACTCACCACCGGCTGGCAGTTCCGCTTCGGCGGCGACCCGGCGGGTGTCACCGACAGCAACTACGACGACCAAGGCTGGACCTCGGTCAGCCTTCCGCATACCTGGAACCGCGTGGGCGAATACGGCCTCACGCCGTCGCCGGCCATGAACAACAACCATGGCCTGGGTTGGTATCGCCTGCATCTGGATGTGCCGTCGAAGCTCGCGGGGCGGCGCCTGTTCCTGCAGTTCGACGCGGTCGGCAATATCGCCGACGTGTGGGTCAACGGCGTGCATGTCGGCCGCCATGAGGGTGCGTTCTCGCGTTTCCGCTTTGACGTCACCCAGGCGATCAAACCCGGCGCCAGCAACGTGATCGTGGTCAAAGCCGACAACACCAAGCCGGATATCGGTGCGTCGACCGAGAACGTCATACCGCTCGGTGGCGACTTCTTCATTCATGGCGGCATCTATCGCCAGGTGGCCTTGATCGACACGGACAGCGCGCAGATCGACCTGCTTGATCACGGCAGCCCCGGTGTCTACGTAAGCACGCCCGAAGTCGACAAGGACGCCGCCAAGGTGGCGGTGCTGGCGAAGCTGCGCAATTTCTCCGCGGCGTCGCGCAATCTCACCCTCGTCACCACCATCCGCGACGATGCCAACCATGTAGTTGCCGACGACAGCAGCGCCCTGAAGCTCGATGGCTCGGCCACGCTCGACGCGCGTCGCTCGTTGACGCTCAAGCAGCCACGGCTCTGGCGCGGCCTCAAGGATCCCTATCTCTACGCTGTCACGGTGGAGCTGCGCGACCACGGCAAGGTGATCGACCGTGTCGAGCAACCGCTGGGCGTGCGCAGTTTCAAGTTCGACGCCAACCAGGGCTTCAGCCTCAACGGCGAAGCGCTGCCGCTGCACGGCGCATCGCGTCACCAGGACAGGCTGGGCAAGGGCTGGGCGATCTCGCCGCAGGATCACGCCGAAGACATGGCGATCATGGCCGAGATGGGCGTCAATACCATTCGCGGCGCGCACTACCAGCACGCGCAGGAGTGGTACGACGACGCCGACAAGACCGGCATGATCATGTGGGCCGAAGTGCCCTTCGTGCACCAGTCCTCCTTCACCAACAGCGCACCCAGGCAGGCGCTGATCGACAACGGCAAGGAACAACTGGTGGAACTGATCCGCCAGAACTACAACCATCCCTCCATTGTGGTCTGGTCGGTCGGCAACGAGACGGACATCCGTCCCGTGCAGTTGAAGTTGAAGACACCGGCGCAATCGCTGGTGATGCTCAAGGTCCTCAACGAGGTCGCCAAGCAGGAAGATCCCTCTCGCGCCACCGGCTATGCCGATTGCTGCGAAGACGCCATCGCCGGCCAACCGGTGCTGAGCAATGTGGCCGACCTCACCGGCTACAACCGCTATTTCGGCTGGTATTACGGCAAGCCGGAAGAGCTCGGCAGCTTCCTGGACAAGATGCACGCACGCTACCCCGCCATGCCCATCGGCGTGAGCGAGTACGGCGCCGGTGGCGGCCTCACCCAGCACACGGACAATCCGCTGGGAGGTCCGGTCAATGTGTTTGGACGTCCGCATCCGGAAGAATACGAAAGCTGGGTGCACGAGCAATCGTGGAAGGCGCTCGCCGCGCGCCCTTATCTTTCCGGCGTGTGGATCTGGAACATGTTCGACTTTCCTTCCGACCTGCGCGAGGAAGGCGATGCGATCTACCTCAACGACAAGGGCCTGGTTACCTTCGATCGCAAGGTGAAGAAGGACGTGTTCTATTTCTACAAGGCGCAGTGGTCGGGCGAGCCGGTGCTGTACATCACGGGCCGTCGCTATGTCGACCGCGCCTATCCGGTGACCGAGGTGCGCGTGTACAGCAATGCCGAGCGCGCGACGCTCAGCGTCAACGGCCGGGATCGCGGCGTAGCGGCTTGTCCTGAGCACATCTGCGTTTGGCACGACGTAGCGCTGAAGCCCGGCAGCAACAGCGTGCAGGTGAATGCTTCGATCCATGGCAAGCAGCTCAGCGATACGGTCAACTGGACCGCGCCGGATGCTGCCGCTGGCATGCGCATCAAGTCCGGCAGCCTTACCGGCTTGACCACCGGCGATGCGCAGCGCTTCGGCTCGGATAATTTCTTTGTCGGCGGCGAAGGCAAGACGCTCAACCCGTTCCGTCGCGGCGCCAACGAAGCCGGTACGGAAGTTCCGGTGAAGCACATCGCCGGCGCGAAAGACGCGGCGCTCTATGAGGCCTATCGCGAAGGTGCGTTCCAGTACGACGTGCCGTTGCCCAACGGCCGCTGGGAAGTCACCGTCCATGTCGCCGAACCCGATGCCGCATTGGCGGCCTCGCGCACGTTTACGGTCAAAGCAGAAGGTACGGTGGTGCTCTCACACTTCAATCCAGCCAAGGCTGCAGGCGGTGCCCTCAAGGCAGTCGAGCGCCGCTTCCCCGTGGTAGTGAAGAACGGCAGGCTCGTGCTCGACTTCATTCCCGAGGGCGGCCCGGCCATCGTGTCTGCCATTACCGTCACGCCGGGCTAAGCGGCACGCCCTTCTTCACGATCCACCGGTGCGCACTGCGCGCGAGGTCAACTCATGTTCACGCACGGCCGGCGCTGGTGGATCATTTGCCTCGTCACACTCGGCACGATCCTCAATTACCTCGCGCGCTCGTCGCTCGCCGTGGCGGCGCCCACGCTCAAGACGGTATTCGCGATGTCCACGCGCGAATACAGCTGGGTGGTGGCGACGTTCCAGGGTGCATACACGGTGATGCAGCCGATCGCTGGCTGGGTGCTCGATAAGCTCGGCTTGCGGCTTGGCTTTGCGCTGTTCGCCATCGGCTGGTCGATTTCCAATTGCGCGCACGCGCTGGCCGGCAGCTGGATGGGGCTCGCGTTCTTTCGCGGCCTGCTCGGCGCCACCGAAGCGGCGGCGATACCCAGCGGGCTGAAGGTCGTCTCCGAATGGTTTCCACCGAAGGAGCGCACGGTAGCCACCGGCTGGTTCAACATCGGCTCATCGCTGGGCGCCATGATCGCGCCGCCGCTGGTGATCTTCTGCATTCTGCACTGGGGCTGGCAGATGGCGTTTATCGTCACCGGCGGACTGGGCTTGCTGTGGGCTGCACTCTGGTACTGGGGCTATCGCAAGCCCGAGGATGATGTTCGCCTCGGCGCCGAGGAGCGCGCCTACATCTTGAGCGGTCGTGCCGTGGACCCGCCAGCTAAAGGCGTGGATGCGTGGCACACCGTGCTCGCGACGCGGGAATTCTGGAGCATCGCCATTCCGCGCTTTCTCGCCGAACCGGCGTGGCAGACCTTCAACTTTTTCATCCCGTTGTATCTGTCCGAAGTGCGTCACATGGACTTGAAGCATGTCGCCGCCTTTGCCTGGCTCCCGTTCCTTGCCGCCGATGCCGGCTCGCTTTGCGGCGGCTATCTCGCCCCATGGCTGATGCGTCGCTTCGGTGCATCGCTGCTCACGTCGCGCAAGCTGGTCATGACGTTGGGCACCTCGCTGATGATCGGCCCCGCGTGCATCGGCCTGGCCGACAGCACCACCCTGGCCATCGTGCTGTTCTGCGTGGGCGGCTTCGCGCACCAGATGCTGTCCGGTGCCCTGATGACCTTGTCGGCCGACGTGTTCGACAGTCGCATCGTGGCGACGGCCACCGGCATGGCGGGTTCGGCCGCATGGATCGGTGGCCTGGCCTTCTCGCTGGTCGTGGGTGCATTGGCCGACAGCCTGGGCTACCACCCGCTGTTCGCCTGCCTGGGCATCCTCGACCTGCTGGCTGCGATCGCGCTGTGGAGCTTGTTGCGGGAACGGCGTGGTGTGGCGCGGGCGTGATGCCGCGCATCAACTTCCATCGTCCTGCATCGTGAATTAAGGTGGCTGCGCGCTTTTGCATGCACCCTTCATCACGGATACCCGCATGACTGCTCGATGGATGACCGTTTCCGCGCTCGCCTCGCTGTTGTGCCTCGCCATGTCGCCAGCCAACGCGCAGGAACACGTCGCCGGAATCGTTGCCGATCCATGCACGATGGAGAAGGCATCCGAGAATGGAACCGTCTTCGCACGCGACTTCGCACAACTGTGTCAGTACCGCGCGCAGAATGCCGAACTGATGAAGCCCGGCAGTCCGACGCCGCGTGTGGTCTTCATGGGTGATTCCATCACCGAGTTCTGGGGCCAGAAGGACGCGGCGTTTTTCACCAACGGCAAGGTCGATCGCGGCATCAGCGGCCAGACAACGTCGCAGATGCTGTTGCGCTTTCGCCAGGACGTGATCGACCTGCATCCGCAAGCCGTGCACATCATGGCCGGCACCAACGACGTGGCCGGCAACACGGGACCGGCGACGCTGGAACAAGTGGAAGGCAACCTCGCCTCCATGGCGGAACTGGCGAAGGCGCATGGTATCCGCGTCATCCTGGCCAGCGTTCCTCCCGCGGCCCGCTTCCCCTGGCGCCCGGGCCTGCAAACCGTCCCCACCATCCAGGCGTTGAACGGCTGGATCAAGGCCTATGCCGCGCGTAACGGTTTCACCTATGCCGACTACTACGGCGCGATGGCGACGCCCGAGGGCGGCATGAAGGCCGGTATGGCCGAGGACGGCGTTCACCCCACGCTTGAGGGTTATAGGGCGATGGAGCCGCTGGCCGAGGCGGCCATACGAGCCGTCCTTTAAGCGGACCGCGTCGCACGCCCTCCCTCTGGGCGCCGCCATTACACAAGCAGATCAGTTGCTTGCAGCTGCGCCTGGGCGGGTTGTGGACGCCCCCGCCGGACATTGCGCCGCGGCCATTTGACGTAATAAGTTGATCTACAAATAAGAATCATTATCATTGTGTAACTCGCCTCGGGCGAGCCGTGCCGCCACCCGCGGTCACGGCCACGATTCTTCTAGGGTTTCCTCAACATGTCCGCGTCCTTTTCCAGAACTGCGCTTCTGGTAGCGATCTCGTTTGCCCTGCTCGGCCCGGCCCACGCCGACGACCAGACCGAGAGCAGCAACACTGCCACCAAGACCACCAGCGCGGCCGACAAGAAGAGCGTGTCGCTCGCGCCGGTCAATGTCGTCTACTCGACCACCAAGACTGAAACGCCGACCGTCGAGATCCCGCAATCGGTGAGCACCATCACGCCCGATCGCATGTCGCTTTACGGCATGCAGAATCTGGATGAAGCGGTGCGCTACATGGCCGGCGCGGTGGGCGGCAGCTACGGCGCCGATCCGCGCAGCGACTGGATCCTGATCCGCGGCTATGACCCGGCGAAATTCCTCGACGGCCTGGCGCTGCCCAGCGGCTCATGGACCGCCGATTCGCGCATCGAGCCGTACGGCCTGGAACGCATCGAAGTGAACAAGGGGCCGTCGTCGGCGATGTACGGCCAGCTGCCGCCCGGCGGCATGATCGACATGACCAGCAAGCGCCCGAGCCTCGATGCACCGCACGAGATCGAAGCCACCGTGGGCAGCTTCGGCCAGAAGCAGCTGGCTGGCGATACCGGCGGTCAACTCGACAATGATGGCCATTGGTTGTGGCGCGTCGTGGCGTTGGCGCGCCAGGGCGATTCCAACATCAAGCATTCCAGGGACGACCGTTACTACTTCGCGCCCAGCCTCACCTGGCAGCCGGACGACAACACCTCCTTCACCCTGCTCCCCCGCTATCAACGCACGCTGTCCGACGGCGTGGGCGGCTTCCTGCCGTCGCAGGGCACGCTGTACCCCAATCCCAACGGCCAGATTCCGCGCGATGTGAATCCGGGGGAGCCGGGCTACGACCATTACTGGAAAACCGACGAATCGATCGGCTACGCCTTCAACCATCGCTTCAACGACGTATGGTCGTTCCGTCAGGATCTGCGCCTGCAGAACGAAAAGGTCGACCATCGCTCGATCGGCAGCCTGGGCCTGCAGGACGACTTGCGCACGCTCAACCGCTACAACTATCCGCTGGTGGATCACGCCAACGTGTTTGCGGCGGACAACCAGGTCGAGGCGAAATTCGACCAGGGCAGCGTGCAGCACAACGTGCTGATGGGCGTGGACTATCTGCATAGCCACAACGACTACAAGTCGGGCTTCGGCTCCGCGCCGACCATCGACATTTTCAATCCCGTCTACGGTCAGCCGATTCCGCCGGCGCCTTATACCTTCCACACCAACAGCTTGCTCGAGCAGCTGGGTGCGTACGTGCAGGACCAGATCAGCATCGGCAAGTGGGGCATCGTCGCCAGCGGCCGCGAGGACTGGGTCAGCAACGACGTGAAGGACTTGATCGCCAACACGCAGCAGAAGCAGAACGACAACGCGTTCTCCGGCCGCCTGGGCGTGAACTACACCACCGATATCGGTCTGGTGCCGTACGTGGCCTACTCGCACTCGTTCAAGACGACCGTTGGCACCACCTTTGATGGCAGCGCGTTCAAGCCGATCACCGGCGACCAGTACGAAGGCGGCCTGAAGTACCAGACGCCGGATGGCCGCACGCTGATCACCGGCGCCATCTACCAGCTCACGCAGAAGAACGCGCTCACCGTCGATCCCAACCACCTGTTCTTCTCGCTGCAGCAGGGCCAGACGCGTACGCGTGGTGCGGAGCTGGAAGCAAATGTCGCGGTGACCGATCACCTGAGCATGACGGCCGCGTATGCCTATACCGACGCCAAGGTCACCCATGCGAACGATGCCACGCTGGGCAAGGAAGTCGCCCTGGTGCCGAAGCAACAGGCCTCGCTGTCGGCCGATTACAACGTGCACGAAGGTGTGCTGGCGGGCCTCGGATTTGGTGGCGGCGTGCGCTTCATCGGCGAGCACTACGGCGATGCGTTCAATCAGTTCCGCACGGGCGGCTATACGTTGTTCGATGCGAATGCGCACTATGACGTGGAACGCTGGCGCTTCCAGGTGACGGCCGCGAACCTGTTCAATCGCCAGTACGTCAGCGCGTGCAATAGCGCGATCTGGTGTTATTACGGGTATCCGCGGGAGATCACGGTGTCGGCGCGGTATCGCTGGTAAGCGGGAGCATGGAACGATTGTCTGTGGGAGCGCACCCTGTGCGCGACAGCCACGCTTTGGTGTATCGCTCCGTAGGTTGTCGCGCACAAGTGCGCTCCTACACAAACAGCTGTGGCGTTCGGGCGAACTAGACCTCCGCAAACGCCTCCGCCTGATGCCGCCGATACGCCTGGTAATACGCCGGCGTGTGATGCAGCTGCGTACCGTCGGACAGCTCTTCGCCTGAGGCGACACGACACACGAAGAACAGGTGCGAACCGATCTCCTGGCTGTGCACGATGCTCAACTCGTGGATTCGCAGCGACTCGGCCACCGCGGGTATCCCGAAGTCCTGCGAGGGGCGAACCGGAAACGGCAAGGCCTGCCAATCCTGCAACGGATGCTTGTGGTGCTCGCTGAGCTTGTAGACCGCCGCTTTCATCGTGGCCGGCACGCTGGACAGCGCCACCTTGCGCAGCTCGCGCATGAAGGGCGCGGAGACATTGGTGCTGCGCAACGCCAGCGAATAGAAACCGCTGCGTTCCAGCGGACCGATCAAGTCCATCGGAAATATATTCTGATGATCCCCGGCTCCCACCGACACCAGCACGACCGGCCGCGGGCAAAGGTAGGCGATCATCAACTGCTGCACCGCTGCGGGCGTCATCAATGCATGCTGCGCCGAAGGATGTTTGCGCATCAGGCGATTTTGCAGCCATGCATTCCACGGGCGGCGCGGCCAGCCGAGGCAGCGATGTTCGCCTTTGGCCACGTGGTAAAGCGTGAGCGTCTTGTCGTCGACAGCAATAGAGGTGGCTTTGGCCAAGTGCAACGTGCCGACGGTGTCGCCCGTGGCACGATCGCTGTATTGGATCACCGCATGGTCGCCGGCATCGACGCTGGTGGCGATGGTCAGCGGCTTGAGCGACGCCACCGTGTGATCGTTGGTGACATCGGCCGAGCCACCGTCCCAGCGCAAACTGGCGTCCACCGCGTGTTGCGGCGGCGCCAGCGCAATCGTCGCCCATTGCGGCAGCGGGCGAACGAACGGCCTTAGCCAGTCCTTCCACATGTCAGCACCGCCGCAACAGCAGGAACAGGTAGAGATCGGTGAATGTGCCCAGCCCGCGTGGAAGCACGCGCTCCAGCCGAAAATGCGGCGCGGCCGCACGCGCCACGATGCGCGGCGCAAAGCGATGGATGTTGCTCTCGCTGGTAATGGCATAGTGGCCGCGCAGCGCGAGATTGAGCAGGTTCGCCCGCCACCATCGATAACGCGCGTCGCCGAGGAAATACGGGTTGAGCATGCTTGCCAGCACGAAGCCGCCGGGGCGAACCACGCCCGACAGCTGCTCGAACAGCGCCGCCTGATCGGGAATATGGTTGAGCACCGCGAAATTCGCCGTCACGGCGCCCACCCGGCAGGCCTGCGGCGATGTCACCGGCATGATCGCCTTGCGCTCGATATCGTCGCGGCAGTGCACGGCCAGGTAACCGCGCATGGCCTCGGACGGCTCATACACGAACGTCGGGTGACCGCTGGCGGCATAGGTCTTGGCATCGATGCCGGTGCCCGCGCCGAAATCGAGCACCTCGGCGCCGGCGGGCAACAGCTCCAGCGCCAGCTTCTGAAAGCGGTCGCGCACCTGCTGGTCGCGCGGCGAGCTCAGCATGATTTGGTGGTACTGCTCGCCCGTATGCATGTGTGGTTCGCCCGACCTCTCGCTGCCCGCAGCGTGCATCGCTTCGGCTCTGCGTGAGTGCCCGGCCGGTTACGGAAGGTTGTGCGGGTCAGGCTCCGTCGCCGCCACGCCGAGACGGAAGCGGCAGCACTGCCCGCCGCGCACGATGCATTCCATGTGGTGCACCTCGCGCCCGCTGGCCGCCTTCATATAGGCCAGGTCGAACTTGCACACTTCCTTGTGTTGCCTGGCCACCTCGTGAAAGACGCAATTGAAGGCTTCGATCTGCCATTCGTCGCGATATTTCACTGGCAGCGCCTCGTAGCCCAGGCGATCGAGCTGCGCCGACAGCGCGCGCACGACCTCTTCGTGGCTCGCCGTGGCCGGCAAGGGCAGCTCCCGCTGGCCCAGTGAGCGGCCCATCTGCTGCATGAAGGCTTCGAGTTGTTCGTCGCCCAGCTGCGTGCGCAGGGCGACGAACATTTCCGAAGCAATCACCGCGTAGTTGCGGGGGAACAGCGCGCTGCCCGTCTCGGTGATGCGAAAGATCGCCAACGGTCGCCCGCCGCTGGGACGCGAGCGGGCCCGCTCCACGTAGCCGTGCGCGATCAGCGCGCTCAGGTGCTGGCGCACGGCGTTATGGGTGATGCGCAGCTTGCCGCAGAGGGTCTCGACCGTGCTCCCGGCGTGTTCCGCCAGCAGGGCCCGCATCAGGCGCTGCTGCGTATCGCCAAGCTGGTCCAGACCGCTCACGATCAGGCTGCCTTGGCCGGGAACTGCTTGGCGATGGCGCCGGCCAGCGCATCGGCAATCACGTTCATATGCTGCTGCATCGCGGTCCAGGTGCTGGCTTCGGCCGTCATGTCGCCTGCCATGATTTCCTCGATCTGTGCCGAATGATGCGCCACATGCCCGGCCAGCAGGCTCGATACCGCCGATTCCGGCAGGTTCGGATTGGCGCCGGCGAGGAATTTGGCGATCTCGCCGCCATTGGTGGCCAGCGCGTTCATCGCCGCCGTTTCGGCGGTCTTGTCGTGCGTGCTGTCGGCCTGGGTGAGCGCCTTCACGCCAGCCCAATGTCCCGCCAGCAAGGTGAACATCTGCTCGCCCGCGGCCTTCCCATAGAAGCTGCCCACTGCATTGGCGATTGCCTTGGCATTGGTCACCACGGCGTCTTCCGCCGCCTTCGCCTTGGCGGCGTCGTGCGCATGCACGGCCAGGGCGTATTCGAGGGTGTGCACCACATGGTCGTGCCACAGGGAGCGCATGGCCGCCTGCAGCTTGGGGGCGGCCACGGGCGCGGCGGTTTCTGCCATGGCCATGCCATCCATCGTGGCAGCGGGTGCGGGCTGGGCGAAGGACAAACCCGTACCGGTCAGGAACAGGGCGGAGGCGAAGATAAGTCGAGCGTTCATTGGTTTTCCCCATGGATGTCGCCGGATGCGACTACGCTCATCCTGGGCCAGCCCTCGAGATACGCAATCAACCTATGTGTAAAGCCTACTACAGCTAGTGCTGAACGGGATCGGGCCGAACCGGCCGGCGGCGAGTGCCGACATCGCGCGGAAGGCGCCCGGGTCGGCTTACCGTGTAAAATGACGGTTTTATTGCCAGTAGTTGATGGTGTCTGCCTCTCCCTGGACGACAGTCCGTGGCCCAACGTTCATTCGCTTGCTTGCACGCCTGACGGACGTTGACGTCGCCCAATCCAAACAGTCGCTTTCGGACCGGCTGAGCCATTGGCTCGACTGGACGCATGCGCTGGCCTTGTCCACGGTGCTGGACGGCCAGCCCTCCGTCGACGGCGGCGATGCCCCCTCCTTCGGCAGTGCGGATGATGAGGAGTGCGCGCGTGCGCGCGTGTCGCTGGCGCAGACGATTGCCGGCGACAAGGCGTTCACCGAACGACAGCCGGCGGACGAGGCGGTCGATTACGCCGTCTTCCGCCAACGCTACTTCGCCCTGCAGCGGAAGATGCAGGCGACCACCGGCCATCTGCGCGGCCGGCTGCGCGACATGCTCGCGCAGAAGAGCCACGACATGGCGCGACTGGCCGCGGTGGATGCGGTGATGGAGCAGGCGCTGAGTCCGCGCGAACAAATGCTGTTGGCCGCCGTGCCTGCGGTACTGGGAAAACATTTTGATCGCCTGCGCGAGGCCGAGGGCAAATCGCTCGACGATGCGCAGGCCACCGAGAACACCACCGCGGTGATCCGCGGCGCCTGGCTGGACGTGTTTCGCAGGGATATGCAGAGCGTGTTGCTCGCCGAACTGGACGTTCGTTTTCAACCGGTCGAAGGCTTGCTTGCAGCGCTTCGCACCAGCTAATTGGGTAGTCATGTTCAGAAATCTTCTTCATCTCGCCGTGTTCGTTGCCGGCCTTGTCGCGGTGTGCTGGATCGGCGCCGGTTACATCGGTTCCAATCCGCTGGGCGCTGCCGTCGCGGGTTTGATTGGCCTGTGCTATCTCGCCGGTGCGCTGGAGTTGCATCGCTATCGGCAAGCCACGGCAACGCTGACGCAGGCGGTGACGGCGCTGTCCGCCGCGCCGGCCAGCCTTGCTGACTGGCTCAGCAGCCTGCATCCGAGCGTGCGCAACGCGACGCGCCTGCGCGTCGAAGGCGAGCGCGCGGCCATGCCCGTGCCGTCGCTCACGCCGTATCTGGTCGGCTTGCTGGTGCTGCTGGGCATGCTCGGCACCCTGCTCGGCATGATGGCGACGCTGCGCGGCACCGGCATCGCGCTGGAAAGCGCGACCGATCTGCAGGCCATCCGCGGCTCGCTCGCCGCGCCGGTCAAGGGCCTGGGCTTTGCGTTCGGCACGTCGATTGCCGGCGTCGCCAGCTCGGCCATGCTCGGCCTGCTCTCCGCCCTGTGCCGCCGCGAGCGCCTGCAGGCCGTGCAGCTGCTGGACGCGAAGATCGCCACCACGCTGCGCGTGTACTCGCAGAGCCATCAGCGTGAGCAGGCTTTCAAGCTGCTGCAGCAACAGACCGAGCTGATGCCGACCCTGGTCGATCGCCTGCAGACGATGATGGCGACCATCGAGCAGCAGAGCGTCGCTGCAAACGAGCGCCAGCTGGCCGGGCAGGAAGCGTTCCACGCGCGTACCGAAGCGAGCTACACCCGCCTCGCCGCTTCGGTGGAAACGTCGCTGAAGGACAGCGTGAGTGAAAGCGCCCGTGCCGCTTCGTCGGCATTGCAGCCCATCATGACGGCCACGATGGACGGTATCGCGCGCGAGACCGTGTCGCTGCACGATCAGGTGAATCAGGCCGTGCAGCAGCAACTGCAGGCGCTGACCCGCGGCATGGAGACCACCACCACCACGGTCGCCGAGCTGTGGAACGCCGCCCTGGCGGAGCATCGCGGCACCAACGAAGCACTGACTCACGACCTGCGCGGCTCACTGCAGCAATTCACCGACACCTTTGAACAACGCTCGGCCGGCCTGCTGGACAACGTCTCCGCACGCCTGGACGCCACCACCCACGGCGTTGCCGACGCCTGGAAGCAGGCGCTGTCGCAGCAGCAGGACGCCAATGGCGAACTCGCCGCGCGCAATCAGCAGGCCTGGGATACGGCCGCGGCAAGTTTCGAACAACGCGCCGCATCGCTGGTCGAGCTGATGCAGCAATCGCATGCGCAGCTGCAAGCCACGCTGGAATCGCGCGATCACGAACGACTGGCCGCCTGGTCGCAGGCGCTCGGCGCCATGACCGACACGCTGGGCACGCAGTGGGCGCAGGCGAGCGAGCATGCCGCGAGCCAGCAGCAGACCGTCTGCGATGCACTGGCGCGCACCGCCGCCGACATCTCGGCACAAACCCAGTCGCACGCCAGCGCCACCATCGCCGAGATCTCCCGCCTGGTCGAGGCCGCCTCCGAAGCACCCAAGGCCGCCGCCGAAGTGGTTGCCGAGCTGCGCCAGAAGCTGTCCGAAAGCATGGTGCGCGACACCGCCATGCTGGAAGAACGCAGCCGCCTGCTGGCCACGCTGGAAACCCTGCTCGATGCGGTAAACCACGCATCCACCGAGCAGCGCACCGCCGTGGACGCACTGGTGGTCACCTCGGCCGACCTGCTGGAGCGCGTCAGCACGCGCTTCACCGACCATATCGAAGCGGAGACCGGCAAGCTCAACGCCGTGGCCGCACAAGTCACCAGCAGTGCCGTCGAAGTGGCGAGCCTGGGCGATGCGTTCGGCGCGGCGGTGCAGTCGTTTGGTCAATCCAACGAGGCACTGATGGAACGCCTGGAGCTGATTGCCAGCGCGCTGGACAAGTCGGTCGCGCGCAGCGACGAGCAGCTCGCTTACTACGTGGCCCAGGCGCGGGAAGTGATCGACCTGAGCATGCTGTCGCAGAAGCAGATCATCGAAGACATGCAGCAGCTTGCCAGCCAGCGCGCCGCGATCGAGGCCGAAACGGCATGATCGACGACCTGGAAGGCGAAGCCGAATCGAGCGCCACGATCTGGGCCGCCTTCGGCGACCTGATGTCGGTGTTGCTGGGCGCGTTCGTGCTGATCCTGGTCGGCGTGATCGGCATGCAGTTGCAGCTGTCGAGCCGGCTGGATGAAGAGGTCAAACAGCGCCAGGCCGAAGCGCAGCGTCGCCAGACGCTGGAGCAGGCCTTGGCAGGGCCGCTGGCCGCCGGACGCGTCACTCTGGTCAATGGGCGCATCGGTATTCGCGGCAGCGTGTTGTTTGCCTTGAACTCCGATCAGTTGCAGCCGGAAGGACGCGACCTGTTGAAGAGTCTTGCCAGTCCACTGGCCGGCTATCTGAAATCGCGCGACGAAATCCTGATGGTCAGCGGCTTCACCGACGACCGCCAGGTGCGCGACGGCAATAAGCAGTTCGCCGACAACTGGGAACTGTCGGCCGAGCGCGCGCTCACCGTCACCCGCGCCTTGATCGCCGAAGGCGTGCCTGCGTCATCGGTATTCGCCGCCGCCTTTGGCGCGGAGCAACCGGTAAGCACGAATACAAACGACGAAGGCCGCGCCAAGAATCGCCGCGTGGAAATGGCGCCAATGCCGCGACCGTCGAATGCCAACGTGGCTGCCCATGAGCCCTGATGCGGCGACCGCTCGCGCGAAGTTAGCCGCGTGGCGTGAACAAGGCGCCGACCGGCTCGATCCCATGCGCTTTCACGTGATGGAAGCGCTGGCAACGCGCGCGTCCAGGCACGAAGGCAAGACGCGGCACATCCTCGATGCTCGCCTGGCCGAACTGATCGAGGCGTACGCGCACGAACTGGGCAATGCGGCGCCCGGCGCGAACACCGATCAGGCGACGACAGGTGCGCCAAGTGCGCTGAATGATCTGCTCGCCCATATCGAAACGGGCATAGCGGCGCGCCTTGAGCACGCCGCCACTCGTGAAGCACTGCCAGGCGCCAGCTATCCCACGCTGGAGATGCTCGATCAGTTCAAGAGGCTCTGGTCCACGCTGCGCACCACCAGCCAGATGCGGCAGTCGCTGGAACAGGTGCCGGAGAATGCGGGCCCCTTGAACTCCGGCGCGCTGGTGCATCGTTCCATCGCACTCATGCGCGAACTGTCGCCGGGTTATCTCGAACAATTCCTCTCGTACGCGGACAGCTTGTCGTGGATCGAACAGATCAACGCAAACGCACCGACGACGAGTGATGCCGCGCGTGCGCCAAGCACCCGCAAACGCGCCAAGGCGAAGCCGCGCGCAAGCTGATTGCCAGTCACCAGCGTAGCCACAAGTGACGCACGGTTGTATCAGCAACGCTTATCGACAGATACGCGCAAGCTAGCTTTTTTAAGGCGTTGAACCGCGATTTTCAGCACGCACCATGCGCGTCGCCATCGTTGCGCGGCGAAACTATTTTCGCCTTTCCTGACGCCAGGCGATCGAGTGCAATCTCTTGCGACGATGCACGTACAGCCATCCCGGAACGTAGTTTCTTTCACGGCGTATTGCGTTTAGACGCCTGCTCGCTGGCGATGCCTCAGCGTATAAATATTCATCACAGGGGCCACACATCACACGCGACGCATGCGCTCGCAAGGGTTGGGGGTCCGCTATGAGTGAAAGCACAAAAACGTTTATCGAGATGGATTGGGACGCGTTTGATCCATGGCGCATCCAGCCGCTGAAACACTGTCTGACTGACCACCCGCTGTTGCAGACCGAACAGCTGGTGGAACTTGGCAAGCGCTGTCGCGGCACCAAGCTCTGGTACGCGTTCAACAGCAATGTCAGCGCCGGCACCGACTTCGACGACGCTGCCAGCTTGTTTCCCACTGCCAAGTCGGCGGTCGATTCGCTACGCGATATCAGCGCGGCGAAGGCGTGGGTGCTGCTGCGGCACATCCAGGCGGACCCGCGCTATCGCGAGCTGGTCGATGCGGTGATCAATCCGATCAAGCCCCAGATCGAGCGCAAGGATCCCGGGCTTTACTACCGCGCGGGCTGGATCTTTTCCGCCTCGCCCAATACAGCCACGCCTTTCCACATCGATCGCAGCCACGTGCTGCTGTTGCAGGTGCGTGGCACCAAGACCGTCTATGTCTGGGACGCCGATGACACCGCCGTATGCAGCGACCGTGCTCGCGATTGCTTTCACATGCGTCACGATTTGAGCCGCACGCTGTGGAGCGAGGAGTTCCGCCAGCGCGCACACGTGTTCAAGCTGGGGCCCGGCACGGGCGTATACATGCCGCTGACCAGTCCGCACATGGTGGAGACCAGCGACGAGTCGTCCACCACCATCAGCTTCACCTACAACACCGACGCCACGCGCAGGAACGCCAAGGTGCATGTGATGCGCGAGATGCTCTTCCGGCTCGGCATGACGCCGCCGGACTATGGCAGGAACCACGTGTTTGATCGGGCGGCATACGCCGCGGCGTCAGCCATCGTGGTGTGTCGCGGCCCGGGTGGGCATCCACCCGCCTGCCCTTCTCTGCTTCACAAGAGCGCGTACGCCGTCGCGGATTAGCTGCGCCGCGGGGTGGCCAACCTCCGCCATAGGCCAGAAAGCAGAGGCCAGCTCCCGCGCTAAAACGTAATTTCCTGCTGATCGGGGCGAAGCTGATATCCGCCGCGAGGGCAACGGGCGAATGCACGCCGGCGGGGAGATCCCCACCTGCTGAAGACTACGTAATTTTGCGCGAACCGGACGACGGTCTGCCGCGTGCCATCAATTCCGGTGCGGAAGCGGCGCTAAGTGTTTCATCGCTGCGACACGGACGGTCGCAGCGCGAATGCAAGGCATGCGGCCAGGCCCAACATATCGAGCCAGGCAAACCAGTCGCCCCAGCGGCCGTAGAGCGTGCGTGTTTCACGCAACGGCAGCTCACCGACCAGTTCGGCGTCGTGTTGCTCGCTGGACGCTTCGGCGACCACGCGGCCGCGATCATCGCTCAGGGTGAGCCGGCCGGAACGAGGTGCACGCGCCACGGCAAAGCCGTTTTCCACGCCGCGCATGATGGCCATGCGTCCGTGCAGCCAGCCGTCGATGCTGAAATCCCATGCCGGCACCAGCAGCAATTGCGCATGGCGCGCGGCGTAGGCGCGGCCAATGTCGTGGAAGTCCATGTCCTTGCATACCGCCAGACCGATCCGCGGCCCGTCGCCAAGCATGGTGTAGCCGCTGCCCGGCGTGTACTGACGCTCGAAGCCCGGTATCAGGTGCTGCTTGCTGTAGGTTGCCGGCGACGCCGCTGCCGGTTGGAACACCGCCAGCATGTTGCGTTCGGCGCGGGGATCACCCTTGAAGTCGATGCCGGCCGCCACGGTGATGCCACGCCGCGTCGCCAGCTGCGCCAGCGCAGGAAGGTTGGCATCGGGCGTGGCGAACGAGGTTTCGGGTATCAGCACCAGATGCGCGCCCTGGTCCGCGAGACGACTCACGGCATCGACATAGCGCGCTTGCAGGGCCTGGCCATCGGCATCCGCCAGGGCGGGACGGATCGGCTTTTCCAGCGACACCAGGCCGATGCGCATCGTAGACACGGCTGGCGCCTGCAACCGCCAGCCGCCATAGGCAAGCGACACGGCGAGCACGACGGCGGTCGACACCGCCACGATCAAGCGGTCTCGTTTTGCAGCCCGCGGTGCGAGCAGCACGGCGATCGCGGTGGGCACCAGCAACACCAGGAAACTGATACCCCAGAGTCCGGCGACTGCGGCCACCTGGAGGATGGGCAGGGCATCCATCTGGGTGTAGCCGATGCTGCCGAAGGTGCCGTGCGGCGAAAGCAGGCTGCTGATGTATTCGATGGCAAGCCAGGCGGTCGGCACCGCCAGCGTCGCCAGCAAGCTGCTGCCACGCAGCAGCAATCGACGAAACAGCAGCACGCACAAAGCGAGCGCCACGCCCGGCATGCCGATGGCATACGCAATGAACGGCAGCGGCAAACCGATGTAGTGGTGCAGGTAGTCCCACTGGTTGAAGCCACCGGTCGCGAACGCAGCGAAGGCAGCGAGTGCAGCCACGGGCGCACGCACCCTCGGCGCGAGCCACAGCACCGGCAGCGGCGCCAGCCAGGTAAGCCACCACAGCGGTTGCACGCCGCTGCCATACCACCAGCACAGGGCAGCCAGCGCTGTCGCGCCCAGCCAGGTCAGAAGAGCGGAACCATCAAGCCTTGATGCCATGGATCAACCTCTCCATCGATTGCAGATAGAAAGCGCGGAACGCCGCCTCGTCGAAACTGAAACGACCGGCGCGATAAAGGGCGACCAGACCGTGCTGCTGGGCCCAAAGGGCCATGGCGACATCGTGCGGGTCGTCTTGCTTGAGCACGCCCTTGGCCATCCCTTCGGCCACGGTGTCGACCACGACATTGAAGGTGGGCGACAGCCCGGCGCGGAAATCCTCGGGATAACGGCGTGCGTCGTCGCGGCGCACCGAGAAGGCGTGATCGAACAGGTGTGGGTGCGCCAACGCGTAATCGAGATAAGGGCCAGCCAGCGCCATCAGTCGCTTCATCACGTCGCGGCTCTTCCCGCGATGCGCCTCCCACTCATGCGCGACGGCCTTGAAGCTGTCATCGGACAGCTGCTTCAGCAATGCATCGCGAGTCGGGAAGTGCCGATAAATCGCCATCGGGGTGATACCCACCGCCTCGGCGACGCGGCGCATGGTCACTGCGTCGGCGCCTTCGCGATCGAATAGCCGATGCGCGGCCTTGAGGATTTTTTCGGCGGTGGTGAGGCGGCTCATGTATACACTGTATACATGACGGACGGGACGAGGCAATGGCCCAGACGTCACGGCCCGGGCACTTGGAACTTCCAGCATATCGGGGCGGCGGCCCGCCCCGGACTCAGGAGCGCAGCTTGTATCCGGTGCGGAAGATCCAGGCCACCGCCACGGCGCACAGCAGCAGAAAGCCCAGGGTCATGCCTGCGCTCAACACCACGTTGACGTCGGAGTGTCCGTAGAAGCTCCAGCGGAAGCCGCTGATCAGATAAACCACCGGGTTGAACAGCGCGACCTTCTGCCAGAACGGCGGCAGCATGCCGATGGAATAGAACGCGCCGCCAAGGAAGGTGAGCGGCGTCACCACCATCAACGGGATCACCTGCAGTTTCTGGAAGTCATCCGCCCACAGGCCGATGATGAAACCGAACAGGCTGAAGGTCACCGCCGTCAGCAGCAGGAACACGATCATCCAGCCCGGATGCAGGATGCTGTACGGCACGAAGAAACGCGCCGTCACAAGGATCAGCAGCCCGAGCATCACCGACTTGGAAGCGGCCGCGCCCACATAGCCCAGGATCGCCTCCAGCGCTGACACCGGGGCGGAAAGCAGTTCATAGATGGTGCCCGACCACTTGGGCAGATAAATGCCGAACGAGGCGTTGGAGATGCTCTCGTTGAGCAGCGACAACATGATCAGGCCGGGAATGATGAAGGCGCCATAGCTGGTGCCCCCGATCTCGCCCATGCGCGAGCCGATTGCCGTGCCGAACACAATGAAATACAGCGACGTCGACAACACCGGCGACACGATGCTCTGGGTCAGGGTGCGGAAGGTGCGGGCCATCTCGAAGCGGTAGATGGCGCGGATCGCGGGGAGATTCATGGCGCACCCCGCACGAGGCTGACGAAAATATCTTCGAGCGAACTTTCCAATGTATGCAGGTCCTTGAAGTCCACGCCGCGCTCGGCCAGCTTGCGCAGCAGTTCGGCAATGCCGGTGTCTTCGCTCTGGGCGTCGAAGGTATAGATCAACGTGGCGCCGTCGTCGGCCAGCTCCAGGCCGGTTGCATCCAGGCCCTCGGGCAGCGCCTGCATCGGCGTCTGCAGCGTGATGGAAAGCTGCTTCTTGCCCAGCTTGCGCATCAGTACATCTTTTTCTTCCACCAGGATCAGCTCACCGCGCGTGATTACACCCACGCGGTCGGCCATTTCCTCGGCCTCCTCGATGTAGTGCGTGGTGAGGATCACGGTGACGCCGGTTTCGCGAAGCCCGCGCACCATCTGCCACATGTCGTGGCGCAGTTCCACATCGACGCCGGCGGTGGGTTCGTCCAGGAACAGGATGCTGGGCTCATGCGCCAGCGCCTTGGCGATCAGCACGCGGCGCTTCATGCCCCCGGACAGGGTCATGATCTTGGCGTCCTTCTTTTCCCACAGCGACAGTGCACGCAGCACTTTCTCGATATGCGCGTCGTTGCGCTCGCGCCCGAACAGGCCGCGGCTGAATCGCACCGACGCCCAGACCGTTTCAAAGGCATCGGTGGATAGTTCCTGCGGCACCAGGCCGATCTTCGAGCGCGTCGCGCGATAGTCGCGCAGCACATCGTGACCATCCACCGTCACGTTGCCGCCGCTGGGTTTGACGATGCCGCAGATGATGCTGATCAGCGTGGTCTTGCCTGCACCATTGGGACCGAGCAAGGCAAAGATCTCGCCACGCCGTATGTCCAGATCGATCGCCTTCAGCGCCTGGAAGCCGCCCTTATAGGTCTTGCTGATGCCTCGTATGGAAACGGCTTGCTGGGTCAGGTGGGACGAGTCGTTCATGGGGTTCCTTGGTTCGAACGCAGCTCAACCATGAGGATTCTAACCCCGACATTCAATGGCCACGTGACACGAAAGGTTCGCTTGCAGGCATGAGGCGCCGCGCTTCATGCGACTGCGCCTCGGCGGGAGCGGCGTCCACTCCGGTGCTGGCAAGATCCCGCGGGATCAGTGCAAGGCCTCGGCATCCATCATGGCCTGCTGGAGTTGGGCATGGGCTTCGTCCGCCTTGCGCTGGCGGTCCGCCATCTTGTCGGCGCTCTTGCCCTGCTCCCTGGCTTCCTGCAACTCCTGATCCCGCGCGACCACCTTCTGCTGCGCCTTGGCCACCTTTTGTTCGGCATCGGTGCGCAACGATTCATCCGAGCAATGCGCTTTCACTTGCGCCAAGGCGGTCTGCAGTCCTTGCACGCGCGAGGCGTTGCCGTGGGCCTGGGCATAAGTGATTTCCTGCTCGATCGATTGGCGCTTGGCATCGCAACCGCCCGACTGGGCGAGCAGTACAGCTGGGCACAGGGAAGCGGCAAGAAGGGCCAGCGAGGTGACGACTTTCATGGGCGACTCCTGGAGTGATCGAGGGGAGCGCCAACGCAGCGGCGCCCTTCCTCATGGTCCATTCGTCGAGTGATCGTAATGTGTTCGCCGCGCCCTGCTCAGCCTGTGAGCACTCGCTCGGCATACGCCTTGAAGGCAGCGGAGACGGCCGCCGGTTGATCGATCCACGGGAAATGACCGGCATCCGGGATCGCCGCCGTCATCACGTTGGGCGTGTTGTAGCGCGCGGCCGACCATCCGCGCTGGCTCACGATCCGGTCGCATTCGCCCCACAGGCGCAGCACCGGTATGTCGAGCGGCCACCAGCTGGCCGCATAGGTGTGATCGAAGTGGGCGTCCGACCATTCCACCGCCGCGCGGTTATAGGGCATGCGCGCCAGCAGGGCGCGCGCCGCTTCCAGCGCTGCGGGCGTGAAGTTCCACTCGGCGGAGGTGACCGCCAAGGTGGTGAGATTCTCGACAGAGGGGTCCTTCGTGTACGCGACGACGGCCTGCTCGAAAGCCGGCAGGGGATCGCGCCTGGTCATCGCCACGTATTGGGCATGCCAGGCGCAATCAGGTGCGGTATCCAGCAAGGCCAGGCCGCGAACCACGCCGCGCAATGCCGGCGCGGCCAGCAGATACATGCCGCCGGTGGAGTGCCCCACGAAAACAGCGTCGCCAACGGCCTGCGCGGCTTCGATCAGCACCTGCGGCCAGTGCGCGAACGGGTCGTCGCTTGCGTGCTCCGTATTCGAACCGTCGCCCGGAAGATCAATCAGCCAGATATGGCCGGGTACGACCATGGCATCGGCCAACTCCTGCAGGCTTTCCGAACCAATGCCGGGGCCGCCGGGCAGCAACAACCAATTGAGCGTGCCGTGCCGCGATGAATGAAGACGCATGCGGACGCCGGAGTCGGTAAAGCGCGTTTCCATGCTTTGCTGTTCTCGAAGGGGGAGCGGTCATTATCGAGCCGTCCGCGAGCGCGGACTTTCCAAATCCCCCGATTCAACCCGCGGCGTGGACGTTACCGCTCCTCGACACGCAGCACGCGCGCCCGGCTCACATTGCCCCGGGCGACCGCATGGAACTTCCACGTCTGCCCGGGCGCGAGGTTATGCACCTGATCCGTCGCACGCCCGATGGCATGACCCATGGCGTCGAACAAGCGGAAGCTCACCCGAGCCGAATGCACCGGCACGCGACCCACGTTGGTCAGCGTGCCCACGACTTTATTGTGCCCCGGCTTCACGTCGCGTTCGACCCGATAAGCACCCAGCCGCACATGCCGCACCGGCGCACCCGCAGCGACGGCCGACGAACTCACCACACATCCAAGCAACACCCACCACACGATCGAGCGACGTTTCATTGCAATCAGGGACAGCACCAGGGACGAAGCGCGCAAGTCTAGATTGATTCGAGCCCGTTGCGCAGTCACTTCGATCACAGCAAGCCAGCGGCGTGGCCGAAGCTCAGCGGGTTGCCATCCGTATCAGGGATGTTGATAGCCGAAGCGCTCGCGCAGTCGCGGCGTGGCGAAATCGATGAAAGCGCGTAGTTTCAGGGGCATCTGCCGCTGGCCCGGATACACCAGGCTCAGCGGCATGGGAGCAGGCTCATAGGCCTGCAGCAAGCGCACCAGCATGCCGGCTTTCAGCAGATGATCGACTTGATCGGCCAGGACACGCACGATGCCGCCATCCTCGGTGGCGGCGATCACGGCGGCTTCGGCCGAATTGACGCTCAGGCGCGATGACACCTTGACCACCCGCGAGGCCTGACCCTCGCCGAATTCCCACATGTCCGCCGCCGAGTAGCCCACGTAAGTGATGCAATCGTGCGCAGCAAGATCTTCGGGTTTCTGCGGGACGCCACGTGCCTGCAGATACGCAGGACTGGCGCACAGCACACGGTCGAGCAGTGCGATGCGCGTGGCTACCAGGGTGCTGTCGGGCAAGGCGCCAAGTCGTACGGCAAGATCGACATGATCCTCCAACAGATGGCTGACCTGATCGCTCAACTGGATGTGCGCGCGAATCTGCGGAGCGCTGCGCAGGAACGCGACAAGCACCGGGACCACGTGATTGCGTCCGATCACTACCGGCGCGCTGATGATCAATTCACCCTGCGGCGCGCGGTATTCACCGGCGGCGGTGCGTTCGACCTGCTCGATGTCTTCCAGAATCTGCCGACAGGAGGCGACGTAATCGCGCCCTGCATCGGTCAGCACGAGTTTCCGCCCACCGCGCAACACCAGGCGGACATTGAGGTGCGCTTCCAATTCCGACACGCGGCGGCTGACGGTGGCCAGCGGCATATGCAGCTGCCGGCTGGCGGCGGAAAGGCTGCCCGCGTCTACCGCCGTCAGCAGCACGGTCATGGCTTCGAGTCGGTCCACGGCCTCTCACCAGATGAAAGGGTGCCTTCCGAATTTACCGTCTAGTGCCCGGATTTGAAAGGATCTAGCCTTTGCGTCCATGCGATGAGCCCTTGAAACACATGCTCCCCTTACGGCGACCGGCCAACCGGGGGACCTCTGGAATTCGTCACGAAACTCATCACGGCCGGGACCGCCTGAGGCGGCATCACTCCCTTTCCCCCATCTCCTGGAGTTTCCTATGAACATCAAAGACGCCACTGTTCTTGTCACCGGTGCCAATCGCGGACTCGGCCTGGTTTTCACCCGCGAGCTGCTCGCCCGCGGCGCCCGCAAGGTCTACGCCGCAGCGCGCGACCCCGCCACGATTACCGAGCCCGGTGTGCAACCTCTGCGGCTGGACGTCACCAACCCGGACGACGTGGCGGCTGCCGCCAAGCTCGCCTCGGATGTGACGCTGGTGATCAACAATGCCGGCATCGCCCAGGCCGGCGGCTTTCTTGCCGAGGACAGCGAAGCCGTCACGCGACGCATCTTCGAGACCAACTTCTACGGCATGCTGAGCATGAGCAAGGCTTTCGCGCCGGTGCTCAAGGCCAACGGCGGCGGCGCCTTGCTCAATGTGCTCTCGGTCGTCTCGTGGGTGAGCGGCGCGATGGCCGCCTATTCAGCCAGCAAATCCGCCGCGTGGTCCCTCACCAATGCGCTGCGCCTCGAACTGGCAGGACAGAACACGCAGGTGACGGCGCTGCATATGGGCTTTGTCGATACCGATCTTGCCCGTGACTTCGATGCCCCGAAGTCGACGTCGGAGGACATCGTCAAGCGCGCGCTCGACGGGCTCGAAGCGGGCGAGGATGAAGTGCTGGCCGATGAGCGCAGCGTGCAGGTGAAGCAAGGCTTGGCAGCAGCGCGGCCCATCTACTTGCCGCCACGCTCCTGAAGTTCGGCATGGAGGTGATCGCCCGCCAGCGCGCAGCCTCCAAGCCTGTTCCAAGGGTGATGGCGCGCGGGATTCGATCACGTGTGGGCTATGGACTTACAACACCGAGCGCCTGAACATGGCGCTCGGTCGTACCTCGATGCAGGATGGTCCCGCTTGCTCCGCGTTGATTGGCAACCGCTGGAAGCGCAGGACCCGCTCCGCTGCAGTAGCTTGTTCACCTCCCCGTGCGCTTGAGCCAGTTCGGAGGCAGTTCGTGGCAAGTGATGTGCTGGATACGAATAGCCTGTTCGAAATTGCTTTCGAACTCCCGCCCAAGGGGAGCCGCCGTTCGGCGGCAGCCGTCTACACGCAATTGCGTGCCGCCATCCTGGATGGTCGCTTGGTCCCTGGGGCCAAACTCCCGGTGGAACGTCAGTCGGCGACCTTTTTCGGCGTCTCAAGAAACACGGTTGCCCGGGCTTATGCGCGACTGGCGCTCGAAGGATGGGTACAGTCCCGGCAAGGCTCGGGAACCTACGTACTGCCCAAGCAAAAACGCCCGCCGCGTGAGCGGCCCTCGACACGGCAAGCGCCCGATCCACGCCTGAATGCGCTGTGGTCGCGACCTGAGCTGGCACAGGCGCTGAATTTCTGGAACGACAGTCAACCGGGAACCTCGACAAGCACCGCGAGGTGTCTGGATTTTCGTCCCGCGCTGGTTGATCCGCGCCTGTTTCCATTCGACATATTCCGCCGGGTCAGCGCCAAGCAACTCCGGCGAATGGAATTGAAGCCTCCCGCCTTCAAGAGCCCGCAGGGCAATCAGGGGCACTACCCGTTGCGGGCAGCCGTTTCGACGCATATCGGCGTGTCGCGTGCGGTTGTCTGCGAGCCCGACGATGTGCTGGTGACCGCCGGCGCGCAACAAGCCTTCGATATGCTCGCCCGAGTGCTGGTGACCCCAGGGGTTACGACAGTCGCCATTGAGGATCCTGGCTATCCACCGATGCGTGCGGCCTTTCTCGCTGCCGGCGCGAAGGTAGTACCCATACCGGTGGACGCGGAAGGACTGGTGGTTCACGCCTTGCCGGACTCGGTACGCATCGTGTGCGTTTGTCCGTCGCACCAGTTTCCGTTCGGCGTCTCCATGTCGATGCGGCGGCGATCGGCATTGCTCGACTTTGCCCGCAAGCATGGCGCGGTCATCATTGAGGACGATTACGACGGAGAGTTCCGCTACGACGGCGCTCCGCTGCAGGCGCTGCGTTCAACGGCCACCGCGAATGAGGTGTTCTATGTGGGAACCTTCTCCAAGTGCATGTTTCCCGCATTGCGCCTGGGCTTCATCGTGGCGCCCCCATGGGCCATGTCGGCGCTGGTCACGGCCAAGAACTGTCTCGACTGGCATTGCCCGACCTTGACGCAAATGGCCGTCGCCCGTTACATCGCGGACGGCCACCTGGCGCAACATGTACGCAAGCTCCGTGATGTGTTTCGAAAGCGCAGAGATCTACTGGTCGACATCCTCCGAGCGGATTTCTCCGAAGAACTATCGCCGATGCAGTCGCACTACGGCATGCACGTGTCGGCGTCCGCGACGCAACCCCATCGCTTGGAACGCGTCACGGCACGATTGTCGGAGTCCAACGTGCATTTGCATTCCTTCGAGCGCTATTTCTTCGGCTCGCCAACATCGGAAGGACTGGTATTCGGCTACGGGGCGGTTGACCTCAACGATATCGAACAAGGGCTCAAGGCGCTGCGCCGCGTGCTCTAGCCACGCCCGGTCGTTCGCTACCTGGCGCCCCGCGTCCAACTCGCGCCCATCGAAGTGGACCACGCGAGTTTCTCCTCATTGGCCCCACAGGAACGATCGGTTTTCCCTAGAGTCACGCCTCAGGCTTGGCTAAATGGAGAAAACGATGACGTGGAGACTGCAATTAGGTGGAGGCATGCTGGCAGGTGTCCTGGCCTGCCTGTCCCTGAGTGCAAGGGCCGAAACGCCGCGCGACGGGTCCCATGACTTCGACTTCGCTCGCGGTGCGTGGCATACGCACGTGACGCAAGTACTCGACCCATTCGAAGGCGGGACTCACACGGTCACCATGGACGGCACCAAGACGGCGCGGCCGGTCTGGAATGGCCGCGCATGGCTGGAGGAGATCGAGGCCGACGGCCCGGATGGACACTGGGAGGGCGCCACGCTCTTCGTCTACAACGCCAAGGCCGGGCAATGGAGCCAGACCTACATAGACGGCGATACGGGAGCGTTCGAGGCTCCCACGACTGGCAGCTTCAAGGACGGTCGCGGCGAGCTATACGGCACGTCCGTCTATAAGGGACGTACCGTGCTGGTGCGTGGCGTCTGGTCGGACATCACCACCAACTCCCACCGCTTTGAAATTGATTACTCCAGGGACGGCGGCCGAACCTGGGCGACTTCGTTCAAGGCGTACTTGACGCGGGTCAAGCCATAGCGCGGATCCAACCGTGCTTCTCATGGTCGAAAGCGTTCGCGCGGCACGTCGCCCTTGCCATCAGAGTTGCTGCGCCACCAAGGCAAGTCCGGCGCGGAACATCGTCGCGCCACCATTGGAAGGATGGCGGATCTTGTCGGCGTGTACGCCCAGCTTGCGCAGCGAATCGGCGGCGACATTGCCCACGGCCACCACGGTCACGCCAGGCAACGCAGCCATCAGTTGCTGCAGCAGTGCCGCGCCCATGGCCTTCTCCGCTTCGTTGGGCGCACGGTTCGACAAGGGCGTCGCGCCGTGCGGATGCCATGGGAAGGCGCCCCACAGGACGGTGTGATCCATCAAACCTTGTTCACGCAGCGCGTGCCACACGATGGTGGACGATGGCTCGCGCCAGGGTAGCCGCCGCGAAGTAAGTCGGCCGTGCAACTTTCCGATACGCGGCACGCCATCCTCCAGCAGCAGAGCCTCGGAGGTGAACGGGCAACCGGTGATCCGTGTGCCTTGATAGCCTGGCGCCTCGCCGACCAGCAGCAACCTCGGTGCAGGAGCAGACAGATGCAGCCTCAGGCGTTCGCGGCGGCCTTCGATCGCGGCGGGAGCAATGTCGTCGCTGGAGATAGCGTTCCACGGATCGAAGACGTGCGGTATACCGGCGGTCGGCGCCGAGTAGAGTGCTTCCAGGAAGGCTTCGATCTTCGCAGTAGTGCGCATGGCCATAGGCATAAGGCTTAGTGATCTTCCACGAGCGCCATCCGACGCGCCATCCAGTCCATCCGACTTTACGCCCTGATCGCCTCGATCAGTGCTCTCAAACCCGCCGACTGATGTTTGCGACTCGGAAAGTAGAGGAACAGATTTTCCTCCGTCGTGCACCAATCCTCCAGGCAGTATCGAAGTCGACCATCGGCGATATAAGGCGCAGCGCGATCCTCCCACTCATAGGCAAGCCCTACGCCTTGCGCCGCGGCATCGACCATCAGTTCCTGGCTGTCCAGGGCGAGTGGTCCATCGACGTCCACCTGGATGGCTTCGCCCGCCTTGGTGAATTCCCAACCAAAGATGGCGCCGCTGGGAAAGGCGTAGCGAATGCAGAATGTCGTTGCGTTCCTGGCTTCCGATGACGCGCCGTTTGTTTCGGGGCATGGATTGCTGGTGGATGGTGGTTGGTCGATCGCCTGATCGCTTGCAGCACCAATGCACTGCATCCCGAGCAGCACCGATGTGTGCTGCTCGACGCGCGCTGAAAATGCGATCAATGGCCTTTTGAGCTGCTATCCGTTGCGCGTCACAGCCGCTCCATGCGCAGCCACGATGGATCACCGAGCCATGCGCGCTGAAAAGCCGCTCGCGCCGCGGCCGCTTCGCTTTGATGGCCCAGCGCATCTTCGCTTTGGGCCAGTCCATACAACGCCCAGCCGTTCTGCGGCGTTTGCTGCAGCGCTGCCTGGAATGCTCGGCTGGCTTCCTCAAATCGCCCCGCTCCGAACAAAGCCGCGCCAAGCGACTGGCTGACCGGGTAGTACCAGTACGCGGGCTCCTGATAGGGAATCTTGCGCTCGAGCGTGATGGCTTCGCGATAGTGATCCGCTGCCTCGTCGAAGCGGCCTTGCGCGTGCGCAAATCTGCCACGCGCGACAGCTTCGGCAAGCAGAAGGAGATCGGGTGCAGGTACCCCCTGCTCGATCATCGGCGCGAACGCATCGGAAGCACGCAGCGCGGCGAGCGCCCTCAGTTCGCTGTCGAAGGCGGCACGATCTTGTCGCTGGGCATGGGCGACTGCGCGTGAGTAATGGCGCATGGCTACCGCATAGGGAAGACGCGCATCCGCCGGTGGCATGGCGAGTATCGCCTCGGCTTGCGCGAACTGCGCCATCGCCAGATAAGGCGCAGCATCGATCGCCTGCACCCAGGCAATGCGCGCGGACGTCTCCGGATCGAGCACGGTACGCAGTCGACCGGCCTCGCGGATAGCGGTGTCCATGTCGCCGGCCATCTGGGCCGAGGCGACGATGAAATGGATGTTGTGCGGGTAGTAGCCGTAACGCACCAGGCTGTGGTCATCGGTACGGCGAATCAGCCCTTCGTCGGATCGGGCCGCCGCAACGTTGACCCTCATGGCATCGGCATATCGCCCCGTCAATGCATAGATATGCGCCGGCATGTGGACGAGGTGTCCCGCGCTCGGAGCGAGCGGTTGCGCCAAACGATCCGCAGCCGCTTCGGCGCGGCGTGGATCGGCGCTGTTCTCCATGAGATGGATATAGAGGTGAGCCGCCTGCAGGTTTTCCGGATGGCGGGCAAGCACCTTCTCGATCAACGCAACGGCCTCACCGCTGCGCCCTACGGGCGTTCGCTTGTCGGCTTCCCAGTAGTTCCATGGGCTGGTATCCATCGCCGCTTCCGCGGCGAGCACCGCGACGTCGTCGTCGTTCGGAAAGCGACGCGCGACATCCAGCATGGCGTCGGCATAGGCCGCATCGAGCACGGCACGATCAGCCTTCGCATCGCGAGAGTAGCGGCGCGCAATGGCGTCGATCAGCGCCTGCTCAAGTGGCGATGCGTGCGCGCGAAGTGCGAGCGCCCGATCCATCGCAGCCAGCGCGCTGGTCCGGTCGCGATCGTCCATCGGAGCATTGATATTGGGTCCCAGCGCGAGTGCCTCGCCCCACCAGCACATCGCGCAACCCGGATCGAGCCGCTGCGCCTCCCTGAATGAGCGCACCGCTCCCGCGTGATTGAAACCGTAGGTGAGGACCAAGCCCTGATTGAAGTAGCGCCTGGCCTGCTCGCTACGCGTCGTGATCAAGAGCCGAGATCCTGTGAGATCGGCGAAGAGCGGCATGGGCGCCGATGCAACGCCCGCTGGCCCGGCAACAGCCGATGCAAATGCCAGGTGGCGCGTCAGAGACCATGTGGCCGACCCGCTGCCACACATCGCAGTGGCCAGCAGAGCAGGATCAAGAGTCCTTGCTTGGGATAGATAAGACGTGACAAGCGACGAACTGGTGAGTGCAACACCAGCCCCGGCGAGTACTGCGTACTTCAACAACTTGCGCATGGCCAAGGCTCCGTAGAGGAACGTAGCCTGGTCAGGTTACTCGGTCTGCCGGGGGCGTAAATAACCAGAAAGAGAGATCCGCAAATGCGAGGGGCAACATGGGTAGTGGCATCCATGCCGCTGGCTGATTTCAAAGACGGCTGAACGAAATCGACGATTGAAACGGGGATCAGGTTGAGTTCCTCACTGCCCTTCGATCGCGGAACTTAAGCTGACCCCGTTCCTGGTCAGGCGAGGCCGGACAGTCCGTAATTGAAGATCCGCTGTCCTGCTTCTTCTGCTGCATGCTTCAGCGTCGCGACCTCGCTCAAGCGAGCCGCTCGAATCAGCGTTGCGCCCAACACGAGCGATTCCTCTGGACGAGGCGGGCGGGGTTCGCCCGGGTCGTGAGGTTTCGGCAGACCTGGAAGCGGGATGACGGTGCCGCACCAGTCCTCAGAAAACTGGCGCAGCAGACTGGCACCCTGCTCACCACCGGCCTCACGCGCGCGCCGCAGCGCGACGAATGCCAAGGCTCTCGCAAATCCAATTCCACCAGCCTTCGGGGGCAGTGGCTGAGGATTGAGCGCTACAAGATCGCTCAATAACCCGCCGCCATGCCAGTTGGGATGAGGTCTCTTACCCCCGGCGGTGAGTTCATTGTCGAAAAGGCCGTTCAACCCCGCCAGTGCGGCAAGGATCGCCCTGAGAGGTGGCCCCGGATGTGGCCCTACGGGACTGTTCTTCCACCAGTCATCGTCCTCCGTGCTTGCTGCTCTGCGCCAGGGTTCGGGATGTGGCCCCTCGTTGAGCGCATCCCTGATCCATGGTCCCCACGGCCCGACCGGACCGGGATCATCCGGGTTGGGATAGAACGCATCGGTCAGGCGATTGACCAGCGCAATCAATCGAATGTCATTTGCTTCCATTGACGTTCTCCAGAGAATTATCAGGACGTTCTGCCAGACGGCTATCCCATTTCCTTGCGCATTCGAGATCGCCGCTCGATCCAGCGCGCTCCACCGTGCCGTGCCAGCAGGCAACGGGGAACGCGAGTGCTCACGCATCCGCATTTGGGGCGACCGTGAAAGCCGGGCAGGAGACATTCACGAATACCATTCGTCATCTTCTGTACGCGCTCCACGGGCACGTGACACTGCCATATCAGCGACGTCGGAGTAATCCGTGAAACTACGCGCTTTACTTAGGATGAAAGGCATAGACAAATCCGCGACCGACGTTGAGGCATGCAGCTGCAACTTCGATAAATCAAAGCTGGCCACATCGCGTCGCCACACCGTCGAATACGCGGCGCCAGTCGCTTTTTGAGCTGCCGAGGCTCAAGCATTGCCTTGCAAGAGCCGATGCAAATCACGAACGTTTAGCCGTCCGTGTTTGTTCGGCATCAGATACTGCCGCGATGCTATGGGCTTGCGTCTCCGCCAGCCCTGACTTCAAAGTTCGACGCCACCTTAACCTCGGCTACCGTAGGCTCTTGCGCCGGGGTGTTCGCGGGGGCGCTGTTCGCTTTCGGTCCCGCTGGGGTACGCAGCCGACATCGGCTGTCGCGAAGTGGATTCGTTTGGAATGACTGGCTTGGTTTGCTGACTTGGTCGGCACGGTTTCGTGTTGCCTGAACCACGGTCCGCCGTAATGCCGGTCCATACCATCTGGCGTGGGAGATTGGGCGGGGAACACTGGGAAGCCGTGATCGAACGGCTAGGCAGACATGAACCGATGCACGTCCCGCATGGCGTGCGTGGGGAACGTTTGCGGTGCGCTCCGATGCCTATGAATGATCTTCCGTTCCGATGGGAGTCTTTCACGACGGAGGGACGGTCATGCCCAGCAAGACGCGACGCGGCGCCACCATCCAGCGCGACCTGGCCGAGTTGGCCAACGATCCGCGATTTGTCGCCGGCTTCGAGCGCGCGCAGCTCAAGCGCGTGGAACCCATCGTGGGCGGCATCGCCGCGATCGTGGATATCGGGCAATCGGTGATCCGCTCCGATGACTTCCTTTCGATCAATTTCTCGTTGATCAACCTGGACGTGGTCGCGCCCGATGGACACGGCCCGGCCACGCTCAAGGCGAGACAGGGCAAGACTGGCTACATCGTGCTGCGCTTTGCGCCGCAATCGATCTCGGAAGAGGTGTATTACCAGGCGCCCACCGGCAGCATCAAGGACAGGGACCCCCAGTGCCCGCCGACTTCGCCTCCTGCGAACATGGCCGGCGAGCCGCCGCGTTTCCCGCCCATTCCTTCGCGCATTGCCAACGGCAGCCGCGCCGTGTTCCGCTACGACGCCAAGCTGCTGGCCGATGCCAACATGCTGCCGGTGCCTTACACCTTGCAAGGCATACTTGAAGCCTGCCTGCATCTTCCCCTGAGCATCACCGCGAATGCGGCCCGTGGTCCTGCGCGGCGCATCGTGGTCGGTCCACTCACCGGTGTGCTCCAGAAACGCCAGCGCGCCGCTTTCGCCGCGCTCACGCCGGGTCAACAGGCACGCACACTCGCCACGACGCTGCGCAACCTGCGCATTGTGCAGAACGGGGGACCGGAAGGCCTGCATCTGCTGTTGCGTCGCGCCGAACTGCGTGCCGACCAGCTCGCCGTGCCCGCCGAACAAGCTGGCACGGAGGTCCTCGAACCAGGCAGGCCGGTGGCCGGCACGGTTCGGCCCGCTGCGCATCAATCGCTGCACAGCGCATCTGCCATGGCGCTGTATGGCGTGGTCGGATCGGCGGGTCTGGAGGTCACGAAGATACCTCCGTCCTGGTATTTACTTCCGCCCATCCCTAGCCTGCCCACCGCCACGCAAACATCGCTGGAGCTGCCGTATCGGCTGATTCTTTCGCCTAATGAGACCGGCCGCTTCGTGCATGCCATCACTTCGCAGACCTTCACTCCGACGGGCTGCACGCCGCTCTGGCATACGCGGCTGGGCTGCCTGGACGGCACGACCGGCGTCTTCAAGGAAGGCCCGAACAGCGGCACGCAAGTGCGCGCCATATGGGCACGCTTCGGGCCGCAATCGGTGCCGTCCACATTTGATCCCGGCATTCCCAAACCCACCACCACGCCCGCGCCGAACGCGGTTCCGTTCCGCATGACGCTGGACGACCGCGACCGCTTCAACATCGTCCACGAGTCGAGCAACTTCCGTATCTCAGACGGCAACCAGGAACCCATCGAATGCCATCGGCTGATGCTGTCTGCGCTTGGCGGCTGGCTGGATGCACGCGGTGCGTGGAAGGTGCCGCACGGACTGTCGGTGGAAGAATGGGTGCACCAGGCAACGCAAGCGCGCGACCACTACGTGAAGGTGGTCTACAAAGGCTACCTCTGCCCGTTTGGTCATCAGGTCTCGCTGGTAAAAGTGAGCGAGCGCAAGTTCCATCACGACCGACCCGGCAATCCTGCTTATCTGCGCCAGCGAACCTTCATCATCGTGCGCGAGCCGGTGCACAGCTATCCCACGATGACGATTCCATCGAGCGATGCCCTCCCCGGCGTCGCCGACTCCGCCTATACGCGGTATTTCCATCGCCAATTTCCCTTTAGCCAGATCCGTTGCCTCACCCATGTCACGCCTGATCTGCAGAATCCGGGCGGCAAGGACGTTGATGACAAGGACATGCAGATGTTCTGGCCTTGCGTCGATAAGGACACGCCGTTCCGGTTTCGCTTTGTGGGCACCGACTTGGATGGCAAGCACGTCGCATTCGAGATGCCGGGCATCTTCATCGACAACTCACTGGCCAATCCGTCGCCCGACGGCGATCGCAGCGACGCAGAAACGAACTTCGATAAAGTCCAGGCCGACTGGTACACCGACGACAATAAGCCATGGCGCAAGGCGACTACGCACCGGCAACGTGTCTGCATGGCGCCCAGCCAGAAGCACGGCGACACGTCCTGCGAACTGGAGGAGATCGAGTTCGGCATGGAGGTGCGTCAACTGCGCCATGATCCGGCGACGCGTACCGGGCCGCTGACCTATCCCTCGATCCAGCAGGCCACCGCCTTCATCCCCTCGCTCACCTACCTCACCGGCGGCACGACCGGCAGTGAGCTCCACTGGAACAAGCAGTATGCCGCGCGTCGAAACGACTTCGACAAAGGCGAAGTGTTTGCCGATATCAAAAATGGCCCTGACCTGGACTTCACCAGCAAGGGCGACCGTTCGGGCGGTTTCGTGCAACCCAACTTGCGTCCCTCCGGCATGTCACGCCTCGCCGGTCCCTTCGCGGGCGATGTCGCCGCCTTCAACAGCGGGGCCTTCGATGGCTCGCAAGCCTTCAGCGCCATCGTCAACCCCGTGCTGTTCGGCTGCATACCGCTGGGCGAATTGCTCAACCTGGTGAACATCGATACGGACGGCATCGACAGGCTGCCGAAGTTCGTCTCCGAAGCGGCTGACGCGTTGCAAGACTTCATCGGCGCCCTGGGCAACACCAACGACCTGCTCGGTCAGCTCGAGGGCATGGCCTCATCGGCCGCGCAGTCGGCGCTGGAGCAGGCCATCGACCTGGCCTTCAAACAGATCAAGCCGCAGATCCAGGCGCTCGATGCCACCACCGCCACCCTGGCCGGCAAGCTCGATCAGGCCGCGGGCGCGGGCAAAGGCCTGATCAACGCGATCAAGGCGGCCGATGCATTCAAGCCGCCAGCGAGCGGACTCACCACCGCGCTCAACAACATGCAGGGCGAGCTGGGCAATTTGCTGGCGGCAGTAAACCTGCGCATCACCCAGTTGCCAGGCAGCGGACTTTCCACCGCCGTGCAGAATGTCGTGCAGCAACAGCTCGTACCGATACGCACTCGCGTCGCGCAAATCCAGGCGCTAGTCGATGACATCAGGCGCATTCCGGCCATGGTGGGTCCCGCTGAGGCACTGTTCAACGCGGTGTCCAAGTTGCTTGTTCAGCCCGAGCAATTGCCCGACCTGCTGGCGAACACGACTGATCTGAAGAACAACATCGACGCCGTGGGCAACGCGTTGACGGACTTCCAGGCGGCGTTCGACAAGATCAACCTCTTCGCCGGCGGCGTGCGCGGGACCGTCGACAGGATCGCCATCACGCTGCGCTCAATCACCGATAAAGCGGCGGACATCACGCAGTTGCTTTCCTCGCTGCTTGGCGACGAGATCACCGTGCGTTTTGACTGGCACCCCATCATAAAGCCCTGGCCTGAGCCGTCCAACACGCTGTACGGCCCGCTGGGTACGCTGTTCCAGCCGCGCGACAAGGATGCCTTCATCGTGGCGGTCGAGGCCAAGGTGAAGAAGAGCACCGGCGAGGCGCATGTGAAGGTGCTCTGCGGCCTGCGCGCTTTCGACCTGATCCTGTTGGGCGAGAAGCTGGGCTTCATGAAGCTCGCGTTCGAGAAGATCGAGTTCCGCGCGGATTCCTCGGCCAAGATGGACGTGGACGTGAAGTTCGACGGCATCCACTTCATCGGGCCATTGAAGTTCGTCGAAACATTGAAGGACCTGATTCCGCTGGATGGCTTTTCCGATCCGCCGTCGCTGGACATTTCACCGAAAGGCATCGACGCGAGCTTCTCGATGGCCCTGCCGAACCTGGCCGTCGGTGTGCTCAACCTGAGCAATCTCAGTCTGGGCGCTGGCTTCACGGTGCCCTTCATCGGCCAGCCGTTGTCGGTGCGCTTCAACTTCTGCACACGCGAACAACCGTTCTGCCTCACCGTCTCGATGTTCGGTGGTGGCGGTTTCTTCGGCATCACCATCGATCCGCACGGCGTGCAATTGATGGAGGCGGCCTTTGAGTTTGGCGCCGCCATCGCGGTGGACTTCGGCGTGGCTTCCGGCGGCGTGCATGTGATGGCCGGCATCTACTTCCGCATGGAAAAGGATGCCTGTCAGCTGGCGGGCTACTTCCGCCTGGGCGGCAATGTGAGCGTGCTGGGCATCATCTCGGTGTCGATCGAGCTTTACCTGGCGCTGAGCTACGACAGCGGCACCGGCAAGGCCAAGGGCGAGGCCACGCTGACCATCGCGGTGAGCCTGTTCATGTTCTCGGTCAGCGCAGCCATCCACTGCGAGCGCAGCTTTGCCGGTTCCAACGGCGATCCATCGTTTGCCGCATTGATGGGGCCGGAAGCCGGGCCCGTCACCGACGACTCGAAGTATCCCTGGCACGACTACGTCGACGCTTTCGCCTGAGCGAAAGGAACCACGCTCGCAAGGAGACGATCATGGCGGAAAAACTGGTCTGGACCGTGCTGCCCAACGGCTTCGACAAGCAGGGCCACCTGCGCGTGTCCATCGTGCTTTCACCCAGGCTTACCCCGGATCCGGACAGTGGCAATGCGCAGGCGCTGCTGTCGGGCTATCCGGATTTCCTGGACTGGCCCGCAACGCTGGCACAGCTCGGCTTTTGGCTGAAGACAGATGGCGCGACGTTCGATCTCAAGGTCGACCAAGTCGCCGACAGCGTCAGCTGGAAGAAGCTGTTCACGCCAGACATGGGCGTGGCGCCGTTCGTGTACACGGACATGAGCCAGCACAACCTCCATTCCTTTCCGGTGCGCCACGTCGTGCGTTTCCTGAAGGACCACTACGGCGACCTCGCCGCACAGCAGGGGCTGGATCGCCCCGCCCTGTTCCCCATTGGCCGCAGTCCGTTCAAGCCGATGATCACCCAGGCGGCCGGCGGCGAACGCTGGGGCCGGCGCAAGTACGACAACCGCCGACCCAATGGCATCGGCGACTTGCTGGCGAACAGCGACATCGACCAGCGAGTGCGTGGCGAATACTTCGGCAAACACAGCAAATATGTACCGGAACAGATCGTCGGCATCGACGGCCGCCTCACCGCCAACAAGAAGCACACACCAACGCGTGCACTACCGGGCGATCTACCCCCGGGCCTCAAGAACCTGTTCGGCAAGAGCACGCCGGCTTACGCGCTTTACCAAGCGAACCGGTTCTATTCGCGGGAAGAGACGCCGCCGACCTACGTGCCTTATCCCGATCCCACCGTGACCAGGCAAGCCATACCCACGCCGAAATACGACTTCCACAAGGTGGTGGGTTCGTTCGGTGATGCGCCGAAGTTGATGCGCACGCTCGGCCTGGTCATCGATGCCACCGTGGTCGGCGCGGAACCACTCATCGAACAGGGGCGTGCCAGCCCCGCCGGCATCGCCGGCACCATGCAGCTGGTGGTCAAGCACCGTGGACACAGCACCGCCGAGGACTCCACGCCACGCACGGCCTGGCACCTGACCGGCAGGCGCTTCATCGTGCGCAGCCGCACGACCACCGATGTCACGGACGGATTCCTGGCGCTGGCCGGCGCGATGGAAGTAGCGCGCTCGGATGACGCCAAGGGCGCCGACAGCAGGTCACCCTTCAGCCTGATCCAGGTCGATGCCGACGGTTCAGCGATCAAGACGGTGAACTTCGTCAACAGCACGCTCACCCACCTGCAGAACACGCCTGATCCGGACGACGACGACCCTCTGGGCAAACCGGCAGGGATCGCGTACACCACCAACAACAACCAGGAGGCCACGCCTGCGCTGCGCTCGGCCGGCATCACCGTGACGCGCCACAACCGCGCTACCGACCTGGCAGCGGACCTCGCTGCGCATTCGCTCAAGAACGATGCACTGGACGACGCCGGCCAGTCCGCGAACGTGCTGCTCTACGCCGAAGATGTGCTGCGCGGCTTCCGCGTGGATGTGCGGGAGAAGCGCACTGGCCAGTGGCGCTCGCTGTGCGCCCGCATCGCCAAGTATCGGGTCACCAAGGACCAATCGAAGCTCATCGATGACGTGCCGGACGAAGGTTGCGTGCAAGGGCCTTCGACCACCACCCAGGCCGCGCCGAAAGACGTGGACAACAACAAGGACACCCAGGATCACTACCTGCACGAGGCACTGTTCAAGTGGGCTGGCTGGAGCCTGGTCGCGCCACGTCCCGGCAAGCGCATCGTGCCCATCAACGAACACGGCCTGATCCAGGAAGAAACCGTGCAGGCGCACGCCGATGCCGATGCCGCCGACGGCGCGTCGCCCGTGCTGACGGTGACGGAGTCGCGACAGGGCACGCTGCCGCGCCTTCGCTTCGGCGATACCTATCGCTTGCGCGCGCGCACGGTCGACCTCGCCGGCAACAGCCTGGAGTTGGACGACAAGTCGATTTCCGATCTGGAGCAGGCCAGCGAAGAAATCACCTATCGCCGCCTGGAACCCGTGGACCCGCCGGTACTCTCGCTGCACGGCCGCGTGTCGGAAGGCGAGTCGTTGGAGCGGGCCGTGATCCGCTCCGATGTGGTGGCGACGGACGCGGGCTACCAGAGCCTGTCCACCAGCCAGTACATCGCGCAAGGTCCCTATGCGCTAAACGATCCACTGGTGAGCGGTTTCGCATACGTCGATGTCAATCTCCGTCACGTGGTGCCGCCGAAAACCTCGCAGACGCTGGCCGAGCAGCACGGCTGCTTCGACGACGCCTTCGATGCACCCGCCGGCCCCGGCAAGAACGCCGCCATCCACCAGGCCTTCGACCTGATCGCCAAGCGCGAGGCCGGCACCCTGTATGACGGCGGGGCAGCAGTGAAGATCATCACGCCCGCCATCGATGGCGCGTCCAAAGAACAAGCGCTGGCGCAGTCACCACCCGAAGGCTTCCGACTGCAGCCGGGCGAATACGTCGTGCACACCGAAGATCGCCTGGCCACGCCTTACCTGCCTGACCCCACGGCAGCGGCCGTCGTACTTCGCGGCGTGCCGGGCATCGTCGCGCCGGTGGTGATCGACGCCGCCGACAACGTGCACGCCGACTACATTCCACTCACCCAGGAACTCGTGCTCTACGTGCCATTGAAAGGCACCTGGCCTGACATCGATGGATTCCGCATCGCCATCATCGAACTGGCCGAACAGATCGACGCGGCGCCATGCACAGACACCGTCGACGCCACGCATGCCCTTCCGACCTGGGACAGCGCCAAACGCACGCTGACGATCTTCCTGCGCAAAGGCGAGATTGCACCCGTGCGCTACTCCACCGGCATCCGCGTGGACCATATCCTCAAGATGGGATTGCCCGCATGGACCAGCACGCCGCTGGGCGGTGTCTGGGCGGCCATACTCGGTATCTGCGGCGCCAACTGGACGATGACGCCCGATCGCACGCTCACCCTCGTGCATGCCACCCAGCATCCGGTGTGCGAGCCGACCTTCCTCACCATCCATACCAAACGCGAAACGGGCGCCACGTGGCTCGACTTCCAGGGTGAAACCTTCGTGCGCTATCACGCGCGCAGCACCGGTCAACTCGAAGTGATGGCCGACTGGATGGAGTGGATCGACGACCCGGCCGCAGGCAAGCCGTACCGCAAGCACGTCACGGCGCGGCTCAAGCCCGTGCGCATCGAGCAGCCCGGCATCGACACCAGCGAGCCCACCAGGTCGGACTTCGGACTCCTGGGACCCTTGCCCGACAGCGGCACGGTTCGCCCGCATGTGCGCCACGATTTCGGCGACCAGAAGTTCCGCTTCGTACGCTACAGCCTGCTGGCGACAACGCGCTTTCGCGAATACCTGCCGCCATCGATCACGGCTGACCCGGCACAGGTGACGCGGCAAGGGCAGCCCTGTTTGCGCGATGCGCTCGCGCTGCCTGCGAACTATCACGACGACACCGTTGAAGCGACCGACGTGGCATGCGGCGCGCCCTTGCTCCTATCGAACGTTGCGCCGCAGGGATACATCGTCCCCGCCTCGGGCCGGCCCAAACCGCCGCACCTGGTCTACATCATGCCTACGCAACACTGGTCCGACGCGGAGGTCGGCGGTGTGCATCGCGTGGTACGCGACGGCGGCACCTTGCGCATCTATCTGGAGCGCCCCTGGTTCACCTCCGGCGATGGCGAGCTATTGGGCGTCGTCGTGATCTCGGGCAGCAATCCCCAACAACTGTGCCACCTGACCGAGCCGAGCGAAGCTTTCGTCAGCCAATGGGGACAGGACCCGTTGTTCGACTCCACGTTGCCACACGGCACGCTGACCGCCGCCGCGTTTCCCAACGCCGTCTACACGCAAACCGAGCGTCTTCCCGAAGCCAATCAAGACATGCTGATTGCCGGGCACCGCGTCTACTTCGATGCGGAGCGCAACGAGTGGTTTGCCGAAGTGCGCATCGACGCCGGCGACAGCTACATGCCCTTCGTTCGCCTGTGCCTCGTGCGCTATCAACCCAACGCGAACCATGACGTACGCTTGTCGACCGTCGTGGTCGCGCCCTATGCGCAACTCCTGCCGCGCCGTCGCATCGACGTATCCAAAGCGCGCGATGCGTATACGTTCAAGGTGTATGGCCCGGTGCCCACGCAAGGCGCGGGCTCCACCGCCGCCATGTATCCGGGCGTGTCGTCCCTGCTAAGTGAATACTTTGGCCCCGGACCCGGCCACAACCGCATCGAAGTCGTGCTGCAATGGCAGAACACGACCTTCGAAACCGACCTCGACTGGTTCGACGTACCCAACCAGACCCACCCCAGCGCCGACGCCACCCCCCAACAAGCGGTGCTCGGCCTGCTCGACCAGATCGGCGCCACCATGCTGACGAGCTTTGCCCAAGATCAACACGTCGCAACGACGACACCCGCGCCTAGCCGGGAAGCGGCGACAGCAAACGTTGCGCAAACAGCAAAGATCACCCACCTCACCCCAGAGCTGATCGCACAACTGGTCTCACTCGACACCTGCGTCTGGGTCGGCCGTATCAGCGTACCCGCCAACCTCCAAGGCAAACGCCTGCGCCTGATGCTGCGCGAATACGAACGGCATCTGTCCGACCAGGAAGTCGTCGTCCAGCCGTTTCCGTTCCATCAGCCCAAGGTGGTTGAGCGCCTGGTCTTTGCGCGGGAGTTTCCGTTGGCGCCTGCCATCACCTGACCCTACGATGCATTGTGGGGCGGCCAAATCGACGGCCCTATCCTGTCATGTCCGCCATGGATCGGAGACTGACATGAGTGCGCGCAACCGCCGCCCTGCCGTGCTCAGGATGGCTCAGGAGATGCACCGATTCCGCGCAAAATTCGCTGCACAACTTCGGCGCCTATGCGTTCGACTTCCCCCTGTGCCGGAGCTACGTTGCCCACTCTCAGCGCCGCCGCACCATGGACGGTGCTCCAAGTGAACAACAGATCGCCTGGTGATGGTGGCAGCGCCATCACGCCGGTTTCGTGCAGCCCTTGCAGTGCCGCCGGCAGATACGAGTAGCTGGTCGGTTTGCCCGTTTGCAATGCGTTGGCACGGGTTTGCACCGCATACGTACCAAAGATCAGGCGCCACATGGCCGGCTGATCGTCGGCGAAGCGCAGATACGCCACGCCCAAGCGGTGCAGGCGTGCAATCGCCTCCGGGCCATCTGCCGGCGGGGTGTGGAGATCGAATGCGTCAGCAAAGCGCTCCTGGAGCTGGGCGATGCCGATGGCAGCAAGCTCCGCCAGCAAAGCTTCGCGGCTGGCGAAGTGCCGGTACACCGCCGCGCCACTGACGCCCAGTCCCGAGGCGAGCTCGCGTAAAGAGATGTGCTCGATGTCAGCCGCCTTTCCTGCGGCCTCAAGCAGGGCCCGTCGCAGGTCTCCGTGGTGATACCGCCCTCCGGCAGGATCGGAGGGCTTAGTCATGGCTGAATGTTAACGCTGTTGACATCGGTAGTTTTGCGGTCTAAGTTAACGGTCATAACATTGATCCTTCGATGCCAGCGGCCATCCGATTTCGAAGCACGTCCTGACGCAATAACCCCATCCCCATCCAGCGATGGTCGCCCCATGACGCCTCCCAAACCCCATTCAATCAAGGTCTGGTCGATACCGACCAGTCTCAGTCAGTTAGCGGTCTACGATACCGGCATACCGGGCGGCGCGGGCGCCTCTTCGGAGGTGCTGGTCCTGTGGCCGTCGGTTCTGGCCGACCACCGGATCTACGATGCGCAGGTGGCCGCCCTGCGGGAATGCCATCGACTGATCCTCATCGACGGCCCCGGTCATGGCGCCAGCGGCCCATCGGCTGGCGGCTTCAGCATGGCGCAATGCGCGGATGCCTTGAAGCAGGTGCTGGACGTACTCCAGATCGTCAAGCCTGTCGTTTGCATTGGCACGTCCTGGGGCGGCCTCGTTGCGGGTGAGTTTGCGCTAAACCATCCCGAGCGCACTCGCGCCGTCGTCATGCTGAACACTCCTGTCTTCAAGACCCGTGCGCGCTGGCGCGATAGCTTCGTCAGTTGGGGCGCACGCTGGCTGAAATTTACCAAGGTATACGTACAGGGTGTGGCCGATGCTTATTTTATGCCCGAGACGCGAAAGCGCGAGTCCGCCCTGATGGAAGGATTCCGCGAACATATCCGGCGGGCCGACGGCAGGGCGCTGTCGCAGGCCGTTCGTTCGGTACTGCTGGAAAGAGACGATCTCTCGTCGCGTCTGAAGAACATTGCTGCGCCAACGCTTTTCGTCGCCGGAACGCACGATGCCATGTACCCGGTGGACGATCTTCGCCATGCGGCCGCTCAGTTGACGCGCGGCCGCTTCATCGAGCTGCCAACGGCCCATCTCTCGGTAGTCGACGCTCCCGCTGAAACCACGCGAGCCATCGATTCGTTCTTGAACGAGCTGAACCTCACGAGCCCCTTAAGGCTCAGGGAGCTGAAGCTTGAAGAATGAACGGCAAGTTGTACTGGTCACCGGCGGCACGCGGGGCATCGGTGCAGCGATCGCCTCGCAGCTCCGTGGACGGGGGCATCGCGTGTACGTGACCCAGCGCGCGCCGGTTGAGCGCGGGCCGCAGGGCAGCCCCGAGGTGCTGAGTCTGGACATTACCAGCGCGGCCTCGGTCGAGGCTTGTGTGCAAGAACTGCTGCGGCGTGAGGGTCACATCGATGCGCTGATCAACAATGCCGGCTACGACCTGTTCGGTGCCGTGCTGGAGACCCAGTGGCACGAATTCATGGATCAGCTGGACACGAACTTTCTCGGCGCGGTGCGCATGGTCCAGGCCGTCTTGCCGCACATGCTGGAACGCCGCTCGGGGCGCATCATCAACATCAGCTCGATCGGAGGTGAGATTGGCCTTCCGATGAACGCGGCTTACTCAGCCAGCAAGTTTGCCCTCGAGGGCTACACCGAATCGCTGCGCCATGAGCTGATGCCTCTTGGCCTCTATGCCTGCACTGTCAGCCCGAGCCCGGTGGCCACTGGCTCGCTCGAGCAGTCGATTCGAGAAGTCAGTGCGGCTGACAATCCGTTCGCTCACAGGCGAGCCCAGTTGGTTAGCCGCATGCGCCGCGACGGCCTTGCGAGTCGCACTCGGCCCGAGCATGTGGCGGCCGCTGTCGTGCAAGCCATCCAAGCCCGAGTGCCGGCGCCGCGTTACCGGGTAGGCTCGCTCGCGCGCTGGATCCCTCGCCTGAAAGGCTGGCTGCCCGACTCGCTGTTTGAGCGATTCATGCGCCGCACCTTTCCCTGATCTGCAAGTCCGTTCGTACAAGCCTCTGGGCGTGACTGTTGGAGAATCACCGTGATCGTCGACCACATTCGCATCATTCTATGGGTCAGCGGCGCGTTTACCCTGCTGCCGATCATTGTCTTTCTGCTTCCAGCACAGGGGCCAAGACTCCTCTTCGGAATCGAAGCACCCGAAGGGGCCGGTGGGCTGCTCACGCGACATTGGAGCTTGCTGGCGCCGAGCCTGGGAGCGTTACTGATCTATGCCGCGTGGCACCCGGAACTTCGCGTTCCGCTGATGTTGGCTGCAGGCATCGAGAAAGCTGGGCTCATCGGCTTGATCGTGGCGAGCTGGAAAAAACCGTACGTGACCCGCATGCGACCCATTGCCGCTTTCGACCTGGCCATCGTGTTGGTCTACGCCATCTATCTCTGCCGCGAACTTTGATTGACCACCCAAACCCGATCGGTTTAAGGAGAAACACACACAAAGGAGTACGGCTTACTTATCGACCGGCTTGATTCGCAGTGCGCGCTTGACCGCGTGTTACGACCCACCGCTTGCGTAGACGGTTAGGCACTCGACATGACCCGAAGCAGACAGCATTCGATTGGAGTCCAGAGGAGCGGCGATCCAACATCTACCGCCGAGCTGTTCATTCATTATGCTATCGCAGGTCAGCTTTCTCGAGAGTCTCGTATGAAAAGCCAGCTGCGGGTCATTGGGGCCGTTGCCCTGTCACTCGCCGTCTTCATGGTCGACGCATTTACGACGGTAAACGGCGCTATAGCTGTCGTCTACATCGTGGCAATTCTCCTGGTTGCCCCCTTGGGCTTACGAGCCATCATCGCGGCGGCGGCCGCCGCCGTGGTGTTCACGCTTCTGGCGTTCGTCCTGCAACACGGTGACAAGCTCAACAGTAGCGCGCTGATCCGCCTTGGCGTTTGCATCGTCGCCATCTCCTTGACGACAGTCCTGATCCTCCGGGACCGAGCCACCCGCACATCACTGGTTGAGCAGGCCAGGATTCTCGAGCTATCACACGACACGGTCATCATCAGGGACAAGAATGACGTCATCGTCTATTGGAACGACGGCGCCGAGAAACTGTACGGTTGGATGCGGAGCGAGGCGGTCGGCAAGCACTGTGAGAGCTTGCTCAAGTGCCAGTTCTCCTCGGAAGAAGTCCAGGCCGCCTTTGATCTGGAAGGCCACTGGACTGGTGAATTGATTCGTACGCGCCGCGATGGTGCGTCGCTTACCCTCGCGAGTCGCTGGCTCCAGCGTAAGGACGATGCGGGAAAGCCTGTTGGCGTCATTGAGTCCAGTGCAGATGTCACAGCGCAGTTGAAGCATGACGAAGCACGACGTGCGTCGGAACAACGCTATCGGACCATATTCGAGACTGCAGGCTTTGCTACCTGGGAGTCCAATTGGTTGGAATCCAAACGCGTTCTCGACCAATACACGGGCGACGTACGTCATTTGGAAGATTGGCTGTTGGCCAATCCCGAAATCACTCAAGCTGCCATCCGGGGAGCCATTATCCGCAACGCGAACCCCGCCGCGGTACGGCTATTCCATGCAGACAGCAACGAAACACTCTCAGGTACAAATCTGTGTGGCCGGTATCTACCCGATAGTTTCCCCGCCATCGCACAGCTACTTGCAACGTTGCTTAGAGGCGAACGCGGGGCAGAGAACGAAGTCCGCTTGAAAACGCTGACAGGGGACGTTGTCGACGTGGTCCTTCGCGTCAATATTCTTCCCGACTCACACGACTGGACACATGTCTTGGTCATGGCTTTCGACGTCACCGAACAGAATCTATCGCGTGCCCGGATCGAACAGACGTCGGCCGAGCTGGCTCATGCCGCCCGCGTCTCGCTGCTAGGGCAGCTCTCTGCATCCATCGCGCACGAAGTCAATCAACCACTCACAGCGATCCTCAACTACGCCCGCTCGGGCGAACGCTGGCTGTCGAGGGAAGATCCCGATCTGGTTGAAGTTTCTTCGAGTCTTCAGCGCATCGTGACCAACGGGAACCGGGCAGCGGAGGTGATCAAGCGAGTCAAGACGCTAGCCAGGAAGACCCTGACTCCCGCAGCAAGCTTTAGTCTCCCCGAGATCGTCGAGGACGCACTTGGACTCGTGCGGCATGACGCAAAGTTACAGGGCGTCAAGCTCAGGCAATCGTCGGACGGCCCTCTCCCCCTTGCTTTCGGTGACCGAGTTCAAGTGCAACAGGTTCTCGTGAACCTTATCGTCAACGGCCTCCACGCCATGCGAGATGTCGCCGATCGGAAGAAGGATTTGCGGATCTCTCTTGGCGTTGCACCTGAAGGGCTGCTTCGCGTCGAAGTACGGGATGTGGGTATGGGCTTTGCGCCGGAGGCCATTGGCAAGGTGTTCGATCCATTCTTCACGACCAAGGCCGAAGGCATGGGCATGGGCCTTTCCATCTGCCGCTCCATTATCGAAGCGCAAGGAGGGCACATCCAGGTGAACAACAATCAAGGGCCAGGCGCGACGGTAACCTTTACCGTCCCCGCGACTCCAGCAAACACATAGGCGAGGGTGCAACACCTATACATTCGGATGGTGGAGAACGGCATCCGAAACATGGAGAATGGCTCCGAAAGTTCCTGTACAGGGCATGGAGTTGTTCTTGAGCCAGGTTCATACCATCGGCGTTGTTGATGATGACGAGGATGTGAGGGATAGCATCGTCGCTGTCTTTCGCTCCGAGGGCATTGGCGTGTATGCCTTTTCAAGCGCAGAGTCCCTTCTGGCCTTCCCGCTGATCGATACGCTGGAGTGCCTGGTCACGGATCTTCACATGCCGGGAATTGATGGGTTCGGGCTAAGACGCGAACTGATGGACCAGGGAAAGCATTTGCCGGTAGTCATGATGACGGCATTCGCGACTCCCGAGGCGCGAGACATGGCAGATAGCCTCGGCATCGCGGAATTCCTTGAAAAGCCCGCCGATCCGGACGAGCTCTTGAAAGTAGTCAGGTCGCTTATCGCCAACTAGCAACACGTTCAATCGGCGGCTACCCAAACAGGTTGAGGCGCACCTTGGAAACTGCACTGATTTGCGTACTGGATGATGACCAAGACGTCAGGTCATCGTTGGAAAGCCTGCTGCGTTCCGCGGGATACAGCGTCCAGGGCTTTGCGACCCCCGAGGAATTCCTGGCGTGCGATGCGGCTGACACGGCCGTATGCCTGGTGCTCGACGTTCAGCTGGGCAGCGCCAACGGGCTGGATTTCCAGCAGGAGCTGGTCGAGGGTGACACGCCGATTCCTGTTATTTTGATCAGTGGTCACGGGGATATACCGATGACGGTACGCGCCATGCGCGCCGGCGCGGTCACCTTTCTATCCAAGCCTTTTGATGAGCATGAATTGCTCGCGGCGGTGCAAGAAGCAGCTACCCGGGCTCGGATCCGAAGAGCAGAGGTCGACGCCTTTGCTTCCGTTCGCGCGAAGTTCGATAGCCTCTCTGCCAGAGAGCGCGAAGTTTTTGGCCTGGTAACCTCAGGTCTTCTCAACAAGCAGATCGCTGGTCGCCTCAATCTGAGCGAGATCACGGTGAAGATTCACCGGGGAAACCTGATGCGAAAGATGCAGGCCGAATCGTTGGCTAACCTGGTGCGAATGGCGGAGGCTCTTGGCATTCGCGAGCCGGTCTCCCGCTACAAACGCGACTGAGCAAGCGGCGCACGCTCTTCACGGTCGACCAAATTCCCAAAAGCGAGTTCGACCCACCGGCGTCATCGCTGGCGGGTCGACCTTTGCTCACTCCCGAATAAACGCCAGCAGATCGCGATTGAGCTCATCCTCGCGAGTGATCGGCAAGCCGTGCGGTGCGCCGGCGTAGATCTTCAACCTCGCGTTGGGTACCAGCTCCGCGGAGCGCTTGCCGGCGGCATCGATGGGCACAATTTGATCGTCATCGCCGTGGATCACCAGGGTCGGTACCCGAATGCGCTTCAGATCGTCGGTGTAATCGACCTCCGAGAACTCGCGAATGCAGTCGTACTGTCCCTTGATGCTGCCCATCATGCCCTGCAGCCAGAATGACTGGCGAACGCCTTCGGAAACCTCTGCATGAGGGCGGTTGTACCCAAAGAAAGGCAGCGTCAGGTCGAGGTAGAACTGGGAGCGGTTCTTGAGCACGGATTGGCGAATACCGTCAAAGACCTCAAGCGGCGTGCCATTGGGGTTATTCGCAGACTTCACCATGATCGGTGGGACCGCGCTCACCAGTACGGCTTTGGCGACGCGGGCGGCGCCTTGGTTTGCCACATAGCGCGCAACTTCACCACCGCCTGTCGAATGGCCGATGAGTACCGCGTCGCGCACATCCAGATGATCCAGTAATTCCGCCAGGTCGGCCACGTACTGGTCCATGTTGTTGCCTTGCCAGGTCTGGTCGGAGCGTCCGTGGCCTCGACGATCGTGCGCAATCACCCGATAGCCATGGGTCGCCAGGAACTGCATCTGCGAGTCCCACGCGTCCGAAGAAAGCGGCCATCCATGGGAGAAAACAACGACCGGCCCCGTTCCCCAGTCCTTGTAAAAGAGATTGGTTCCGTCTGACGTCTTGAAGGTGCACATGATGATGCCTCGTGTGGTGATGGTGACCACGATGGTTGGGCATCAAGCATGAAATGCAAAGATGGCGAAGGCTCATACAAAGGTATGTAGATAGCCCACGCCAGACGCTTTGGTGCATTGAATAGTGCTTAAAAGCAGCGGTTCAAGGCGCAGCATATGCGCATCTCTTGGCTGACTCATACCTTGGCATGAATATCGTCAGCTCGATGGTGTTGCTTAGATGCGCTCGTCCTCGGCATCGACTGATGTCGCAGAAGACGAACCCATCTCGGAGTTTCTCCGAGTCTGTCACTCGCTCACGGAGAACACCATGAAGCGCATCAACGGCCTTTTGGCCCTCATCATCGGAGCAGCCGTCATGTCTCAGTCCGTTTCCGCCGAAGACTTCAAGAACAACACGCACCTCGATCCCACCGTCCGGTCGTTCCTCACCGAACTCAGCAAGAACCCCAGCCCGTTCTGGCAGCTTCCGCAGCCCAAGCCGCAGGAGATCCTGACTGCCCTGCAGAACCAGACGCCGGTCGATATGTCGGGCGTGACGACGACGGAACGGACCATCACGCAGGATGGTCAATCCGTGAAGATCTACATCATGAAGCCGGATCATGCTGCAGCTAACCCCGGCGTCCTGTTCTTCATCCATGGCGGCGTGTGGATCGTCGGCAACTTCGACAATCACAAGCGCTTGTTGCGCGATCTCGTCGTCAAGTCCGGCCAGGTCGGCGTTTTCGTCGAGTACACCCCGCTGCCGCAGGCAAAGTTTCCGACTCAGCTGGACGAGACCTATGCCGCTCTTGTGTGGGTCGCGGCGCATGGCAAAGAAATCGGCGCAGACGGCAGCCGCATCGCGGTGGCCGGCAACTCGGTCGGCGGCAACATGACCGCAGCCATTTCCCTGATGGCCAAGGATCGCAAGGGCCCGAAGATTGCCTATCAGGTGCTGCTGGTGCCTGCGACGGATGCCAGTGTCGATAGCGAGTCCTACAAGAAGTTCGCTGATGGCTATTTCTTGTCGCGTGCCTTCATGAAGTACGGCTGGGATCTGTATGCGCCGGACGCCAAGACGCGTGACAACCCGTACGTCTCGCCGCTGCGCGCGAGCAAGGAAGAGCTGACGGGTCTTCCGCCGGCACTCGTCATCACGGCGGAAAACGATCCGCTCCGTGACGAAGGTCAGGCCTACGCCCGCAAGCTGACGGATGCCGGTGTTCCGGTGGCGGCCGTGCAGTACAACGGTACGATCCACGACTTTGTTGCGCTCAACGCTCTGCGCAAAATGCCGACGACCGAAGCGGCCCTTGACCAGATCGCTGACGGCATCCGCGAGCACCTGAACTGATCGGACGCGGAGCCACGAACTTCGTCGTACGATCTGCGCCCTCCGCCGTCATTCGACGCTGGAGGGCGCTTTTTTTTGGCAAGCGTGAGGTCGAACCCATCCAGAAGAAGTTGCTTCCCCAAATCTTGCGGATGGTAAGATGTGCATAACGCTGCGGAGTCTAGGCGTCGCGTCTGCGACGGTTGTGCGATGACCAACGGTCCGAAAAAGACGTACCCTGCTGTGCAGAAACAGCGCACGCGGGTCGCCCGGTCGCCGTCGCCTGTCTTGCAAGGCCGGGAGAAGGACATCGCCCTGATCGATCATCTGATCGACCGGATCGATCAAGGCGGATCGGCGCTTGTTATCAGCGGCGATGCAGGTATCGGGAAATCTGCGCTTCTGGAAATTGCCAGGCACCGAGCCAAAGAACGCGGCTTTACCGCACTGCATATGACCGGCGTTCTTGCCGAGGTCCATTTGCCGTATGCGGCACTTGAACTCGCCCTTCGTCCATTGAAGAAGCAGATCGCAAGCCTGGTACCTCGGCAGCGATCCGCATTGTTGTCTGCCTTTGGCATGCATGACGACGGGGGAGCGCCTGACCTCTTCCTGGTCGCACTCGCGACCTTATTTGTTCTGAGCGAAAGGGCCACCTCAACGCCCATCTTGTTCATTGCTGACGACGTCCAGTGGCTTGATCAGGCCACTTATGACGTCTTGTCGTTCATCTCGCGCAGACTCAGTTCAGACCCCATCATTCTCCTGGTGGCCATACGCGACGGTTTCGATCGCCCCTTCGGAGACACTGACACGTTGCGGCTCAGGCTTTCGGAACTGGGCGGTACCGATGCCGGGCAGTTGCTGGACACACACGCCCCCGATCTGTCGCCTGATCTACGCAGACTGTTCCTCACGGAAGCCGCCGGCAATCCGCTGGCGCTGTTGGAGCTGCCTCGCGGCAAACGCCCAACAGACGCAGGCGACCCGGCATGGCTTCCGTTGACCGAGCGTTTGGAACGCGCCTTCTCGTCTCGCTTGCCCGATCTTCCCGATGCTACCCGCACGCTGTTGTTCGTGGCAGCGGAGAATGATGGAGCATCGCTCCAGGAAGTGCTGCGTGCCGGCGAAGTCGTGCTGGGTGAGCGGGTGGGAGTCGATGTCTTGGCACCGGCCATCGCCGCCAGACTTATCGAAGTTGACAGAACGGAGGTGCGGTTCCGGCATCCCCTCGTTCGTTCCGCCCTCCATCAGGTGGCCGATCTGGCAACGCGCCAACAGATTCACGCCGCACTTGCCGCGACCATTGAGGGGCAGCTGGATCGTCGGTTGTGGCACCGCGCGGCGGCCATCATCGGGCCGGATGACGAGCTCGCAGCCGAGCACGATCGCATGGCGGAGCGCGCCTTGCGGCGAGGTGCGGTTGCGATGGCGATCGAGGTCCTGGAGAACGCCGCACGACTGAGCACCAGTGCAAGGGCGAAAAGTGACAGGCTTCTGCGGGCCGCCGAACTTGCGGCAGACCTGGGTCAACCGCAAGTGTTGGAACGCCTGTTGCGCCTGGTCGACGTGGACGAGTCGGACAACCTCACGCCCGTGCGCATCAGTTGGTGTCGTGAGATCAGCAAGCCCCCGGCGGTTTATGACGCCGCGAAAGTCGCGACCCTGATTGGCTTCGCCGCACAGGCCGACGCCGCTGGCGCGAAGGACCTGGCCTGCAATCTCCTGTGGCGCGCTGCGCAACGCTGCTGGTGGAGCAGTGCGAGTGGAGAACTCCGGGCCAGCATTCTCGTTGCGGCAAACCGGCTGGGCTTGCCAGAGGAAGATCCACGCCTGACCGCCATATCTGCCTATGTCGAACCGCTCCGGCGTAGCCGCAGCGTGCTCAATGCGCTGCAAAAGCTCACGGCCATCGACCACAGCGATCCGGCGATCGCGAGGGTCATCGCGACCACTCCCAACATCATTGGCGCCTTCGATTTCAGCGTGAGCATGCTCGCCGAGTTCAGTGCTGCGCTGCGCGCTCAGGGCCGGCTCGGCGAGCTCGCCCGCGTGCTTTTTGCCCGCGGATGGGCCGAAATGGAAGTCGGCAACTGGGCGGGCGCGATGAGGGAGGCCGAAGAATCCGCACGCCTTGCCGAGGAGACAGGCGGAACCTTATGGGTGGCCGCGGCCACTATCCTGAAAGCCAAGCTTGTGGGAATGCAGGGGAACCTGGACGAATCCGAAGCGTTTGCCGCGCAAGCGGAACGTCTACTTTTACCGGTTGGCGCCGGTTTCTTGCGGGCGTTGTTGCAGATCGCGCGCGGTGCCTCTGCCATCGGAGCAGGCCAGCATTGGCTGGCCTACGAACAGCTGCAGCGCGTTTTTTCGCCGGCCGACCCGGCCTTCAATTCAGGCCTTGAGTTTTTTGCGTTGGCGTATTTCGCGGAGGCAGCCGTTTTTTCCGGCCATCCGGACGCGGCCCGGCGTGTGATCGACCAGATCGAGCTGGCATCGGCCCCGACCCCGATGCCATGGGTCGAAACGATGCTCCATTACAGCAAGGCGTTGCTCGCTGCGCCGGCCGAAGCCGAACATTGGTTCCTGCTGGGCCTCGGCCCGGCTGCGAAGAACTGGCCATTCTTGCGTGGACGCCTGCTCCTTGCCTACGGCGAATGGCTGCGGCGGCAGCGCAGGCCTGCGAATGCAAGGGCTCCCCTGCGTGAGGCCCGCGACATCTTCGACGCACTCGGCGCCGCTCCCTGGAGCCACCGCGCACGCGAGGAGCTGCGCGCTTCGGGTGAATCCAGCCGCCAACGAACGGAGCGCATCTGGGAGACGCTGACCCCGCAGGAACTCCACGTCGCGCAGCTCGCGGCCGAAGGGCTTTCGAACAAGGAGATAGGGATCAGGCTGTACCTGTCGCACCGGACGGTTGGATATCACCTGCACCGAATCTTTTCCAAGACCGGTATTACATCTCGGTCGATGCTAGGCCCCATGCTCGCCGGCGTTGAAAACCCGGCAGGTTGATGGCCAACCGGTCATCAGACTGGTCATTTGACAGAAGCGACCATCCCCCCTCCAGGACTAGCTTTTCGCCATCCAATTCTTGGATGGAGAACGACCATGAAGCGCGTCTTTTCGCTCGCAACACTAGCCCTGGGAGCAGTCCTCATGACACAAGCCGCCTTTGCGGAGCCCGATGCCGCAACCGACCCCCGGATCGACCCCCAAGTCCGCGCCTTCCTGCGCGAAATCAACAAAGACTCAAGTCCATTCTGGGAGCTCCCTCAACCCAAGCCGCAAGAGATCCTGACGGGTCTGCAGAACAAGACCCATGTCGACATGTCCGGGGTGACCACGACCGAGCAGACCATCACCCAGGACGGTCAGACGGTGAAGGTCTACATCATGAAGCCCCAGCAGGTGACCGGTAAGCCGGGCGTTCTGCTGTTCATCCATGGCGGTGTCTGGATCGTCGGCAACTTCCAGAACCATCAACGCCTACTGCGGGACTTGGTGGTGGGCTCCGGTCAGATCGGCGTCTTCGTCGAGTACACATCACTACCGGAAGCTCGCTTTCCCACTCAGCTCGATCAGTCCTACGCCGTGCTGAAATGGGTCGCTGCCCACGCGGAAGAGTTCGGCGCCGATGGCAGCCGGATCGCAGTGGCCGGCAACTCGGTGGGCGGTAACATGTCCGCAGCGCTGGCGCTCATGGCGAAAGACCGGCATGGACCCAAGATCAGCTATCAGGTGTTGATGATCCCGGCGACGGACGCCAGCGTGGATACCGCGTCTTATCGAGAGTTCGGCACGGGGCGGTTTCTGGCCCGCGCGTTCATGAAATACGGCTGGGATCTGTACGCGCCGGACAGCAAGACCCGCGACAATCCCTATGTATCGCCGCTGCGTGCCACTTTGCAGGAGTTGAATGGACTTCCGCCGGCCTTGGTCATCACCGCAGAGAACGATCCTTTGCGCGACGAAGGCGAAGCATATGCACGCAAGCTCAAGGAAGCCGGAGTCTCGGTGATCGCCACACGGTACAACGGAATGATCCATGACTTCGTCCTGCTCAACGGCCTCCAGGCCGATCCCGAGCCGCAGGCCGCGATCCGCCAGATGTCAGCCGAGATCAAGGCCCACTTGGCGCAGTGATGCAGGTCTGTGAAGCAGAAGGCGGCGCCTGGACGCCGCCTTCTTGCCTGCGCGACCAGTCGTGACTCCAATCAAGCATGGAGCGCTCAGGATGCATCGGAGTGTCCCACGCCGGGTGGTGCAATCACCGCAGGACAAGTTCAAACAGGACTTGTTGGACTTCGCCAAGGCGTCATCGAGAAAGGTCGCAGCAGGAGTAAGGCTTCTGCCCTTCTCATCTCTCGCAGCAAGTGCAATAGAAAACACCTGATCGCGGATTTCGTGCACAGGCGGTGCTCATCACATCGGTAACGCCACTCACCGGCCAAATGCGCCGGAGGGCTTTTGTTTCTACGGATATTTTCTACGTTGGTATCAGGCTACCCATGAATGCCCGTACATGCCCAAAGCAAGACACCGAAGCTAGCGACAGGCTACTTCTTGAGCGCATCGCCGATGGCGATCGGGACGCTTTGGCGACGCTCTATTACGGTTATTACGAGAGCCTATGTGCGTTCCTGTATCGCCTGACCCGACACGCGGAGATCATCGATGAGGTGATCAATGAATGCTTCTGGATCGTCTGGCAAAAGGCAGCAGGCTTTCGACAGGCATCACTCGTATCTACCTGGATTATGGGCATCGCCTATCGCGCGGGGCTGAAGGCTCTGCGTCGGCGTGGTGCCGAACCTGTCGACGGAGATAACGTCAATCAATATCTCATCCCTTCAACCGATCCCGAGGAAGTTCGCGAGTTGCGAGATGGGATCACCAAAGGCCTCACCCCACTTAAGCCCAACCAGCGTCTGGTCTTCGAGCCCGTTTACGGAATTGGTCACAGCCTCGATGACGTGGCCACGATCACGGGCGTACCTGTGGGTACTGTGGGAAATGGTGTCAGGGACAATTGGGCATAGCTCAACCCGCCCAAATGTCCACACACCATTCTTCAAAAGACTGACTTCGCGCCGATCGCCCTTCCACTGCTTTTCATCTGCATATCTGCCTGGCCTCCTGAATTGAATTTCCATGCAGGCGGCCTTGCTTGTCCGCAGGGCGCGACGTCGCGGCTAAAACAGCCGACCCGAAAAATGCGTGGAGAATCCGCGCCTGTATCGGCCGTCCATTCGGAATCTTTACTCGACTTTGGAGGCCTGATGCGAGGTACCCAAAACGGCAACGCATACATCTGACCATAGCCTGAGATGGTCGCGTGCGCTCGCCTCCATCATCAGAAATTGCTCTGCAGAAACACGAGGCGCCCGATATGCGACGGGCCCCACAAAAGCATGCTTTGTCTTGCTTATGACATCGCAAAAACATACGCGCATATCGCAAGATGCCGTGGGCTCACTCCCCTACCCCAGCCCATCAATACAAGTAGAGCCACATACCGGCCGATAGCGCCGACGGGCTTCTATTCCCCTGAATATTTCAATATGGGCGTTAGGTCACTCATGAAGACCCGTTCCCACCGAGAGCAGGACACCGAGGCCATGGACAGGCTGCTCCTTAAGCGCATCGCCGATGGCGATCGAGATGCGTTGGCGACGCTCTACTACAACTATCACGGGAGACTTTGTGAGTTTCTCTATCGCCTGACCCGACATGCAGAAATCATCGATGAGGTGATCAATGAATGCTTCTGGGTCGTCTGGCAAAAGGCATCGGAGTTTCGACAGGCGTCCCCTGTCTCCATCTCGATCATGGGCATCGCCTATCGCGCAGGGCTGAAGGCGCTACACCGACGTGGTGCCGAACTTATCGATGCAGATTGCTTCACTCAAGCTCTGACGCCGTCGCCCAACGCCGGGAAACATTGCCAGTTGCGGGATCGGATCACCCATGGTCTTGCCCGCCTCACCTCCGACCAGCGCTTGGTATTTGAGCTGGTTTACGGCGCAGGCCATAGTTTGGACGACATAGCCGCCATCACTGGCATACCTTTGTGCACCGTGAAGGCGCGCCTGTTCCAGGCCAAAGCCAGTTTGCGCAATGTCCTTCCCTTCCTGGCCGGCGATTGAAACCATGCCGCTCAAACCTGGCGTGAGTGGAAGAGAAGGATGCGATCCACTGCGCCCTTGCTGTTACTGGCCGATGTCCAAGATCCGTTTCGGGTCGGAAGCGGATCCTTAGCGCCAAGGGAGTTCGAGTGGCCTGCCCATGTGCGCCAAGCCACTACGTTTCCTCAATAGACGCTCCTACTACTTGCGCTCCCCAAACCGATAAGTCGCCTGCAGGTAATACGCCCGCCCATACACGCTGTAATTGCTCGAGTTATACGGCGCACCCGACGTACCGGGATAACTGCCATCACGCGGCGGCATAGCGTTCAACAGATTGTTGACCTGCATCGAAAGCAGAAGGCTTGGCATCGGCTGATACGACACGCTGGCGTTGTAGCGGATCCATGGCGCCAACACGCCTGCGCCGGGATAGTCGTAGCCATTGTTGGAGGCGAGGTAGTTGGGTGTCTTGCCGTAGCGGTTGGCGTAGAGGGTGGCTGACCAGTTGCCGCGATGCCAGTTGGCCGAGGCATTGGCGCGCGTCTTGAAATCGGTGCTCCACGTGGGGTCGCGCAGACGGTCGACCATCGGATCGCCGGCGTACGGTTGATAGTCGTGCTTGAGCATGTCGGTGTAGGTCGCGGTGAAGTTCAGGTCGCCATAACGCCCAATGCCGAAGCCATAGCGAAAATCCGCCACCAACGCACCGATGACACGGCGTGAGACATTGACCTTGGTGCGATAGATCGACGTGATATCACCGATGGTGCCGTCGTTGGCAACGCCGGTACTGCGAGTGATCTGCGCCAAGGCGGTGCGGCAGGACGGTGTATTGATGTCCCGTTCGCCAAGCCGGCACAGCATCTCGTCGTTGAGCAGCGAGTCCACGCTCTGGTTCTGCACTTCGCCTTGCACGTTCCAGTGCAGGTAATCGACGCTGACCGCCATGCGGGACAACGGCGACCACACCACGCCGTAGCTCCAGGCGTTCGCTTCGATCGGCTTGAGCGCCGGGTTGCCCGACTGCTGGCCGAAGTACTGCACGTTGCCGTAGCGCGCCGGGCACTGGTCGATCTTGGGTCCGCGGTAACCAAGCGCGGCGCAATTGTAGTAATCCGTGGCGCTGCTGTAGAAGCCGCTCAAGCCCTGGAACTGATCGGATAGCGTCGGCGCCTTGAAGGCGGTGCCGACCTTGCCACGCAGCAGCAGCGTTTCGATCGGCCGATACTCCAGGCCGAGATTCCAGGTGGCGCTGGCCACCTGCTTGCCGGCCACCTTGTAGCTGTCATAGCGCGCCGACGCATCGACGGTCAGCTGACGCCACACCGGGGCGCGCAACTCCAGCGTGCCGGCGTAACGCGAACGATGGCCCGCACCCTGCACCGCCGTCGTGCCCCACACACCGCCATTCATCAGGCGCGCATCCGGTGTGTAATCCCACCCCTGGTTGCCGGTTTCCACCACCGCAGCGATTCCCGCATCGCCACCCGGCAAGGTGACCAGCGAGGCGTTGGTGAGCTGGCCGCGCGCCAGGTTGTCCCAGGTCTTGCTGCGGCTGCTGGTGTAGCCGGTGAAACTGCGGAAGTCGGCGACCGACATGGGGGTGTAGAACGCAGCGTAGTCGGGCGCGAAGCTGCGATAGCCGCGGCCGCGCGGGTCCGGCCCCAGGTCGGGGCCCAGCACGTGACTCACGAAGTAGTCGTTGATGGGGTCGGTCCAGCGCGCAAAGCCGCGCTGATTCAGCTGGTCGTCCGAATGCGTAAAGCCAAGGTCGTAATCCCACGCGCTGGAGCCCAGGCGCCCTTGTGCGCCCAGCGTGAGCATATAGGCGTTCTCCAGGGACTTGTTCATGATGGAGTCGTAGCCGCCCACGTCCTCTGGCGAAAACGCGCGCTGCATCTGCACGTAGTCACGCAACTTCGTGTCGTAGAAGTAGCGGTACTTGGCGCTGCTGCCCCACCACGTGTAATTGGAGCCTGTCGCGTAGCGGGTCTCGTTGTAGTTGTAGAGCAGGTCGCCATACAACTGCACGTGTTCGCCCGCATCGTAGCTGGCGTGCGTATACAGCTGCGCGTTCTCGGTGCCGTTGGCGAGCGTGCGGTAGCCCGGTGAATAGAACGAGCCGCAGTAGCTTCCATTGGGCGAGCGCACGCGATAGCCGGTGGTGCCGGCAAACTGTTCGGTCACGCGACTGCAGGCGCTGGCGTCGACCTTTTCCACGTTGATGTAGCGCCCGGTGGTGCCGCTCACCAGCAGATAATCGCCGCTGGCGATCGAAGGGCCGGTGCCGTCGGTGTTGCGCCGGCGGGTAAGCCCGCGCTGATAGCCCCAGATCGGATCGACGTTTTCGTATTGCACGCCACCCATCAGGTTGAAGCGGCCACGCTGAAACCCGTCACTGAAGCTCAGCCGCCTACTGACGCCACCACCTTCCTGATAGAAGCCGTAGCGCGCATCCAGCGACGCGCCATCGACATGCTTCTTCAGCACCACGTTGATCACGCCCGCGATCGCATCCGACCCATACAGCGACGACTGCGCGCCCGGCAGGATCTCGATGCGATCGACCAACTGCATCGGGATGCCGGACAAGTTGTTGAACACGTCCCGGCCGTTGTACAGCGCGGGGAAATTACCCATCGGCCGGCCATCGATCAGGTATTTGGTGAAACCCGGCGGCATGCCGAACAGGCTGAGCGTCTCCGCGCCCTGGGTGAACGAGGCGGAGCTCTGCGCACCCTGCACGCTGCCCGTGGCCACCGAGGATTGCTTCAACGCCTCGGCCACCGTGCCAAATCCGCGGGCCTGCAGCGACTCGCCGGAGATGATGATCAACGGCGCCGCGGTTTCGATCTCGACCTGAGGGATCAGCGAACCCGTTACCGTGATCGTTTCCAGTTTCTTAGTGCCGGGCTTTTGATCCGCATCGGCCTTGCGGCTATCCGTTTCCGCAGGGCGTGCGGATGCCTGCGGATCGGCGACGACATCCGGCGACACGCTCGCCGCACACAGACCCAGCAACGCGATGGCCAGGGTGGAACGACGGCGATAACGCAGCGCACCGGCCCCCATGATGGGCGGCCTTGCTGCTTCGTGAGGCGGCGCATTCCACACAGCGTGCGATGCGAAGGGGCGCGATGCGAACGACGGACACGTGCGTACCTGCAGACCTGGCCTAGCCATGATCGATTCCTTATGTCGTGAGAGGGTGGTTGGCGGATCGCGTGAGCGGCCATCAAAGGCGGCTAACGAAAGTCGGGCGGTGCGTCGGCGCGCGCCATTGAGCGGCCGGTGGTTGAGATGCCTCGCGCCTCGCGCGCCAGGTCATAGCGCGCCTGCAACACCAGCCAATAGAGCGCCGATGTATCCAGCGCGATGGCGAGCCGTATCGCGTGCCGTGGCGTAACGGATCGTTCGCCCGCGAGGATTTCCTTGATATGCACAGCAGGGATGCCGGTGCGCCGTGCGAATTGCGCGGGGTTGAGCCGCTCCGTACGCATGTAGTCGTGCAGCAGCACGTCCCCGGGAGAGCGCAGGCGCAGCGACGCATCGACGCCCAGGCGCGGCGCCAGTCTGATCAGTTCCATGGATTTCCTTCCCCTGTCGGACACGCCCTCAGAACGGGCGCGCACTTACGGTCATTCGCGTCAGCGAATGCCTGGTAGGTACATCAGCGATCCCCAGGTGGCGACGCACCGCCATGCAGGCCGATGCGCCGCCGGGGGAGATCAATGACCGGGTGGACAACTCACTCGAGGCGCGTCGCCGAGCAGCCTGGCGTACTGCAGCAGGCAGTGAACTGCGGTGTCGAGACTGGTGATCTCCGCCTCGGAAAGCGGCCACACCAGCGATCTGGCGGGGAACCCACCGGCTCTCGCCTTGCGCCATCGATCACTGTCGTGATGCAGGCGCGTCAGCGTGAGCACCGCCAGGGCGATGTCTGCGCGAGTGCTTTGCCGGAAGGTTTTCGGCCACGCGACGCCTGCGGTAGAAATGGCGTTGGGCGAGCCAGTGAGGGTGTCGTCAGCGGGAACTGACGGGCGAACGCGTGCCGTATGATCGCGGATAGCCATGATCAACTCTGAGGTAGTTGGAGATGGTTAGCGGGTCGTGGGTGTTGCTGCACTCACGGCTCGCGCTTCATGACTTGGGGTCATGGTCATTCGCGCGGCGTTGCAAGAAAAATCGGATGCGCGGATGGCTAGACGAAGCTAGCGATCAGGAATCGGCGTGTCTGTCGGGGTTATATGGGGCGGGCGTGCGCATTGCGGAGCGTGGTGGGTACGGCGGCGCTGGCTGGATTGAATGTCGGTGGAGGCTCACTGAATTACGCCGGCTTCGAGTTGCGCTTCGGTCCGAGAAGCGAACCCAATCCCGTTACCCCATCCGTAATACATCCCCTACAGCCAAACCGCCAAACTTCACTGGCTTACGCCGACGGCGATCGCTCACGACAACACACCGTGTTTCCGACTGTTTGATGCCCGCATCGCATGACACCGTTGGGGTTTCCCACGTGAAATGCGGTACGTATCAATGCGGCGATATCTGATTACGCAAGGGGCCAGGACGACGGCCGGCGGCACCGTTCTCGACGGCGCCACTAACAACACCATCAAGGGCGTACCCGTTGCTTATGTGGGGGCGCGCATCTATTGCCCCGCGTGCGGAACTACCGGCCACGGCGTGAACGTACCGCCGTTTCACAAGCAAACGCTGTTCGGTATACAGGTGCTACTGGACGGCGACAAATGTGTATGTGCATGCGTACCGTCGCCTACGCTCCTGAAATCGCAGGACCTTGCCTCGCATGTGTTTGAGAACGACGTTAAAGATGATGCCCATGCGCTGCGTGATGCCATGCTTTCCGCCAACGGCGCTGATCATGCGTTGACATCGGCGGGCGGCGCGACGCGCTGGGTATTACTGCGGGACAGTTCGACGGGCGAGCCGTTAGGCAATCATCCCGTCATTGTGGAAGCCAACGGGCGCAGAAGACACACCACGACAGACGCGGATGGATACGCGCGTGTCGCAAGCGACACGCCGTCGGACGTCATGTTGCACGCGATTTTCGTCGCCCCGCGACGCCCCCTGACTCCCACTCACGGAATCTGACAGCATGGCCGACTACTCAATAAAGCACTGGACAACAGCGACGACAGCAGTCGGAAGTGGCCGTGATGATGCTATCGAAGTCACCGTGAATAATCGCGCCGCAGTTCGTCAAGCCATCATTGATGCTGTGCAAGCGCAAGGCGTGCGAGTACAGACACGATCGGATTGGAAGGCGAAAACACCGGCCACAAGCCCAGAGCAAGATTGGGATTACACACAAATTGCGATACATCATGCGGGCAACAGCTTTTCATGCTCGGCCGATGGCGCGATGGAAATGCGCAAAGTCGAAGCAACCGATTTAGGACGCTTCGGGCAAGTCAGCTACCACTACGCCATAGATTGCAAAGGCATCATCTATGAAGCGCTAGACATTCGGTATAAGGGGAGCCACATCGAACTCGGCAACACAGGAGCCATCGGCATTGTCTTGCTAGCCAACTTGAGCCTGCCTGGCGAGGCAATGGACGATGGCCCCAGCATTTCAAGAAAATATCGCGATAGCGGACTTAAGGCGGCCGCCGTTGAATTGGCGGGGGTAACAAAGGATGCCCTCGATTTTGGCTATGACGTGCCGACTGAGCCGCAGATCGAATCGGTGTCAGTCCTTTGCAAGAGCTTGGCGAGCTACTTCAACATAGCCGTCGTTGGCGGCCATCGCGAGTTTGCAAACAAGCTGGGCACGAGCCGCGCATGCCCAGGTGCCTACGGCTTGGTAATCTCAAACATGCTGCGCCGCCAGTTGAACGCGTCGGCACCGTGAGAGCGGCAATTGCATGGTTTGCAGCCGCGGCGCTATTGGTAGCTAGTGTCCCCGTTTGGCGCTATCACATGGGAGTCGAGCGCACCGTTACCGATGATGAGGAAACGGGCGTGGTGTGGGAGTGGTTCGTCAAGCACAAAGGAACTTGGCAGTATCGCTTTCAGAATCCTGCCCGGCCATACCTGCACGCCAAAGAGATCGACGAATTAACGCCAGCCGAAAAGGCCAGCTTTCACGAATTCTGCGAAATACGGTATGGCGCGAGCGATGCGGAGCAGTGCTATCGCATGATGTGCACACACTCGGCGGGAGCGACGGATGGGTGTCGACTATACGCCCCGGCCTTGCCGGGCGCCGGGCGCAAGCAGTGAGTCGACTGCTGTGGCTTGGTGTGGTGACAGCGTGTGCTGCTGCCGGTGCGCCTCTAAGGGAAACCTCTCTCTTTCTTCTGCATTGAGGGAAGATCTTGTAGAGCGTGGCCTCATGCCCGACGACCTCAAAAGGTTCTGCAAATGGCTTCAAGTTCGCGTGCTGGCCGTTCAGACATCCCAGGAAAAGGACGCGGATGAGGCGCTGAGGTCCCTGTACCCGATTCCAGAGGCATACCACCTAGCAAGCCGCATCTATCACACCGACGGTGACTCGAATCAGCTCAAAGAGATCCTTCTTAAGGGAATGGGAAGCGAACACGAGGCCGTGACTTTGTTTTCGCGAGTGGTGAACTTGTTTGTCGGTGAGATAGGCGACACGAAGGAGCGATTTTCGTCCGCGGTATACCTTCTCATCGATGAATTGGACGACCTTGGTCAACATTCGGCTAAGGAGTCGCTTCAAACCAACGCCACGCTTCGCCATCTCTATGATGCGTGCCCTAATTGCTTCGGGCTCGTCGTTGCCGCTTCAGCCGAGTTAAACACCCTTCAACACCTTTTCACTGATTACGTATTGTCTCGAATGACCAGAAAGGTTGAATTCGATTTTCTCGATCAAGGCGCGGCAAGGGAATTCATTCGCCAAGTTCTGGATAATGATCGCCGTGATCCAAATCAGAAGGGAGCGATGGGCTACTTCCCTCTGGATGAGGCAGCGGTCGCCATGATTGTTTCCCACTTGAGGGAGATCACGCCGCGGGATGTTGTGAATACCATGCAACAGGTCCTCGAGAAATTCGGTTGGCGGATATCAATCCTAGTGACGGCCTAGTTTCTGCGGAACTACTTGAGTCTAAAGGGATACTCGATTTCATTTTTGAGTAGGCCTTTTTCTTCTAGCAGGCCAGGAAGCCGGGGGCAGAGCGTATTTCTCTCTTGTTTCTCGATCTGCGTTTGCTTAGAAATTGCACTTTCAACCTAGTCTTGCCGGCTTCGGCCGCTTGTAATGCATCGCCCAGCGCATCACCGCAAGAAGACATTGCTCCGGTGATAGGCGAGATAGGTCGCCTGCTTCGGATGGAAGACTCCGCATCCGTTTGCGCAGGCTTCGCTCAATCCAAGTCGATCCAAATCGACGTGATCGAGCATGCGCGACAGCATCACATTTCCATCGTCTCCAAAGCTAATAAACCCTCGATCGAACAGCCTGTCGACGTGCGGCGTGAGCAGGAGGCCGTTTGCCCCGTCAAGTCGCTCAATCGAATCTTCGCAGAGGCGCCACGGCTTGATATGACTCGCAATCAGCAGCCGTGGATTGCTCACTTTGGTGAGCCTGCATGAGGACTCGAAGTTGAAGATGCTCTGACGAAAGAGACCTTGCCCGTAGCGAGACTTAACCACCTGCTCTTTAGTCGTCGCATCCAAGCTCGGATCATCGCGAATGATGGCCTGAATGGCATCATCGATGCGCGCGAGTGGCGCATCAACCTGGGACGCCTCCACCTTATAACCCGAGTCGAGAATACCCAAGGGCCCGATGAGGAACTCATAGACTTCGCGACCAACCTCAGCAAGGTAAGCCCCTTGATTGCCGTTGCCCGTACTGGGTTGGATAGGCGAATACTTATCCGGCAAAAGAGGACCAAGCTCCTTGATATGGTCCTTCGGACGAACAGGCGTAGCTAACGGCTCCCACAACACCGGCAGCAGCCACCCCTCGTCGTCCCAGTAATGTCCCGTAGAACCAAAGCTATCCGGCTTCGGGGCCGGACTCGCGTAGTCCTCGACATAGCCGAGATACCGAATCAGGCCGCCAGCAAACGACAACACCACATCGCCAGGCGCCGCGCCTCGCATATTGTCGTAGAACAGATTCCGCGCCCCATGCGCCGCCCGATGCGGCGACCGAATGCGGGGTCAGAGTGGCCTTTTCATGAAGGCTGGCGACAACAGCGCGCCCTGCCCCAGGTTTGGAGAACTGCCCTGAAGTCGACGAACAAGGCGCCCTAAGGGCATTGCAACTTTCGCCGCCGCGAACCGGGCCGCACGCTGGGTAACGGCGCAGTACATAGATAGGGCACGCTCTCCTCACGAATTTTGGTGCTTGCGGCAGTCAAGGACTGCCGCTTTGGACGTCGGTGACACCCAGTAGCTGATTAGTGCGTCGTGCATCAGGCTGCCGTCCTTTGCAAACATGTCCTTCCCGTTTGCAAGAGAGAACTTCAAGACACGGCGTTTCTGATGCACCCCCGTAAATAGCGTGACAAGGATCGTGGCATTGGGTCCAAATCTGCGTGCTAGCTCTGCGTCCAGTTCATCGACGGTATTCAGCTCGTGGATTGTCAAAAAGGGATCTTGATCAACATGCACGTTTGCCAGTTTTGCGCTGTCTAGCCATTTTCGAATCCCCGGCAAATTCACCATCGGCGATACTTCCAGCCACGCCGATTCACCAGGGGCCAACTCAATGGGCTGGTTGTCGTTGGGGTCGGTAGACAGAGTGCATCCACCATCGCCGGGGGCGCTACCGCCGGGTCCGATCTTCGCATTAGTGGCGTGCGCCACAGCGATGTCAGCCGATGTCAAAACCACCGGGGACGCACCATAGTTGCGAAGCTCGAACTGCAAGGCGAACTGTTCGCGTTCGATCGTGTCAGGAAAGTGGGCGAAATATGGAATAAGTCGAGCACGTCTTGCGACCAACGTGGCGTCATCTTCACCAAAGTGGTTAACCGCCAACTGTCGGAGTGTTGCCCAATTTCCGACTGCTGCGGCAACTAGACCTAGTACCGCAAGAAATCCCACTACCGCACTCCACCCCTTGGTAGACAAGCTTCGTAGGCGCTCCCAGTAGCGCATTGCCTTTGTCTTCATCTGGGACTTGTGCATGACCAAGCTTGGATCTCAATTAGGAAAATAAGAGAAATGCGGTTGGCGAGACATTTTGACGCCAGGCCGAAATCTGGAGCCTTACCAAACCCGCGTCACCTATCGACTCGGTTGGCTTTGGAATCTGGCACCTTCCATACCCGCGAATCAACCAAGTCCCAGAAGACTTGCAAATTTGGTGGGCCCACGAGGATTCGAACCTCGAACCAAGGGATTATGAGTCCCCTGCTCTAACCGTTGAGCTATAGGCCCATGCGTGCCGGCGTTGCGCTGGCTTGGGGCGGACATGGTAGCGGGGTCGGGAGGGGGCGTCGACGGGGGTGGGTGGGTTTTGGGGTGGGAATTCGGCTGTCTGGCGCGGTTAACGTAGACTTTGCGCTGTCGCGCCGGTGTTGGCGCCTGCTTTTTTGAAGGATGCGCCATGCGCGAGCTGATCGAACGTTACCTGGCTGCCTATAACCGCATGGATGTCGACGGCATGACGGCGACGATGCATCGCGAGGTGGTGTTCGAGAACTATACGGCCGGGGTGTTGAGCGTGCGGACGTTTGGGGTCGATGAGCTGCGGCATCTGGCGCAGAGTTCGAGCTTTCTGTTTTCGGCGCGGCGGCAGGTGATTCTTGCCTATGAGGAGCGCGACGGGACGGCGACGGTGCATATCCTGTTTGATGGGACGTTTGCGGTTGACCTGCCTAATGGGGTGCGGGCGGGGCAGTCGATTACGTTGAATGGGCGCAGTGAGTTTCGGGAGAGGGATGGGTTGTTGGTTTATATCGGGGATTACAGTGAGTGATGGCTGGGTTCTGAAGAGCCCGATGGATATCACGCGCGACAGCCGGCCATAGAGGCGCTGGATTCCGGCTTTCGCCGGAATGACGAGCTAAGAAACACCGCCGCCCTTCCCTTTTTCAGGGCGCTTGCCGGAATGGCGAGCTAGAAGCCCGCAGCTCGCGCATCCGCTTTAAGACCATCCGCATCCGCGCGGCGCAGCAATGCGTTGCGCCACAGCTGTTGCTGGGCGGTGGTCGATTCCACCAGCCATTGCGGTTTGTTGGCGACCCAGGCCGCTACGGCGGCGCCGTCTTCGTAGAGCACGCGGGTGCCGGTGACGGCGGGGAGTTTGTTGCCGGCCAGGACGGTGCCGACCAGGTTGAGTGGGTCGGAGCCGCTGATGAGGACGAGTTCGCCTTGCGGCTCTTGCTGGCGTACGGCGCGCAGGCGGGTGATGGCTTCGGGTAGGGCGAATTGTTCGCCGACGAGGCCTTCGACGAAGCGGCCGCCGCGGATTTCGCCTCGTGCCTCCAGGCGGTGGTAGACGCGTAGGAGTTCGCGCCAGGTGGGGAGCCAGGAGGCTTCTCGCTCCAGCAGTTTCCAGAAGATGACGCCGTAGCGGCGGAGGAGGCTGCGGGCGATGTGTTCCAGGTGGTCGGGGTCGAGTTTGGTGCTCGCATTTGGCGACCTTGCCGCGAGCACCCGCCCCTCATCTGCCCTGCCGGGCATCTTCTCCCCGGAGGGGAGAAGAGTTGCGCGGTTTGACCTTACTAATGACCATCTGCCGGCGTCTTCGATGCCGGTGAGCATGTGTCTGCGCAGGCGGCGGTGGCGGTTTGCGTCGCGTTTGGCGGCGGGGACTAGCAGGGCGCGCAGGCCGGCGAAGCTGTCGGCGGTGACGCGGCCGGCGGCGACGAGTTCGCCCAGGGCGTCTTCGAGTTCGGTGCGCAGCAGGTGGGTGTCGCTCAGCAGTTCGTCGAAGAACAGGGCGCCGTGGTCGCGCAATGCGTCGAGCACGGCTTGCGCGCGTGAGGAGACGACGATGTCCTGCGGGTTCGCATCGGTGGCCGCGGCGTTGGTCCAGATGGGCGAGCTGCGGCGTGGCAGCAGGACGATGGGCGTGGCGCGCACGGGGCCGCCGCCATTGCCGGTGCCGCTGCGCAGGCGGCTCCAGCTGACGCGGCCGGCGCGGATTTGCTCGTCCAGCCAGGTGATGGAGTAGTCGTTGATGCGCGTCGGCAGCAGTTCGCTTTCCCAGGCGCCGGCGGCGGCTTCGAAGCCTTCCAGTTGGGTCAGCACGGCCGGGAGTGCATCGGGGCCGCTGAGGCGTGCGCCGGGGGCTACGTGCTGCCATTCGAACAGGAAGCGCATCAGGTCGCGGCGGCTGACGGGTTCGATTTCGCGGCGCAGACGGCCGATGGTGTAGCGGTGGATGCGTGCGAGCAGGTGGCGTTCGCACCATTCGATGTCGTGCGTGCCGGGCGTGAAGTGACCTTGCATGACGTAGCCTTCGGATTGAAGGCGCAGCAGTGCGAGGTCGATGGCGCTGGGCTCGACTTGGAGTGATGTGGCGAGTTGCGCGACGGTGATGGGGCCGGAGCCGGTCAGGCGGCCGCGGACTAGTTCGAGTAGGGCGTCTTCGTGGGTCCAGGGTTGCGCGGCGTATTCGGCCGGGGTATCGATGGGTGGGTGCAGCGTCGCCGTTGGGTGGACGGCTTGCCACTTGGGTAGGGATTCGGCGGTGGTCCAGATGTGCGCGGAGCTGGACTGGGGCAAGAGTGACCCCTCACCCCAACCCTCTCCCCGGAGGGGAGAGGGAGCCAAGCGCGTGGCCCTGGAATTTTTGGCCAAGCTCTTTAGCCAGTCGTTCCAGCCTTCGTTCGCATCTGCTTCGCTCTGCGTGATGCCGCCGAGAATGGTGAGGGCCTCATGCATTTCATCGGCGCTGCGCACTTGCGGCCATGCTTCTTCGCGTACCGAGGCGATGGCGTCGGGATCGAGGCGGCCGAGGTCGTCGGCGCTTTCGGGGTCGGACCAGCGGCGGGATTGCACGGCTTGGGTGCGGCGTTCTTCCAGCGGTGCGTCGTCGAGGTAGGCGTACGGCGCGGCGGTGAGTACTTCGCTGGCGAGCGGACTGGGGGCGGCCAGGTCGCGCGCGACTACCTGGATGGAGCCGTCTTCCAGGCCGTGCAGGATGTGCAGCAGGCCGTCGACGTCCATCGCTTCGCGCAGGCAGTCGTGCATGGTCTGGTTGACCAGCGGGTGATCTGGGATCTCGCGCTCGCCGACGATGTTTTCCAGGCAGGCCACCTGATCGGGGAAGACGGCGGCGAGCAGGTCTTCGCTCTTCATGCGCTGCAGTTGCGGCGGCACTTTCTTGCCGCCCTGGAAGCGCGGCAGGGCCAGCGAGGTGGTGGCGTTCCAGCGCCAGCGCGCGGGGAATAGCGGCGCGTCCAGCAAGGCCTGGATCAACACGTGTTCGGCGGTGTTGGAGTGCAGGTAGTGCGCCACTTCTTCCAGCGGAAAACTGTGGCTGGTGGACAGCGACAGCACGATGGCGTCTTCGGTGGCCGCTGCCTGCAGTTCGAAATTGAACTGGCGGCAGAAGCGCTTGCGCAGCGCCAGGCCCCAGGCGCGATTGATGCGGCTGCCCCAGGGCGTGTGGATGATCAGCTGGGTGCCGCCCGATTCGTCGAAGAAGCGCTCGAACACCAGCGTTTCCTGCGTGGGCAGCACGCCCAGCGCGGCCTTGGCGGCGGCCATGTATTCGGCCAGCTGCTGCGCGGAAGACTCGTTCATGCCGAGCGTGTGCATCAGCCAATGCAGCACGGCTGGCACGCCGCCTTCGTCGAGACGCGTGGCGATTTCCTCGCGCAGGCGCGACACGCCATGCGACAACTCGGCGCTGCGGCCGGGCGCTTCGCCCAGCCAGAACGGGATATTCGGCGGCACGCCCTGGGCATCTTCCACGCGCAGGCGATCGCGCTCGACGCGAAGAATGCGGTAGCTGGTGTTGCCCAGCTGGAACACGTCGCCGGCGAGGCTTTCCACGGCGAAGTCTTCGTTGACGGTGCCGATGATGGTGGCCTGCGGCTCCAGCACCACCAGGTAATCGGCGGTGTCGGGAATGGCGCCGCCGGAGGTGATGGCGGTGAGTCGCGCATTGCGGCGGGCACGCAATTGCCGGTTCACGGCATCGCGATGGATATACGCACCGCGTGGGCCGTGCCGCGTGGTGAAGCCGTCGGCCAGCATGCGCACGGTGGCATCGAACTGCTCGCGGGTGAGATCGCGGTAGGGATAGGCGCGACGCAGCGTGTCGTAGAGCGCGTCTTCGCTCCATTCCTGGCAGGCGACTTCCGCCACGATCTGTTGCGCGAGCACGTCCAGTGGTTGCGGCGGCTGGATCAGGGTGTCGAGTTCGCCGCGGCGCACGCAATCGAGTAGTGCGGTGCATTCCACCAGGTCGTCGCGCGAGGTGGGGAACAGGCGAGCCTTGGGCGTGCCGTTGACGGCGTGGCCGGAGCGGCCGGCGCGCTGCAGGAAGGCGGCGATGGAACGCGGTGATGCGAGTTGGCACACCAGATCCACGTCGCCGATGTCGATGCCCAGTTCCAGCGATGCGGTGGCCACCAGCACGCGCAGGTCGCCGCGCTTGAGGCGCTGCTCGGCGTCAAGGCGTTGTTCCTTGGCGAGGCTGCCGTGATGCGCGGCGACGGCTTCCTTGCCCATGCGTTCGGACAAGTGGCGTGCCACGCGTTCGGCCATGCGGCGGGTGTTGACGAAGACCAGGGTGGTGCGATGCGACTCGACCAGTTGGGTGAGGCGGTTGTAGATCAGTTCCCAGCAGTCGTTGGACATGACGGCTTCGAGGGGGACTGGGGGGACTTCGATGGCCAGATCGCGGTCGCGGGCGTGGCCGACGTCGATGATGTTGACGCTGTTTTCCTTCTCCCCTGCGGGGAGAAGGTGGCCCGAAGGGTCGGATGAGGGGTCGGGGCTTGCCTCGGTCTTTTTCGAAGCGCGCTTCTTTGCGAGCGTATCGCTAGATTGGCCCCTCACCCCAGCCCTCTCCCCGGAGGGGAGAGGGAGCAGAGCATCTGCCCCCACCAAAAACTTCGCCACATCCTCAATCGGCTTCTGCGTCGCCGACAACCCAATCCGCAACAGTCGTCGCTGACACAACGACTCCAACCGCTCCAACGACAACGCCAGATGCGCGCCACGCTTGCTGTTAGCGAGCGCATGGATTTCATCCACGATCACCGTGCGCGTCGTCGACAACATGCTGCGACCCGACTCAGAGCCCAACAGGATGTATAGCGATTCGGGCGTGGTCACCAGGATATGCGGCGCCTGCTTGCGCATCAGGTTGCGCTCGGCCTGCGGTGTGTCGCCGGTGCGTACGGCCGTCCGGATGTCCACATCGGGCAGGCCTAGTTTGGCCAGTTCGGCGCGGATGCCTTCCAGCGGCGCTTCCAGATTGATGCGGATGTCGTTGGACAGTGCCTTGAGCGGCGACACGTAGACCACGGTGGTGGCTTCAGGCAGTGCGCCGTCGTGGGCCAGGCCTTCGCGCACCAGGCCATCGATGGCGGAGAGAAACGCCGTCAGCGTCTTGCCTGAGCCTGTCGGTGCGGCCACAAGCGTGTGCCGGCCTGACCGTATGGATGGCCAAGCCGCTTTTTGGGGCGCCGTGGGTTCAGGAAAGGCTCCCTGGAACCAGGCCGCAACTGCTGGATGAAAATCGTGCAGGGGCATGGACTTAAGTGTCGCTCAAGCCGCTCTCAGAGGGAGAGACATGGGGGCGTCAAGGGGTTTTGCCAACTTTTCGAAAGAAAATTCGCTTCAACCCTTGCCAGAATTACGTGACAATATCGTTAAGCCGCCTTCTTACGCTGACTTCTTGCGGCGTTTTCCGCCTCTATTCGCTCTTTGCTTCCATTCTCCGGGGACCATCCAATGACCGCCGCCAGCCAGACGCGTTTCGCGTTGCTCGCCCTTTCCATTGCCAGTGCCCTTGCCGCAGGAACGACTGCTTTCGCACAGGACGCGACCCCACCCGCCGCTAGCGCGGCCAAGGGACAAAGCGGCAAGGCCGTCCAGCTCGAAACCATCAACGTGACCGCTGAAAAGCGCGTCGAAAACCTGCAGAAGGTGCCGGTCTCCATGACGGTGGTGACGGCGGAGCAATTGAGCAATTACGGCCAGGCGGGTGACACCGTGCTGCAGCTCGCCGGCCGCGCGCCGAGCGTGTACGCCGAGACTTCCTACGGTCGTGAGTTCCCGCGTTTTTATATCCGCGGTCTGGGCAACAGCGACTTCGATCTGAATGCGTCGCAGCCTGTGTCGATGGTGTACGACGACATCGTGCAGGAAAACCCCATCCTCAAGGGCTTCCCGCTGTTCGACCTGCAGCAGGTCGAAGTGTTGCGCGGCCCGCAGGGCACCATGTTCGGCCGTAACTCGCCGGCGGGCGTGATCAAGTTCGACTCGGTGAAGCCGAGCCAGGATACCAGCGGTTACGCCAAGGCTTCTTACGGCACGAAGGGCACCGCCAATGCTGAAGCCGCACTCGGTGGCTCGCTGGGCGGCAACTGGTCGGGCCGTGTGTCGGCGCTGGCGCAGCATCGCGACGGCTGGATCGACAACGACTACACCGGTAAGAAGGACGACCTGGGCGGCTACAACGACCGCGCCGTGCGTCTGCAGGCCATGTACGACGTGCAGGATTTCAACGCGCTGATCAATGTGCACGGCCGCTGGCTGGATGGCAGCGCGATGGTCAACCGCGCCAACGCGATTCCGCTGGGCAGCGACAGCCTGGTCCAGGGTTTTGACCGCAACGTGGTGTATCAGGACGGCCTCAACCGCCAGCACCTGTTCTCGTGGGGCAGCAACCTGCACCTCACCTGGAACCTGGGTGATTACACGCTCACCTCCATCACCGGTTTCGAGAAGGCCACCACGTACAGCCTCGGCGACGTGGACGGCGGTATCGCCATTCCGCTGAATCCCAGCCAGGACAAGGCCGTCACGCCGTTCCCGTCGGAAACCGCCGATGCGCTGCCGCACGATCGCCAGATCACGCAGGAAGTTCGCTTGGCCAGCAACCAGCAGGATCGCCTGAACTGGCAGGTCGGCGCGTACTACTTCTACGAAAACATCGCGATCGTCAATTACGACTACAACACGCTGGCCAACCACGTGATGGACGGCTATGCGCAGCAGGCGCAGACCACCAAGGCATATGCGGTGTTCGGTTCGGCCGACTATCACATCACCGACGATTTCGACGTGCGTGCCGGTACGCGCTGGTCGCACGATTCGCGCGACTTCCACGTTGATCGCATCCTGTCGCCGATCGGCGGCGGCCCGCTGTCGCTTAGCGCCAACCCGCATGACGCGCGCTGGAGCGGCGACCTCACCGGCACCTGGGAACTCAATCCCAACGTCAACGTGTATGGCCGTATCGCCAACGGTTTCCGCGCACCGAGCGTGCAGGGCCGCGTGCTGTTTGCCGACTTCATCTCGCAGGCCAAGCCCGAGACGATCACCTCGTACGAGCTGGGCGTGAAGACCACCGGCATGGACAACCGTCTGCGTTTCAACGCCGACGTGTACGACTACACCATGCACAACCAGCAGCTCACCGCGGTGGGCGGCGACATCAACGTCACGCGCCTGATCAACGCGAAGAAGACCGAAGGCTACGGCGCCGAGTTCGATCTGGAAGCGTACGTGACGCCGAACTTCGTCCTCACCGCCGGCGGCAGCTACAACCACACCAAGCTGGACGACCCGAACCTGGCCGTGGCCGTGTGCGGCTCGGGCTGCACCGTGCTCGATCCGCTCAACGCCGACGGCAATGCGCTGGTCAACGGCAACCCGCTGCCGAACGCACCGCAGTGGATCGGCAACTTCACCGCGCGCTACGGCATCCCCTATGGCGAGAGTGGCGAGTTCTTCATCTACACCGACTGGGCCTACCGCAGCGAAGTGAATTTCTTCCTGTACGACTCGGAGGAATTCCGCGGCAAGCCGATGCTCGAGGGTGGCGTGCGCGTGGGCTACAACTGGGATTTCGGCAAGCGCGAAATCGCCTTGTACGGCCGCAACATCACCAACAAGCAGTACATCACCGGTGCGATCGACTTCAACAACCGCACCGCGTTCGTCAACGACCCGCGCATTATTGGCGTGGAGTTCCGCGCGGACTTCTGATGATCCGGCCGGCGCCCGCGCCGGTCGTGCAGTGCGTCAAGGGGAGCCGGCCAGTCCGCTCCCCTTTTGTTTGGCCGCATGGCAGAGCGCCAAAAATGCGTCGCTTGTTGCAGAATGCAGGCCTTTACCGTCGAGTGCGCAATGTGAACCACCCGGGCGACCAGGGCAGCGAACGCTCCCACACCCTCACCATGGCCGATGGCCAGACGCTGTTCGTGCGCGACTGGCCCAGCAGCCGGGCGCAGGACGCCGTGCTGATCGTGCATGGGCTGGGCGAGCACAGCGGTCGCTACCAGCGCCTGGCCGCGTGGTTCCGCACGCGCGGCTATGCGGTGCGCAGCTACGACCAGCGTGGCCACGGCCAGTCGCCCGGACGGCGCGGCGCGCTGTCCCATCCGGATGATCTGCTCGAAGACCTGGCGATCGTCTACAACGACTACGCTCAGGCCCGGCCACAGCGGCCGCTGTTGCTAGGCCACAGCATGGGCGGCCTGGTCGCGGCGCGCGCCGTGCTCGACCGCCGCGTGCAGCCCGGGGCGATGGTGCTGTCCTCCCCTTCCCTGCGCACCTGGGAGCCGGTGTGGCGACAGAAGCTGGCGGCCACACTGGCCAGGTCGCTGCCCAATCTACCGCTGCCGAATGGATTGCCGTTCGACAAGCTCTCGCATGATCCGCAGGTGGAACCGGCCTATCGCCGCGATCCGCTGCGGCATGGCTGGATCACGCCGCGCCTGGCGGATTTCATTTTCCGCGCAGGCGACGCGGCAGTCGCCGATGCATCGAAGCTCGCCATCCCCACCCTGCTGCTGGTGGCGGGGGCGGACAAGCTGGTCAATCCCTCCGGCAGCCGCGATTTTTCATCGGCCAGCTGGGCCGGCAACAAAGTCACCACGCGCTATTTCGATTCGCTGTATCACGAGCTGTTCAATGAAGCCGAGCCCGCGCGCAGCCAGGTGTTGAAGCAGCTGGGGGATTGGTTGCAGAAGCGGGGGTAGTTTCTCCGCCGCTGTCCCGCGACGGACGGCGCACCTTGTGGGAGCGCACCCTGTGCGCGACAAACCTACGAAGCGGTACACCCCAGCGTGGCCGTCGCGCACAGGGTGCGCTCCCACAGTTGGGGACATCGCAGCGGCTTACATCCACTCGCGGCCGTATCGCGAGCTGTTCAATGAGGCTGAGCCCGCGCGCAGTCAGGTGTTGAAGCAGCTGGGGGATTGGTTGCAGAAGCGGGGGTAGGTTTTCGCTGCCTGCGGTCACCTTGTAGGAGCGCACTTGTGCGCGACCGCAGAGTTGCAGTTCACCGCTTCGCCGGGTTGTCGCGCACAAGTGCGCTCCTACAAGGTGATCGCGGCTTACATCCATTCGCGCTTGCCGGTGAAAACAATCGTCAGCCACTCGGCCCGAATATCGCTGCCCAGCCGACTGGCGATGTCGCTGCGCACCGCATCCACATCCCGCATATCACCCAACGGTCGCGACGCATCCACCAGGATATGGATGTCGATAAACCGCATGCGCCCGATCTTGGCAACGTAGCTGGTGAAATCGAGATAGCCGCGCTCCCCTACCATCGCCGTCATCACATCACGCACGCGCTGGTCGAGCGAATCGGGCGCCAGTTGCAGCACTTCGCGCAGCGCCTGCCACAGGCTGCCAAGGGGCAGCGGCAAGAGCGCGAGCGTCAGCAGCAAGAGCACGGTGGAATCGATGTAGCGCGTCCAGTGGTCAAGCGGGCCGCCCTGCATCACGGCCGCCAGGGCAAAGCCCACCAACACCGCGACGCTGATGGCGCCGCCGATCAGCCAGCCCTTCGCATCCAGTTGCAGCAGTACCGATCCCAGGGCATTGGCCTGGCGGCGCATATATAGCGCCATGGCCACGCTGACCACGCCCATGATCGCCGCCCACACCGCGCCGAAACCAAAGGCGAGCTCGTGGCCGCCGGTCAGCAGGCCATGCAAGGCGGTGAAGCCGCCGTAGCTGCAGATCGCGGTGAGCACCGCCGCATTGAACACCAGCACCAGCGGTTCCAGGTGCCAGTAGCCGAACTGGAAGCGCCGGCTGCCCTCGCTGGTGACCAGATGGGAGACCGCCAGCGATCCGGCCGTGAGCACCACGTCGACCAGCGAGTAGAAACCGTCGAAGGCGAGGGCCTGCGAGCGCATCAGCAAGCCCACGGTGACGCAGGCCACGCCGACCAGGAAGGTCGCGCCGATTGAAAGGCGCAACAGGCTCTGTTCGCGGAAGGTGTCCATGCCCATCCCCTTTTGAGGTCGCAGACATTATGTCTGTAGGAGCGCACCCTGTGCGCGAACGCGACTGCCGAAGTCGCTGCCCCGTCGCAGCGGTCGCGCACAGGGTGCGCTCCCACAAGGGGAGGTTGCACGTCGGATTCGAAACCAGGGAAGCGTTCGTTCTGTTCCTTGGCGATGCGCAGCGTGTCGATCGCCCGACAACACCAAAGTCCGATAGTCGTCATGCGTGTGGTCGACATACTGTGAACGATGGGCGTCCAAACGCCTCCAGGAAAACGCACGCAAGCCGCTCGCCTGCTGCGTTTGTTCTGTAAACAAACCTTCACGTTTTGCATTCAGCTGTCGCGTCAGGATCGGCGAACGCAACGCACGCTTGGTAAGGGGTTGTCATGTCCAGCAAGCCCAGATCGCCTTCCCGTCGCGACTTTTTGCGACAGTCGCTGGTGGCGGTTCCTGCCGTCAGTCTGCTGGGAACCTCCGCCATCGCGCAGACGCAAAGCAGCACGGCCGCTACGCCTGCGGCAGCTGCCACGGCAACGAAGTACTCGCCACGTTATTTCACGGCGCCCGAGTGGGAATTCCTGCAGGCCGCGGTGGAACGATTGATCCCGCCCAATGAAGACGGACCCAGCGCCGTCGAAGCGGGTGTGCCGGAATTTCTCGATCGCCAGATGGAAGCGGCCTACGGCCATGGCGGCCTCTGGTATATGCAGGGGCCGTTCGTGCCCGATGCGCCAGCCACGCTTGGCTACCAGCTGCGCTATACGCCGCGCGAGTTCTATCGCAAGGGCATCGCCTCGGTCGACAGCTGGTGCCAGAAGCAGCACAACCAGAAGTTCTCCGCGCTGCCGGCCGAGCAACGCGACGCCATCCTCCATCAGATGGAGAAGGGTGAAATCCAGCTCGACGATATCCCGGCGATCGCCTTCTTCACCCAGTTGCTGGCCAACACCAAGGAAGGCTATTTCGCCGACCCGATGTACGGCGGCAACAAGCTGATGGGCGCCTGGAAGATGATCGGTTTTCCGGGCGCGCGCGCCGACTACGCCGACTGGATCGAACAGCCCGGCAAGGTTTATCCATTTGGGCCGGTGTCGATCGAAGGGGCGAAATCATGATGCGCATGAAACCGGTCGACGTGGTGCTGGTCGGCTTTGGCTGGACCGGCGCCATCATCGGCATGGAGCTGGTCGATACGGGCTTGAAGATCCTGGCGCTGGAACGCGGCGCTTATCGTGATACCTCGCCTGATTTCACCTATCCGCACAATGCCGATGAGCTCGCTTACGGCATCCGCGGCGAACTGTTTCAACCGCTGGCGCGCGAGACGGTGACGATCCGCCACAACCTCAACGAAACCGCCGTGCCGTATCGCCAGTACGGTTCGTTCCTGCTCGGCAACAACGTGGGCGGCGCCGGCATCCACTGGAACGGGCAGCACTACCGGCCATCGCCGGAAGACCTGGAATTCCATAGCCATATCAGCAAGCGCTACGGGCAGAAATTCATGCCCGAGGACATGCAGATCCAGGATTACGGCGTCACCTACGACGAACTGGAACCCTTCCTCGATCAGTTCGAGTATCTGTGCGGCACCTCGGGTCGCGCGGGCAATCTCAATGGCGAGATCAAGGATGGCGGCAATCCGTTCGAGGGCGTACGCAAGCGCGAGTATCCGAATCCGCCGGTGGCCGACAACTACGGCGCCAAACTTTTTGCCGATGCGGCTCGTTCGAAGGGCTACAAGCCGTTCCCGCAGCCCTCGTCGAATGCGTCGCGGCCGTATACCAATCCACATGGCGTGCGGCTGGGTCCGTGCAATCTGTGCGGCTATTGCGAGCGCTTTGGTTGCTTCATGTATTCCAAGGCGTCGCCACAGACCACCATTCTTCCCGTGCTGATGCGCAAGCCGAATTTCGAGCTGCGCACCAATAGCCACGTGATCAAGATCAACCTCGACTCCACCGGCAAGCGCGCCACCGGCGTCACCTACGTCGATGCGCAGGGCCAGCAGGTAGAGCAGCCTGCTGACCTGGTGATCGTGTCGGCGTTCCAGATGCACAACGTGCGCCTGATGTTGATGTCCGGCATCGGTGCGCCGTACGATCCCAACACCGGCAAGGGTGTGATCGGCAAAAACTACGCGTACCAGATGATGAGCAACGTCAACGTCTTCTTCGACAAGGACGTGGCGATCAATCCGTTCATCGGCGCGGGCTCCGGCGGCAACCAGATCATCGACGAGTTCAACTCCGATCACTTCGATCACGGGCCGCACGGATTCGTGGGCGGTGGTTACATCCTCGGTGGACAGACCGGCGGCCGGCCGATCCAGCAACTGCTGGTGCCACCGGGTACGCCGGCGTGGGGCGAGAAGTGGAAGCGCGCAGCGAAAGACAGCTATCTGCACACCACTGGCGTGCAGTCGCATGGCTCAGTGATGTCCTATCGCGATCGCTATCTTGATCTGGACCCGACCTATAAAGATTCGTTTGGCCTGCCGCTGCTGCGCATCACCTTCGACTGGCACGACAACGAATACAAGATGACGCAATTCCTGACAGATAAGGCGCAGGAGATTGCCGATGCGATGAAGCCCAGGCAAACCTCGCAGACGATACGCAAACCCGGCGGCCACTATGACGTGCGCCAATACCAGACCACGCATACCACCGGTGGCGTGATCCAGGGCAGCTCGCCTGAAACCAGTGCATTGAATCGCTTCCAGCAGAACTGGGACGTGCACAACGTGTTTGTCACGGGCGCGTCGGCGTTCCCGCAGAATCTTGGCTACAACCCGACCGGTCTAATCGGCGGCCTCACGTATATGTCCGTCAAGGCCATCCGCGAGACCTATCTCAAGAATCCCGGGCCTCTGGTGCAGGCATGAACACCTATGCGAAGCCTCGTCGTGGCAGCAGCTTGTGGCGCGTCATCGTCGTACTGGTCGTGCTGCTGGTAATCGTATGGCTGCTTGCCATGCTTTTCCCCGGTGGCGGCGGCGATCCAACGGCAAAGGCAGCGGAGGCCACGCCCGATCAGGTCAAGCAGGGCGAATACCTTGCCCGCCTCGGCGATTGTGCCGCCTGTCACACTGCACCCGGCGGCAAGCCGTATGCCGGCGGCCTGCCGATCGCCTCGCCGATCGGCACGATTTACAGCACCAATATCACGCCCGATCCGGATACCGGCATCGGCAAGTACAGCTATGGCCAATTCGAGCGCGCGGTACGTCGCGGCATCAATGCGGACGGCCATACGCTTTATCCCGCCATGCCGTATCCGTCGTATGCGAAGGTGAGCGATCAGGACATCCAGGCCTTGTACGCCTACTTCATGCACAGCGTGCAACCGGTGAAGCAGGACAACCACGCCGAAGACATCCACTGGCCGCTGTCCATGCGCTGGCCGCTCACCTATTGGCGCTGGCTGTTCGCGCCGAAGGTCTCGCCGATCGAGACCGCCGCCACCGGCGACGCGACCATGGCGCGCGGGCAATACCTGGTGGAAGGCCTGGGGCATTGCGGTGCCTGCCACACGCCGCGCGCATTCACGCTGCAAGAGAAGGCATTGAGTCCGAGGGATGGCCCGGCGTACCTCAGCGGCAGCGTCAACGACAACTGGGTCACGCCCAGCCTGCGCGGCGAACTGGCCAGCGGTCTTGGCAGTGTGCCGGAGGATGAGCTGATCGCCCTGCTCAAATCCGGCCGCACCGAACGCAGTGCCGTGTTTGGCGGCATGAGCGACGTGATCGAGCACAGCACGCAGTACATGAGCGATGCGGATCTCGCTGCCATGGTCCACTTCCTGAAGTCCTTGCCGGCGGCGCGGCAGGAACAGGCGGTGACCTATGACGCGGCCACGCACACGGCGCTCTACAGCGGCAACGTGAGCGCACCGGGTGCGCAGCTGTATATCGACAACTGCGCCACCTGCCATCGCACCGACGGCCACGGCTATGGACAGGTCTATCCAGCGCTTGCCGGCAATCCCGTGCTGAACGGCGAGAATCCCGGCTCCGCTGTGCGCCTGGTGCTGCATGGCGCCACCATGCCGGCCGGCCGCGACGCGCCCACGCAGTTCAGCATGCCGGCCTTCCGCGAGCGGTTGAACAATCAGCAGATCGCGGACATCCTCACCTTCGTCCGCTCCAGCTGGGGTAATCGCGGCGGCGCGGTGACGGCAAATCAGGTGGCGGGTCTGCGCGACAAGCCGCCGGTCGGACAGCCATTGATGACGAGTTACGATCCACGTGTGCGTGATCCCAATGAGCTCAAGGCGGATGCGGAAGACCAGGTCCCGCCAACGCCCGCACCTTCGAAATAACTCCCGTGCACGGCAGCGCTCAACGCGCTGCCACGTCCTTCGCCTCGCTGCCGGACCAGCCGCCACCCAGTGCACGGAACGTAGCCACTGCGGCGCGCGCGTCGTCGGCATGCACGCGGGCAAGCTGGTCGCGCGAAGTTAGCAACTGGCGATCTTCATCCAGCACTTCGATCAGGCTTACCGCACCGCCCTTGTAGGCATCCTGCGCGGCATCGCGGGCCTGCACGTGGGCCTGCACTTCCAGGATCAGATCGCGGTGCTGGGTTTCCAGCTCCGCGAGCGAGACGATGGCGTTCTCCACGTCTTCGGTGGCACGCAACATGGACTGGCGATATTGCGCCAGCGCTTCGGCATTCGCACCCTTGGCCTGCGCCACTTCGGCATCCACGCGACCGAAGTCGAACAAGCGCCAATGCAGGCCCAGCACGGCTTGCGGCTGGAACGCCTGGGAGGAGAACAGCGAGCCGCTCTGCAGGCTTTCAAAACCGAGCAGGCCACCCAGCGACACCTTCGGGTAGTACTCGGCCACGGCAACGCCGATGCGTGCGTTCGATGCGGCGAGCTTGCGCTCGGCGGCGATCACGTCCGGGCGGCGGCGCAGCAGCATGTCCGGGCCGCCATCGGTGCCGATCACCGGCACGGTGAAGGTCGGTGCGTGATCCTTCAGTTCCGCCGCGTAGGTGCCGGGCGCGGCGCCCATCAGCACGTCGAGGCGATTGAGCTGCTGCGCCAGCGTGATGCGCAGCGGCGGCAAGGTGGTCTTGGCCTGCAACACCAGCGCCTGTGCCTGTGCCACTTCGCGCGAAGTCGCCAGGCCACCGGCCAGCCTGTCCTTCACTAGTTCGAGCAGCTGGCTTTCCGTATCGATCTGTTGCTGCGCAAGGCGTATGCGTTCCTGCGCACCGCGCACCTGGAAGTAGCTGTCCGCGGCCTCGGCGGCTACGGAGACGCGCACGCCATCCTGGCTGGCTTCGGCTGCCTGCGCTTCGGCATCCGCCGCTTCGGCGCCACGATGCAGGCCGCCGGCAAGATCAAGCTCCCAGCTTGCGCCAACGCCCAGGGTTTCCAGCGTCTGAGAGCGCTTGTAGCCGGGCGTCTGGCTGGCGATCTCGCCCAGCGGGCCCTTGGTCGATTGATGCTGCTGCACCACCTGGCCATCAAGACTGCCTTGCGGTGCGAGCTGTGCACCTGCCTCGCGTGCGGCCGCGCGTGCCTGGTCCACGCGTGCCATTGCCGCAGCAAGGTCGAGGTTCTGGGCCATCACGCGGCTGATGATGCGGGTGAGTTCTGGATCATCGAAACCCTGCCACCAAACATCGAGCTCCGGTGCGGCACGTGTGGCGTCGCGCTGCTGCAGCATCGACTGGCTGGCGTAGTCGGCATTGGTTTTCACCTCTGGCCGCACATAGTTCGGGCCGACCGTGCAACCGGCCAGGCCGATCAGGGCCGCCGCAAGTGCGCCTAGAGTTAACGAGTGGCGACGCGATGATGAGCGTGACGCGCCGGCAGATGACGAAAGCGAAGTGTTCATCGTGATATCTCGAAGAAAGTAGAAGATCGGATCAGTGCGCATCGGCGGACGGCGCAGCGGGCGGCGCCACCTTGCGCATCAACGGCACCATCGCCGTGGCCACCACAAAGCACAGGCCAATGGCGAGGAAGGCGTCCGCGTAAGAAAGCGTCTGCGCTTCGCGATACGCCAGTTGCCACAGCTGATGCAGCGAGCCATTGGTCGCGTCGTCGACGTTCTGTCCGAGCTCGGCGATATGGCCGGTGGTCTGCGCCAGCCAGCCGTTCATCGCTTCGTTGCTCGCGTTGAGATGTTCGGACAGGCGATAGAAATGCAGATTGGTGCGGTCGTTGAGGATGGTCGCGCACACCGCGATGCCGATGGCACCACCAAGATTGCGCATCAGGTTGAACAGGCCCGAGGCGAGCTTGAGCCGGTTCGGTGCGAGGCCGCCCAGGGTGAGGGTCACCGCCGGCGGCACCGCCAGCTGTTGGGCCATGCCGCGCAGGGCCTGCGGCAGCAGCAGTTCGTGTGCACCCCAGTCATGCGTGATCGGCGTGAAGTCCCACATGGAGATGGCGAACACGGCCAGCCCCGCCATCATGATCCAGCGCAGGTCGTAGCGCTTGGCCAGAAAGGTGTAGAGCGGAATGCTGAGGATCTGGAACACGCCGGTGGAGAACACCGCCTCGCCGATCTGCAGCGCGCTGTAGCCACGCACGCGGCCGAGGAACAGCGGCGTGAGATAGATGGTGGCGAACAGGCCGATGCCGGTGACGAAGGAGAAGAAACAGCCCAGCGCAAAATTGCGGTCGCGCAGTGCGCGCAGATCAACGACGGGATGATCGTAAGTCAGGCTGCGCGCAATAAAGCCCACGCCCGCCAGCCCTGACAGCCACGCCGTGGTGAGGATCACCTGGTCGCTGAACCAGTTCCAGCGCGGACCTTCTTCCAGCGTGTATTCCAGGCAGCCGAGGAAGATCGCCAGCAGCACCATGCCGAGGTAGTCGGCGTGACGCAGCAGGGAATAATCCGAGCGGTCGATATTGACCAGCATCGGCACCGCCACCGCGACGAAGATGCCGGGCACCAGGTTGATGAAGAACAGCCAATGCCATGACGAGTGATCGGTAATCCAGCCGCCCAGCGTGGGCCCAAGCGTGGGCGCCAGCGAGGCGATCGCGCCAATGGTCGCCGCCGCGATCACGCGCTGCTTGTTCTGGAAAAACACGAAGGCGGTAGTGAACACCATCGGGATCATCGAGCCGCCCAGGAAACCCTGCAGCGCGCGGAACACGATCATGCTCTTGATGTCCCAGGCCATGCCGCACAGCATGCTGGTGATGGTGAAACCGATCGCCGACGCAGCGAACAACCAGCGCGTGGACATCACGCGCGACAGCCAGCCCGACAGCGGAATCACCACGATTTCCGCGATCAGATAGCTGGTTTGCACCCAGGCCGTTTCATCCGCGCCCGCCGACAGGCCACCGCCGATATCGCGCAGCGACGCGGACACGATCTGGATGTCGAGCAAGGCGATGAACATGCCCACGCACATGCTGGCGAAGGCGAATACTTTCTGCGCGACGCTGAGCGCGGCCGGATCGATGGGCCCGCTCAGCGGTGCGCTGGCGGCATGAGCGCTCATGGCGTGGCGACCCTGCCGCGCGTGTCCACGTCAGCCACCACGGAAAGACCGGGACGCAGCACGCCCAGTTCGTCGTCCTTGCTGTCCAAGACCACGCGCACCGGCACGCGCTGCACGACCTTGGTGAAGTTGCCGGTGGCGTTCTCCGGCGGCAGCACGCTGAACTGCGCGCCGGTGGCCGGGGCGAGACTGGCGAGATGGCCGTGGAATACGCGGCCAGGCACGACGTCGGCGCGAATTTCCACGGACTGCCCGGCCGTCATGCGGGCGAGCTGGTCTTCCTTGAAGTTGGCGTCCACCCACAGGCCACGCGCCGGCACTACCGACAGCAACTGCGTCCCCGCCGCGGCATAGGCGCCGGTGCGTGCACGGCGGTTGCCGACGACGCCATCCACCGGTGCGCGCAGCTCGGTATAGCCTTGATTGAGGCGCGCAATGTCTTGTTCGGCCTTCGCCTGCTGCAAGGCCGCGCGTGCCTGCTGCTTCTGCGATTCGATCACGTCGATCTGGCGCTGCGCGGCGACCAGCGAGGCATCCGCCTTGTCCGAACCGGCGCGCGCCGTCTTGTACGTGGCATCGGCGCGCTGCGCGCTTTCGATCGACACCGCCGAGCGGCTGGAGAGATCGCGGTAACGCGCTTCGTCGTCACGCGAGCGCTGCGTTTCGGCAGCGGCCGCCGCCACGCTGGCCTGCGCCTGGCGGATCACTGCCAGCTGCAGTTTTTCGGTGGCGTCGAGATTGGCGAGCAGGGCTTCCTGCGCAGCGACTGCACCATCAGCCTTGGCGAGCGCGGCGCGATAGTCGCGATCATCGATCTTCACCAGCAGGTCGCCGGCGTGCACCACCTGGTTGTCAGTCACCGCGACCTGCGTGATATAGCCGGGCACCTTCGGGCCGATCACGGTGACATCGCCACCGACATACGCATCGTCGGTGTCTTCAATAAAACGGCCCACGCTCCACCAGTGGCCGCCATAGATCACGCCGGCGATCACCGCCGCGCCGATGGCGAGCCTGAGCAGCTGCTTTTTCCGGCTGCGGGGGGCGGATTCCGTAACGGCGGGTGCGTCCGCTCGCTCGGCAACGGTGACGGCATTCATGGGAGTGACTCCGGAGACTTGGGATGGGAAAGGGTTTGCAGGGCTTGCGCCCGTGAATTTCGAAATTCGATGCGCGCTCGCATGCGCTCGCTGGCGGCGGGGCCGGCGCGCAATTCGTGGCGTTCGCGGGTGATGGGTTCGCCGGTCTGGCGATCGACCAGCACCGGTTCGACGATGTGCCCCAGCTGGCGATCGATCAGCTCGATGGCCTGGCCTTCCTCGGCGAAGTGCCGGTTGCCCCAGGCCATCATCGCCAGCAGCACCGGGCGGAAATCGCGGCCGCGTTCGGTGAGCACGTATTCGTGGCGCACCGGACGGGTGCTGTAGCGGCGGCGCTCGAGCATGCCGGTTTCCACCAGCATCGCCAGGCGGCGGCTGAGGATGTTCGGCGCGATCCCCAGGCTGGTCTGGAAATCGTCGAAGCGCGTAAAGCCATAAAAAGCGTCGCGCAGGATCAGCATGCTCCACCACTCGCCCACCCGGTCCAGTCCGCGGGCGATCGGGCATTGCATGTTTTCGGCGGTGGTGTGGCGCACGGCGACGGGCCCTACTGCATTAGATGACGATCATCATATAAATGGTAACTTGCGAAATGCAAGTGACTTTTTGTGAGGGCGGCGTGAAGGGCGCCGATGCAAAAAAAATTCGGCCGCGCCCTTGAAACTGGCGAGTACTCGAATTATATGATTTTGGTCATATAAATAATCACCGTTCTCTCCCACCCCGCTACCGGACACACCATCATGAAAATCCAGGGTTCCACTGTCTTCATCACCGGCGCCAACCGCGGCCTCGGTCTCGCCTTCGCCAAGGCCGTGCTGGCCGCCGGCGCGCGCAAGGTCTATGCCGCTGCGCGCGATCCGTCCACCGTCACCCTGCCCGGCGTCGTGCCGGTCAAGCTGGACGTGACCAACCCGCAGGATGTCGCCGCCGCTGCAAAGCTGGCTGCGGACGTGGACATCGTGATCAACAACGCCGGTATCACCGGCGGCACGCCGCTGCTGGACGCGGCCGATGGCGAGGGCAACCTGCGTCGCATCATGGAAACCAATCTGTACGGTGTGTACGCGGTAAGCGCCGCCTTTGCGCCAGTACTGAAAAAGAACGGCGGCGGCGCCCTGGTGAACATGCTCTCCGCCCTGAGCTGGCTGAGCCTGGACAGCACCAGCGCCTACTCGGTGACCAAGGCCGCCGCATGGGCGCTCACCAACAGCTTGCGCATCGAGTTGCGCGCGCAGGGCACCCAGGTGCTCGGCATCCATGCCGGCTACATCGACACCGACATGGTCAGCCATGTCGATGCGCCCAAGACCAGCCCGGCCGATATCGCCGCCCGCACCCTGGAAGCGCTGGAGCGCGACGACGCCGAAGTGCTGGCGGACGACACCGCCAAGCACGTGAAGGCAGGCTTCGGCGCCACGCCGGCGGCTTACCTGGGCGGCTGATCGGCGCCCACGCCGTAGAAACATGCCAAAGACCAGTGGACGGCCATAAGGCCGTCCATTCGGTCGCGAATGGCAGCTTTTCGTTGCACCGCAGTACTGGACGAAAAAGCCCGAGGGAGTCACGCTTACCGTCTCCCCAAGTGCAGGACCGTCCATGAGAACACCCGCCCGTGCCGCCCCGACCTTGCTTGCTGACCTTGGCGGCACCAACGTGCGATTTGCACTGGCTGATACGGGCCGCGCGAACCCGTTGATGGAGGACAGCGTGCGCCGCTACCGGGTCAAGGATCACGACTCGCTGGCCGAAGCCATGCGCGAATACTTCAAGGACACGGGGTTCACCGCACAGCGCGCCATCATCGCCGCCGCCGGTCGCGTCAGCGAAGGCGAAACGGTGAAGGTCACCAACAATCCCTGGCAGGTCGCGGCGCATGCGCTGCAAGCGGAGCTGGGCATGGAAGCGGTGCACCTGGTCAACGATTTCGCCGCGCAGGCCATGGCCGTGCCGCTGCACACCCGCGATCAGCTGTCCTCGGTCGGCCCGCAGCCGATCACCGAACTGGGCACGCGCGAAACACAAACGTTTGTCGTCGTGGGTCCGGGCACCGGTCTTGGCGTGGCTGGCCTGATGCGTCGCGAAGGTCGCTGGATGGTGCTGGAAACCGAAGGCGGCCATGCCGGCTTCGCCGCGCACACCACCGAAGACGTGGAGATCCTGCATCGCCTCAACTCGCGCTTCGGCCGCGTCTCCAACGAACGCATGATCTGCGGCAACGGCCTGGTGAATCTTTACCTCGCCCTGGCCGACATCGCCGGCCAGCCGCCGGAGGAATACACGCCCGAAGACATCACCGCGCGCGCCGAGTCGGGCAGCGATCCGCTGTGCGTGCGCACGGTGGAAACACTCGCGGGCATTTTCGGCAGCGTGGCGGGCGACCTGGTGTTGAGCCTGGGCGGCTGGGACGGTGTCTATCTCACCGGCGGCATGCTGCCGATCCTGCTGCCGTGGCTGAAGCATGGCGGTTTCCGCGAGCGCTTCGAAGCCAAGGGCCGCTTCCGCGAGACCATGGAGCAGGTGCCTACCGTCGCCATGATGCATCCGGATCCGGGTTTGCTCGGCGCCGCCGCACTGGCCGTGCTCGACGCCGGCAAAGCGCTGGTGCCCAACGGCTGAATGTCGTCAGCCGTTGGCGGTGCTCAACGGTATTGGCGCGTCACCACGAGCTTGCGGCCACCGTCGGGTCGATCGGCAAAATAATCGAGCATGGCGACGCCCGTAGTGTTTCGGGCGATCGCCGTGTTCTCGACAAAGGCGGCGCGCGAGCTACCACTGCCGCAGCTCGCTTCGGCACCGTTCGTGCCCAGCGGTGCGAGACCGCTGCTGCAGGCCTCCTGCACCACACGGCCGCTGAAGATCAGATGCGCATAGCCTTCTTGCGCAGTCGCCGTAGTCGCAGCCACGCATGCTGCCAAGCCTGCCGTAGCCATCAGCCTGTTCGTGTTCATTGAGATTCCCCTGTTCGCGTTGATGGTGTCGCCGCACGCGCGATCGGCCGGGGATGTGCATATTTGCGAGGATCGCCAACGGCGCTGCGCCATGGAGCAAGCGCGCCTCGCCTTGCGACGACGTGCGCTCCCCGCCCCCGGCCAGAGTCGCTCGTTCGACGACGCCCACGTTAGGCAGGCCGCGGAACGTTTTCTGTCAGCCGACATCCAGCCCTACATGGCTTCGTGCGTTGCATCACGCTTCCAGGAAGCGCCCGGCGCGAGTGCTACGCTTTAGCACCCTCCCCCAGCTCGAGCGCCTCCCATGCCACGCAGCGATACCGCCTTCCTGTTCGATCTCGACGGCACCCTGGTCGACAGCGTCTACCAGCACGTATTGGCCTGGAAAGAAGCGCTCGATCGCGAAGGCGTGGAGCTCTCGGTATGGCGCATCCACCGCAAGATCGGCATGAGCGGCGGCCTGTTCGCCAACATCCTGCTGCGCGAAACCGGCATCGAAATCACCGAGGAACGCCTCACCCGCCTGCGCACGTGGCACGCCGAGGCGTACAACCGCCAGGCCACGCAAGGCTCGGTGCGTCCGCTGCCGGGTGCACGCGAGTTGCTGGCCTTCCTCACCGACGCGGAAATTCCCTGGGCCATCGCCACCAGCGGTCGCATGACTACCGCCGCGCACAATCTTGAAGCGCTGGGTGTGGATCCTTCGAAAGTCCCGGTGGTGACGCGTGACCAGGTGCGCCACGCCAAACCCGATCCGGATCTTTTCATCGCCGCCGCGCAACAGCTGGGCATCGACATCCATTACAGCCTGGTCATCGGCGACAGCATCTGGGACATGCTGGCCGCGCAGCGCGCTCGGGCGCTTGGCGTGGGGTTGCTGTCGGGTGGTTATGGTGAGGAAGAGCTGGAAGATGCCGGTGCGTTTCGTGTCTATGAAGACCCGGCGGATCTGCTCAAGCACATCGACGAAGTGGTGGCGCGCAGCTGAGAAGCGAGGAGTGAGAGAAGAGGAGCGAGAGTCAGCGGGCCTGCTCCCGCCTCACTCCTCTCCACTCACTCCTGTCTCTTAACTTGCTCCTCATGTTTTCCGGCGATTCATCGCCCCGCAGACACTTGCGCTAGTCTCGGCAGAGGATCCGTAACACCTGGAGGGCTCATGCGCCGTTTCCTCGCCCTGCTTCCCCTCGCGCTGCTCGTCGCGTGCTCGCCCTCGTCGCCACCGCCCGAACAGAAACCACCCGCGCCCAAAGCCACGGCAATCAGCACGCCCGACAACGCCGAACTCGGCTCCCCGCAGTGGTACGAATGGGTCGACGACCGCCTGCACATCACCGACGACGGCCACGGCCCCGACCGCGGCTCCTCGGAATGGAACACCGCCGTTCAGCACAAGCTGGGCCAGGAAGCCCCGCAATCACCGCTGGGATCGCCGCAATGGCAGCAAGCAGTGGATTCGCTGTTGCGCACCAGGCCGGCGATGTAAGGCACCTGGCGAAAACCTTGTAGGAGCGCACTTGTGCGCGACCATCCTACGGAGCGGTACACCGCAGCGTGCTGTCGCGCACAGGGTGCGCTCCCACAAGAGAGAGCTCCAGCCAGCGAGTATTCGTTAGAACCGACAAGCCGCTAGTTGTAGGAGCGCACTTGTGCGCGACAAACCTACGGAGCGGTACACCGCAACTCTGCGGTCGCGCACAAGGTGCGCTCCTACAAGGGAGCTGCATGCCGGCGAGTGACTGTTAGAGCCGACAGGTCGCTATTTGTGGGAGCGCACCCTGTGCGCGACAAACCTACGGAGCGGTACACCACGGCGTGGCTGTCGCGCACAGGGTGCGCTCCCACAAGGAAACGCAGGGCGCTCCCCAAGAGGAGATATCGAGGGTTACAGACTGCCGATCAACCAGGCGCCAACAACGCATCCAAATCGGACTGATCAAAACTCAACTTCTCGCGCGTACCGCCGCCCTCGAGCACCGCCTCCGCCAGCTCCGCCTTGCGCGCCTTCAACTCCTCGATGCGCTCCTCCACCGTGCCGCCGGTGATCAGGCGGAACACGAACACCGGCTTGTCTTGCCCAATGCGATGGGCGCGATCAGAAGCCTGCGCTTCCGCCGCCGGATTCCACCACGGGTCGTAATGGATCACGGTGTCGGCTGCGGTGAGGTTGAGGCCCACGCCGCCGGCCTTCAGCGACAGCAGGAACAACGGCACCTCGCCTTCCTGGAACTGGCGCACCGGCTCAGCGCGGTCGCGCGTTTCGCCAGTGAGCGTGACGTAGCGAATGCGATGGCGATCCAGCTCGTGCGCAATCAGCTTGAGCATTTCGGTGAACTGCGAGAACAGCAACACCTTGCGGCCTTCCGCCAGTAGCGCGGGCAGCATGTCCATCAGCAATTCGAACTTCGCCGAATCGCGCACGCCGCGTGCCGCTTCCAGTTTCACCAGGCGCGGATCGCAGCAGACCTGACGCAACTTCAACAACGCATCGAGCACGACGATGCCGCTGTGCGAAATGCCGCGCTGAGCGATGACCTCGCGCAGTTCTTCCGCCAGCGACAGGCGCAGGCTTTCGTAGAGTTCGCGCTGACGACCCTCGAGGATCACGCGACGCGTGATCTCGGTCTTCGGCGGCAGCTCGCTCGCCACCTGCGACTTGGTACGACGCAGGATGAAGGGCGCAAGGCGGCGATTGAGTCGATCCTGGCAATCGGTATCGCGATGACGTTCGATCGGCACGCGATAGTGACGGCGGAACGCGCCTTCGTCGCCGAGCAGGCCGGGCACCGACAGATCCACCTGCGACCACAGTTCGCCCAGGTGATTTTCCAGCGGCGTGCCGGTGAGGCAGATGCAACGTGGCGCGCGCAGGCTGAGCACAGCGCGGCGTGCCTGCGTGCGCGGGTTTTTCACCTGCTGCGCTTCGTCCAGCACGATCAGCGAGAACGGTTGTTTGCGCAGCGACACCACGTCGCGCGGCAGCAACGCATAGCTGGTGAGGATCAAGTCGTGCGTGGCGATCTGCGAGAAGTCGCCACTGCGCTGCGGACCATGCAACGCCAGCACGCGCAGCGCAGGCGCAAAGCGCGCCACTTCGGCGAGCCAGTTCGGAATCAGGCTGGTCGGCACCACCACCAGCGCCGGCTCAGTCAGCGCGCCGCTGTCTTTCAGCGACAGCAGATGCGTGATCAGCTGCAGCGTCTTGCCCAGGCCCATATCGTCCGCGAGCACACCGCCCACACCGGCTTCGGCCAGCGCATTGAGCCAACGCAGGCCTTCGCGCTGATACGGACGCAGCTCGACGGTGAGGCCTTCGGGCACCACATCGCTTGCGCGCTCGGCGGCGTCACGCAGTCGTGCGGTGAATCCACGCAGAGCGTCAGGCGCGACGAGTTCGCCACCGGTAGGCAATGCCTCGACCAGTTCTTCCAGACGGCCAGCCTGCACGCGCGGCAGATGGAGCTTCTTGCGCGGACGTTCGAGGTACTCGGCCAGCGGCGCCAGCAAGCCTCGCAGTTCTTTCAGACGCACCGGCACACGGCGACGTTCATCGACCGGCGCGTACCACACGGCGTCTTCCGGCTCGTTCGGCACCGGGCTGAGGTTCAACTGATGATCGGCCAGCGCCTGCGCCACGGCGGGCAGCAGGTTGTGGCGCTTGCCTTCCACTTCGATGCCGATTTCCAGATCGAAGGCGTGGTCGTCGGTGTCTTCCACCGCATTGCCGTACCAGCGCACCGGACCTTCGAGCACTTCGAACGGGAAGCTCGGCGCGTAGTCGAGTACGAAGCCTTCCACTTCCAGCTTGGGTCGCAGCGCCAGCCAGCGTGCCGGCGTGTTCACTTCCAGCGCGCCTGCGTAGCCCTTGCCGGGGAACAGCCAGGCATCCTCGGGCAGCGTGTCTGCGAGATCCCAGGGCAGGCCTTCGGTATCCACACCGGGCGTGAGGCCGGCGCGTTCCAGCTGTTCCATCGCCGAGAGTTCTTCTGCACGGCGGCGGATGATTTCCACCAGATGCCCATTGCGCACACGCCGCACCAGCGGCTCGCCTCCGCGTCCGGGCAGACGCTCGCCCGCGTAGTCAAAGTTGAGGCGCGCATAGGCCAGTGGTGGCGTGCCTGCCGCCAGACGGGCATGGCGGGTGAGCGCGTGCAGGGTCAGTACCGGCTTGGGCGACAGCTCCGCACGACGCAGCTCGCCCAGCACCTGCGGCAACGGCAGGCGATGCGAAAGGCGGCTACCCGGCAGCGCGTCGCGAAGTATCTGGCTGTATTCGTGCTTCAGCGCCGGCAGGTCGAGCCAGGACGTTTCTTCCAGCGGCGCATCCAGATGGCCCATCTCCGCGCGCTCGGCATCGAGGTACCACAGCGCATCGATGCGCAGCACGCGGTGATTGGCCGGCATGCACGGCATCAGGCGCTGGCTGCCGTCGTTCTCCAGGTGCCATTGCCAGTTGAGCTGATGGCCCTTGCCGCGCGACAGGCGCAGGCCGGCCAGGCCGCCGAGGAAGCACGGCGTGGTGTCGAGGATTTCCGCCAGCAGCGCATCGCCCACGTGGCCTGACAGGCGCGCATAGGTGCGGCTCTTGCGCAGGGTCTGCGGCAGGCCGAGCACCGTGGCTGCCAGGCGTTGTTCATGCGGCTGCAGTGGCTGTTGCGACAGGTGTTTGCTGTCGAACGGCGTCGGGCGCACGTAGCGGGTCTGGTCGGCCATCGCCAGCAGCACCGGCGCCACATCGACATGCGCGTAGGCCACGCCCTCTTCCGGCACCACATCCAGGAAGAAGCCCAGCACCAGGGGCTCCGCTGGCGCGAGCGGTGCCGCCTGCGCCAGCAGCTTGCGCCAGACGCCGGGCAGCGGCTCGCTGACGGCAGCGTCGTCGCGTTGCGTGTGTCGTTTATCGTCCGGTGACTGCATGCGCATTCGATCCAGGGCGACCAAAAGATTCAGCTTAGCAAGGGTCTTGCGTGCGTGCGCGTCTCACGCACCGGTTTTTTCAAACCGATGCGCGTTTGGATGACGGAACCGTTCAGCGTCGGCGACGGAACGATGGAGCAACGGCTTACGCCGACGGAGTAAACAGGCCGTGCGGATATTCCGGCTTCTGCTCACGGCTCATCAGGCGCTTGAGTCCTTCGGCTGGCGTCACCTCGCCATGCAGCACGGCGCGCACGCCGCTGCTGATGGGAAGGTCCAGGCCGTGCTTGGCGGCCAGTCGCGCCACTTCGTCGGCGGTGAGCACGCTCTCCACCACCTGGCCGATCTCGCGCACAGCCTCGTCGATGGCCTTGCCGCGACCCAGCGCCAGGCCGAGGCGACGGTTACGCGAAAGATCACCGGTACACGTGAGCACCAGATCGCCCAGCCCGGCCAGACCCATCAGGGTTTCCGGCCGCGCACCGAGCGCCATACCCAGGCGCAGCATTTCGTTCATGCCGCGGGTGATCAGGCCGGCGCGCGCATTGAGGCCCAGATCCATGCCGTCGGCCACGCCGGTGGCGACAGCCAGCACGTTTTTCATGGCGCCACCCAGCTCGGCGCCGAGCACGTCGCTGCCGGAATACGCGCGGAAGTTCGGCGCGTGCAGGATCAGCGCCATTTCATGGGCGAACGCGGCGTCGTCCGAATGCACGGTGACGGCGCTGGGCATGCCCGAGGCCACTTCCTTGGCGAACGAGGGGCCGGTGACCACCGCCGCTGCGCGGCCCGGGAAGCGCTCGGCCACCAGTTCATGCAGGAAACGGCCGGTGCCCGGCTCAAAGCCCTTGGTCGCCCAGGCAATGCGCGCGTCGGGCTCCAGGTGCGGCGCCATCTCCTCCAGCATCGAGGCAAAGGCATGGCTGGGCACCACGATCAGCACGACCTGGGCGCCGCGCAGCGCGGCGGCCAGATCCGCTTCGTAGTCCAGCTCAGCCGGCAGCTCGACGTCGGGCAGATAGCGCTGGTTGCAATGGGTTTCGGCCATCGCCTTCAGCGCGGAGGCGTCACGCCCCCACAGCCGGGTCGGCACTTGATTGCGGGCGGCCAGGGCCGCCAGGGCGGTGCCCCAGGAACCGGCACCGAGTACGGCCAGGGTCGGACGCTCAACCATGAGCACAGACTCTTGGATTAGCTGTTGAGCGTCGGGACGGCGCTGCCGCCGAGGATGCGGCGCTGCTGTTCGGCATACAGCGCGTCGAAGTTGATCGGCTGCAGCAGGAACGGCGGGAAGCCGCCTTCCAGCACCAGCGACGACAGCATCTGGCGGGCGTACGGGAACAGCAGGTTCGGGCAGTAGCTGTTGAGGATGCCGGCCAGGTCTTCTTCGGAGAAGCCGGAAATGCCGAACACGCCCGCCTGGTGCACTTCGGCCAGATAGGCGGTGCGGTCGTTCAGCGAGCAGGTCAGGGTGAGGCTCAGCACCACTTCGTACAGGTCATTGCCCATGTCGGCGGACTTCTGGCCCAGGTTCAGCTGGACCTGCGGCTGCATCTCGGTCTCGCCCACTTCCTGGAAGATCTGCGGGGCGTTGGGCGCCTCGTAGGAAACGTCCTTGATGTAGATCTTCTGCAGCACCAGCTGGGGCTGGCCGGCCTGGCCGTTGGCGGAAACGTCTGCCATGGGGTATTCCTCGTAAGTGTTCGGTGCGTGAAAACGCAAAGGGTTTAATTGTTCCATACATCCCCGCGGCCCGCCATGCGCCCGGAGCCCCGGTTGAGCAAATATTGCGCACCGGCCTGTATTTCTGGGAGAATAGCCGGCTCGACCATGCCGACCCGATCCATCGGGCACGTCCGCCACGCGATACGGACCTCACGGCAGGCACGAAAAGCACCATCTCCAGCATCGCGAGGCCTTAGGGCCGCTGGGCCGATGCCGCCCTGGCTAACGGGTGGCAAACGCGCCTTTGGGCGCCTAACAGGAGGTCATCATGGCCCGTATTTGCCAAGTCACCGGAAAGGGTGTGCAGACTGGTAACAACGTCTCGCACGCAAACAACAAAACTCGCCGCCGCTGGTTGCCGAACCTGCATGAGCGCCGCTTCTGGGTCCCGAGCGAAAACCGCTGGGTGAAGCTGCGCGTTTCCAACCATGCCCTGCGCACGATCGACAAGAACGGCATCGAAGCCGTCCTGGCCGACCTGCGTTCCCGCGGCGAAAAGATCTGAGGATTGAGCCATGGCTAACAGCAAGCAAGACAAGATCCGCCTGATCTCTTCGGCCGGCACCGGCCACTTCTACACCACGCAGAAGAACAAGAAGAACACCCCGGAAAAGTTCGAGTTCAAGAAGTACGATCCGGTGGTCCGCAAGCATGTGATCTACAAGGAAGGCAAGATCAAGTAAGCCCTCGGGTTTAGTTGACGCTTCCACGAAAAACCCGCCGAAAGGCGGGTTTTTTGTTGCCCCGGCCTTGACTGCCCGACCCGCGGCAGCAAGGAGGCGAAGCCCGCACCCTTGCCCTGCTTCGCCTCCTTTCCGATGATGGCACGGCATGGCATCCCCTATCGCACTGTTCCATTCGCTGCTGGACACTACCGACTGGTCCCGTCTGGCACCGGCGGTGCAGCGCATGCACGCCGAGGGCAGCGTGATCGAAGCGAGCGGGCGGGCTGAAGTCGACGGCGCGCGCCACCTGTTCGCCCGCCTGCTGCGTCGGCTGCTGACGCTGCCCGAGCCCGGACATGACCAGCGCATCGCACTGACCATCGAACGGCATGCCACCCATGAGCGCTGGACCCGGCGTTTCGCGCGGGGCTGCATGCGCTCGACCTTGCATCCGGGCGGACCGGCCCCGCTGCGGGAAGCACTGGGACCGGTATCGCTGCATTTCAGCTTGCAGGGCAACCACGACGCCATCGACTGGCAGCTCCACCGCGTCACCCTCCTTGGCCTGCCGGTTCCACGCGCACTGCACGGCCGGGTGCGCTCGCGCAGCGGCGCATGCGATGGCCGCTATACCTTCGACATCGATGTGCACCTGCCCCTGCTGGGGCATTTGGTCGCCTATCGCGGCTGGCTGGAGATCGACCATGTCCGCTGAGTTCGAGCATCCCGTGATCGTCTTCGATGGCGTCTGCGTGCTGTGCAGCCGATGGGTGGATTTCATCCTGCGCCACGACCGCGCCGGCAGCCTCCGGCTGGCGGCGATGCAGGGGACGCAAGGGCGCGCCCTGCTGCTCGCGCACGGACTGTCACCCGACGATCCCGCCTCCTTCCTGCTGGTCGATGACGGCCACGGTTACAGCGATACGGACGCCATCGCACGCGTTCTGGAGCATCTGGGCGGTCGGTGGCGTGGCGTCGCCGCCACTTTGCGCATGATCCCCAGGCCGTTGCGCGATCCCGCGTATCGCTGGATCGCGCGCCATCGTTACCACCTGTTCGGCAAGCGCCAGCAATGCCGCCTGCCCGAACCGGAGCAGGCCTGGCGTTTCATCGACTAGCCCCTGTGGGAGCGCACCCTGTGCGCGACAGTCACGCTGGGGTGTATCGCTTCGTAGGTTTGTCGCGCACAGGGTGCGCTCCCACAGTAGATCTGCAGCTCTCGGCTCCGGCTCTTGGCTCCGGCTCTTGGCTCTTGGCTCTTGGCTCTTGGCTCTTGGCTCTTGGCTCTTGGCTCTTGGCTCTTGGGGGGTCCCCGTATGACGCGGCGGGCGGGTGGAGGAAAGCCCGAAGGGTGGCCGCAGGGATGCGGCCAGTTTTTCGACAGGACAGGGATGTCCTGTCGAAAAACCCCGGAGCCCGACCGCGCACCTGGAGGGCCAAAGGCCCGGAAGGCGCGTCATCCGGGGGGCCCTTCTCTTTGGTTACTTTCTCTTGGGCAAGCAAGAGAAAGTGACCCGGCCTCCGGCAGGAGGACGGAAGCCCGCGGCAGGCGAACAAGCTAGCGAACACGCGACAACCAAATACCGAGGCTCTTGATCCGGGCGACTTAAGAACGACGAATAGAAACGTCCCCGCGAGCACCCGCCCCTCACCCCAGCCCTCTCCCCGGAGGGGAGAGGGAGCAGAGCGGCCCGCCTGGTCATCGCCTCGCCCACAAAAAAGCCCGCCTTTCGGCGGGCTTCTTCATCCAATCAGTGACACCGCTTACGCGTTCGCCACCGAATAACTCTTCAGGCGACCAGCAAACTCCTGCAGCGCGCGGATACCGCTCTGCTCAGCCTCGGCGATCCACTGCTGCAGACCCTTCAGCGCCTGATCGGCACCACGCTGCTCCATCAGAGCGGCAAGGCGATTGCGGAAATCACAAACGGTGCTGAGCGTCGGGCGCTTGGCCAGCACCGCCTGCATGCGATCACGGCCTTCGCTGTCCAGCCAGCGGCCACCATCGGCCAGCGCGCGACGCATGCGGCGCGGCACCGACTTGATGCTGTCGCCGGCGTGCTGCGCTTCGTCGCGCATGGTCGGGATGATCACGTTGCGGTAGTAGTCGGTCATCGCGGCGAAGCGATGGGTCAGCACGCCCTTGAGCGTCTCGGCATCCGGCAGGTGCACGTTCGGGCGGACGTCCAGCGTCGGCGCCACGCGCAGCACCTTGGCCAGGCCCACGGCGCGCAGGGCGCAGATGGCGGCCCAGCCGATGTCGAACTCCCACTTGCGCAGGGCGAACTTCGCCGAGCTCGGGAAGGCGTGGTGGTTGTTGTGCAGCTCTTCGCCACCGATCCAGAAACCCCAGGGAATGAGGTTGGTCGCGGTGTCGGCGCTTTCGAAATTGCGGTAGCCCCACCAGTGGCCGATGCCGTTGACGAAGCCGGCGGCCCAGAACGGGATCCAGATCATCTGCACGGCCCACAGGGCAGCACCGATCACGCCGAACAGGGCGAAGCTGATGAACAGCATCAGGGTCGGGCCCCAGTACGGATGCGCGCCGTAGAGATTGCGCTCGATCCAGTCGTCCGGGGTGCCGCGGCCGTACTTCTCGAGGTCTTCCTTCACTTCGCTGGCGTCGCGGTACAGCGACACGCCATCCCAGAAGACCTTCTTGATGCCGTAGATCTGCGGGCTATGCGGATCTTCCTCGGTCTCGACCTTGGCGTGGTGCTTGCGGTGCACCGCCACCCACTCCTTGGTGACCATGCCCGTGGTGAGCCAGCCCCAGAAGCGGAAGAAGTGCGAAATAGACCAATGCAGGTCCACGCCGCGATGGGTCTGGCAGCGATGCAGGTACAGCGTCACCGTGAAAATGGTGAGCTGCGTCATGACCAGCATGTAGACCAGCATGGTCAGCCAACTGGCGTGCGTCAGGCCGTTGGACAAGAAATTGAGTACTGCATCTAGCATGGGAAACACCCAGGTGTATGAAAAGTCAGTCTAAACGAGGGGTTTCCGTACCCGCCAGCATGGACCAGCAAAATATTGTCGCACCCATTTGCGGCAACAAAGTTAATGTGCTGTATCGCCCATCGGCGCCCTCTCCCGGTTGTATGAATTTGGGGCCGCACTGACAATCATGCAATGACCGCGCCTACCGCTGTATTGCAACTGGATCACATAACCCGACACCGCGCGGGACGCGCCGCCGTCGCCGATCTCAGCCTGACCCTGGATGCGGGACAGGTGCTGGGTTTGCTCGGGGTCAACGGCGCCGGCAAGAGCACCACCCTGGCCATGATCGCCGGTGCGCTGACGCCTGACAGCGGCGCCATCAAACTGAACGGGAAGGACTTTCTGGAGCATCCGGAGCTGGCCCAGCGCGGCATCGGCTGGCTGCCTGAACGTGCCCCGCTGTGGCCGGAACTGACCGTGCTGGAACATCTGGACGCGCATGGCCGCCTTCGCGGTCTGGCCGGCGCGGCGCTGGCCAAGGCGCGCCAGCGCATCGTCGAACGCCTGGAACTTGGCGCGCTCTCGCGTCGGCTGGCTGGCGTGTTGTCGCAGGGCCAGCGTCAGCGCCTCGGACTCGCCTGCGCGCTGCTGCACGAGCCCTCGCTGCTGGTGCTGGACGAACCCGCCAATGCCCTCGATCCGGTGCAGGTCGCTGCGCTGCGCACCGTGATCCGCGAACAGGCCGCGGCCGGCACCGCCGTCATTCTTTCCACGCATCTGCTGGCCGAAGTCACCGCGGCCTGCGATCGCGTGGCGATCCTGCACGAGGGGCAGCTGCGCTACGACGGCCCCATCACCGACGACGACCACAAGATGCTTGAGCAGACCTTCTTCGATATCGCCCTGCGCGGCGGCGACGGCAACGACAAGGCACGGGCCGCATGAGGGTGCTCGCCGTGACGCGGCTGGAGCTGCGCCGCCTGATCGTTCGCCCGCTCGCCTGGGTGCTTGCCGCGTTGACGCTGGCGCAACTGGCCTGGCGCTTCACTTTGTTGCTCGGCGGCTTTCTGGCCGGGCAGATCAAGCTCGCCGCTTTGCCGGGCGGCCCCGGTTATACCGATCTGGTTGGCGTGCCGATGCTGAGCAGCATCCTCACCGGCGGCATCCTGCCGTTTGGCGTGGTGGAGCTGGCGCTGGTGATCGTGCCGCTGCTCACCATGTCCTCGCTCGCTGGCGAACGCAGCAACGGCACGTTGCCGTTGTGGTTCGCCGCCGGCCTGCCAGCTTCGCGCATCGTGCTGGGCAAATACCTGGCGCTGATGTTGTGGCTGGTGCTGTGGCTCGCGCTAGCCCTGGCGATGCCGCTGAGCCTTTCGCACGGTGTCACCCTCGACTGGGGCAAGCTCGCCGCGGCATCGCTGGGCGCGCTGCTGACGCTCGCTGCATTGGCCGCGATCGGCGTGGCAAGTTCCGCCTACGCCTCGCACGCCTCCATCGCCGCCACCATCGCGCTCACCGTCGGACTGGTGCTGGCCGGCATGAATATCGCCGTGCAGAAAGCCGGTGCGACCAGCGGTGTATTCAACTGGCTGGCCCTTAGCGGACATCTTGAAGACATGCTGCGTGGACTGGTGTCGTTGTCGGATGTCGCGTGGTTCGTGCTGGTGATCGTGGTGGCGCTCGCTCTCGCCACGCAACGGCTGGCTGCCGAAAAGGAGCGTGGCTGATGGCGCGCTTTTTCCGGCATCTGAATGGATGGCTATTTGCGTTGGCGCTGTTGCTTGCCGCAGGTGCCATCGGTTATCTCACCACGCGCCATGATCATGTCAGCGACTGGACCTTTGGCGGGCGCGCCAGCCTGTCGCCGGAAAGCCGCGCGGTGCTGGCGACCTTGCATGGCCCGGTGGAAATCGTCAGTTACGCCAATCCGCAAGGCGATCTGCGCCACACCGTGGCCGGCTTCGTCGAACGTTACGAGCGCGCCAAGCCCGACCTGACGCTGCGCTTCGTCGATCCACAGCAGGATCCTGCCGCGATGCGCGAGCTCGGCATCACGGTGGATGGCGCCTTGATCCTGCACTACCAGGGCCGCGAGCAGCGGCTCGATGAGCTGTCCGAGCGCAGCCTCACCAATGCGCTGGAGCGCCTGGCGCGCGGCGGCGAACGCATCGTCGCGTTCGTGTCCGGCGATGGCGAGCGTCGCGCGGACGACAAGGGCAATGCCGACCTGGGCATGTTCATGGCGCAGATGGAAGGCCGCGGCATGCGCGCGGTGCCGCTGAACTTTGCGCAAGTCACCGCCGTACCGCAGCACACCGACCTGGTCGTACTGGCGAGCCCCGAGCTGGCCTTGCCCGATGGCGCGGTGAAGGCGCTGACCGATTACGTGGGCAACGGCGGCAACCTGTTGTGGTTGAGCGAACCCACCAATGACGACCTGCATCTGGCGCCGCTGGCCGATGCGCTGGGCATCCGGATTTTGCCGGGCGTGCTGGTCGATGGTCAGGGCGCCGCGCTGGGTTTGAAGGATCCGCGCATGCTGGCGCTGGGCGACTATCCGCAGCACGCGATCACGCGCGGCTTTCAGTTGACCACGCTGTTTCCGCAGGTGTCTGCGCTGGCGATGGCGGCGCGTACCGATTGGAAGGTGGCGCCGTTCCTGCGCTCGAGCGCACAGAGCTGGACCGAGTTCAAGCCGATCGACAATGCGCAGAGCTCCAGCATCCAGTACGACGCCAGCGCCGGCGAGCTGAAGGGTCCGCTGGATTTTGCCTTTGCCTTGAGTCGTCTCTCACCGAGTCCCGACAAGGCCGAGCAACGCGTGGTGGTGATTGGCGATGGCGATTTCCTCTCCAACACCTTCCTCGGCAACGGCGGCAATCGTGCGTTGGGTGAACGCATCTTCGATTGGCTGCTGGGTGACGATGCCCTGGTGAACCTGCCGCCGCGCGGCGCGCCCGATCGCCTGCTGCAGATCACCCAGGCGCAGCTGAGCAGCGTCACGCTTGGCTTCCTGGTGGTGTTGCCGTTGTTGCTGCTGCTGATCGGCGGCTTCATCGTGTGGCGCCGTCGTCGCGCATGAAGCGGGCGACCCGACAGCGCCTGTGGCTTGCGGCAGGCATCCTGGCGATCATGGCGATCGCCGGATGGCAGTGGCGGCAGGATCGTGCGGAGGCTAGCGGTACCTTGCTGACGCTCGATCCCTCGAGCGTCCACGACATTTCACTATCTTTGGGCAGCGGCAATACCGAGCACTTCGCTCGCCGCGACGGCCACTGGTGGCGCACCGATGGCACGCCAGCCCGTGCGGACGATGGCCGCCTCGGCGAGCTGGCCGACACGGCAGCCGCGGCAGTGCTGAGCTGGCGACCGCTGCACGACTTCGATCCAGGCAAGATCGGACTGGCCACCCCGATGGCGGTGCTGACGCTGGATGGCCAGCGCCTGGAATTCGGCGAAACGTCGGTCACGGGTCCGCAGCGCTATGTGCGCGTGGGCGACCGGGTGGCACTGATTTCGGTGCGCTATACGCCGCGCGGCGCGACTGGCGAAGCGAGGAAGATCAAGGAGTGAGAGAGAGCTTTCCCGGCCTTTTCTCACTTCTCACTCCTCTTCACTAACTCCTGCCCCACCCCGGCGTACCTTGCACCGTCTCGCAGACTCCCCATATGGGAAAGCAAACCTCGACAGGAGCGATGTCATGAGCAAGCAGGCGATCGGCGTAGTGGGCATGGCCGTGATGGGCAGCAACCTCGCCCTGAATATCGAAAGTCGCGGTCACGCCGTGTCGATCTACAACCGGCATCGCGAACGCACCGATGAAGTGGTCAAGGACAATCCCGGCAAGAAGCTGGTACCCACGTTCACGCTGGAGGAATTCGTCCAGTCGCTGGAAAAGCCGCGTCGCATCCTGCTGATGGTCAAGGCCGGCGAGCCCACCGACGCCACGCTCGCACAGCTCAAGCCCCTGCTCGACAAGGGCGATATCGTCATCGACGGTGGCAATACGTTCTTCAAGGACACCATGCGCCGCGAGAGCGAGATGAGCGCGGCTGGACTGCACTTCATCGGCACCGGCGTGTCCGGCGGCGAAGAAGGTGCGTTGCACGGACCGTCGATCATGCCGGGCGGCCCGCGCGAAGCGTACGACCTGGTCGCGCCCATCCTCACCGAGATTGCAGCGCGCGCGCCCGATGGCGATCCCTGCGTGGCCTATATGGGCCCGAACGGCGCCGGCCATTACGTGAAGATGGTGCACAACGGTATCGAGTATGGCGATATGCAGCTCATCGCCGAAAGCTATTCGGTACTGCATAACGTGCTCGGCCTGACGAACGAAGAATTGGCCGAGGTCTACGCCGATTGGAACAAGGGTGAACTCGACAGCTACCTGATCAGCATCACCGCCGACATCTTCACCAAGAAGGACAAGGACACCGGCAAGGCGATGGTCGACATCATCCTCGACCGCGCTGCGCAGAAAGGCACGGGCAAGTGGACCAGCCAGAGCGCGCTCGATCTTGGCGTGCCGTTGCCGCTGATCACTGAGTCGGTGTTTGCGCGCCTGCTTTCGTCACTCAAGGAAGAGCGCGTCGCCGCCAGCAAGATTCTCAAGGGACCGGCACCGCATCAGTTCGAAGGCGATCGCAAGGCGTTTATCGAAGCCGTGCGTCGTGCCTTGTATCTCAGCAAGATCGTCTCGTACGCACAGGGCTTTGCGCAGTTGCGTGCGGCATCGGACGAATACCAGTGGAATCTGCCGTACGGCACCATCGCCCGCATCTTCCGCGCCGGCTGCATCATTCGCGCGCGCTTCCTGCAGAAGATCACCGATGCGTACGAGCGCGACCCGCAGGTGAAGAATCTGCTGCTCGATAGCTATTTCCGCGACATCGCCGCCGAGTACCAGAGTGCGTTGCGTGACGTCGTGGCCGCGGCCGTAAAGGCTGGTGTGCCGGTGCCGTGCTTCTCCTCCGCGATCGCCTATTACGACGGTTATCGCGCCGAAAACCTGCCCGCCAACCTGATTCAGGCACAACGCGACTTCTTCGGCGCGCATACGTTTGAGCGGGTGGACAAGGAAGGGAGCTTCCATAACGACTGGGGTTGAGTTGGGGATCGAGGCGATCCTGTAGCTCCGCGGTCGCGCACAGGGTGCGCCCCCACAAGGTGACGTCTCGCCTGTAGGAGCGCACCCTGTGCGCGACCGCGGACTATCAGGAACCTCAGTACTCGCCACCGCCGCCCCACCCAACCGAGACCTGCAGTGCCCGAACTACCCGAAGTCGAAACCACCCGCCGCGGCATCGCCCCGCATCTGATCGGACGCCGCGTCACGGGCGTGACCCTGCGTCGCCCCGACCTGCGCTGGCCGATTCCGCCGGAGATCAGCACGCAATTGCCCGGCCAGCGGATCGAGGCGGTGGAGCGGCGCGCGAAATATCTGCTGCTGCACACCCAGGTGGGCAGTGCACTGCTGCACCTTGGCATGACCGGCGTATTGCGCGTGCTTCCGCCGGATGCCTTGGTCGGCAAGCACGATCATGTGGACATCGCACTGGAACCGACCGCCACCGAGGGGCCACGCGTACTGCGTTTCACCGACGCACGGCGCTTCGGCTGCCTGCTCTGGCAGCCGCCCGGTGAGACGCACGAGCTACTGGAAAACCTGGGCCCCGAGCCACTCACCGATGATTTCGACGGCGACCTGTTGTGGCGCATGTCGCGCGGACGCACCGCTGCGGTAAAGCTGTTCCTGATGGACAACGCCGTCGTGGTCGGCGTCGGCAACATCTACGCCAGCGAAGCGCTGTTCGCCGCCGGCATTGATCCGCGCAAACCCGCCGGCTCCGTCTCGCGCGCACGCTACGCGCGACTGGCAGGCGAAGTGAAACGCATTTTGGCCTGGGCCATCGAACGCGGCGGCACCACGCTGCGCGACTTCATCAACCCCGATGGCGCGCCGGGGTATTTCTTTCGCGAGTTGCAGGTGTATGGGCGCGAGGGCGAAGCGTGTCGGGCGTGCCGGACGCCGGTGAGGCAGGTGGTGTTGGGGCAGCGGTCGACGTTCTGGTGTCCGAAGTGCCAGAAGTAGTTCGAGGGTTTTCTTTGGGACCGGCAAGCGTTTCTGCGCCGCGCCGACGCATAGAAGACTCAAAACTTCTCCTCGGGCCCAACCCTTCAGCTATCAGCACGCTGGCTTGTCTGTGGGAGCGCACCCTGTGCGCGACAGCCACGCTGCGAGGTGCCGCTCCGTAGGTTTGTCGCGCACAGGGTGCGCTCCCACAAAAAGCAGCCGGCAACGCCTGATCCGCGACTCATACGCGCACGCCCCTCCTGTAGGAGCGCACCTGTGCGCGACCGCAACGAGTGGGTGTCTCGCTCCGTCAGGGGGTCGCGCACAAGTGCGCTCCTACAAGAGAGCTGCTCGGGCCGGCAGCACCCGCCCCTCACCCCAACCCTCTCCCCGCAGGGGAGAGGGAGCAAAGCGGCGGATTACTCCGGCCAGCGAAACTCCACAAACGTATTGTTGAAGTCCGGATCTTCCAACCCGCCGCCCAGAGTGGCCACCAACGACATCCCGTCGGCCTCCAGCTCCTGCCCCTCGGCAAAACGCGCACCAAGCGCCTCCAACTCTACCAACCGCTCACACAACAAACCCGCCCGATCGCTATCAGCCTCAGGCACATGGCGAATACTGACGTCAGGGCGCCCGAACTTGCGCATGCCGCGCGTGTGAATCCAGTAAGTCCCATTGGGCTCCGCATCGCGAAGTATCAACAGATGATTGCGGATCGGCGCGCCGTCGCGCACGACGAAGTGCCTGCGCCACGTGTCGGCGTCGTAGAGGTTGAGCGTCTGCGGATCGAGGATGGCCACGCCGCCCATGTCGAGCAGCGCCGCGAGCACGCCCAGCGTGTCGCGCAGATAACCCGTATCGGCGCTATCGGGCAAACGGCCGCGAATCACCAGCACTTCCGGTGCATCGATAGCCTGCCGGTAAGCCTCGGGCGCGCCATCCTTGAACATGCGGCCGATGCTGCCGCGCAAGGGATAGCCGTCCCACTGGCGCAGCTGCGCGTGGTTATGGCTGGTCATTTCCACGCCATCGGGCAGGCCTTCGCTGCCGTAATCGAGCGAGGGCGCCCGTCCCGACTGGAATTTCCCGAACACATAGAACTGCAACAGGATGTCTTCGTTGCTCGACTGCCAGTGCGGACGTTGCCAGGCGGGAAAAGGGATCTTCGACATGCCGTTACCATTCCTTAGATGAGTGCGAAACGCTCAATGCCCTTCGCCCAGCGGCAGCACGGGCTGCTGCAGTTCTATCCTGCCGTGTCCTTCCGTAATGTTCTTGAACTCGGCGCGACTCACCGAGACATAGCGGTCGTTGCCGCCGATCTCAACCTGCGGGCCTTCGGTGACCGCACGGCCCTGTTCATCCACGCGCACCACCATGGTGGCCTTGCGGCCGGTATGGCAGATGGTCTTGATCTCGTCCAGGTTGTCGGCCCAGGCGAGCAGGTAGCGGCTGCCCTCGAACAGCTCGCCGCGGAAATCGGTGCGCAAGCCATAGGCGAGCACCGGGACGTTGAGCTTGTCCACCACGTCGCTCAGCTGCCACACCTGGGCCTTGCTGAGAAACTGCGCCTCGTCGACGAACACACAATGCAGCGGGCCGCGGGCGGCGATGTCCGACTGCACCAGGGCCAGCAGGTTTTCTTCCCCGCCGAAGCGCACGGCGTTGGCCTTGAGGCCGATGCGCGAGGCCACCACGCCCTCGCCGTAGCGGTTGTCCAGCGCCGGCGTGAGGATGAGCGTGCGCATGCCGCGCTCGTGATAGTTGTAGGCACTCTGCAGCAAGGTCGTGGTCTTGCCGGCATTCATCGCCGAATAATAGAAATAAAGCTTGGCCATGACGGTTCCTGTGGCGGGGTGCTGATGTTACCCGGTTGACCGCTGGCCTTCAGCGCCTATTCCTTGTCCAGCGGCGTGGTACCCCCGCTGAACTGCGCATGGGCCTGCGCCAGCCGGTAGTGGCGATCGCCGCTCCACCGTCGCCACTCGCGCAGGGTGAGCGCCCGGTACACACCCTTGAACGCGAGTATGCGTATCCAGACCTTGAACGAGTCGAACACGTCGCCCGCCAACATCGAAATGATGCCCTGCTCGATCTGGAACGTATTGCGCGGCGAACTGAACACCTGGCGCATGATCGATCCGTTGAAGCGATAGATGAAGAACGCAAACCGCTTCATGCCGCGGCGCTGGCGACGTTCCAGACGGCGTTGCAAGGCCGCCTCGCGGGTGGGATCGCGCAGCGCCGCATCCACCACCTCCACCGCCTGTTCCGCCCCGCTCATGGCGAGGTACACGCCGGAGGAGAACACCGGATCGAGGAACGCGAAGGCATCGCCGATCAGCACCCAGCCAGGACCGGCCATGCGTGCCGAGTCGTACGAGTAGTTGCCGGTCACGCGCACTTCGTTGTCGATCAGTTCGGCGTGTTCGATGCGCTTCCACAGGGCCGGATTCTGGCGCAGCGTTTCCAGCAGGAAATCGGTGCTGCGGCCGCGGCGCTGCTTGAGATAGTCGGGCCAGCACACCGCGCCAACACTCATCACGCCGTCGGGCAGGGGAATCATCCACATCCAGCCGTGATCGAAGCGGTAGATGCTGATATTGCCGGCGTGTTCGCCGGCCCGGTATTGCGCGCCGCGAAAGTGGCCAAAAATGGCTGCGCTCTGATGTTCGGCGTTCTTGCGCTTGAGCTTCTTCTTGCCGGCAAGAAACGCATCGCGGCCGGAGGCGTCCACCACATAGCGTGCAAGGACGGCGTACTGCTCGCCCTGATCGGTGGCCACCTGCACGCGCCAGTCATGCCGGCCACGCTCTTCCACGCCGCGCACCTCATGGCCTTCGCGCGTATCCGCGCCGCTGCTGGCCGCGTGGCGAAACAGCATCTGATCGAAATCCTGCCGCCGCACCTGATAGGCATGCGGCGGGCTGTTGCCGAGGGCGCGGGCGAACTCGAAGGTGATGTAGCCGGCCTCATTGTCGGCCTCAAAATCCGCACCCGGCTTGAACACGCCCAGTGCGCGGACCTGGTCCAGCACGCCCAGCCGCTCGAAGATCGGCAGATTCATCGGCAGCAGCGATTCGCCGATATGAAAACGAGGGTGGTGATCCTTTTCCAGCGCGATCACCTTGTAACCGCGCCGCACCAGCAGTGTGGCCGCCGTGCTGCCGGCGGGCCCGCCGCCGATCACGACCACGTCGCACTGCTGTTCGGTGATTTGTTCGCCGTCCGTCATGCCGTCACCACTTTACCTGTGCTTAGTTGAGGATCGACGCTACATCAACGGACACTGTACCGCGCGATGCGCGCCCGTTTTCATCGCCGAGACATTGAAATACAGCTAAGCCGCGGGAACAACCGCAACCTGGTACGGCGCTAGGCAGCGGGGTGCGCCGGGTTGCGAGGCGGCGCCGGCACAGGTTCGGGTTCGCCCACGTTGACGCGGCTGTTCATCTGCAGCTGCCACTGCAAATCCTTCACGTCCAGGTATTCGGCGGTGTTCATGTGCAGCGCCTTGTCGAACTTGCTGAAGTCTTCCACGGCGTTGTCGCCGTAGGTCGCGCTGCCGCTCCCCAGCCAGCCGACGTGGCTGCCGGTGACCTGGGCGCGGCTGGCGCCGATTTCGAGCGTGAGCCGGCGGGCACCGACGGCATCGCCGTAGTCGGCTTCGAGCGTCGGGCGCAGTTCGCGCGCCTTGGCACGCTCCGCATCGCTCAGCTGATCCCAGTAGAGCTGGCGCTGACGCAGCAACTCGGGATAGCCGCGGCTGGCGGCAAGCTCCATCCATGCATGAGCCAGCGGGCGATCCTGGGCCACGCCATCGCCCGTCCAATACATCACGCTCACCAGCGACTGCGAGGTCTTGTCGGCATAGCGCGATGCCAGGCGGAAATAGTGGAAGGCGTCGCGGTGGTGGCCCTCGCTATACGCTTCCTGGCCTTTGTAGCGATAACGCAGGTCGCTGTGGGCGTCGACGAACAGGCGCGACTCCATGCCACCGAGCAGCTCGGTGTCGCGCTTGATGTCGGTGGCATCGGCAGCCTGCTGTGCCCATGCATGGCTGGCGCCTGCCAGCGCCAGGATCACTACGCCGAAAGTCGCCAGTCTGGCCATCTCACGCTCCGGTGATGCGCAGGTGCCGGCATGTCTCGACCTGCGGTGAGCGGAGCATAGCCTGCTTTGGGCGAGGGTGCTCTGCTACCATCGGGCGCCGCCCAGCCACCAGCGCAACCATGCTCAATCCCCAACAATTGGCCGCCGTGGAACACTGTGACGGCCCACTGCTGGTATTGGCAGGCGCAGGTTCGGGCAAGACCTCGGTGATCACGCAGAAGATCGCCTATCTCATCGCGCGCAAGAAGCTCGCGCCCTCGCGCATCGCCGCCATCACCTTCACCAACAAGGCGGCGAAGGAAATGCGCGAGCGCGTGACCAAGCTGATCAGCAGCGAGGACGCCGCCGCGCTCACCGTGTGTACGTTCCACGCGCTGGGCCTGAAGTTTCTGCAGATGGAGCACGCGCGCGCCGGGCTGCGCAAGGGTTTCTCGGTGCTCGATGCGGACGACAGCGAAGGCATCATCAAGGAACTGGCGCCCAAGGGCATCAAGCCCGATGTGCTGTTCGGCATACGCAACCTGGTGAGCCGTGCGAAGAATGCCGGCCTGTCGCCGGAAGAAGCGCTTGCCGCCGCACGCAGCCCGCGCGAGCTCGACGCAGCGACCATCTACGAGATGTACCAGCAACGCCTCAACGCCTTCAATGCCGTGGATTTCGACGATCTGATCCGTCTCCCGCTGCGCATCCTGGAGAGCGACGAGGAGTGCCGCAACGTGTGGCGCGAGCGCCTGCGTTATCTGCTGGTGGACGAATACCAGGACACCAACGATGCGCAGTACCGCCTGCTGAAGGCGTTGGCCGGTGAGCGCGGCAGTTTTACCTGCGTGGGCGATGACGACCAGTCGATCTACGCATGGCGCGGCGCCAATCCGGAGAATATCGACCAGCTCGGCAAGGACTGGCCCAGCCTGCGCGTGATCAAGCTGGAACAGAACTACCGTTGCGGCAAGCGCATCCTGCGCGCCGCCAACAAGCTGATCGCCAACAACCCGCATCTGCACGAAAAGAAGCTGTGGAGCGAGCACCCGGAAGGCGCGCAGATCCGCGTGCTGGAGTGCAAGGAAAACGAACACGAAGCCGAACGCGTGGCGGCCATTGCCGCGTCGCTCGCGGAAAAGCACAAGGCCCGCTGGCACGACATCGCCATCCTGTATCGCGGCAATTTCCAGGCACGCCCGCTGGAAAAGGCGCTGCGCCTGGCGCGCGTGCCGTACCATCTTTCCGGCGCACTGAGCTTTCTCGATCGCGCGGAAGTGAAAGACCTGCTGTGCTATTTCCGCCTGCTCACCAACCCGAGCGACGACGCCGCCTTCCTGCGCGTGGTGAACGTGCCCAAGCGCGAAATTGGCGCAACAACGCTGGAGAAACTCGGCGAGATCGCCCAGACGCGCCACGCGCCGCTGCTCGATGCCGCGCGCAGCGACGCCGTGCTGCGCCAGCTGTCGCCGCGTCCCGCCTCGGCGCTGGCCTCGTTCACCCAGTTGATGGATGAGCTGCGCAGCGCCTCGCTGCACCAGAGCGCCGCCGATCTGGTGGAGACCGTGTTGCAGCGCACGGGCTACGCCGCCCATGTCGCCGCCAGCACCACCGATGCCACCCTGCGCGAGCGTCGCCTGGGCAATCTGCGCGAACTGGCCGACTGGTTCCGCGCGATGCAGCGCAACGACAACACCACCGGCGATCTGGCCGCCCAGCTCGCCCTGCTCACCCACGCCGATCGCGACGAGCCGGGCAATGCCGTGCGCATGATGACGCTGCACGCGGCCAAGGGACTGGAGTTCCGCTTGGTCTTCATCGTGGGCTGCGAAGAAGGCACGCTGCCGCACGATGGCGCCATCGACGAGGGCCGCATCGACGAAGAGCGCCGCCTGATGTACGTGGGCATCACCCGCGCCAAGGAAATGCTCACCCTGTCCTGGTCGGCCAAGACCAAGCGCTACGGCGAAGTCCACAGCAATCAGCCCAGCCGCTTCCTGCACGAGCTGCCGCAGGACGATCTGCACTGGCAGGGCAAGGACCCGGAAGCGGACAAGGAAGTGGTGCGCGAGACGGCGCAATCGCATATGGCGAAGATTGCCGCCATGCTGGCCGGCGGCTAAGTCGCCCAAAGCACCGGGACGTCACATAGAATCGGGCGACATATCAAACCGATTCGGATAGTCATGGCGGAACCGGCTCAGCTCTACGCGCAACTGGTCGACGCGTTCAACCGCAGGCAATGGCAGCAGGCCCGCGCCATCTCCGGGCGCCTGCTGCCCCTGGTCCCGAACGATCCGGGCGTCTGCTATATCACCGGCGTGACCTTCCTTGAGCTGGAAGAACTGCCCCTGGCCCTGGGCTTTCTGCACAAGGCGTCGGATCTTGCACCCGAGCGCGCGGATTATGCGACCCAGTTCGCCAAGGCCTTGACCGTGGTGCGGCGCTCGCACGAGGCATTGCAGGCGGCGGACAAGGCGATGGCGTTGCGCCCGTCGGACCCGTTCACGCTGGACACGCTGGGCGTGATCTACACACAGGCGCATATGCACGAACGTGCAGCCGCGGCATTCCGTGGCGCCGTGTCGTTGATGCCGCAACATGCTCCCTATCGCTTCAACCTGGCCACGGCGCTGGTTGCCATTGGCGATCTAGCGGCGGCGGAAGAAGCGCTGGAAAGTTGCATCGCCATCGACCCGACCTTCTGGGGAGCTCACCTTACGCTGGCGCAGCTGCGGCGCCAGACACGCGAGAGCAATCACATCCCGCGCCTTGAGCATCTGGCGGACTCCCACGTACAGGACGTCAACGCGCAGACCTTCGTCAACATGGCGTTGGCGAAGGAGCATGAAGACCTGGGCGAGTACGGCGCGGCCTTCGAGCGTCTGGTCAAGGGCAAGTCGGCGGGCAAGGAGGCGCGCGGATATGCCATCCACACCGATGAAGCCTTGTTTGATGCGATAACGCGGCAGTTTCCCGAGCCGATGGCCACGACCTCGGGCGACCCGACCCGCGAACCCATCTTCATCATCGGCATGCCGCGTTCGGGCACGACGCTGGTCGAGCGCATCATTTCCAGCCATCCGGATGTCTATTCGGCCGGCGAGCTGCAGAACTTCGGCGCCGTGCTGAAGCGCCTCAGCGGCAGTACGACGTTCCCGATGATCGACCGGGATACCATCGCGCGCGCCGGGAATATCGACTGGGCGAAACTAGGCTCCGATTACCTTGCCAGCACGCGGCCGGCAACATCACAGCGCCCCCGCTTCATCGACAAGCTGCCGCACAACTTTCTGTATGCGGGTCACATCGCCCACGCCCTGCCCAACGCGCGGATCGTCTGCCTGCGCCGCGACCCCATCGACACCTGCCTGAGCAACTTCCGCCAGCTGTTTTCGCAGCTGTCGCCGCTCTACGGCTATTCGTTCGACCTGTTGGACACGGGGCGCTATTTCGCCTTGTTCGATCGCCTGATGGCGCACTGGCGAGGCGTGCTTCCTGGCCGCATTCTTGAAGTGGAATATGAAGCGCTGGTGGACTCGCAAGAGGAACACACCCGTCGCGTACTCGAATTCTGCGGTCTTTCGTGGGACGAGCGCTGCCTGCAGTTCGAGAAGAACGATGCACCGGTGAATACGGCAAGCGCCGTACAGGTCCGTGCACCCATGTATCGAACAGCCATCCGGCGCTGGAAGAAGTACGAGGCGCAGCTGTCGCCGCTGTTCGATGTGCTTGAGAAGGCAGGCGTCGCGTTCGAACGCTAGGCGCGCCAAGCCTCAAAAATGAAAACGGCCCCGCTTTCGCGGGGCCGTTCCAATACCAGGCAACCGTTGCCGATTACTTGGCAGTCCCGCCAAAGCTGTACTTCGCCTCCAGGTAGATCGCGCGGCCGTACACGCTGTAGTTGAGCGTGTTGTACGGCTGGTTGGTCGTGCCGGGATAGCTGTCGTCCTTGGGCGGCATCTTGTTGAACACGTTGTTCACCAGCAGCGAGAGCCCGAGGCTCCTGATGGGGTTGTACGTCACGCTGACGTTGTACAGGATCCACGGCGGCAGCTTGCCGGTGCCCGGAGCTTCATAGCTGTTGAGCACGCTGGCCAGGTAGTTCGGCGTGCTGCCATAGCGGTTGAAGTACGCCGTCGCGCTCCACTGGTCGAGCGACCAGGTGAGCGAGCCGTTGACCTTGGACTTGAAGTCCGTGCTGTAGAACGGCTCGCGCAGCACGTCGATCTTCGGATCGATCACAAAGTCCTGGGTCGTGTGCTTGAGGATGTCCGAGTAGGACAGCTGAGCGGCCAGGTTGCCGAACGCGCCGATCGGCTGCAGGTAGCTGAAGTTCGCCGTGACGGCGTTGACCTGCTCGTTGGCCAGGTTGAGCTTGGGCGTGGAAATATTGGTGATCTGGCCCAGCAGATTGCCCTTGCCCGGTCCGCGAGTGATCAGGTTGAAAGCCTGGGCGCAGGTGCCCGACTTGGGATCCAGCGTGCCGGTGTCGCACAGGTATTCGGTCTGGGACAGCTTGTCCGGATCGACCTGGGTGACTTCGTTGTTGATGTCCCAATGCAGATAGTCGGCACTGACGGACATGCGCTCGATCGGTGCCCACACGAAGCCGTAGCTCCACACCTTGGCGGTGATCGGCTGCAGCGCCGGGTTGCCATAGGTCAGGCCCTGATACTGCGTGGCGTCGTACGGGATGGGGCACTTGGTCGGCGCCACGGCCGGCGCAAAGCCAAGGCGTGCGCAGTTGAGGTAGTCGGTGACCGAGTCGTAGTAACCGCTGGGTCGCTGGAATTCATCGGCTAGCGTAGGCACCTTGAACGCCGAACCGTAACGACCGCGCAGCAACAGTGTTTCGAACGGACGGTACTCGATACCCGCGTTGAACGTGGTGTGATCCACGGTCTGGCTGTCGACTTTGTAGGCGTCGTAACGCGTGGACAGATCCATGGTGACCTGTTCCAGCAACGGCAGGCGCAACTCGGCCGTGGTCGCAAAGCGCGAACGATGGCCCGCACCGGGCGTGGCGCTGGTGCCGTAGACGTAGCTCTGCTGATTGCCGTTGATGTCGGTGATGGTCTCCAGCAGGCGCGGATCCGGCGTGGAATCCCAACCCTGATTACCGCCTTCCATGACCAAGGCGAGGCCGGCCTCACCGCCGCCAATCTGGAACAAGGACTGGTTGGTCACCTGGCCGCGGAGCAGGTTATCCCAGGTCTTGGCATGGGACGTGGTGTAGCCGGTGAAGCTACGGAAGTCCGACGTGGATATCTGGTTGTACAGCGCCGCGTAGTTGGGCGTGAACACCGGATAGCCCGAATACGTGCCCTGCTGGCGACCCATGACGTGATCGGAGAAGTACTTTTCGATCGGTCCGGTGAAGCGCGCGAAGTCGCGGTTGGTCAGCTGATCGTCGGAGTGGGTGAAGCCCAGATCGTAGTCCCAGTTGGACTGGCCGAACGTACCCTTGCCACCCAAGGTCAACATGTACGAGCTGTCGTACTGCTTGCTCATGATGTTGGAGAAGCCACCCACTTCTTCCGGCGTGAAGATTTTCTGCGCCAGAACCAGGTCACCGTTGCCGCCATTGCGCGTCGGATCCCAGAAGTAGCCCGCCGTGCTGCCGGCGGTGGCAACGCTGGTACCCCAGAACGTGGTGTTGCTGCCCGAGGTGAACTTCTGCTCTTCGTAGTTGTAGAGCAGGTCGCCGTAGAGCTGCAGGTTGTCGCTGACGTCGAAGGTGGAGTGCGAATAAAGGTTCGCGGTCTTGTCGTCATTGCCAAGCGTCGCGTAGCCGGCACTGTACTGCGAGCCGCAGTAGTCACCCTTGCCCGCGCGGTTCTGCTTCGCTTCGGTGCCGCCGTAGCCGCTGGCCACCGTGGAGCAGTTGTTCGGATCAAGGAAAAGATACTTGCCAGTCAGGCCGCTCGCGAACAGATAGTCGCGCGATGCGGTCGGTGGCGTCGTACCGTCGGTGAAGTACTGCTTGGTCAGGTCGCGCTGATAGCCCCAGATCGGCTTCTTCTGCTCGTACTGCACACCGATCATGGTGTTGAACTTGCCGAAGGTGAAGCTGTCGGCAAAGCTGATGCGCTGACTCGAACCGCCGCCCTCGCTGTAGCCGCCCGCGCGCACGTCGATGGTCGGTGCGTCCACGTGCTTCTTGAGCACGATGTTGACGACGCCAGCGATGGCATCGGAGCCGTACAGCGACGACTGGCCACCCGGAAGAACGTCGATGTGATCGACCATCTCCATCGGGATGTTGCTCAGGTTGTTGAAGATGTCGCTGCCGTTGTACAGGCCGGGGAAGTCGCCCATCGGCCGGCCGTCGATCAGGTATTTGGTGAAGCCCACCGGCAGACCGAACATGCTCAGGGTCTGCGCACCAGTGGTGAACGAGTTGTTGTTCTGCGGGCCCTGCACACTACCCGTCGCGAACGAAGCCTGTTGCAGCGCCTCGGCCACCGTAGTGAAACCGCGTGCCTTGAGATCTTCCGCAGTGATGCTGATCACCGGTTGCGCCGTTTCCACCTGCGACTGCGGAATCAGTGAGCCGGTGACCGTGACGGCCTCCAGCTTCTTGGCCTTCTTGGCGTCGGCGCTATCCTGCGGCTGGCTTTGCGTGCCCGAGGAATCCTGCGGCATCGGTGACGGCGCATCGGCCGCATAAACCGACGAATAACCGAACGCCATGGCTGCCAGCACGGCAACCGTGAGCTTGGACTTCAACATGTTGTCTCCCCTACTAAAAAGCAAAGATTTGTGATCGTTTGCTGCCGCGTTCTGAGTTGTGCCGGCTCTCCCCCGACACATCCCTACGTTGAAAAAGCGTTAGCGCTTACGGCTTGTTTAGCTGACGGCTTGCTGAACAAACCGTAAAATTACGTTTAGCACGGGACAAATTTTTTACACAACCGTTTGTTCTTGCGAATTCGTAAGTGCGTGAATTTGCGTATTTTTTTTGAAGGAATGTGACAACCGCCTGTAGGGTTTTTCCTACAAAACGCCCCGTAAAGGCCGAGAGCGCTTTCACCAAAGCCTGCTGGAACGCAGGCGTATGGACCAAAAAAAGCCCCGCCAGTCTGGCGGGGCTTTGGAGCGCGAGCGGAACGCTCCGCTTGCTTCGGGTCAGATCACGTCGCGGGACATCAACCGTTGCGGGTATGGCCCCCGAAACGCCACTGCAGCTGCAGCATCACTTCGCGACCGTAAACGTTGTAGTTCTCGTTGTTGTAGTACGGATAGGTTCCGGCATAGGAGCCGTCCTTGGGCGGCATCTTGTTGAACACGTTGTTGGTCAACAGCGACACGTCCACGTCCTTGGTGGGCGAGTAGGTGACGCTCCAGTTCCAGGTGATCCACGGCGCCACCTTGGCATCGCCGGGGTAGTTCGGACCGTTGATCAGGCCGGTGTAGTTCGGCGACGGTCCATCGCGGTGGTAGTACACCGTGCTCGACCAGGTGTCGTGGAACGACCAGCCCAGTGCGCCGCTGACGATGCTCTTGAATTCCGAGCTGTACAGGGGATTGGTGAGCTGGTTGATGGTCGGGCCGCCCGGGTAGATCTGGTAGGCATGCTTGAGCATGTCGTTCCAGTCGAGCTGCAGGTTGAACTGGCCGACGGGGCTGGGGTTGAACAGGTATTTGATCTGCGAGGTCACCGACTCGGTCTGCTCGCTCGACACGTTGATGTAGTACTGGGTGATGCTGGTGACCTGGCCGGTGAACTGGTCACGCACCACTTGCGAGGTCGCCGCCAGGCAGTCCGGCGAATTGGCCGGCAGCTGGCCTTCCAGGCACTGCGCGTTTTCCTTCATCAGCAGATCGGCCGGCTGTGGCGCCACCTCGTTGCTGATGTTGATGTGCAGGTAGTCGGCGGTGATGCTGAGGTTGTTGATCGGCGCCCACACGAAGCCTGCGGACCAACTCTTGGCCGTGGTCGGCTTGAGCTTGGGATTGGACAACGTCGTGCCCGACACTTCGGTGGTGTAGTTCTGGCTGCAGTTCTGGCCGTTGCCCTGCGTCTGGCACAGATAGTAGTCGGTGACGTTCTGGTAGTTGCCGCTCGGCCCCAGGAACAGCGCCGACATGTCGGGCGCAAGGAACGAGGTGGAGTAGTTGCCACGCAACAGCAGCGTTTCCCAGGGACGGAATTCCAGGCCTGCCTTGTAGGTGAACTTGCCCGTGTCGCTATCGGAGGTGCTGTAGTGGTCATAGCGACCCGAGAGATCCACCGTAAGCATCTTCCAGATCGGCGCATTGAACTCGAACGCCGACGCCGCGTGGCTGCGCGTGCCGCCACCGGAAGTTCCGGTAAGCCCCCACACTTCGTTGTTCAAGATCAGCGGATTGATCGGCTCGTACCAGGCCTGGCTTCCGCCTTCCACCAGCACCGCCAACGCCGCATCGCCGCCCGGCAGCGAGAACAGGCTGCTGTTGCTCACGGTGGCGCGCGTGTTGTTGACCCAGGTGTTGGATTCGCTGCTGATGTTCTGCATGAAGCTGGCCAGCTGGGCCGGGGTCAGCGGGGTATAGAACTGCGCATAGTTCGGGTTGTAGACGTTCAGGCCGGTGTTGGGGTCGTTGCCCATCTGCGGACCAAGAATGTTGCCGAAGTAGTTGTCCACCGCAGTCGTCATGCGCTCCGGCGTGCTTGAGGTGGTGCGGTCGCCGGAACGCACGAAGTAGATGTCCCACAACCAGTTCGAATCGCCGAAGCTGCCGTTCGCGCCGATGTCGGCCTGGTACATCAGGTCATCCTGGCGGCCAAGCTGGTTGTAGTAGTTGTTGCCCACTTCTTCCGGGCCGAACACGCGCTCGGGATAGAGGATGTGGCCGTTGGTGTCTTCGACCAGTCCGCCCGGATAGTCGATCGGACCCCACCAGTTGTAGTCCGAGCCAGGCGTCCACTTCTGCTGCTGCCAATCGACCAGCGCGTCGCCGTACAGACGCACGTAATCATTGACGTTGTACTTGAGCTTCAGCATGCCGTCGTAGCTGCGGCTCTGATTGAGCAGCGTGGTGTAGCCGTAGACGTCGTTCGAACCGCAAAAGGTGCCGGTGCGGCTGGTGTCGGTCGAATGCGCGTTGACCGTGGTGCCCTTGAACAGGCCGCTCATCGCTGCGCAGTTGTCCTGTGGGCTGATATAGCCCTGCACGGCGCCGGTGTACGTATCGAGCGTGCCGTAGTCGAGCACGCGCGCCACCGTGACCGGCGTGGGATTGGTCGCGGTGAACGAGCGCTGGTACGCCCAGATCGGCGACTGGTTGTCGAATTCGACCGCACCGAGCACGTCGAGCTTGCCGAACTGGTGGCCGAAGGTCAGCGACAAGCGCTGGCTGGAGCCGCCGCCGCCGTCATAGCCGCCCGCGCGCACCAGCACTTCGGTGCCATCCATGTGCTGCTTGGTCACGATGTTGACGACGCCGGCAATGGCCTGCGAACCGTAGATGGACGAGGCGCCGCCGGGCAGCACGTCGATGTGGTCGATCATCGCCAACGGGATGTTGGAGATATTGGTGAAGTTGCTCTGCCCGTTGTACAGCTGGCCGAACTGGGTGATCGGCCGACCATCGATCAGGGTCAGCGTGTACTCGGGATTCAAGCCGTACAGGCTGATGGTCTGCGCACCCTGGGTGAAACCGCCGCTAGCCTGCGGGCCCTGCACGGAACCGGTGGACAACACCGAGCTCTGCAGCACTTCAGCCACGCTGTTGAAGCCGCGGGCTTTGATTTCCTGGCTGGTGATCGTGTAGATCGGCGCGGCGGTCTGGATCTGCGCATTGTTGATCAGGGTGCCGCTGACGGTGACCGCATCGAGGCGTTTGGCCTTCTTTTGCGCATCGGTATCGGTGGACTGGTCCTGCGCCGCGTCGGCGTTCGAACCCGTCGCAGCGGCACTGCCCGGCTGGGCGTTGCTGCTTGCATCGGTAGTTGCGGCGAAGGCTGGCGCGCAGCCGAACGCCAAGGCCGCCAGCACGGCGGCCGTGAGCTTGGACTTCAACATGGATCTCCCCTACATCGAATCTATGAATGGATGTCCCACACGCGCGTCTTCGCACGCCCGATGATTTCGGCGCCCCCGTCTCCCGCGGGGTTGTCATCATTTGGACGCCCAAATGAAATCACCTGTTTGGCTTTCTAACACGAAGAAGGCGCGTCGCAACAGCCCCAAGAAACTCGCAAGTAATTGAAGCGCAAGAACTATTCTCTTGCACTTGAGAGTTGCGATGCGTTCGCAGGAAAGCGCTGGAATTCGCAGGTCACTACTGGTGGCGCGCAACACACTGCGCCCCTTCGCAAGTGCGAACGGACGCTGCGTGGTTTTTTGCGTTGGCGCGCGAGTACGCGCGCGGCGACTCAGATCAGCCGTTCGGCTTCAAGCTCGCTCTTGAGATAGGCGTAGTAGATCGGCGCGGCAATCAGGCCGGCCAGTCCAAAGGCGGCTTCCATCAGCAACATGGCCACCAGCAACTCCCACGCACGCGCGCGGATCTGGCTGCCCACGATACGTGCATTGAGGAAATACTCGAGCTTGTGGATCAGGATGAGAAAGCCGAGCGCTGCGATACCGACGCCCAGCGAAATCGACAAGCCCGCAATGGTGATCGCCGTGTTGGAAATCAGATTGCCGATCACCGGCAGCAAGCCAACGATGAAGGTCACCACCACCAAGGTCTTGGCCAGCGGCACGTGGATGTCCATCAACGGCAACACGCCGAGCAGGAAAATCGCGGTAAATGTCGTGTTGAGCAGCGAAATCTTGATCTGCGCGAAAACGATGTTGTGGAATGCTTCCGCCAGTCGCTGCGCACGCAGGCCCAGCGCAGAAGCCAGCGGGCCGACTTGATGCGCCGGACGCGCGCGGCTGAGCGCAACGATGGCGCCGAGCACCATGCCGATCAGGATGTGCACGAAGACGCGCGCCGCCTCCTTGCCGATGGTCTGCAGGCTCACCGAGTGCTTGCGCGTGAGTTCCAGCGCCATCACGCGCAAGTCGTCGACGCTGTCGGGCAACCAGCCGACCACGGTCCCTGGCAACTGCTCGCGTGCCTTCTCCACCAGCGGCATCAATTGCTGTTGCCACAACAGCTCGGGGTTGCCGATTTCATTGCGCAGAAAACTCACCGCGCCAAGGATCAGCAACACCAGCAAACCCACCACGATGGTGGCGAGCAAGGCCACCACCAGCACCCGCGCGCGGTCGCCGGGCACCCGCTTGCCCAGCAGCGGCGCGGTCGATTGCACCAGCTCGTAGACCAGCAGGCCGGCGAACAACGCAGGCAGAAGTCGCAATCCCAACACCAGCACCAGCGCGAGGCCGGCCAGCACATAGCTGGTGATGCGGATGGCCGACGACGGCGGACGGACGTTCTGGGCAGGTTCCATGCAACTTCATGCGGCGGCGGGGATGGGAGGCAGTCTGTCAGTAGCCGATGAGGGCCGCCAGCCCTGTCGTTGTACCCACGAAGCAGGCGGCCAGGGCGCGCGCAGAGGCGGCGTCGACACGCCCCTGTCGTAAACTTGTCCGATTCTGCGCGCTCTGTTTACTCGGGAATCCTCTATGTCCGTTCGTTTGTCGGCGGCGCTTGCCGCCCTGGTCCTGCTTGCCGGTTGTTCCACGTCCACCCCGACCAAGACGCCTGCACCGACCGCCCCGGTCGCCCCGGTTGCCGCCGCGCCGACGCCCAGGACGCCGGCCGATGACAACCTCAATGCGGTCGCCTGGAGCCAGACGGCGATCGAGCATGACCTGATCTATCTGCAGACCTACCGCGACGCGCAGGCCCGCCTGCCGGCCGCCCTGGCCGACAAGCAGTGGGATGCGCTGCCCAAGGACGACCGCGTGGCGCCGGTCAAGGACCTCAAGCCGGCCGTGGTGCTCGACATCGACGAAACCGTGCTCGACAACTCGCCCTACCAGGCACGTCTGATCAAGAGCGGCGGCGAGTACAACGAGGCCGACTGGGCGGCCTGGTGCAACGAGCAGCGCGCCCGCGCCCTGCCGGGCGTGGTGGAGTTCACCCAGTTCGCCGCCAAGCACGGCATTGCGGTGATCTACATCTCCAACCGCGCCAAGGACCTGGACCAGGCCACCCTGGCCAATCTGCGCAAGGCCGGCCTGCCGGTGGCCGGTCCGGAGTCCTTCCTGGGCCTGGGTACCTTTGTCGAAGACTGCGAACAGATCGGCACCGAGAAGGGCTGCCGCCGTCAGCTGATCAGCCACAAATATCGCGTGTTGATGCAGTTTGGCGACCAGATCGGCGATTTTGTGACCGTTCTGGCCAATAACGCCGAAGGCCGTCAGAAGGCCATGAAGCCGTACATGGACTGGATCGGCACCCGCTGGTTCGTGCTGCCCAACCCGACCTATGGCGCATGGGAGCCCGCTCTGTTTAATAATGACTACACGGCCCCGCGCGACGAACGTCGCCGCCAGAAGATCCAGTCGCTGCGTTTTGACTGATTTCCGTCAAGTAAAAACAACGACTTACGAGCTTAAACCTAAAGTATTGCTTTAAGTTTGACGGGGAAGTAACATCCTCCCCGCTGACACCTGCTGACCTTGATAACTCCGCAGGCAAGGCCATTTCCCTTCCGGCTCTGCCGGATTACCCCGTGAGGCTCAACGCCCGCGGGGTTTTCTTTTGGTGCTATCTAAAGGGCGCTTGAACGGGCTCCCAACTTGGTGTCACGCCTCTTGTTCACGCGGAGTCGACACCCTTACGCTCGGCCGACCGCCTCCGGTTGCCTGGCGCCACCAAACGAGATTCCATGCGTCGCTCATCCGTCTACTACGCCGTTGGTGCGTTCATTGCCCTGCTGGTGCTGGCCACGGCGGCCGCGCTGTTCATGACCTCGCACCACAAGGCCGTCGGGCCGGTGCCGGTGGTGGTCGGCGGCGATACGCCCGAGGCGTCGGTGCAGCAGTCGATTGCGCTGATCAAGACGGGCGACTTCGCCGGCTTCTGGAAGCACGCCCTGCCCCCGGCCGACTACGACACCCTGCGTTCGGACTGGACACGCCCACGTCCCGATGAGCACCCGCTGACGCCCGAAGACCGCGCGGACTTCATCAAGACCATGCAGCAGCTCACCGCGCCCGATGCCGAAACCAAGCTCTACGCAGTGGCCAAGCCCAAGCTGGCCCAGCTGCAGGCGCAGTATCAGGACCAGGTGCCGGTGATGATCGGCATCTTCCAGGCGATTGCCGCCACTGGCGTGTCGCAGAGCAAGGACCTCACCAACCCGCAGAAGCAGCAGGCCACCGAGGTCATCAACGTGCTCGCGCCGTGGGCGCAGACCGTGCCGTGGTTTGACCAGGCGCGCGCCAAGCAGGTGGTCGGCATCGCCGTCGCCACCGCCCGCAAGCTCGACCTGAAGACGCCCGAGCAGCTGAAGGCCATGGACTTCGACACGGCGATGCAGAAGTACAGCGTCGGCTTCCTTGGCATCAAACAAGCCTTGGCCGTTTACGGCCTGTCGGTGGACGACACGCTCGATTCGGCCAAGGTCAGCACGGTGGAGAACCGCAACGGCCATGCCCATGTGCGCATCGACTACACCTTGCTGGGCAAGCCGTTGACCACCGAATCCGATCTGATCGAACAGGACGGGCGCTGGTATAGCGAGGATGTGCTCAAGAACGTGCGCGAGGCGCATGAGCGCCTGCTTGCTCCGCCCGCTCCCGCTGGCAGTGTCCCGGCGCCAGCGATGCCGGCCAGCGTCAGCACGCCGATCCAGGCCATGACGACGAAGCCGCCGGCCAAGCACTGAGCCCCGCCAAAACACCTTGTTTACTTTCGCTCCGGTAAAAGGCCGGGGCGACACGGGCGGCGCTTGCCGTTGCCGCCCGATCCGCCCAACCGACCCGGACAGCTCGGGCCACCAGTTACAATTGGGGAATGCAGAATATGTCGACCACGGACTCTCCCGCCCGTAGCCGCGCGCCCTGGTGGTTCAACCTGGCCGGGCAGTTGCTCGAACCCTGGATGCGCATCCGCCGCGATCCCGCCGAACCGGCCGCCTTGCTCAAGGCAGGCATACCGGTTTGCTATGTGATCGAGCGCGATGGCTTTTCCGATGCCCTGATCCTGGAGCGCGCCTGCCGCGAGGCCGGCTTGCCGTCGCCGATGGCGCCGCTCTCGGGTACGCGCCGCAAGCGCTCGGTGTTTGCCCTGGCCCGCCGCGACGGCTGGCTGTTCGGCCGCAGCCGCAAGCGCTCGCCCAGCGAACCGTTGGGCCAGCTGGTGCGCTCGCTGGAAGGCGACCCCGAGCGCGACGTGCAGATCGTGCCCGTGTCCATCTATGTCGGTCGCGCGCCCACCCGCGAGTCGGGCTGGTTCAGCGTGCTGTTTTCGGAAAACTGGGTCGTCGTCGGCCGTTTCCGCCGCATGCTGGCGCTGCTGCTCAATGGCCGCGACACCGTGGTGCATTTCTCCACCCCGGTATCGCTGCGCACGGTAGTCAACGAAGCGGGCGAGATCCGACCGGAACGCCTCACCCGCAAGATCGCCCGCGTGCTGCGCACGCACTTCCGCCGCATCCGCGCGGCGGTGATCGGCCCCGACCTGTCGCATCGCCGTACCGTGGTCGATTCGGTGTTGAATGCCGAGCCCGTGCGCGCCGCCATCGCCGCCACGGCCGCGAAGGAAAACATCAGCCAGGCCAAGGCGTGGCGTCGTGCGCACGACCTGGTGATGGAGATTGCCGCCGACTATTCGCACCCGGTGGTGCGTTCGGCTTCGTTCCTGCTCTCCAATTTCTGGAACAAGCTGTACGACGGCATCGCCATGCACCACTTCGAAAAGGCCCGCGCTGCCGCGCCGGGTCACGAAGTGGTCTATGTGCCCTGCCATCGCAGCCATGCCGACTATCTGCTGATGTCCTATCAGCTGCATATGTCCGGCGTGGTGGTACCGCATATCGCGGCGGGCGTGAACCTCAACCTGCCGGTGATCGGACCGATCCTGCGGCGCGGCGGCGCGTTCTTCCTGCGCCGCAGCTTCAAGGGCAATGCGCTGTATTCGGTGGTGTTCAATGAATACGTGGCGCAGCTGATCGATCGCGGCGTACCGATGGAGTACTTCATCGAAGGCGGCCGCTCGCGCACGGGCCGCCTGCTGGCGCCGCGCGCGGGCATGCTGGCGATGACGGTGCGTGCCTTCCTGCGCGCGCCGCGCCGCCCGGTGTTGTTCCAGCCTGTATACATCGGCTACGAGAAGCTGATGGAGGGCAAGAGCTATATCGGCGAACTCTCCGGCAAGCCCAAGGAGAAGGAATCGCTGATCGGCCTGCTGCGCGGACTCAAGGTGCTGCGCCAGCGCTATGGTCACGTCGCGCTGAATTTCGGCGAGCCGATCGAGCTTAACCCCATGCTCGACGCCGCCAGCCCCGACTGGCGCACCGACGATCCCGACGCCAAGCCCGAATGGCTGGGCCGCGTGGTGGACGACCTGGCCGACAAGATCCAGATCAACATCAACCGCGCCGCGGACATGAACCCCATCAACCTGCTGGCGCTGGCGCTGCTCGCCACGCCCAAGCACGCGATGGCGGAAAACGACCTGCTTGCACAGCTGGAACTGATGAAGGGGCTGCTGGAAGAGTTGCCTTATTCAGACCGCATGACGCTCACCGCGATGGACCCGGCTGGCATCATCGCCTACGGCGAACAGATGGGCTGGATCCGCCGCGTGCGCCATCCGCTGGGCGACGTGCTGGTGACCGAAGACGAGCAGGCGGTGTTGCTGAGCTATTTCCGCAACAACGTGCTGCACCTCACGGCCACGGCGGCGTGGGTGGCTTCGTGCTTCCTCAACAATCGCCGCATGTCGCGCGCCTCGGTGCTGCGCCTGGGCCGCATCATTTATCCGTTCATCCAGGGCGAGCTGTTCCTGCCGTGGGATGCCGACGGTTTCTGCGCGCAGCTGCAGGCCACCATCGATTTCTTCGTGCGCCGCGGGCTGCTCGAAGCGACCGGCGACGGCCGCGTGCTCGAGCGCGGCCCGGGCCAGGACGATGCGGCGTTCCAGCTCAAGATCATTGCGCGCAGCCTGATCCAGGCGTTCGAGCGCTACTACATCACCATCGCCGCGCTGGTGAAGAACGGGCCGCATACGCTCTCTTCGGCCGAGCTTGAGAACGCCTGCACGCTCACCGCCCAGCGCCTGAGCATGCTCAACGAATTGTCGGCGCCGGAGTTCTTCGACAAGGCGCTGTTCCGCGGCTTCATCCAGAAGCTGCGCGAGAACCGCATCGTGTGGACTGACGACGCCGGCAAGCTCGACTACGACACCGCGCTTGAGGGCATGGTGCGCGATGCCCGCGTGATCCTTTCCCGCGAGGTACGCCACTCCATCCTCAAGATCACCCCGGGCGGCGACGGCGAGAAGGATGCATCGCCCGAAAAGCCGCTGCCCGCCGATGCCACCAGCGAGGCACTGCACGAACGCCATGTGGCGGCGGAGCAGCATGAACATGCGCCGGTCGAGGCGACGGTGGTGGAAACGGCGACGGTGGAAGAGAGCGCGAACGGCGATACGCCGTCGAAGGACTGAGGCGGCATCGCTGCCACCTCCTATCGTCATCCCGGCGCACCCCAAGTGAGGGGGGATGACGGCTTCCATTGCGGCCACATCGCAAGATCCAGCAGGACGAACCGACCCACGCATCGCGACCCCATATAGGTAGTTCGTCATGGGTCGGCCGCCCCGGTCTCACCCTAAGATGAGCGCTTCACCCGGGGAGCTCATCATGACCACACGCGTTGCCTTCGCCATCGCTGCAGCCCTTGCGCTGCCCACCGCCATTGCGGCCGAACCCGCGCAGTCTCCGCCGGACGTCACCGTGCTGCAGTGTGCGCACCTGGTCGACACCGCCGCGGGCAAGCTGCTGGGCGAAACCACGCTGGTGATCGAAGGCAAGCAGGTCAAGGAGATCAAGTCCGGCTTCGTCGACTACAGCTCCTACGCCAATGCCGCCAAGACCTCGGGCGCGAGCTTTCGCTTTGAGAAGTTCATCAACGGCACCTGCCTGCCCGGCCTGATCGACGCACACACGCATCTCACCAGCGAAACGAGCCCCTCCGGTTACACCGATCAGTTCCGCTGGAATATTTCCGACTACGCGATCCGCTCGACCGTTTACGCGCGTCGCACGCTGATGGCCGGCTTTACCGCGGTGCGCAATCTCGGCGACGCGGGCAACGAATCCATTTCGCTGCGCAATGCCATCAATGCCGGCATCGTGCCGGGTCCGCGCATCTTCACCGCCGGCCGGCCGATCGGCAGCACCGGCGGCCATGCCGACCCCACCGACGGCTATCGCATGGACCTGGCCGGCAATCCCGGCCCCAAGGACGGCATCATCAACAGCGCCGACGACGCCTATAAGGCCGTGCGCCAGCACTACAAGGATGGCGTGGACGTCATCAAGATCATGCCCTCGGGCGGCGTGCTCGACGAAAGCAGCAGCGCCGACAACGCGCAGATGACCATCGAAGAGATCAAGGCTGTGGTCACCGCCGCTCACGACTACGGCTTCACCGTGGCCGCGCACGCGCACGGCGCCGAAGCGATCCGCCGCGCGGTGTTGGCCGGCGTCGATTCGATCGAGCACGGCACCTTCATGAACGATGAAGATATGAAGCTGATGAAGGAACACGGCACCTGGTACGTGCCCACCATCATCGCCGGCAAGTACGTGCAGGAAATGGCCGCCAAACCCGGCTACTACCCGCCGCAAGTCGCCGCCAAGGCGCTGCAGGTGGGCCCGATCATCCAGACCACCGCCGGCAAGGCCTACAAGGCCGGCGTGAAGATCGCCTTCGGCACGGATGCCGCCGTCTATCCGCACGGCCAGAACGCCAAGGAGTTCCAATACATGGTGCAAGCCGGCATGCCGCCGATGTTCGTGCTGCAAGCCGCCACCACCCATGCCGCCGAACTGCTGCACAAACAGAACGAACTGGGCCAGATCGCCGTGGGCCGCATGGCCGACATCATTGCCGTGCCGGGCAACCCGATCGAAGACATCACTGTGATGCAGAAGGTGAACTTCGTGATGAAGGGTGGCGTGGTTTACAAAGAGGATGGGAAGGAAGCGGTGAACTGAGTTTGCCTAGTCCCTTCTCCGTCTAGCGTCGTTGCTTATCTGTGGGAGCGCACCCTGTGCGCGACTGCCACGCCTGGGTGTGCTGCTCCGTAGGCTTGTCGCGCACAGGGTGCGCTCCCACAAAGAGCCAACCGGCAGCTTTGATCCGACGCCCAGGCTGGCACCCTCCTTGTAGGAGCGCACTTGTGCGCGACCGCCACGTTGGGCGCGCCGCTCCGTCGGCTGGTCGCGCACAAGTGCGCTCCTACAACAAGCGGACGCCGGCGACGGCGGGATGACGAAAGGCGCTCCAGTTAACTGGCCGCCCCGTGCTCCCCCAACCACTCGCCCGCAAACGCCGTCAACTCCGGATAAAACACCTCAAACGTCGCCTGCAGCGGGCGATCCAGGCCCATCAACACCGGCAACGCCTCCCCGACCGGATTGCTCCGGCTCAAGCGATGCGAAATCCCATCAAACGCCGCGCCCATTTCCTCGAGCCGCGCATAGCCTGCCGGCAGCGCGTGCGCCTCCATGTAATTGCGAAAGCGCAGCAGGCCGGGCGGCAGTAACGGCTCATAGCGGTGCAGCAGCTCGCGCAGGTGGGCCGAATAGGGCTCCAGCGAGTGATGACTCCAGCGCGGGAAATCGCGCGCAAGCAGGTGGTCGAACCACATGTCCAGCAGGATCCCGCCGTAACGGCGGAACGGCGCCGGCAGCAGCGCCCGCGCCTCTGCCACCGCAGGATGGCTATCGGTAAACACATCGATGGCCCGATGCAGGCGAATGCCCGTGATCACGCCCTGTGGCAAGGCTGGATCGGGCTGTCCATGGACGAAATCCCCCATGAAACCGCCCAGTTGCAGCAGCTCGTCGTCACCGGCCAGCAACGTGTGCGCAAGATGATTCATCGCGGCCGGCCCGAACGCCGAGGCCAGCTGGCGGTTATCATCTTGCTTATGAACCCCGTGATCATTCCCACCCAACCCGACCGTTTTCCGGAGCAGGCCTCCAGCTTCGCGCTGGAAGGGCCCGCCGGCAAGCTAGAAGCTGTGAGCGACGTGGCCGTGCCCGAAGAGGCACGCCGCGGCACCGCCATCATCTGCCATCCGCACCCGCTCCAGGGCGGCACCATGCACAACAAGGTGGTGACCATGGTAGAGCGCTCGCTGCGCGAGTCCGGGCTGGACACCGTGCGCTTCAATTTCCGCGGCACGGGCGAATCCGAAGGCACGTATGACCATGGCAACGGCGAGGGCGACGACCTGGCTGCCGTGGCGGCCTGGGTGCGCCGGACCCGCCCGGACGACGCCCTGTGGCTGGCCGGCTTCTCGTTCGGCAGCTATGTCTCCATCCGCAACGCGGTGCGCCTGCGCGCCGACGCGCTGATCAGCATCGCGCCGCCGGCCGGTCGCTGGCCGTTCGAGGACATCCAGCTGCCGACCTGTCCCTGGCTGGTGGTGCAAGGCGAGGAAGACGAAGTGGTCGACCCGCAGACCGTGTTCAACTGGATCGACGGCATGAAGCACAAGCCTGAACTGGTGCGCATGCCCGAAACCAGCCACTTCTTCCACCGTCGCCTGATGGATCTGCGCGGCGCCATCAAGCACGCCGTGCAGCCCTGGCTGCCGCCGCTGCGTCAGGACTGATGCTGCTCGACCTCCCCCCGATGCGATGCCCGGCGTCCCCACCTGGCATCGGTAGAGTCCGCCGTACCCATGAGTAATTCCGACCTGCTCGCGCCCAGTGCGCGTTATCACGAAGGTGTCAGCGCGCACCGCTGGGAGGCCGATCCGGCCCAGCAGGCCTTGCTGCCCGAGTTCGACCGCATGCATGCCGCCCTGCTCGCCGCCGCGGCGAACGGCAATGGCAACGGCTTGTTTGGACGTCTGAAATCGCTGCTGGGCAACGACACCCGCGAAGGCGTGCAGGGCTTGTACCTGTGGGGCAGCGTGGGACGCGGCAAGACCTTCCTGATGGATATGTTCGTGTCCAGCCTGTCGCCCGGCATGGCGTTGCGCCGTCACTACCATCGCTTCATGGGCKAGGTGCATGAGCAGTTGCGCGAGCTGGGCGAACGGCAGGATCCGTTGATCGAGGTCGCCGCCAACATCGCCTCGCGTTGTCGCGTGCTGTGCCTGGACGAATTCCTGGTCAACGACATCGGCGACGCCATGATCTTGGGCACGCTGCTGCAGTCGCTGTTCGAGCGCGGCGTGACCCTGGTCACCACCTCGAACACGGCGCCGGAGAACCTGTACAAGGAGGGCCTGCAGCGCGCGCGTTTTCTGCCGGCCATCGCGCTGATCGAAAAGCATTGCCGCGTGGTGCAGATGATTTCCTCGCACGACTGGCGATTGCGTGCACTCACCCAGGCCCCGGTATACCAGACGCCGCCGAGCGCCGAAGCGGAGCGCGCGCTGTCGCGCATCTTCACCACCCAGGCCGAAGGCGCCGTACAGGATGGTGGCGAGCTGATCATCAACGATCGCGCCATCCCGGTGCGCAAGCGTGCCCGCAACATCGTGTGGTTCGACTTCGCCGCGCTGTGCGAAGGCCCGCGCGCCGTGGCCGATTACATCGAACTGGCCAAGACCAGTCCGGCCGTCATCATCTCCAACGTGCCGCAGTTCACCATCTATACCGACGATGCCGCGCGACGCTTCGTGCAATTGGTCGACGAGTTCTACGACCGCCACGTGAAACTCATCCTGTCCGCAGCGGCAGCGATCACCGATCTGTACGACGGCGAGCGCTTGCGCGCGGAATTCGGCCGTACGGAATCGCGGTTGATTGAAATGCAAAGCGAGGAATATCTGGCGAGCGAACACCTGCCCTGATCGCCGGCACCCTTTGTAGGAGCGCACTTGTGCGCGAACGCCGACCGCAGGGCGGCCTATTAGGCCGCGTTCGCGCACAAGTGCGCTCCTACCAAGGGACGTTGCTGCTAACGTGATGCCTCCTCATCGGCCGGAACCGCCATGTCGATCCTGCTCGCCCTTGCCCTGCAACTGAGTCCCAACGCTGGCGCGGATTTCCACGCGCGCGTCACCCAGGCCAAGCTGGCCGAGGGCGCCGCCACGGGGCCGGCCTATCAGAAACAGATGTGGGATCGCATCGGCAATGCCACCACGGATGCGTACAAGAGCTGTCTGGCCGCCACCCAGCCGCCGGACAAGTCGCCTTTCACCCTGGTCGCCGACGTCGCTGCCGACGGGCGCTTGTCACGCATCGCAGTGCAGCCCGAGACACTGGTGGCGCAATGCATGGCCAGCCACTTCGCCAGCTGGACCCTGCCGCCACCGCCTGCCAAGCCTGCACCGTATCCTGTCGAAGTGGATTTCAGCATCAAACCATAGGCACGCACACCCCAAAGAGCCGTACCACTATTTGACAGATTGCGGTCCGCGAAGCGGCTGGAGTAGCCTCGCCTGCATATCGGGACACCAGTCCTTAGGGGGCAATCGGCGATGCGCACGACCACGGGATGGGGTCCGGGGCAGATCGCGGCTGGGCATCAGCCAACACCGCCTGCCGTGGAAACATCCCCGGAGCAAGCCGCCGCTTCGGCGGAGAGCCTGGCTGTGCCGGGCTTCGATGCCGTGGTGCGCCTGATGACGCGCACGCTCGGCGTTCCGCAGGTGGCGCTGGTGCTCAACAGCGGTGCGGCTTACTGGTTTGCCGATGGCAACGCCTTGCCGTCCGGCGGACCGCGCGCCTTGCATCCGCTGTTGCTGCAGGCAGCGCGCAGTCTCGCATCGCAGGTGGTGCTCGATACGCTTGCCGATGAACGCCTGCGCGACGACGCACTGCCACTGACGACAGGCCTGGGACCGATCCGCTTCTTTGCCAGCGAACCGGTCTGCACGCTCACCGGCCAGCACATCGGCGCGCTATGCGTGATGGACTCGCAGCCGCGCACTGCATTGAACGAGAGCGAGCAGGCCAGCTTGCGCGACGCCGCCTCGCTGATCGGCGCCGGCGTGGTGTTGCGCAGCTATCTTGGCCGCACCGATCCGATCACCCAGCTGCCGCATCGTTACGCGTTCTTCGACGATCTGCGCAAGCATCTGCACGAAGGCGTGCCGCATGCGTGGGTGATCGCCATCGACGTGGCGCCGGTGCAGCGTTTCAATGCATTCATCCGCGCCATGGGGCATGCGTACGCCGATGAGTTGATGCGCTCCGTCGCCGCACGCACCATCGAATGGATACCGCCCCAGACGCGCCTCTATCAGGTAGGCGCGACGCGTTTTGCCGCCGTGCTTCCCGATCATCACCTGCTCGATGACAGCACGCGCCTCGACGACCTGGTGGCGCGCCTGCGCCGGCCGTTCGATTGCCTGGGCATCCCGCTGACCATCCAGCCCGGCGTGGGCCTGCTCAAGATCCATGCGAACGAGTTGCGCGGTGGCGATCCGCTGCGCCTGGTGATGAACGCCTCGCATGCCGCGCAGCAGAGTCCGCGCGGCTGGGCGGTATACAACCGCATGCAGGACGAACAGCAGCGACAGGAATTCCTGCTGGTCACCGAACTGGCCGCCGCGCTGAACGAGCGGACCGAACTCGACCTGCACTACCAACCCCGCGTGGACCTGGACACCGGCCGCTGCATGGCGGTGGAAGCCCTCGCGCGCTGGCACCATCCCACGCTGGGCTCCATCCCTCCCGCGCACTTCGTCGCACTGGCCGAGCGTGCGGGCCTGATGCACTCGCTGACGCAATGGGTGATGGAGCACAGCCTCGCGCAGCTGGCCGCCTGGCGCCGTGACGGGCACGACATCAAGTTGTCGCTCAACGTTTCCAGCACCGACCTGGACGCCGACCTGGTCGGCCGCCTGCGCAGCGTCGCCGAGCGGCACAAGATCGGGCTCGATTCGCTGGAGCTCGAGTTCACCGAAAGCACGCTGATGGAGCACAGCGCCGTCACGCGCCGCCATCTCACCGCGATTCGCGAGCTCGGCGCCGGCATTGCGATCGACGACTTCGGCACCGGCTACAGCAATCTGGCGGCGCTGCGGCAGATGCCGGCCACCAGCCTGAAGATCGACCAGTCCTTCGTGCGCGGCATGGGCACCAGCCAGCACGACGAAGCGATCGTGCGTTCGGTGGCGGAGCTGTCGCGCAATATGGGTTTTCGCGTAGTGGTGGAAGGGGTGGAAACCTCGCACATCTACGAGAGCGTGCTGGGCATGGCCTGCGATGAAGCGCAGGGGTTTCATATTGCGCATCCCATGCCGTCCCATGATGTGCCGGCGTGGTTGACCGCGCATCAGGGCATGCCGTCGCGGCGCGCGGTTCGCTGGGGCCAATAGCCAGCCTTACCCTGTGGGAGCGCACCCTGTGCGCGACCGCGGAGATTCGATGTTCCTCTGTAGCCGAAGTCGCGCACAGGGTGCGCTCCCACAGGAGGTTCACGTCATGGGCAGGCCCAATTCTCCAGCCATCGCCTCGCGCATCAAATACTTCTGCACCTTCCCCGTCACCGTCATCGGAAATTCGTCGACGAAGCGCACGTAATGCGGCACCTTGAAATAGGCCAGGTGATGCCGGCAATAACTCTGGATCTCCGCCTCGCTGGACGCGCAGCCATCGCGCAGGCGCACCCACGCGCACACCTGCTCGCCGAACTTCTCGTCGGGCACGCCAAACACCTGCACGTCCTGGACCTTGGGATGGGTGTAGAGGAATTCCTCGATCTCGCGCGGGTAAACATTCTCGCCACCGCGGATGATCATGTCCTTCAGCCGACCGACGATGCTGCAATAACCCTCGTCGTCGATCACGGCCAGGTCGCCGGTGTGCATCCAGCGCGCCTCGTCGATCGCCTCGCGGGTGAGCTCCTCGTCCTCCCAATAGCCGAGCATGACGGAATAGCCACGCGTGCATAGCTCGCCCGCCGTGCCACGCGGCACGGTGCGTCCGCGCTCGTCCAGCAGTTTCACTTCCACGTGCGGATGGATGCGGCCCACGCTGTCGACGCGGCGCTCCAGCGGATCCTGCGTGGTGGACTGGAAGCTGACTGGACTGGTTTCCGTCATGCCGTAGGCGATGGTGATTTCGCTCATGTGCATATCGCTCACCACCCGACGCATCACCTCGATCGGGCACGGCGAGCCGGCCATGATGCCGGTGCGCAGCGAGCTGAGATCAAAGCGGGAAAACTGCGGGTGCTCGAGCTGCGCAATGAACATGGTGGGCACGCCATGCAGGCCGGTGCAGCGCTCCTCCTGTACCGCTTCCAGCGTGGCGAGCACATCGAAGCCCTCGCCGGGTATCACCATGCAGGCTCCGTGCGTGACACAGGCGAGGTTGCCCAGCACCATGCCGAAGCAGTGGTAGAACGGCACCGGGATGCACAATCGATCGAGCTGCGTCAGCCGCATCGCCTCGCCGATGAAATACCCGTTGTTGACGATGTTGTGATGGGTGAGCGTCGCGCCCTTGGGGGCGCCGGTGGTGCCGGAGGTGAACTGGATATTCACCGGGTCGTCGAAATTGAGCTGGCTTTGCACCTCGCGCATCTGCGCCATCGCAGCCTCGTCGGCGCAGGTGGCCAGCTCGCTCCAACGGCGCGTACCCGGCGCCGCCTGATCATCGAGCAGGATCACCTCGCGCAGCGACGGCAGGCGTTCGGACTGCAACAGACCTGCCTGCGCATGACTCAGTTCCGGCGCCAGCTCCATCAGCATGTCGAGGTAATGCGAGGTCTTGAAGCGCCGCGGCAAGACCAGCGCACGGCAACGGACCTTGTTGAGCGCGTACTCCAGCTCGTGCAGGCGGTAAGCGGGATTGATGTTGACCAGGATCAGACCGAGCTTGGGCGCTGCAAATTGGAGCACTACCCATTCGTAGCGGTTGGGCGCCCAGATGCCGATGCGGTCGCCGCGCTGCAATCCCAGCGACATGAGCCCGGCCGCAACACGCTCCACCTCGGCATGGAACTGCCGGTAGTCGAGCCGGATGTCCTGGGACCGCGCCACCAGTGCCGGACGCTCCGGATAGCGGGCGGCGATGCGGTCGAGCAGCGTGCCGACGGTATCGCCAAGCAGCGGCTGGGAACTGACACCATGGACGTAGCTCGCAGCGGGCATCTGGTCGGCCTCGATGGTCGGGGAATGAGCATAGCACTGGGGTTGTGGCCTCCATGGCGCCCGGCTTTCCCTTGTGGGAGCGCACCCTGTGCGCGACGCTCCTGGGCGAAACCTGTCGCCCGGCGAGTCGCGCACAGGGTGCGCTCCCACAACAACAACAAGCTGCCGAAGGCGTTAGGATCGAGCCACCATTCGTGGAGACACCCTATGCGCCTGACCTCGCTCGCCCTGGCTCTCGCAACCGTCCTCGCCGGTACCGCTCATGCCGCCGACACCACGCAACTCGTGCAAGGCGAGTTGCCGCAAGTCACCGCGTGGCGTCGCGACATCCATCAGCATCCGGAGCTGAGCAATCGCGAGACACGCACTTCGGCGCTCGTCGCAGCGCAATTGAAGAAGCTAGGGCTGGAGGTGCACACCGGCATCGCGCACACCGGTGTCGTCGCCATCCTCAAGGGCGGCAAGCCCGGTCCCAAGCTCGCGATCCGCGCCGATATGGATGCCTTGCCGGTCACCGAAGACGTCGATGTTCCGTTCGCCTCCAAGGCCAAAGGCGAATATCGCGGCAAGCCGGTCGGCGTGATGCATGCGTGCGGGCATGACGCGCACACGGCGATGCTGCTTGGCCTGGCTACGGTGCTGGCCGGCATGAGGAAGGACTTGCCTGGCCAAGTGATGTTCGTGTTCCAGCCGGCCGAAGAAGGCGCGCCCCCGGGCGAACAGGGTGGCGCATCGCTGATGCTCAGGGACGGTGTGTTCCGCGACTTCAAGCCCGACGCGATGTTCGGCATGCACGTGGTCAGTTCGCTCAACGTGGGCACGGTGGGTGTGCGTCCCGGTCCGGCCATGGCCGGCTCGGACTGGTTCAAGATGGTGGTGCACGGCAAGCAGACGCATGGCGCGATGCCGTGGAACGGCGTCGACCCCATCGTCACCTCCTCCGAAATCATCGGCGCGGCGCAGACCATCGTCAGCCGCAAGCTCAATATCGGCGACTACCCCGCCGTGCTCAGCTTCGGCATCATCGAAGGCGGCGCTCGCTACAACATCGTGCCCGACCAGGTGGAAATGCAGGGCACGCTGCGCACCTTCGACGCCGGCATGCGCCAGCAAGCCATCGATAATCTGAAGGATATTGCACAGCACATCGCGGCGGCCAACGGCGCGACGGTGGAAACGCAGATACCGGTGGGCGACAGCAACCCGGTGCTGGTCAACAATCCTGCGCTCACGGCACGCGTGAGCGACAGCATCGGCAAGGCGATCGGCAGCGATCACGTGATCGAGGCGAAGCCGTGGATGGCGTCGGAAGACTTTGCCTACTTCGCCAACGAGGTGCCCAGCGTGTATTTCTGGGTGGGCTCCACGCCGGTGGGACAGGACGCACTCAAAGCGCCCGCCAACCATTCCCCGAAATTCTTCATGGACGAAGGCGCCTTGAAGATCGGCATGGCATCGATGCTGCAGGCGACGCTGGACTATCTCAACGCACCTAAGTCCTGATCAAAACATGCGCCCGGTTCCCAGGCTCTCTGGACGAGCCTGGAAACCGGGCGACATGCCCTGCCCGTCGCCTTTCACAATCCCGGCGTTCGCGGCGTTTCTTTTGTGAACGCTCGCTTCCTTGCGCATGATCCTGCGGGACTCGCACCCCACACCCCGTCAGCGAAAAGTAAGCCAACCAGTACTTTTGTCACGGTCGCCGCCTGGGCGCGATACGCATACTCGGGGCTTACATCGATCCAATCCCCGGGGAATTGCATGCGCCGCCTTTTGACCTTGCTGTTGGCCGGCAGCCTTGTGCTGCTGCCTTGTTCCATGACCTTGGCCAAGGATGCGCCGCCCGACAAAGACAAAAAGGCCGCCAGCAAGGACGAGGACGTCCAGGCGCCGAGCACCGAAACTGCGGTGCGCACCAAGCACAGCGTCAGCATCAACGGCCATTCGGTGTCCTACACCGCCACCGCCGGTACGGTGATCATCCGCGACGACAAGGGCGAGCCGCAGGCCAGCGTGTTCTACGTGGCCTATACGGTGGATGGCAAGGCGGAGAAGCGGCCAGTCACCTTCCTCTACAACGGCGGCCCGGGTTCGTCGTCGATGTGGCTGCACATGGGTTCGTTCGGACCGGTGCGCATCGCCACCAACAGTCCCGCTGCCACCGCGCCGGCGCCGTACAAGCTGGTCGCCAACAGCGACAGCCTGCTGGACAAGACCGACCTGGTCTTTATCGACGCCGTGGGCACCGGTTACTCGCGTCCGCTCGGCAAGGCCGAAGGCAAGGACTTCTGGGGCGTGGACCAGGACGTCTCGGCATTCTCGCGTGCCATCCAGCGCTACGTGACGGTCAACAACCGCTGGAATTCGCCGAAATTCCTCTACGGCGAAAGCTACGGCACCACGCGCTCCGGTGCGCTGGTGGATGCGCTGCAGGACAAGGGCATGTCGTTCAACGGCGTGATCATCATGTCCTCCATCCTCAACTACGGCATGCGCATGCCGGGTTACGACGAGATGTATATCGGCTACGTGCCGAGCTATGCGGCGGCCGCGTGGTACCACAACAAGCTGGCCAACAAACCCTCTGATCTCAAGGCATACATCGACCAGGTGCGCGCGTTCGCCAGCGGCCCTTATGCAAGTGCGCTTGCCAAGGGACAAAACGTTCCTGCCGCCGAGGCCGATGCGGTGGCGCGCCAGCTCGCGGGGTATACCGGCCTCTCTGTGGAATACATCAAGGAATCCAACCTGCGCGTGGATCCGTCGCGCTTCCGGAAGGAGCTGTTGCGCAACGAGCGCCGCACCATCGGCCGCTACGACGCACGCTTCGAAGGTGTGGACGAAGACGCTGCCGGCGAGGTGCCCGACTACGATGCATCCGACACCGGCATCAGCGGCGCCTTCGTCACCGCGTTCAACGACTACATCGTCAACCAGCTCAACTACCACAGCGACCTGGACTACCGCCCGACCTTCGGCGACATCAACAAGTCGTGGGACTGGAAGCATCAGGCGGCCGGCATCAAGCGCCCGCTGCTGATGGCCTATGTTGCCGGCGACCTGGCGCATGCGATGCGCACCAACCCGCATCTGCAGCTGCTTTCGGTGAACGGCTACTACGACTTCGCCACGCCGTTCTTCAACACCGAATACGACATCTCGCACATGGACCTGGAACCGTCGCTGCGCGGCAATGTGCACTTCCTGTACTACCCGTCGGGCCACATGATTTATCTCAACACCGAAGCGCTGCAGCAGCTCAAGGGCGACCTGGCTCGCTACTACGACGCCACCACCCACTCCTGATGCCCAACGAGACGAACTGACATGCGCAAGCCTCACCTCGCTACGCTCGCCCTCGCCACCTTGCTCGCCCTGGGCACCCTGCCGCTGCACGCGGCCGACACACCCAAGGACGCGCCCAAGTCCGAACACGGCGACAAGGACAAAGACAAGAACGCCGACGAAAACGCGCAGCCCACGCCGCCCGAGCGCAGCGTAGTGACTAAGCACAGTGTGCGCGTCGGCAATCGCACCATCAGCTACACCGCCACCGCCGGTCGCCTCACCATCCGCGACGACAAGGGCAAGCCGACGGTGAGCTTCTTCTATGTCGCGTACACCGCCGATGGCGGCAAAAACAGCAAGCGTCCGGTGACGTTCTTCTACAACGGCGGCCCGGGCTCCTCGTCCATGTGGCTGCACATGGGTTCGTTCGGACCGGTGCGCGTGGCCAACGACGGCGACAAGCCGATTCCGCCGGCGCCATATCGCTGGGTGCCCAACGATCAAAGCCTGCTCGACAAGAGCGATCTCGTCTTCATCGACGCACCGGGCACGGGTTACTCGCAGCTCGCCGGCAAGACCGAAGGCAAGGACGTGTGGGGCGTGGACCAGGATGCCGAGGCGTTCACCAAGTTCATCACGCGCTATGTGAGCGTCAACAACCGCTGGAATTCGCCGAAATTCCTGTTCGGCGAAAGCTACGGCACCACGCGTTCCGCGGTGCTGGTGAAATCGCTGCAGGAAGCGGGCATGGAATTCAACGGCGTCGTGCTGATGTCGTCGATCCTCGATTTCTCCGTGGCGGCGCCGGGCATCGACCACGGCTACATCGTGAACCTGCCCACCGAAGCGGCGATTGCGTGGTACCACAACAAGGTGCCGAACAAGCCGGCCGATATCGGCACATTCCTCGCGGAAGTGCGCCGTTTCGCTTCGGGCGACTACACGCTGGCGCTGGCCAAGGGCGACACCATCGATCCGGCAGAGGCCGATCGCGTTGCCGGCCAGATGAGCCGCTATCTCGGCCTGTCGCCGCAGTACATCAAGGAAGCCAACCTGCGCGTCAGCCCCAGCCGCTTCCGCAAGGAGCTGCTGCGCAACGAACGCCTCACCGTCGGACGTCTGGATGGCCGTTTCCAGGGTATCGATCCGGATGCCGCCGGCGAGACGCCCGACGGCGATACCGCCAGCGATGCGATCACCGGCGCCTATGTCGCCGTGTTCAACCAGTACGCCACCACGGAACTGAAGTTCTCCGACGATCGCGCCTACCTGCCCAACAACTATGGCGCCATCGGCAAGAACTGGGACTGGAAGCGCAAGAAGAACGGCGGCTGGCTGCAGGCGACCTACGTGGGCGACGACCTGGGCGATGCGATGCGTCGCAACCCGCACCTGAAGGTGTTCTCGGCGAACGGCTATTACGATCTGGCCACGCCGTTCTACGCGACCGAGTTCGACCTCACGCATCTGGGGCTGGAAGCGGCCGAACGCAAAAACGTCACGTTCGGTTTTTATCCTTCGGGTCACATGATTTATCTTGACCAGACGTCCTTGCAGCAAACCAAGGCCGATCTGTCCCGCTTCTACGACGACGCCGCACCGTGACCAAACAGCCTCCCCCGCCTTCCCCCGAATCCACTGACGAAACACCGCAAGACCCCTCGCGACGCCGCCTGCTTGGCGGCATCGCGCTGGGCGGCGCCGCGCTCGCGCTCGGTGGCACGGAGGGATTGGCCGCGGCCGCACAGCCGTCGGCGTCGCCAGCCGCACCCGCTGCCATCGACGCCATGCTGCGCAAGGAAATCCAGCAGGTCGTGGTGATCTATCTGGAGAACCGCAGCTTCAACAACCTGTTCGCCAATTTCCCGGGCGTGGAGCAGCCGCTCAGCACGCTGAAGCCCGAGTCATACCTGCAGCGCGACCGCGACGGCGCCGTGCTGAAAGAGCTGCCGCCGATCTGGCATGGGTTGGCGCCCCACAAACAGACGGTGAATCACCGCGACTACCAGGTGATGCAGGATCACCTCACCGGTTTGCCGAACGCACCGTGGGCACTGCGCACGGGCGATGGCGAGCCGCTGCCGCATGGCGTGGTGACGCGCGATCTCGTGCACGCGTTCTACGACAACCAGCGCCAGATCAACGGCGGCAAGAACGATGGCTTCGTCGCCTGGGGCGATACCGGCGCGATGGTGATGGGCCACTACGACGACAGCGCCTCGAACCTGCGCCTGTGGCAGCTCGCGCGGCAGTACACGCTGTGCGACAACTGGTTCATGGGTACGTTCGGCGGCTCGTTCCTCAATCACCAGTACCTGGTGGCCGCGCAACCGCCGTTCTATCCGAACGCGGACAAGAGCCCCGCACAGTTCAACATCGCGGTGACCGAAAGCGGCAAGGCGAACGATACGCGCCTGAAGCTGGCCGACGATTCACCGCGCAGCGCGATGGATGGCAAGCCCAAGTACGCCTCGCGCAGCCAGCTCACGCCCGACTTCTGGGCCGTGAACACCATGATGCCACCGTACCAGCCGACCAGCACGCAGTCAGGCACGAATCCGCTGCTGGCCTCCGAAGACAGCCCGAACACGCTGCCGCCACAAGTCCACAAGAACATCGGCGACGTGCTTTCCGCCGCCGGCGTCGAGTGGGCGTGGTACGCGGGTGCATGGCAGCTGGCGCTCGACGGCAAGGGCGACGGCGACGAACACCAGTTCCCGCAGCGCCCGAATTTCCAGATCCATCATCAGCCGCTGAACTATTTCAAGAGCTTCGCACCCGGCACGGAAGCGCGCACCAAGCATCTGCGCGATGGCGGCGTGGGCGAAACCTCCAAGACCAATCGCTTCCTCGCCGACATCGAAGCCAATCGCCTGCCCGCCGTGAGCTTCTACAAGCCACAGGGCGACTTGAACATGCACGCCGGTTATTCGGATGTGGATACCGGCGACCGCCACGTCATGGCGATCGTCGACGCGATGCAGAAGTCGCCCGCGTGGAAGCACACCATGGTGGTGATCACCGTCGACGAAAACGGCGGGTGGTGGGACCACGTCGCACCGCCCAAGGGCGATCGTTGGGGACCGGGTTCACGCGTCCCCGCCATCGTGGTGTCGCCGCATGCCAGGAAGGGCCACGTCGACCATACGATTTACGACACCGGCTCGATCGCGCGCTTCCTCACCCGCCGCTTCGGCCTCGAAAAGCTGCCCGGCCTGAGCATGCGCGAACAAGCCATGATCGCCGCCGGCGGACCGCCGCCCGGCGACCTCACCAACGCCCTCGACTTCAGCGCGTAAATCTCCCCTGTGCGCGCCAATCCCTGCCAGCGGCGGGGCGTGTCGCGCACAGGGTGCGCTCCCACAAGAGCTGCTGCGACGACGCCACATCGGGCGATCACCCGAACGAACCACTCACATCCCCGGTGACATACTCCGCCCGTCATTCAGGGAGAGAGTCACGCCATGCGCCAGACAGTTCTGATCATCGCCACCCTAGCCGCCTTCGCCGCCACGGCCGCCCAAGCGCAATCGGGCCTGGGCAATATCGCCAACGACGCCCAGAATCGGCTGAAGAACTTCGACATCGCGGATAAGAACAAGGATGGACTGCTGACCAAGGAAGAGGCCGAGAAAGGCCCCGTCCCGTTCATCCGCGCGCACTTCGATGCGATCGACAAGGAGCACCGCGGCGTGGTGTCCAAGCAGGATGTGGTCGACTACGTGAAGTCGATGCAGCAAGGCCACCGCGCACCGGCGCCGGCGACGTCGACGCATTGATTGTCGCTCGGTGTTGAAGCGGTCCGTCCTTCGGGAAAAGACCGGTGTTCGCGCAGCGCCTCACAGCGATGATGACTTAACGCAAACCCTCGCTTCCACCGCAACGGCTCGTCTGTGGGAGCGCACCCTGTGCGCGACAGCCACGCCTGGGTGTATTGCTCCGTAGGTTTGTCGCGCACAGGGTGCGCTCCCACAAAAAAAGTGGCGCTCGGCAACGTTGATCACCATCCACGGACGCGCGTCAACCCTTGTAGGAGCGCACTTGTGCGCGACCGCAGCGCTGGGGTGCATCGCTCCGTTGGCTGGTCGCGCACAAGTGCGCTCCTACAAGGGAGCTGCTTGACCCAGCAACGTCGCGTTGTTCGGCCTTTGATCCGGCTCTTGATCCCCGGGGTCCCCGTATGACGCGGCGGGCGGGTGGAGGAAAGCCCGAAGGGTGGCCGCATGGAAGCGGCCAGTTTTTCGACAGGACAGGGATGTCCTGTCGAAAAACCCCGTAACCCGACCGCGCACCTGGAGGGCCGCAGGCCCGGAAGGCGCGTCATCCGGGGGGCCCTTTCTTTTGGTTACTTTTCTTTGGGCAAGCAAAGAAAAGTGACCCGGGCCGCGGCAGCGGCACGGAAGCCCGCGGCAGGCGAGCCAGGTCGCGATATCGCGACAATCGAAGACCGAAGCTACTGAATGACCAGCCATTCGGCAGTTGTGAAGCACTTCCGGCCTGCGCCGGGATGACGGGCAAAAGAAGACTGAGGCACCTCCAGACAACGAGGCAAGGTTGACCCCTCACCCCAACCCTCTCCCCAAAGGGGAGAAGGAGCCAAACCTCCGCCCCCAGGGTGACCTCCCACACCCGCGCCCCCTCACCCTCCAATGGCATACTCCCCCTTCCTGCTTTTGGAGCCTCCCCGATGCGCCCGTTCCACCTCCTCGCCTTCGGCGCCCTCGCGCTGCCGCTGAGCGCCTTCGCCGCCGACCCGCATTCCTATGCCCAGCCCGACCAGGTCCGCGTGACGCATCTGGATCTGGATCTGAAGGTCGACTTTCCGCACAAGCAGCTCGATGGCAAGGCCACGCTGAAGCTGGACTGGAAGGACGCCAAGGCGCAGTCGCTGGTGCTCGATACGCGCGACCTGAAGATCGCCCGCATCGAAGCGGTTGACGCCGCGGGCAAGACCAGCGCGCTGAAGTACGCGCTGGCGCCGCGCGACAAGGAGCTGGGCAGCAAGCTCACCATCGCCGCGCCGCAGCATCCCTCGCAGGTGCGCATCGTCTATTCGACCGTGCCGACCGCCTCGGGCCTGCAGTGGCTGCCGCCGGAACAGACGGCGGACAAGAAACTGCCCTTCATGTTCTCGCAGTCCGAATCCATCCACGCGCGCTCCTGGGTGCCGCTGCAGGATTCGCCGGCGATCCGTTTCACTTATGACGCCCACGTCACCGCACCGAAGGACGTGCGCGTGGTGATGAGCGCGATCAACGACGCGAACCATCCGTTGAACGGCGACTTCACCTTCAACCAGCCGCACCCGATTCCCTCCTACCTGCTGGCGATCGCGGCGGGCGATATCGCAGCGAAGGAAACCGGTCCGCGTTCGGCCGTCTATGCGGAACCCAGCGTGGTCGGCAAGGCCGCCAAGGAATTTGAAGACACCGAGAAGCTGATCAAGACCGCCGAGTCGCTCTACGGCCCGTATGCGTGGGGTCGCTATGACTTGCTCGTGCTGCCGCCGTCGTTCCCGTTCGGCGGCATGGAAAACCCGAACATGACCTTCGCCACGCCGACCCTGCTGGTTGGCGACAAGAGCCTGGTCTCGGTGATTTCGCATGAGCTCGCCCACTCGTGGTCGGGCAACCTGGTCACCAGCGCCGCGTGGCGCGACATCTGGCTCAACGAAGGTTTCACCACCTACGTGCAGGGCCGCATTACCGAAGCGGTGTACGGCAAGACGCTGGCCGACGAGGAAGCGCTGATTTCCGCGCGCGGCCTGGAGAAGTCCATCCGGGACAAGACCATTGCACCGAACGCGCAGCGCCTCGCACCCAAGCCCGGCATCGGCGCCGACGATTCGATCTCCGAAGTGCCGTACGACAAGGGCAGCTGGTTCCTTCGCACGCTTGAGCAGCGCTTTGGCCGAGACACGTTCGATGCCTATTTGAAGGGCTATTTCGCGCACTTCGCGTTCCAGAGCATCGACACCGAACAGATGCTCGATTACCTCAAGGCCAATCTGTTCGACAAGAACCCGGGCAAGATGAGCTGGGCCGACGTGCAGCAGTGGGTGTATGAACCGGGCATTCCCAAGGATGCACCGCTGCCCGATTCGCCGCGCTTCAACGCGATCGACAAGGAACGCGCCTCCTTCCTTGCCGGCTCGCTCGCCGCCGACAAGCTCGACGCGAAGAGCTGGAACACGCAGGAATGGATGTACTTCCTCGACGGCCTGCCGGACGTGACGCCGCTGGACAAGATCAAGCAGATCGACGCTGCCTGGCATCTCACCGGTACGCCCAACGCCGAGATCGGCATGCGCTGGTATAGCCATGCCATCGCTGCGGGCGACAAGGACGTGTGGCCGGCCGCTGCCGAGCACATGACGCGCATCGGCCGTCTCTACCTCACCATGCCGCTGTACAAGGCCTTCGTGAAGTCGCCGGAAGGCCTGGCTTATGCGCAGCAGGTTTATGCGAAAGCCAAGAGCGGTTATCACCCGTTGACGCAGGAAGCTGTGGAATCCGTGTTCGCCAAGGCGAACAAGGGCGCCAGCAAGTAAGTTCCGCGCGCGCCTCCTTGCAAAGGGAGGCGCGCGACGCCATCGATAGCTGCGATCCCCACCATTGGTTCACCCATGACTTCCAAGAAAGCGACGACCACCACGCCCGCTCCCACGCGCCCGCTCTGGCAGCGACTGGCCCTGCGCCGGCTAAAATTCCTCGGCTACGTGGCCGGTTTGCTGGTCGTGGTGCTGGGTGGCTCGTACCTGTTCGCACCACAGTGGCTGATGAGCGCCGACATCAAGCGCCAGATGATGGCCGCGCATGTCGAGAAGCACTCGGTGCAGGTCGGCGACACCAAGTGGGTGTACTACGAAGGTGGCCAGGGTCCGACCCTGCTGATGCTGCACGGTTTTGCCGCGAGCAAGGAAGTGTGGCTCAAGCAGATGGAATTGCTGACGCCGCATTTCCACGTGATCGCGCCCGATCTGCCGGGCTGGGGCGAGTCCTCGCGCGTCGAGGGCGCCAGCTACAACATTGACGCGCAAGTGGCGCGCCTGCAGGGCTTTGTCGATGCGCTGAACTTGCCGAAAGTCGTGCTGATCGGTCATTCGATGGGCGGCGCCATCGCCGGCGTCTTCGCCGCCGAGCACCCCGAGCATGTCGCCGAACTCGCCCTGCTCGATTCGTTCGGCCTGAAGACCAACGAAAACGAATTCTCGCGCGAAGCTCTCGCTGGCAAAAACCTGTTCGCCTTCGACAATCGCGAGCAATTCGCCAAGGCCACTGCCTGGGCATTTGCCAAGCCGCTGGATATTCCCGGTCGTTTCCAGGATGTGCTGATCAAGCGCAACCAGGAAAACCGCGCCTTCATCAACCAGACTTTCAACGAGCTGCGCGACCCGTCGCAGTATCTGTCGCTGCAGAACCGCCTCGACAAGCTCGGCATGCCGGTGCTCGGCCTGTGGTGCCATGACGACAAGATCGTCGACATCTCTGCGCTCGACAGCCTGCGCAACGGCCTGAAGAACGCCGCCGCCATCAGCACCAGCACGATGACCGGCTGCAATCACATGCCGATCATGGAGAAGCCGGACGAGACGGCGCGCATCCTTACGCAGTTCACGCTGTCGCACTAAGCTCAGTATCGCCGGATGGCTTTGCGTCATCCGGCCGTCTAGCGCTGTTCTACAGCACGCCCGGAATCAGCGCCTTGGTGCGCTGCATATAGCTCTCGTAAGCCGCGCCGAAGTTCTCGCGCATCCAGCGCTCCTCAAGTTTCAGCTTGAACCAGAACGACACGGCGACGATGACCACGCAGATCGCGCCGCGCCATTCGCCGATGGCCATCGCCGTGCCGAAGAAGGCCAGCAGCAGACCGGTGTAGATCGGATGGCGCACCCAGCGATAAGGGCCACTCTGGATCAGCTCGTGATCCTTCTTCACCTGCACCACCGAACTCCAGTTGCGTCCGAGCACGTAACGCGCCCAGCAGGCGAACGCGACACCGAGCATGGTAAGCAGCGCACCGAGTACCGCCACTGCATCGCCAGCCGGATACATGCGCGTGCCCAGCCACGTGCCGCGAAACCAGTCGCCGGGTCCAATCAGCGCAATGGCAATGATCAGCGGCAACCAGTACTTGAGCAGGCGCGGCAGGATCGGCTCCTTGCGCTGCGCTCCCTTGACCCGACGCCAGCCCCACAACCAGTACAGCGTAAAGATCAGCCACATGGTCTTGATGAACGGACCGATCGGCAGCTCCATGTCACTCCCCCTGAGTCCCCGGTGAGCACTCAGGTTCCACCCTTGGTCGCGTACGCGCAAGATGGCCCGCCGCGCGTCCCTGCGCAGACGGGCCCGTACTTACCTGGCGAATTGCAGATTGACCGGCGCTGCCGGCAAGGCATGCGGCTGGCTGCCGGTGGTCGGCACGCTCGGGTCGACCACCTCGAAGGCGAGGCCATCAGCCCATACCTCGCCGCGGTTCTGAAGCAGCAGGCCAAAGGCGATGTCGCGGGCATTGCCGGGCACGTCGAGCACCACCTCGAAGCGCTGCCACGGCTTGTCGCCTTGCGGTGCGCGATCTTCCATGTTGTCAAATGCCGCGGGCTTCTTGTCCGCGCCGTCGACGCGCATCCACAGCTGTCCCTTGCCCGCGTCCCTGGTGCGCAGGTAACCGGAGAACCGCACGCGCTTGCCTTGATACGCGGTGGCGCCGACGGTCTGCATCAACGTTGCGAAACCGTGGTTGTCGGTGGTGGCGCGAAGAAACGCGCTGGTCGCGCCTGACGTGCGGGTCGACGATTCCGTGCCGGTTTCAAAGTCGGTGGCAGCCGTCCCGTTGACGTAGACGAACCAACCGGGAGGCGCGGCGGCATGCGCGGCGCCGGCGAGGCCGGCAGCAAACAGCACGGCGGTTGCGAGCAGCTTTTTCATGGGGCATTCCTTGTCGTGGAGGGAGAGTGGGTACTGCTGACGTTCAACAGAAAACGATCGAGCTCACCGCCGGGAGGCGTGACATCCATCTGCAGCAACTCGGCGCGCGATGCACCGGCGTCGTAGCCCGCCATGGGGATGGCCGTGCTTGTCGGCGGATGGGGATGGCCTTGCCAGGCGGCCCACAGCAGCACTGCCGCGGCAATAGCGGCAGGCCACGCCGCGTGCCGGTTCCAGCGGCGAAACACGGAGGCCCGGTTGGCGGCACGCAGGATGCGCGCATCCATCAGCGGCGTTGGCGCCTCACGCGAGGCCTGGCGATAAAGCAGCAACAGGTCATCCATCTCATCGGTCATCGCCATGGCTGCAAAGCCTCCCGCAATTTCTGCTGCGCATAACGCAGGCGGCTCTTCACCGTTTCGCGCGTAGTGCCGGTGGCTATGGCGATATCCTCGAGGCTGAGTTCGCCTTCGGCCTTCATCAGGAACGCTTCGCGTTGCGGCAGCGGCAGCGCCTTGACGGCGGCGACCAAGGCTTTGCCCAGCGCGTCGTTGTGCAGATGACGGTCGGGCGCATGCAGCAGCGGCGCGGCATGGTGCTCGAGCGCGTCCTCTTCCTGTCCATGGGGATCGATCGCATCAGGCGCATGCCGACCCAGCGTGCGCCAGCGATCCGCCGCACGACGATGCGCGATGCCGAACAACCATGCGGCGAACGAAGCTTCGGGCTGAAAGTGTTCCTTGCCGTGCACCACGGCCATCCAGACGTCCTGGAACACTTCTTCGGCCTCGCTGGATTTACCCGCCAGGCGCAACGCATAGCGATGGAGCTTCTCGCGATAGCGTGCATAGAGGATGCGGAAGGCGTGCACATCGCCGTTGCGATAGCGCTGCATGCATTCGGCGTCGCTCAGCGATGAGCTGTCGGTGACTTGGCCGGCGTGCGGTTGCGACAGTTGCTGCTGCAGATGCGCAAGCGCCAGCTCGCAAGCTTGCGTCCAGTCCGTTGATGGCGCGATGGCGGCCGACATGGCGTCCTTTCCGTTGGCGATACTTTCATATTCGCCGGGAATGCCGGAAAGGGGTTAAACGAAAAGCTCAGTCCGCCACGTCGGCAATCAGACGATCGAGTTCGGTCTTCAGCCAGGCGCCATTGAGGCGCAACCAGTCGCGTTGCTCGCGCCATTCGGGGAACAGCAATTCCACCTGCGCCCAGAAACGCGGCGCGTGGCTGCGCACCTTGAGGTGACACAGCTCATGGGCGAGCACGTACTTCAAGGCGTTGGGCGGCGCCAGCGCCAGCGCGAGATCGAGGTTGATGCGATCGCGCGTGTCCAGGCTGCCCCACAGGCTCTTCATCGGCCGCACGCGCAATGCCGTAGGCGCCAGCCCCAGCTGCGGCACATAACCTGCCAGCCAGCGCGACACATCGCGACGGACCTGCGCTTCGAAATACGAAGCGAGCAAGCCGCGCGCCACCGGCACCGCACGCGTATGCGGTCGGGGGATCACCAGGGTGAGCGTGCCCTCGCCGGCTTCGACACGCGGATACGGACCTTCCGCCCAATCGAGCTGCACGGTTTCGCCGCGCAACGGAAACTCCGTGGGCGTACCCACGCGCAGCGGCGGCAAGGGCTTCACGATCAGATGCAACTCGTCGAGCTTGCGCTCCAGCCAGTCAGCGTGATGGCGCAGAAACGCGCTCACCTGTGCCGGATGCGTGCCATGCGGATACGACACGCGCGCACCCTTGGGCGTGACCGTCAGCCGCAACCGGCGCGCGCGCGGATGGGCGGCCTTGAGCACACGGATGGTGCTGCCGCTCGCGGTGGCCAGTTCCAGCCAATCGCCTTCAAGATGCTGCGTCATGTCCCCGCCTTAACTGCTTGGCGTCCAGGCCGATCGAGTTCCAAAGGACGACCAGTGTCCCAGAGGAAATGTGGGGGGAGCATGCAGGCTTCGCAAGGCGAAGCGATGACCGTCCCGACCGTACGGTCGGGACGGAAAACCCTGAACGGAGCGGCTCAGGCCTCAGCGGGACGCGGCAGGCCGAACCATTCCTCAAGCTTGCCCAGCAGGCGCTCGACCTCGAGGGTCAGCAGGGTGAAGGTCGCGTCAGCCTCGGCGGCTGCGTCGGGATGACTGTCGCCCAGTTCCTCGGTGATCACGTCCAGGAACTTGAGCTTGCGCACGATCAGGTCCTCGCCAAGCACGAAGCTCATGCGCTCATCGAAGGTGAGACCGAGCTGGAACACCTGCTTGCCGTTGCGCAGATGCTCCTTCACTTCCTCGCCATCGAGGTCCTGGCGGCGGCACTTGGCGATGGCGCCGGTGGCGGAGGCCGGGTCGCGCAGCTCCACCTCGTCGCCCAGCGCCAGCCCGGCCGGCAGGTTGCCGTTGGCCAGCCAGTCGGTCATGAGCACGCGCGGGCCCTCTTCCGGTGCCAGCGGGACGGCCGGGAAGCTGCCCATCGCTTCGCGGATCTGCGTCAGCGTGTTCTCGGCGGACTTGCGGCTGGAGGTATCGAGCACCAGCCAGCCGTTCTTCTTGTCCACGTAGGCGCGCTGGCGGGAGCTGCGGATGAAGGCGCGCGGCACCAGTTCGTTGAGCACGTCTTCCTTGATGCGCTTGCGTTCGCGGCCACCGACCTTGCGGCCCTCTTCTTCGGCGATCTTCTGAACACGGCGGTGAAGTTCGTCGTTTACCACCGAACCGGGGAGGAGCTTGTCCTCACCGCCCACGGTGACCATGGTGCAGGCATTCACTGCGTGGGTGAGCGGGGCTTCATCGCCCCGACCTACCGGCGGCACGAAACCCTTGGTGCCCATTTCCAGCGGGCCGCAGGGGCGCAGGCGATGGTCGCCCAGCGCTTCGTCGAGGCGGTTCAGGTCGTCGGCAATGGCGGGGGAAAAGCGGAACAGCGTGAGATTGCGGAAGAACATTCGGTATCCGTATTTTTTCTGCCGTCACCCCGACGAGGGCCGGGATCCAGGTGCGATGGGCATCGATGATGCCGCGTCGCCTTCTCACGCACTGAGGCGCTGGATCCCGGCGTGCGCCGGGATGACGAATAGGAGGGCTTGGGGCTAGATCAGCGGCTGACCGCAGCCACCGCATTCACCACCGTATCCAGATTCGCGCGGTTCAACGCCGCCACGCAGATCCGGCCAGTGCCGATGGCGTAGATGGCGTACTCCTCGCGCAGGCGGTCCACCTGGGCCTTGCTGAGGCCCGAGTAGGAGAACATGCCAGCCTGCTCCTGGATAAAGCCGAAATGCGATGCACCCGCCGCGGCGAGCCTCTCGACCATGCCGGCACGCATCGCGTGGATGCGCTCGCGCATCTCGCCCAGCTCCTGCTCCCACATGGCCTTGAGCTCGGCGCTGCCCAGCACGGTGGAGACCAGCAGGCCGCCGTGGGTGGCCGGGCTGGAGTAGTTCGAGCGGATGGTGCGTTTGACCAGGGACTGCACGCGCAAGGCTTCGTCGCGCGTCTTGCCCACGATGGACAACGCGCCAACGCGCTCGCCATACAGCGAGAACGACTTGGAATACGAGTTGGCAACCACGAAGGCGTCGATGCCGGAGGCGGCGAACAGGCGCACCGCGGTGGCGTCGGCGTCGATGCCTTCGTCAAAGCCCTGGTAGGCCATGTCGATGAAGGGCAGCAGGCCGCGCTCCTTCACCAGGTCCACCACTTGCTGCCACTGCTCGGCATTGAGGTCTACGCCGGTCGGGTTGTGGCAGCAGGCGTGCAGCAGCACGACGGTGCCCGGCTCCAGCTTGCCCAGGTCCGCCAGCATGCCGGCGAAGTCCAGGCCGTGCGTGGCGGCGTCGTAGTAGGCATAGGTCAGCACGTCGAAACCGGCCGCGCCGAACACCACGCGGTGGTTTTCCCAACTCGGGTTGCTGATGGCGATCTTCGCGCTCGGCAGGATCTGCTTGAGCAGGTCGGCGCCGACGCGCAGCGCGCCGCTGCCGCCGACAGTCTGCGAGGTCGCCACGCGGCCGGCGGCCAGCAGGGGCGAGTCTTCGCCAAACACCAGTTTCTGGGTGGCGAGGTCGTACGCCGGCAGGCCGTCGATGGGGATGTAGCCACGCGGCTTGGCATCGAGCGCCAGCTGCTGCTCGACCTGCTGCACGGCGCGCAACAGTGGGATGCGGCCCTGCTCGTCGTAATAAATGCCCACGCCCAGGTTGACCTTGCCCGGACGGGTGTCGGCCACGAAGGCCTCGGTGAGTCCCAGGATCGGATCGCCCGGGGTCATTTCAACGGATGCAAAGAGAGACACGGCGTTACTCGACTGGTTTTCGGTGAAGGTCACGACTCGTCCGGCGTACCGGCAAGCCACTCGTGCGCATCGGCGCGGGCGACACCTTCGCGCGCGCCCAGCGTGGCGAAGTCAAACAGCTTGCGATCGGTGAGCTGGGAGGGCTGCACACTGCCCAGCGCGCGAAAAATGTTCTCGGCGCGCCCGGGTTGGGTCTGCTCCCAGTCCTCCATCATGCGCCTAACCGCCTTGCGTTGCAGGTTTTCCTGCGAACCGCAGAGATTGCACGGGATGATGGGGAATTCCCTGGCCTGGGCGTACTCGGCGATATCGCTTTCCTTGCAGTATGCCAAGGGGCGGATCACTACGTGGCGGCCATCGTCCGAACGCAGCTTCGGCGGCATCGCCTTCAGCTGCGCCTGATAGAACAGGTTCAGGAAAAAGGTGCCGAGGATGTCGTCGCGATGGTGGCCCAGCGCGATCTTGCTGACACCGTTGGCCGCCGCCCAGTGATACAGCGCGCCGCGGCGCAGGCGCGAACACAGGCTGCACATGGTCTTGCCCTCGGGAATGACCCGGGTGACCGTGCTGTACGTATCCTGCTCGATGATATGGAACGCCACATCGCGCCCGGCAAGGTATTGCGGCAGCACGTGGGCAGGGAAACCGGGCTGCTTCTGGTCCAGGTTCACCGCGACGATCTCGAACCGCACCGGCGCCTTGGCCTGCAGTGACAGCAGTACGTCCAGCAGCGTGTAGGAGTCCTTGCCGCCGGACAGGCAGACCATGACCTTGTCGCCCTCCTCGATCATGTTGAAGTCGGCAATGGCCTGGCCCACCTGATGGCGCAGGCGCTTGGCCAGCTTGGTGGCCTCGTAGTGCTGCTTGCGGGTGGCGTCGGGCTGGGCGGACATGATCGGTGGGCAACGGGACGGCCTCCCATTGTAACGATCTGGCCGGCCGGGGCAGTCTCTTTGGGTCGCGCAGCGCTACACTGCGTGTGTTTTCCCCAGCCATTCGCACCGACATGCAGGTCCAGGACCAAGCCGAAATTGCCCACTTGCTGGCCGAGCTGCGCGTAGAGCACCGCGATCTCGACGTGGCCATCGAGCACCTGGCCGTGTCGCTCAGCCGGGACGAGCTTCAGATCACGCGCCTGAAGAAGCGCAAGCTGCTGCTGAAGGACCACATCGCCCGGCTGGAAAGCAGGCTGATCCCCGATCTGGACGCCTGAGACCTCCCACGGAGCACCAATGCCCGCGCTGACGCCTGTCCTGCTGGAAGACGCCTACGTCGCCCTCGAACCCCTCGCCCCCGACCACGCCCCTGCCCTCGAGGCTGCGGCGGCGGACGGCGAGCTGTGGAAGCTGTGGTTCACCAGCGCGCCCGGGCTCGGCGAGACGACCGGCTACATCGCCAAGGCCCTGGCTGGCCAACAGGCGGGTCTGATGCTGCCCTTCGCGGTGCGCGAGAAGAGCAGCGGCGACATCGTAGGCAGCACGCGTTTCTATGACTACGTGGATGACCCGCGCCGCGTTGCCATCGGCTACACCTGGTACGCCAAGCGCTGGCAGAAGAGCCATCTCAACACCGCATGCAAGCGCCTGTTGCTGCAGCATGCCTTCGAAACCTGGAACTGCGTGGCGGTGGAGTTTCACACCGACCATCGCAACCTCGATTCCCAGCGCGCCATCGAGCGACTGGGCGCGCAACGCGAAGGCGTCCTGCGCAATCACAAGCGCCGTCCCGACGGCAGCTTGCGCAATACGGTGTGCTTCAGCGTGATCGACAGCGAGTGGCCGGATGTATCGCGCTGGCTGGCGCTGCGGCTGGAGCGTTTGGCGGGCTGAGCATCGATGTTCTCTGTAGGAGCGCACTTGTGCGCGACCGCGGCGTCGCATCGTCCCCGCTTCGTAGGTGGTCGCGCACAAGTGCGCTCCTACAAAAGAACTTCGATAGGTGGCGCTCCTCTCACTTGTACGAGCGCACCTTGTGCGCGACCGCGGCGCCGTGTGGTCCCCGCTCTGTGAGGTTGTCGCGCACAGGGTGCGCTCCCACAGGGACAGGCGACGACTCAGAGCAGCCGATTCACCAACCGATCCAGCCGCACGCGCCGCATGCGCCGCAGCAGCTTGCGCACTTCCGGCGGATAGCTGCGCACACCTGGCAGGTCGCGATAATGCGCCAGACGTGTGGCATGCCTGCGCAACGCCTGCCATTCGGCTTCGTGCTGCGGCAACAGCCTGCGTGAGGGATCGCGCAACAGCAGGCCATTCTCAAGATCCAGCGCCCAGGCACGCGGGTTGAGGTTGTTGCCGGTCAGCACGGCGAATTCCCCGTCCACCAACAGACCCTTCAGGTGATAAGTGTTGTCGCCGTCACGCCATAGCCAAAGGTTCAACTGGCCGCTGTCGATGGCGCCCTGATGGTCGTGCGCGAAGCGACGCAGATTCGCTTCATACAGATACGGCAGCATCCCGATGCGGCTGAACGGCTGCTCCGGCGGGATGTAGAAATCATTGGCCGTCTTGTCGCCGACCATGATGTCCAGCTGGCAACCACGGCGCAGCAAGTGACCGATCACCACGCGCACGGGGCGCGGCAGGTTGAAGTAGGGCGTCAGCAGGATCACGCGCCGCTGCGCGCCACGCAGCAGGGCCAGTAGTGTTTCGTTGAGCGCATTGTCGTTGCGCCCGAAACCGGCCAACGGAATCACCGCGACGTCGCCATCGCGCGGCGCCTCACTGGCGCCGCCGTATTGCGCCAACTGCAGCGACTGGCGCAAGCGGCGGATCGGCTCCTGCAGGTCACGCGTACGCGGTTGCGGCAGGCGATCCAGTCGCGGCACGGCGTCGCTGCCGCGGAGCTGCGCATCGACATAGCCGGCCATGCTGTCGGCCAGCGCCCGGTGACGAATCAGGTGATAACGATCGAGTCGATAGCGGCCGTGCCTGGCCAGGTACACATCGTTGAGGCTGGCGCCGCTGTAAAGCACCGCGTCGTCAACGATGAAGCCCTTCAGGTGCAAGACGCCGAACAACTCGCGCGTCTGCACCGGCACGCCACGAATGACCACGCCCTCGCCCAGGCGCTGCGCATACTCGCGATACATCGCAGCATTGCCCTCGCTGTCGCCCTTGCCGATCAGGCCTCGACGCGCGCGATGCCAGTCGACATACACCTCCACCGACAGATCAGGGTGTGCGCGTCGCGCCGCATGCAGCGCTTCGATCACTTCGCGACCGGCATCGTCGTCCTGCAGATATAGCGCGACCAGCACGATGCGGCGCTTGGCCTGCGCAATCAGCGAAAGCAGCGTTTCGCGAAACTCGGTCGGGCCCGCCAGCGTGGTGATGGCCTCTGCCGGCACGGTGAAACTCACCTGACCGGACAAGTCGAGCCCGCGACCCCGACCCAGTGAAAGCAGTCGACGTGCAAGGTTGCGTGGCGAGGGTAGCGGTCGATTCATAGGGGCCATGTTAGCAATCCAGCCCCATCTTGTAGGAGCGCACTTGTGCGCGACCGCCAGATTACCGTGACGGTCACGTCAAGCGGTCGCGCACAAGTGCGCTCCTACACGGGCCTCAGCGTTCCTTGTCGAGCACGCGGCGCGGCTGCACGTCGATGCTCACCGTCATGCCGGCCGAGAGGATCAGGCCCTTCGGCTCGCTGGACTCATCGATGTCGACGCGCACCGGAACACGCTGCGCCAGGCGCACCCAGTTGAAGGTCGGATTGACGTCGGCCAGCAGATCGCGGCCGGTCGGATTGTCGCGATCGGTAATGCCGCGCGCGACGCCGGTGATATGACCCTTGAGGCGAATACCGCCGCTCAACATGCGAATGTCCACCGGATCACCCACGCGCAGATGCGGCAGCTTGGTTTCCTCGAAGTAACCGTAGATGTAGTAGCTATGGCGATCGATCAGCGCGAGGCGCGGGCTGCCGGTCGCGGCATAGTCACCGACACGCACATCAAGATTGGTTACGTAGCCGTCCACCGGCGCACGCACTTCGGTGCGTTCCAGGTCGAGCTTGGCGCGATCCAGTGCCACCTGCGCCTGCACCACCGCGGCTTCCGCTTGTTCGCGCGAAGCATTGGCCTGATGGCCGCTGGCCTGCGCCTGTTCCCACACGGCGCGCGCGGTCAGGGCTGCGGACTTGGCATCGGTGCGTTCTTCCTTCGGCACCACGTCGGCCAGATCCTGGCGACGCTGTGCCTGCTCCTGGCGCATGTCGTACTCGGCCTTGCGTGCCGCAGCGCTGGCCAGCACCGCGTCGATGTTCGCGCCGGCGGCGCGCGCAGCGGCCTTGGCAGCATTGAGGTTGGCTTCGGCCTGCTGTTCGGCGATCTGGAAGCGCTGCGGGTCGATTTCGAACAGCACCTCGCCCTTCTTCACTTCCTGGTTGTCGATCACCGGCACGCGCGTGACCAGGCCCGAGACGTCCGGCGCGATGCGCACCACTTCGGCGCGCACGCGGCCATCGCGCGTCCATGGCGCATACAGGTAGTGCCGCCACAGCGCATGGCACAGCAGCAAGGCCACGATCACGACGACGGCCGTGATGGCGAAACGGAGCACAGCTTGAGGTTCGAGTTTCATAGGTCAGGGATATAGGAGCAGGCCAGCCGCGCCGAACAGCACGAAGAACACGGCAACGCGAAACAGGGAGGGATGCCACACGTAGCGATACAAGCCGTAGCGGCCAATGAGGGTGTCGATACCCCACAGCACCAGCAGGCAGCCCAGGTAGACCAACAGCAAGCCCGGTACCAGGGCATCGGCAAGGGCGACTTCACGGGGCATGGGCGATCTCCGGTGCCTTGACGATGTAGGGTGCGAGCGCGGACTCGTCGTCGCGCAACGCCGTGCGCAATTGCAGCAGGTCCGCCAGCGCCGGCTGGCAGCTGGCCCGCGCCTGCGGCAGTGTCTGCGTAGTGAGTGTGATGGCCTGGTCAACGGCGTCATCGGCCACCGCCCAGCGCGCCTGGTCGGGCGCGTCGTAAAGCTTCGCCAAGGCATCCAAGGCGTATTGCATGGATTCCCTCACCGGCGGCGGCAGGCCCGTATGCAACATGTCCTGGCGCGACTCGATCGCCGCGCGACCACTGTCATGCACGGCGAGCGCCCAGGAAAACAGCGCGCGCGACTCTTCGCTGCCCTGGCGGGTGAACTGCACGATCTGCTGATAGAGATCGCGATTCACGCTTTCGAAGCGATACAGGATGCCATCCATCGGTGCGGTGGCGGCATACACCACCTGCCGCCGCAACTGCGCCAGCTGACGTCGGCGCAACCACTGCGTACCGATCACGGTCGGGATGATCATGAAGGCCGCGCCACTCGCCATCAGGCCGAACAGCGCGGCGATGCCGTCGTTGATGAAGCGCTCGGGCGCATAAACCATCGGATTCTTGAGCGCCAGGATATAGACGAAACCCAGCGAGTAACCCGCGCCCACACCGGGTAAAGTGGCATTGCGCGTGGTGAGATACGGCCCGAGCGCGAGCAGTGGCGCGGTCACCAGGATCAGCATCACGAAGCCATCGCTGCCCGGCATCAATTCGAATACCACGAAGTACGCGGCCACCAAGCCGATCGCGTAAGCCACCCAGGTGTTGGCGGTTGCCAGCACCGGCATGGGCGAGGTCGCCAGCAAACCGCTGAACACGGTGGCCAATAACAGCGCACTGAGGCCGAAGGTCCAGCCGGTTTCGATCCAGAACACGCTCAGCGTGGCCATGGTGAGGAAGGTGCGCACGATGGCAATCAGCGGCGAGGCGTAATCGTTGGCGCGCTTGAAGTCCACGCGCTCGACGGTGCCGCCGATCACACCCTGGGTTTCACGCAGGGTTGCTTCCAGTGAAGTGAAGTCGCGCAACTCGGCAGCAAAGCGACGCACCAGGGTGGTGCCGCTGTCGAATTCCAGCAGCAGATTCGGATCCTGCCGCAGATCTTCGCGCAACTTGGCCGCGAGCACCGGCAGCTCCGCTTCGCAGGCCTCGATGCGCGTCGCCAGCAAACGCGGCATCGGCTTTTCGGAAGGATCAGGGCTGAGCGCCTTGCCAATGGGACCATAGAGTTTGATCAGCGCCGCCGCCGTGCGCGGGTGGTTGCTGCGCTGCAGGCGATTGATCAGATGGTGCAGCGACTGGAAGCTGGTGGCCGCTGCCATATAGCGCAGATTGAGCAACTGCATGCGGCTGCTGCGCGCGCGCACCTCGGGGTCCTCGAAGATCACTGAGGAGCGCAAATCCTCGATCTGCACCGCCGCACGCACGAAGCGCAGATGCGCGTTCTCCATGTCCTCTCGCGGAATGGCGCCGCCCAGGCTGCCGCGCGCGAAATCGATGAAGTGCTGGTAATGCTCGCGCGAGATGCGTCGAAGCACGTCGCGCAAACGCACCGGCAGGACCACGTCACTGACCAGGCCGGAGACGATGATGCCGAGCATCACCTCGCTCACGCGACCCACCGCCGAATCGAACACTGCCGTCGGATGATCGATCGCCGGCAGCACCACGATGAAAGCCGTATAGCCGGCGAGCACGAAGCCGTAGGACATGAAGTTGCGGTAGAGCACCGCGCCGCCGGCGCATAGCGCCACCCAGATCGACAAGCTGAGCAGGAACAGTTCGCGCTGCTGCGGGAACGCCGCCATCAGCAACACGCCGAACAGGCTGCCGGTGCAGGTGCCCAGGGCGCGATAGAAGCTCTTGGCCAGCACCGTGCCGCTCTGCGGATGCATCACGATGGCCACGGTGATCATCGTGGTCGCGGGCTGCTCCAGCTGGAACACCATCGTCAGCCATGCCGCGAGATAGAACGCGATCAGGCTCTTCACCACGAAGATCCAGGCCTGGCCCTCTTCGGCGGCGAAATCGCGCAACCACGGCGGGTTGCGCCAGGAGGCGAGGTCGCCAGGCATCGCCGACATGGTCAGGCACGCTCCAGTTGATCGAGAAACTTCTTGAGCAGACGCTCCAGCTGCCCCACATCGCGCTGGGACATGCCTTCCACCTGCCATTCCAGCATCGCGCAGACATCGGGCAGGAAGCTTTCGATCAGCGCGAAGCCTTCGTCAGTCAAAGTGAGCGTGATTTTGCGACGATCCTCGTCGCTGGCGTTGCGTGCAATCAGACCTTTGTCGGCCAGCTCGTTGGTCAGTCGCGTGATGTTGGCCAGCTTCTCGCCCGCCGCGTCGGCCAGCTCGGTGGGATGCATCGCATTGCCCTCGGTGCCGTAGATCATCATCAACAGGTTGTATTGCGGATGATTGATGCCGTACGGGCGCAGCATCGCGTTGGCGTCGTCGTTCACGCGCTTGAAGATGTGCCGGATCAACCGGATGAGCACGGCCGGGTCCTGCGGAAAGGCGGGATAGCGCTGACGGGTCACCGTCAGACGCTGTTCGGTCGGAAGAAAGCTGCTCATGGCGCCCCGATTAATTAGTACATATATGTAATATATATAACTGAATTTTATGCCCGCCCCGAATGGCATGCAAGAGCGTCGGACGGCGCGCGTGAAAAAGGCGCCACGAGGGCGCCTTCGAGGTAAAGCTGGCGAGTGGTTCGCCCGTCGCCTCGGCGATGGCCGAGGCGCTGTTGCGAACTGAGCGCGCGCTCGACGCGGCTCAGTTGCCCTTGGCAGGGTAAGTCTCGAACCCACCCGGCGCGGTGCCGTTCGGCGCCGGATTCGGATTCGGATTCGTCGGGTTGGCCGGACGGGCCGACGGCGCCAGCTGGGCATTGCCGCACTGGTAGGCGCCCCACGGCTGCGAGCCGTCGGTGGGTTCGCCCATCGGTTTGATGGTATCGGCGTGCATCTTGGCCGCCTCGTTGCGCGCCATCACTTCCAGCTCGTCGCGCACTTTGATGTCGTTGCGATCGATGGGGCCGACGTGATCCATCACGGACACGGTGACCTTGCCCAGGTCACGGCAGGAAGACACATCGCCGCTCCACGCCGTACGGACGTTCTTCCCGGCGTCGTCGAGCGTGATGCCATAGGTGCACGCGCCAAGCAGCGCGATGGGAACGAGCAACAGCAGGGTCTTACGCATGAGCAGCTCCGCAACATGATGGAAATGAAAAGGCCAGGCGGTTTCCCGCCCGGCCTCCATCCTAACCCGGGGACGTGAACAGCTCCCCATAGGGGATGCGCTGACCTGATCGGCGTGGGCGTCACCGGCTCTGCCTGCCCGCAGATGTGTGTTGCGACGATGAAGGCAGGCTGGGTGCCTGTCGAATCGGCGCGGCACACAGCTGCGGGCAGGCAGAGCCGGCCTCCGGTGACATCCAGAAGGCCCCCAAGCCGCGATGCACGGCTTGCACAGGCAACCAGCCTGCGCTTCACCGCGCCTCACAACTTGGCGGCCTTCTGAATGTCATGCCGCCCACGCCGATCAGGTCAGCGCATCCCTCAATCTCACGCTTACTTCGACGGCTTGGACGCCACTGGCTTGCCGTCGCCGTCGATCACCTGCACGTCGCCAAGATTCAGCGCACGCACCGGCTGCTCGATCTTCTTCAGATCACCCACGATCACCCAGGTCAGCGCCTTGGGCTGGACGATTTCCTTGATCGCGCTTTCGGCATCGGGCTGGGTCACCGCTTCGGTGCGGGCCTTGAGCGTCTGCACGTAATCGTCCGGACGGTTGTACTGGACGATCTCGCTCAACGCGCTGAGCACCTCCGAGCCGGTCTCGAAACTGCCCGGCAGGCCGCGCACGTTGGAGTCCTTGATCTTGTTCACTTCCTGCTCGGTGAGCGGACGCGCAGCGATCACCTCGTTGGCTTCCTTGGCCACTTCGTGCGCGGATTCAGCGGTCTTGTCGGTCTGCACCGGGGCGTACATCAGGAACGGACGCTGACCGATCGCATCGCGCATGAAGCTGAAGGCGCCATAGGCCCAGCGCTTGTCCTCGCGCAGGTTCATGTTGAGACGCGAGGTGAAGCTGCCGCCGAACGCGCCATTGGCCACGTCGATGGACAGCTCGTTCGGCGCCTTGCTGGACGGCGCCAGCAGGCCGGCCAGGATCAGCGACTGCGGTGCATCGGGCTTGTCGATCAGGAACACGCGCGGCTTGGGCTGGGCGGCCACCGTGGCGATGTTCTTCTTCGGCACGGCGCTGGACGGCGCCTTCCAGTCGCCAAAGGCGGCATCGAGCTGCGGGATGATCTGCTGCAGCGTGGTGTCGCCGGCGACCAGGATCTTGACGTTGTCCGGACGCAACCAGTCGTTCTGGAAAGTGGACAGGTCCGATGCCTGCATCGACTTGATGGCAGCTTCCGTACCCGAGCCGGTGAACGGGATGCCATAGGCGTGATTGGCGCCGTAGAGCAGCGGCGGCAGGGTACGCAGGGCCAGCGCGGTGGGCTGGGTCTTTTCCTGCGCGATGCCGGCCAGCCACTGGCCGCGGATGCGTTCGATGTCCTCGGATTTGAACGCCGGGTTGCGCACGATGTCGGCGAACAAGGCCAGCGACGGCTGCAGCTGGTCGTTCAAGGCATTGAGCGAGGCCGAGCACGAGTCCAGCCCGCAACCGATGCGGGTGATCGCACCCAGGCGCTGCTTGCGCTTGGCCACTTCCACCGAGTCGAGATCCTTGGTGCTCTCGTTCATCAGCGTGGTGGTGAAGCTGGCGGTGCCGAGCTTGTGGCCCTGGTCGGCCGCGTAGCCCGCGTCGAACATCAGCTGCACATGCGTCACCGGAATGGTATGGCGCTCGGCCAGGATCACTTCGATGCCGTTCTTGAGCTTGCCGCGTTCCAGCGCCGGGAATTTCAGGTCCGGGAACTGCGACACCTGCGGCACGCCCTTGCTGCGGTCGATGTCGCTCTTGGCCACGGTGTATTCGTGCTTGGCCGGCATCTTGGCGGCTGGGCGATCAGGCTGCGGGCCCAGCGCGACCACCTTGGCGTCTTCGCTGTCGGGATTGAAGTCGTTGCCGGCGGGCAGCACGGTCAGCAGGTAATCGCCCTTGCTGAGCCACTTGTCGGCAGCAGCCTTGACGCTGCCCGGAGTGGCGGCATTGGCGCGTTCCAGGTCCTTCTTGTAGGCACCCGGATCACCGCGATACACCTGACCTTCCGCCAGAATCACAGCCTTGCCGCCGAAGCCGCCGACCTTTTCCAGGCCGCGCACGAAGCCGGCGCGGTTGCCGATCTTGGCGCGTTCCAGTTCGTCGGCCGTGGGGCCTTCGGCGAGGAACTTCTTCACCTCTTCGGCGATGACAGCCTCGACCTTGGCCTGGTCCACGCCGTCCTTGATGTCGGCCTGGATCTGGAACTGGCTGGCCAGCGCAAACGGCGAAATGCTGGCGGACACGTCATCGACCAGCTTGTCCTGGTAGACCAGCCGCTGATACAGGCGCGAAGTCTTGCCGCCGCCGAGCACGGTGGAGGCGAGGTCGAGCTGGATCGCATCGTCCGTGCCCAGCTGCGGCACCACCCAGGTGCGATAGATGCGCGGCTGCGCCACGTGGTCATGCTGGATGCCGCGGGTGGATTTGGTGAGCGGCGTGATCCACGCCTGCTGGCGCGGCACCGGCGGGCCGGCGGGGATGTCGCCGAAATACTTCTCGGCCTTGGCCTTGGCTTCCGCCACGGTGATGTCGCCAGCCAGCACCAGGGTGGTGTTGGCAGCGCCGTAGTAATCGTGGAACCACTGCTTCACATCGCCCAGCGAGGCGGCGTTGAGATCGGCCATCGAGCCGATGGTGTCGTGCTGGTAGGGATGGTTGCCCGGATAGGTGTTGGACAGGATGTTCTGGTCCACGCGACCGTAGGGACGGTTTTCGCCCTGGCGCTTCTCGTTCTGCACCACGCCGCGCTGGGTGTCGAGTTCCTTCTGGCCGATCGCGCCGAGCAGGTGGCCCATGCGGTCCGACTCCATCCAGAGCGCCATGTCGAGCGCGGTGGTCGGCACGGTTTCGAAGTAGTTGGTGCGGTCAAACCAGGTGGTGCCATTCATGTCGGTGGCGCCGGCCAGCTCGAACGGCTGGAAATACGTGCCCTTGTGATTCTCCGAGCCGGAGAACATCAGGTGCTCGAACAGGTGCGCGAAGCCGGTCTTGCCCTTGGGCTCATCACCCGAACCCACGTGGTACCAGATGCTTACCGCGACCACCGGTGCCTTGTGGTCCTCATGCACCACCACGGTGAGCCCGTTGGGCAGCGTGAAGCGGGTAAAGGCGATATCCGGAACTGCTTGCGTGGATTCGGCAGCGGCCGCCTGAGGCAGCGCGATCGCGGGCAGGCCGGCGGACATGCTGAGCACTCCTGCAACGAGTAGGGCGAGGGGCTTTCTTGCCATCACGACACTCCTGTTTTTTTTGACGAATGAACATTCCGAGGCTAGCCACGGCCCGGAACCTTGGCAAATGACCAATGGCATGGTGGACAACCGCCGTCGAGCTTCGTTCGACGCAAGATCATGACGGGGCGGCGTGCAGGACCTCCGGACAGGTGTCCGCAGTTGTCCGGCCACGCCCGGTCGCTGTCCGCGGACAGCTCACGCCTACTCACCGACCAACAAAATTCCTCGTAGTAACAGCCACTTGACCCGACAGAAAGGCTTGGCACGGGGCTTGCCATATGTACCGTGCAGGACTACCCCACCTTTCATCGGAGACATGATCATGAAATTCGAAGCCTTGATGCTGCGCGGCCTTTTCGTTGCCTGCCTGCTGGTTTGCGGACTCGTGCTGGGTGCCATGGTGAACGCTTCCCCCGAAGCCATTCGCCTCGCCGCCGCCGGCAGCGCCGGCCAACTGATTGCCCCGACCGCTTGCGCGCTGCCGCCCGACGGCGTGGTGTGCCCGCGGCTCTCCAACGGCTGAGCAAGGACGCTCACTGTTTTACGGGTCCACGGACAGACCTGATAATGGCCGGATGCTGCATGTCATCCTCTACCGACCGGAAATACCCCCCAATACGGGCAACGCGATCAGGCTGTGCGCCAACACCGGCGCCTCGCTGCACCTGATCCGCCCCCTGGGCTTCGAGCTGGACGATGCCCGCCTGCGCCGTGCAGGCCTGGACTATCACGAATACGCGCAGCTGGCTGTGCATGACGATCTCGCCAGCTGCCTAGAGAGCATCGGGCAGCCACGTGTGTTTGCGTTTTCCACGCGCGGGCGGGTCGCGCATGTGGATGCGCGTTTCGTTGAAGGGGATGCGTTGTTGTTTGGGTGTGAGACGGCTGGGTTGCCTGGGGAGGTGCTTGATGCGCTTCCGGAAGAGCAGCGGTTGCGCTTGCCGATGCGGGCGAACAGTCGAAGCCTGAATCTGTCGAATACTGTGGCGATTGCGGTGTATGAGGCGTGGCGGCAGATGGGGTTTGTGGGGGCGGCGCCGTAGCGCGCTGGACGCCTTTCGCTGGTCTCTTTTTTTGCTCGTCATCCCGGCGCAGGCCGGGATCCAGAGCCTCGGTGTCTAGTTGTCGCCTCTCCGCCAGCGTGCCGCCTACGCGGCGGGCGTTTCGATCGGCTGCCGCCGACCGAGTCACTTTTCTCTTGCTGGCCCAAGAGAAAAGTAACCCAAAGAGAATGGCCTGATAACGCCCGCAGCATCGTGTTGGGATAAGCCCGAACGCTCGAGGCACACCGTCAGGGGACAACCTCCGAGGGTACACAGCGGGTACTTCCAAGCGCTGCGCAACGCGCCCGAATCGCTGAGGACTTAAAGCGGGGCCTCGCTACGCATCGGCTTTGACGCTGCGGATTGCGAACTCGCTACCGCGCCTGGCGCTTGTCTGTGGGAGCGCACCCTGTGCGCGACAAACCTACGGAGCGGTGCACCGCACTTCTCCCTCTCCCCTCCGGGGAGAGGGCTGGGGTGAGGGGCGGGTGCTCGCGGGAACGCTTCAAACATAGTCCCTGCTCTTCAACCTCAGCCCCACCACCCGACCCGCTACAATCGCCGCCATGACTGCCCCATCCCTCATGTCCCTCCTGCCCCGCCCCATGCGCGCCCTCGCCGGCCGCGCGCTGGAAACGGCGTTGAACCACACCTTGTCGCTCGATCCGGAAACCGCCGGGCGGCTATCGGCGCTCGATGGGCGCAGCGTGCAGTTGCATCTGCGCGGACCGGAGCTGGCGTTGTCGGTGACGGTGGAAGGCGAGCGGCTGAAGGTCGGTCCTGCGCAGGACGACAACCACCTGCGGGTCGCGGCAACGCCCGGCAGCCTGCTGGCGATGCTGGTGAAGCGCGATGATGAAGGCGTGGCGCCCGGCAAGGTGGAGATCGCGGGCGATGCCGATCTTGCGCGTCGTCTGGAAAAACTCGCGAGCAAGTTCGCGCCGGATTTCGAAGAGGCGTTCGCACGCACTTTCGGCGATGTGCTCGGCGTGCCGCTGGCCAAGGCCGTGCGCAGCGGGCTGGCGCATGCGAAGGAGACGGCAAGCCATCTCACCACGGATACCGCCGACTGGCTGCGCGACGAAGCCCGCGTGGCAGCCGCGCCCGGTGAAGTGGAAGGTTTCCTCGACGGCGTCGACGAACTGCGCGAACGCAGCGAACGCCTGGAAGCGCGCCTGACGCGCCTGGAGCAGCGTCTGAAGAAGGGACCCACCGCGTGAGGACACCGCTGAAGGTGGTACCGCGCGTGATGCGCGTCGCTTCCGTTTTGCTCGCTTATCGCCTGGATGAACTGGTCGATGCCGCGCACTTGTTCCGTCCGCTCAAGCTGGTGCGCCCGTTCGTGGCGCGGCCGCGCACGGACATCACGAATCTCCCACGCGGCGCCCGCCTGCGACTGGCGCTCACCGAGCTCGGCCCGATTTTCGTCAAGGCCGGCCAGGTCCTTTCCACGCGCCGCGACCTGGTGCCGGCGGACATTGCCGACGAACTCGCGCAACTGCAGGATCAGGTGCCGCCGTTCCCCGGCGCCGAAGCGCGCGCCATCATCGAGCAGGAACTGAAGGCGCCGATCACCGCGCTGTACACCAGCTTCGATGAAACGCCGCTGGCCTCTGCCTCGATCGCGCAGGTGCATGCGGCGACACTGGCCGATGGCAGCGCGGTGGTGGTCAAGGTGCTGCGTCCGGGCATCGACCAGCAGATCGCGCGCGACATCAAGCTGCTGCGTTCGCTCGGCGAGCTGGCGCAGCGCTGGCATCCCAATGCCGACAAGATCCGCCCGCTCGACGTGGTCGCCGAAGTCGAGAAGATGCTGGAAAACGAGCTGGATCTGCAGCGCGAAGGCGCCAGCGCCAGCCTGCTTCGCCGCAACTTCAAGAGCGGCGAAGACCTCTACGTGCCGGCGGTGTTCTGGGACCTCACCAGCGCCCGCGTGCTGACGCTCGAACGCGTCTACGGCGTGAGCTGCGACGACATCGCCGCGATTGATGCGGCCGGCATCGACCGCAAGGCGCTCGCCGTAAAGGGTGTGCGACTGTTCTACGAACAGGTGTTTCGCGACAACTTCTTCCACGCCGATGCGCATCCCGGGAATATCTGGGTCGACACGGCGCGCCCGGGCGATGCGCGCTTCATCGCACTGGATTTCGGCATCATGGGATCGCTGCCGGAACGCGACCAGTATTGGCTCGCGCAGAATTTCATCGCCTTGTTCGAACGCGACTACGCACGCATCGCGCAGCTGCACGTGGATGCCGGCTGGATGCCGTCCACCGTGCGCATCGACGAACTGACCGCGGCAGTGCGCACCGTCTGCGAGCCCTACTTCACCCGTCCTCTGTCGCAGATCTCACTGGCCGAGCTGGTGGTCAAGCTGTTCCAGACGGCGCGCCGCTACGAGTTGACGCTGCAGCCGCAGCTGATCCTGTTGCAAAAGACCTTGCTCAATATCGAAGGCGTCGGCCGCATGCTCGACCCGGAGATCGATATCTGGGCGGTGGCGCACCCGGTGCTCAAGCGCATCCTGCGCGAGCGCTACAGTCCGCGCCAAACCCTGCGCGAGGTGCGCAAGCGCCTGCCCGAGTGGTTCCATGCCGCGCCTCAGTTCCCGGAACTGGTGCGCGATGCGTTGCGCCAGGTGGCTACCGGCGAGCGGCAGACGGTCAGTGATCCGGCTGAACTGGCGCAACAGCGCGATGAGGGGCAACGCACGCGACGCGCGCTCTCGTTTGGGTTGCTAGGCGCGAGCTTGCTGATTGGCAGTGCGGTGCTGTGGACTCAGGCGAGCGAGCACGGCGTGTGGCTCGCATCCGCTTGCTCCGCTGCCGGCTTGCTTGCCTTCGTAGCGGGCTGGCCTCGTCGCTGATTGTTCCGACATGCTCGATATCCTCTACCAGGACGACGCCATCATCGCGGTGAACAAGCCCGCGGGCCTCGCCGTGCATCGTTCGAAAATGGTCGGCAACGCAGAAGAGTTTCTGATCGACCTGCTGCGCGAACAGGTCGGTGGCACGACCTACCTCGCCCATCGCCTCGACCGCGCGACCAGCGGCGTGTTGCTGGTGGCGCGCTCGAGCGAGATTGCCGCCTCGCTCGGCGAGCAGTTCATGGGCCGCAACGTGCACAAGCAATACCTCGCCGTGGTGCGCGGCTGGCCGGAGCCTGAGGAGGCGCTGGTCGATTATCCCCTGCCCGGCTCCCGCGACAGCGGACCGCGGCGCGAGGCGCGAGGCGCGCACCAGCTATCGACGGCTGGCCACGGTGGAAGTACCCATTGAACTGGGACGCTATCCCCAGCAGCGCTACGCCATGGTGCTGGCCGAACCGCAGACCGGCCGTTTTCGCCAGATCCGCAAGCATATGGCGCACCTGCACCATCCCATCATTGGCGATTGCCAGCACGGGCGCAGCGATCACAACCGCCTGTACAAGCAGTACTTCAGCTGCCACCGCATGCTTCTGCACGCGTGGCGGCTGAGTTTCGCGCACCCGCTGAGCGGCGAGCCGATGCGTCTGGAAGCGCCGCTGGATGCCGCCTATCAAGGCCTGCTCGAACGCTTCGGCTGGTCTTTGCCGGATTTGTGATGCGCCGCGTCGTGGCGGCATGTCACGCTCGCCCGCTAAACTTTGCGCCATGCTCACCATCAGCCGATCCATCGTCCTGCCCGAGACCGAGCTGACTGAGCGATTCCTACGCGCAGACGGTCCCGGCGGCCAACACGTCAATCGCACGGAAAGCGCGGTCGAACTGCGCTTCGACGTGGCCCATTCGCCGTCCCTGCCCGAACCACTGCGCGCACGCCTGCTCGCGCGCCGCGATCGCCGCCTGACCGACGAAGGCGTGCTGGTGATCCAGGCACGCCGTTTCCGCGACCAGGGCCGCAATCGCGAAGATGCGCGCGATCGCCTGGTCGAGATCATCCGTGCCGCCCTGGTCGTACCCAAGGCGCGCATCGCCACCAAACCCACCCGCGGCTCGAAAGAGCGCCGGCTCGCCGGCAAACAGCAACGCGGCAAGATCAAGCAAACGCGGTCGCGTGACTGGAGTCGTGAATGAGCACCCCGATGCTGCCCCCTGCCCCGCCCGAGGCGCCCAAGCTCAACAGCAAGTTCTGGCCGTGGCTCGCACGCTGCCTGCTGCGCCTGTCCGGCTGGAAGCTGCTCGGCGAGCTGCCCAACGAGCCCAAGCTGATCATCATCGGTGCGCCGCATTCGTCCTATTGGGATGGCTACTACGGCCTGCTGATGAAGATCGGCCTGGGCGTGGACATCAACATCATGATCAAGCGCGAGGTGCTGGACGGTCCGCTGGGTATCATCCTGCGCCCGATCGGCATGATCGCGATCAACCGCAGCGCCGCGCTCAACGTGGTGGATCAGATGGTGCAGCGGTTCCGGGAAAAGGACCGCATGTGGCTGGGCATCACGCCCGAAGGCACGCGCAAGAAGGTCAAGCAGTGGAAGTCGGGTTTTCTGCGCATTGCACATGATGCGAACGTGCCGATCCAGACGCTGTTCCTGGATTATCCGAGCAAGACTTTCCGGTTTGGACCGGTGGTGCACGCTACGGATGATCCGGATGCGGATATGGCGAAGATCCGTGCGTTGTTTACGCCGTATCGGGGCAAGCACCGCAACGCGAACGATTGAGCGCACGTAGGCCTCATTGTGGGAGCGCACCCTGTGCGCGACTGGCGGTGATGGAACCTGAGGCCGTCGCGCACAGGGTGCGCTCCCACAGAAAGCCATGCGTCCCTAACGCTCCGAATGGCCCGACTCATCGTAATCGCGATGCGTCAACAAGCCCGGCTTCACCAGATCGATAAACGCCCTCGCCTCCGCGCTGAGGAACTTGCCTTTGCGCATCACCACGCCGTAGCTGCGCTGCGGGAAATACTGCTTCATGTTACGGACGGCCAAACGCGAGCGGTCCGCTTCGGTGATGCAGATGCCGGTGACGATGGAAATGCCCAGGCCCATGGCGACGTATTCCTTGATCACGTCCCAGCCGCCCACTTCGATAGCCACGCGGTAAGGCACCTGCCGCTGCTGGAAAACCAGGTCCACCAGGCGGTACGTCGACAATCGCTGCGGCGGAAGGATCAGGCCGTACGGCGAGAGATCCTGCACCGTCACCGTGGTCTTGGCCGCCAGCGGATGATCGGGCGGCATGATCAGCATCGGGTCGTAGTGATGCACCGGCGCCCACGCGATGTCGTTGGGCACGTCGAGCATGGAGCCCACGGCGAAGTCCGCTTCGTCGGCGCGCAGTAGCGCCAAGCCGTCCTTGCCGGTCACGTTGGCCAGTTGCAGCTGCACTTCGGGGTAGCTTTCGCGGTAGCGGCGCACCAGATCCGGCAGCAGGTACTGGATGGTGGAACTACCGGCGGCGATGGTGAGCCGTCCGCCCTGCAAGCCCTTCACCTTGGCCTGGAAGTCGCGGTCGAGGTTTTCCCAGCCTTCCACCAGCGGGCGCGCGAGCTCGTACAGCGCCTCGCCCGAATCGGTGAGGTTGATGCGTCGGCGCCGGCGCTCCAGCAGGCGGACACCTAGCTCGCGCTCCAAGGCCTGAAGCTGGAGGCTCACCGTCGGCTGAGACAGAAACAGCGCTTCGGCCGCCCGAGTCAGCGTGCCCAGCTTCACCGTGTAGACGAACGCCCTCAGCTGCTTCTGGCGGTTGCCCTTGTAGTAGAACCGGCTCCCTTCACCGCCCTCTCCATACGTATCCGTACGTCGCCGATGGGGCGCCACAGTGCGCTTTTTTGCCTTGTTCAGCGGCTTCTTGTCCATCAGCGGCCTTTTAAATTCATGGTGTTGCGATAGACATTAAGAAAGACAATACCAAAGATTGAAACATTTGCTTTGTCAAAGCCAGTCTCCGCGACCTAGTGTCATCCCAACGTCATCACGGAGATTCCCATGGCCGTCCCCAAGGAACGACTCGCCCTTTCCGCGGCGCAGGTGCTGGGCGGCATCCGCCCGGAACACGCCGCCATCCTCACCCCCGAGGCCCTGGCCTTTCTGGCGGAACTGCACCGGCAGTTCGACGATCGCCGCCTGAGCCTGCTGGCCGCCCGCGAGGGCCGTCAGGCCCGCTATGACGCCGGTGAGCTGCCTGACTTCCGTGCCGACACCGTCGCCATCCGCGAGGGCAACTGGACGGTGGCGCCGATTCCGCTGGCGCTGCGCGACCGCCGGGTAGAAATCACCGGACCGGTCGAACGCAAGATGATCATCAATGCGCTCAATTCCGGCGCGAAGGTGTTCATGGCGGACTTCGAGGATTCCTCGGCGCCCACCTTGGCCAACCAGATCGACGGCCAGATCAATCTGCGTGACGCGGTGAATGGCGCGATCGAATTCACGTCGCCCGAGGGCAAGCACTACCGCGTCAACGGCAACCCTGCGGTGCTGGTGGTGCGTCCGCGCGGCTGGCATCTGCCAGAGCGTCACATTACCGTCGACGGTGAACCGATGTCCGGCGCGCTGGTGGATTTTGGTCTGTACGCCTTCCACAACGCGCGCACGCTGCAGGCGCGCGATCGGGGCCCGTATTTCTATCTGCCCAAGTTGCAGGCGATGGAAGAAGCGGCGTTGTGGGACGACGTGATGGCCGCCGCCGAGGCCGCGCTCGAGCTGCCGCCCGATTGCATGAAGGCGACGGTGCTGATCGAAACGCTGCCGGCCGTGTTCCAGATGCACGAGATCCTGCATGCGCTGCGCGGGCGCGTCGTCGGTCTCAACTGCGGTCGCTGGGACTATATTTTTTCGTACCTGAAGACCTTCCGCGGCCATCGCGACCGCCTGCTGCCCGACCGCAGCCAGGTGCTGATGACGGTGCCGTTCCTGAAGTCCTATTCGGAACTGCTGATCCAGACTTGCCATCGCCGTGGCGCGTTTGCCATGGGCGGCATGGCTGCACAAATTCCGATCAAGGGCGATGACGAGGCCAACGAAGCCGCACTCGCCAAGGTGCGCGCCGACAAGCTACGCGAAGTGCAAGCAGGCCATGACGGTACCTGGGTGGCGCATCCCGCACTGGTGCCGGTCGCGCAGGAGGTGTTCGACAAGTACATGCCTTCGCCCAACCAGCTCAATGTGACGCGCAACGACGTGAAGGTGTGCCGCGACCAGCTGATCGCACCATGCAGCGGCACCATCACGCGCGCCGGCTTCGACAACAACGTGGAAGTGGCGCTGCGCTACACCGCCTCGTGGCTGGACGGGCAGGGCTGCGTGCCGATCCATCACCTGATGGAAGACGCGGCGACCGCAGAGATTGCGCGCTCGCAGATCTGGCAATGGCTGCATCGCGGTCCGCTGGAATTCACCGACCACGCGCCGATCGATTTCGCCTTCTTCGATCACGCGCTGGTGAAGCACACGCACCGGCTGGTGGAGAGCAACAGCCCCGTCGCACATCGCGCGGAAGAGGCGGCGGCGTTGCTCAGGCAACTTACGCACGCTGAAGAACTCGGCGACTTCCTCACCCTGGCCGCGTACGCCCAGATCGGCTGATCGGCAGCAGAGCAACGGTGGGAGCGCACCCTGTGCGCGACAAGCCAACGGAGCGTCATGCCGCAAGGCCGCAGTCGCGCACAGGGTGCGCTCCCACACATCCGCATTCATGCACATGCAACGGAGTCTCTCTCATGAAAACCACCCTGCCTACCGCCGATCAGCTTGCCCTCGAATGGAAGAACAACGCCCGCTGGAACGGCATCCAGCGCAACTACGACGCCGATGCCGTGGCACGGCTGCGCGGCACGGTGGCGGTTGAGCACTCGCTCGCCCGTCGCGGCGCGGAGCGTTTGTGGAAGTCGCTGCACAAGGAAGATTTCGTCAACGCACTTGGTGCACTCACCGGCAACCAGGCCATGCAGCAGGTGAAGGCCGGCCTGCAGGCGATCTACCTGAGCGGCTGGCAGGTGGCAGCGGATGCGAACCTCGCCGGCGAAATGTATCCCGACCAGTCGCTGTATCCCGCCAACTCGGTGCCCTCGGTGGTCAAGCGCATCAACAACACGCTGCTGCGCGCGGATCAGCTGCATCACGCGGAAGGGCAGAGCGACATCGACTGGATGGTGCCGATCGTCGCCGATGCGGAAGCCGGTTTCGGCGGCGTGCTCAATGCATTCGAACTGATGAAGGCGATGATCGAAGCGGGCGCCGCCGGCGTGCACTTCGAGGATCAACTGGCCTCAGTAAAGAAGTGCGGCCATATGGGCGGCAAAGTGCTGGTGCCGACGCGCGAAGCGGTCGACAAGCTCAACGCCGCACGCCTCGCTGCCGACGTCCTTGGCGTGCCCACGCTGATCGTGGCGCGCACCGATGCCGATGCCGCCGACTTGCTCACCTCGGACATCGACGACAACGACAAGCCGTTCATCACCGGCGAACGCACGGTGGAAGGCTTCTTCCGTGTGCGCCCGGGCCTCGATCAAGCCATCAGTCGCGGCCTCGCCTATGCGCCGTATGCGGATCTGGTGTGGTGCGAAACCAGCAAGCCCAATCTGGAGGAAGCGCGCAAGTTCGCCGAGGCGATCCACGCGAAGTATCCGGGCAAACTGCTCGCCTACAACTGCTCGCCCAGCTTCAACTGGAAGAAGAATCTCGACGACGCCACCATCGCCACCTTCCAGAAGGAACTGGGCGCGATGGGCTACAAGTTCCAGTTCATCACGCTCGCCGGTTTCCATAGCCTTAACTACGGCATGTTCGATCTGGCCTATGGTTATGCCCGTCGTCAGATGAGCGCGTTCGTGGAATTGCAGGAGAGGGAATTTGCCGCCGCCGACCGTGGCTTCACTGCGGTCAAGCACCAGCGTGAAGTCGGCACGGGTTACTTCGATGCGGTGACCCAGGCGATCCAACAGGGACAGTCGTCCACCACGGCGCTCAAGGGGTCCACGGAAGAGGCCCAGTTCCACGCCTCGCGCCAGGCCAGCGCCGCCTGACGCTGCCTGCCTCGCGTAAGCCGACAGGGACGTCGGCGCGTGCGTGGGGAGCGCGGCCCTGTCCAGCGCCCCCACGCATGCACGCAGGGAAGGTGTCGCACATCGCTTCGATCAGCTCGGGCTCTGCGGGGGCACCAGCGCAATCACCATCCATCCGGGGCGCGGCTCCAGTTCTCGCTTCACCGATGCGACGCGCAGGGCGCCATGCTCCTCGACGCCGAACAACAACACCGTCGGCGAACCGTATTGCTCGATGAAATTCGGCCAGTCGAAGGTCGCCGTGAGACGCGTAGACTTGATGCGCCAGCCTTCGGCGAGACGCTCCAGGAAACGTTCGTGCGTCATGTCGGCATCGAACAGCGTCGGCGCCGCGAGATCGCCGCCCAGCTGCACACGACTGGCGGTATCAACACCATCGTCGTTGCTCAGGCGATACACCTTGCCGCGGCCGAACTCCTGCCGGTAGTACACGCACGCCAGCGCGTTGCGTTCGCGATTGGTCGACATGGCCAGCAAGCGTCTGACACCGGTGAGATCGAGATGGCGCTCCGCATGTGACGACGCGGGATAACCGTAGAAGGTCGGCAGGCCATCCATGCGCGCCAGCTTGATGCCTTCCCATTGTTCGTCCGCCACGATCACGTGGAAGCCCGCATCGGCCAGGGCACGCGCCACCACGCGCGCCGCCTGATCCGCGCCATAGATCAGCACGCCGGTGGGATCGGGCTCGGCCACCTTCAACCAGCGCGCCAGCGGACGCGCCGTCGCGCTCTGCAGCACCACGGTGCCTATGATCAAGATGAAGACCAGCGGCACCAGCTCCTTCGCGCCAGCCATGCCCAGCGCTTCGAGCTTGAGCGCAAACAGCGCGGACACCGCCGCTGCTACGATGCCGCGCGGTGCGATCCATGCGATCAAGGCGCGCTCGCGCCAGTTCAAGCCGCTGCCGATGCTGGCGATCGTCGCGGTCACCGGCCGCACGATCAGCTGCGCGACGATGAAGATGGCGATGCCGGCCCCCAGCATGCCGTCGGGCAACGGCCAACTCAGGCGCGCCGCGAGCAGGATGAAGAGCGTGGAGACCAGCAGGGTGGTGAGGTTTTCCTTGAAATCGAGGATGTCGTCGATATGCACGCCGCGCATATTGCCCAGCGCGATGCCCATGATGGTGACCGTCAGCAGGCCCGACTCATGCGTGATCGCGTTCGACAACGAGAAGGCCAGCAGCACGGCGACCAGCGTGCCGTAGTTCTGCAGATATTCCGGAATCATCTGCCTGCGCAGCAGGAACGCGAGTATCCACGCCGCCAGCAGACCGATCACGACGCCACTGGCGATCACCGCCAGAAACACGCCCACCGTGTGGCCTTGCTGGCGCGAGACGATGGCCTCGTAGACCAGCACGGCAAACAGCGCGCCGAGCGGATCGATCACGATGCCTTCCCAGCGCAACGTGTTGGCAATGCGTGCATTGGGCCGCACCGTACGCAGCATCGGCGCAATCACGGTGGGGCCGGTGACGCAGGTCAACGCGCCGAACAGCAAGGCAACTTCCCAACTGAGGCCGGCAAAGTAATGCGCCGCCACGGCGAGCATGAGGACGGCGATCACCGCACCGTAGGTCACCAGGCCACGCACCGCGCGACCGATCTCGCGCAACTCACTGAAGCGCAGCGTCAGGCTGCCTTCGAACAGGATCACCGACACGGCCAGCGATACGATCGGGAATAGAAGCGGTCCCAGCAGGCGGTCCGGCGCCAGCACGCCGACCACGGGCCCCATCACGATGCCCGCCAGCAGCAGGAACAGGATCGCCGGCAGCCTGACGCGCCACGCAAGCCATTGGGCAAGAAAGCCGATGCCCAGAATGCCTACCAGCAGGAGTCCGAGATCGAGCGTCATGCGCGGTCCTTCGTGCGGTCGCAGTGCGGCTATCGGAGCACGCGCCGCGCGCCGACGTCCACGACGGCAAGCCGTCGGTCGACGGGGAAGCATCTACAAGGGGGGAGAGGGAGGGCCAAGCCCCGGTATCGGACGGGGGAGGGGGAGGGAGTACCGATACCGGGGTGGCAGGCATGGCTCAATGCAGAACCAGCGAGTACAGATAATACGCCTGCGTCCGACCAAGTCAATACCCGTCAGTTCAAAAATTACCCGCAAGGGCCATAAGGCATGCTGGCCGTCCTTAGAAACGGCGATACATCAAGGCTTCCGCGAGGTGGTTGCGGTCGAGCAAGGCTGCGCCGCCGTCCAGGTCGGCAATCGTGCGGGCCACCCGCAGGGTACGGTGATAGGCGCGGGCCGACAGCCCCAGCCGCTCCAGCGCGCTGTCGTACCAGCGACGTTCGGCCGGTCCCAGGGCGCAGTCGCGCTCCAGTTCACGCGAGCTGATCTCGGCGTTGGCGCGTCCTGCCCGCATCAAGCCGTGGTGGCGCGCCTTGATCACGCGCGCCCTCACCGTCGCCGAGTCTTCGTCTTGCGGACCTGGCGGCGTCCCCAGTTCACCCAGAGGCACGCGCGGCACCTCGATGCCCAAGTCGATGCGGTCCATCAACGGCCCGGAAATGCGGCCGCGATAGCGCTGCACCTGGTCGGGCGTGCACTGGCAACGCTGGCGAGGATCGCCTGCATAACCGCAGGGACAGGGATTCATCGCCGCCACCAGCTGGAACTGGGCGGGAAAAGTGGACTGCCGCGCCGCCCGGGAGATCACGATATGCCCCGATTCCATGGGTTCGCGCAGCACGTCCAGCACATGCCGACCGAACTCGGGCAATTCGTCCAGGAAAAGCACGCCGTTATGCGCCAGCGAGATCTCGCCCGGCCGCGGCAGCGCACCGCCGCCTACCAAGGCTACGGCCGAACTGGTGTGGTGGGGCGCCCGAAAGGGACGGCGACGCCAGAATTTCGGATCGACTGTTTGTCCGGCGACAGAGCGCACCGCGCAGGTTTCCAGCGCTTCCGACTCGCTCAGCGGCGGCAGGATGCCGGGCAGGCGCTCAGCCAGCATGGTTTTGCCCGTACCCGGCGGCCCCAGCAGCAACAGGTGATGACCGCCGGCCGCGGCGATTTCCAGCGCCCGTCGCGCCTGCAGCTGGCCGCGCACGTCGGCCAGGTCGGGACCGATCACTTCGTCGAAGATGCCGGCCGCCGCGCCCGGCGGCGACAATTCCTGTGCGCCACGCAGCCAGCTGCAGACATCGGCCAGCGTGTCGGCCACCAGCACCTCGGCATCGGACACCAGGGCGGCCTCGGCCGCATTGCCGCGTGGCACCACCACGCGGCGGCCACGCGCGCGCGCGCGCAACAAGGCAGGGAGTACGCCCGACACGGCGCGCAAAGCGCCGGACAAGGCCAGTTCGCCGAGGAATTCGCAGTCGTCCAGCTTGTCGCGGGGCACCTGGCCGCCGGCGGCAAGGATGCCCAGCGCGATGGCCAAGTCGAAGCGGCCGCCATCCTTGGGCAGTTCGGCCGGCGCCAGGTTCACGGTGACCCGGCGGTTGGGGTATTCGAACGCCGTGTTCTGGATGGCTACGCGGACACGGTCGCGCGCTTCGCGCACGGCGGCTTCGGGAAGACCCACGATATTGGTGCTGGGCAAGCCGCCGGACAGATGGACTTCCACCATGACCTGGGGAGCCGCCACGCCTTCCTGGGCTCGACTGAGGGTGACGGCAAGACTCATGTCGCCCGCACGCCTGCTACGACGCGGGAGCGGCTGCCAGGCTGAAACACGGAGCGACTCCCACAGCGGCCTGCAGAGAAAAATAGCCGCCCCCGATCGTTCTCGGGGTGAGGGTGACGGATCGGGGACGGCTCCCGGGACTTGGGCCCGCGCCGCACCCCGTCAGTCAGGTGCCAGCACCAGCCTCGAGATCTGCGATTCGCTTTTCCAGGGCCTCGACCTTGGCGCGGGTGCGCGCCAACAACTGGCTCTGGACGTCAAACTCCTCGCGGGTGACTAGATCAAGGCGGCGCAATCCCTGCGCCAGAACATCGCCGAAGTTGGTGCGCAAATCCTGATGCGCCTGAGCCAGTCCAGATGGAACCAACGAAACAAGACGCTGGGCAAGTTGATCGATATCCTGCCTATCCATCATGGATAGCACCTCGAGCTCGTCAGGGTGGAGTTTAGGTTCATGTCTGTAAATGCCACTATCAGGGTGCTCCACTTCTACTTGTAGGCATTTTCCTACAGAGAGCCCGGGCGCGACAGCGATATCCCTGCACAGGCAAAATGTGGAACTGCGGCCCGGACGACGGGCCACCTGACGATCAAGAGGAAAACCCATGAAGCTGGTGGTTGCGGTCATCAAGCCGTTCAAGCTGGACGATGTGCGCGAGGCCCTGGCCGAAGTGGGCGTGCAGGGCATCACGGTGACCGAGGTCAAGGGTTTCGGCCGCCAGAAGGGTCACACCGAGCTCTACCGCGGCGCCGAGTACGTGGTGGACTTCCTGCCGAAGATCAAACTGGAAGTGGCGGTGAGCGACGAGCAGGTGGACCGCGTGGTCGAAGCCATCCAGGCCTCGGCCAAGACCGGCAAGATCGGCGACGGCAAGATCTTCGTCAGTTCGCTTGAGCAGGTCATCCGCATCCGCACCGGCGAGATGGACGGCGACGCGCTCTAAGCGCCATCAGGTCGCCAGCTGGGCCCGCTCGAAGCGGCGGTGATGCACCAGCAGGCCGGCGAAGTAGCAGATGTAGTAGCCGATGGTGAGGCCGAAGATCGCCAGGGTCAGCGGGCTGTTGCCAATGGCGGGCCCGCTGTGCGCCATGGCCGGATCCTGCAGCTGCGGCATCACCACCACGAAGCGCCATGCCAGGCGCCCGATCAGCAACATCGTCAGCAGACCACCAATCCAGGGGTTGGGGATATAGAGGTCGTTGCCGGCGGCGTCGCGCTCGAAGCGGGTCAGCTTGATGCCCACCACCCCCAGCGCCGCCCCGGCCAAGGCACCGCCCAGCAGCCCTTCCAGCAGGCGGGGATTGTGCAGGCCGCCCAGGCCGATCAGGGCACCGATCGCCGTGAAGACGGCGATGCGGGCCATCATCCGCTTGCGGCGGATCGGCTGGCGCCCGAAGGTCCCGCGCACACGGCGCCAGATCGCGAACGCCATCAGCGGGATCATCAGCGCGTAGATCATGTTCGGGGTCATCGCGATCGCCTGGTCATGGGATGCGCGCAGCTTATAGGGCCGGGCACACCCGCACGACTGACGGGGCACAACCATCGCGGGTGACGCTTGTCACCCGCGACTGGCCTTACTTGGCCTTGCCCTGATTCGCCACGGCGGCCATCTTCGCCGCGATGGCGTCGGCATCGCCCAGGTAGTAGTGACGGATCGGCTTGAGGTCCTTGTCGAACTCGTACACCAGCGGCACGCCGTTGGGGATGTTGAGCTCGACGATCTCCTCTTCGGAGATGTTGTCCAGGTACTTCACCAGCGCGCGCAGCGAGTTGCCATGCGCCGCGACCACCACGTTCTGGCCCGAGGCGATCGCCGGGGCCAGCACGTCGTGCCAGTACGGCACCACGCGGTCGACGGTGTCCTTGAGGCACTCGGTGTCGGGAATCATCGAGGGATCGAGATTGGCGTAGCGCGGATCGTTCACCGACTCGTTGCTGGCGCGGTCCAGCGGCGGCGGCGGGATGTCGTAGCTGCGGCGCCACACCTTGACCTGGTCCTCGCCGTACCTGGCGGCGGTCTCGGCCTTGTTGAGGCCGGTGAGGCCGCCGTAATGGCGCTCATTGAGGCGCCAGTCGGTGACTACCGGCAGGTACATCTGCTCCATCGCATCGAGCACGCCCCACAGCGTGCGCACGGCGCGCTTGAGCACCGAGGTGTGCGCGACGTCGAAGCGGTAGCCGCCGGCCTTGAGCAGGCGGCCGGCTTCAGCCGCTTCGGCCATGCCCTGTTCGGTGAGGTCCACATCGGCCCAGCCGCTGAAGCGGTTGTCCAGGTTCCATTGGGACTGGCCGTGACGAATGAGTACGAGCTTGTACATGGCGGGAATTCGTGGCGGGAAACTCGCGATGGTGAGGCCCCGCCCCGGCCCCGTCAAATCGCGCGGCCCCTGTCGAAGGTCATGCTAAACCCTGCCCGCGCCGGGTGCATCCTAGGGTGGTCAGTCTATTCATGGAGCTCATCATGCGTCGTCATCTGCTAGCACTCGCCCTCGCCCTGGCCCTGCCCGTCGTAGCCCAGGCCAGCGACAACGATATCGACAAGGTCAACGGCACCGCGCAGGTGGATGCGGGCCAGCACGCCGGCAACGTCAGCACGGTCAACGGCGCGGTGCGCGTTGGCGACAACGCCGTGGTGCAGAAGGCGAGCACGGTCAATGGCTCGGTCAACCTGGGCGATCATGCGCAGGCCACGGCCGTCGACACCGTCAACGGCGGCGTGAACCTGGGCTCGGCCGCCCGCGTCAGCGGCACCGTCAGCACCACCAACGGCGGTATTCACCTGCAACAGGGCGCCGATGTGGCCGGCAAGGTCGGCAACGTCAACGGCAGCATCAATCTCGACGCCGCGCACGTGGGCGGCGGTCTGCAGACCACCAACGGCGATGTGACCGTGGGCGCCAATTCGCGCATCGAAGGCGGCATCCTGGTGGACAAGCCGGGCGGGTGGAGCTGGAGCAGCAACAACCGTCTGCCGCACGTGGTGATCGGTCCGCATGCGGTGGTGCAGGGCACGCTGGAGTTCCGCCGCGAGGTGGTGCTGCAGGTGAGCGACAGCGCGCAGATCGGCCCCGTGAAGGGCGCCACGCCGGTGAAGTTCAGCGGCGCCATGCCGACGGAGTGATCGAACCCTGAAGGGCGCGTCATCGACGGATCGATGACGCGCTCATGCCTCACACCCAGTCGCGCGGCTTGAGGTATTCCGCCAGCCGCGCTTCCGGCGATTCCGCCTCGGGCTGGAAGTTGTATTCGAAGCGCACGCGCGGCGGCAGGCTCATCAGGATGGATTCCGTGCGCCCGCCCGACTGCAGGCCGAACAGCGTGCCGCGGTCGTAGACCAGGTTGAATTCCACGTAGCGACCGCGGCGATACAGCTGGAACTCGCGCTCGCGTTCGCCATAAGCCTCGTCCTTGCGGCGCTCGACGATCGGCAGATAGGCATCGAGGAAACCCTGCCCCACGTCGCGCGTAAAGGCGAAGCAGCGCTCGAAGCCGCCTTCGTTGAGATCGTCGTAGAACAGGCCGCCGACGCCGCGCGTCTCCGCGCGATGCTTGATATAGAAATACTCGTCGCACCACTTCTTGTAGCGCGCATACACATCGTCGCCATACGGCGCGCACAGGTCGCGCGCCACGGTATGCCAGTGCGCCACGTCTTCATCGCGCGGATAGAACGGCGTGAGATCGAAACCGCCGCCGAACCACCACACCGGATCCACGCCTTCTTTGCTCGCCTCGAAATAGCGCACATTGGCATGCGTGGTCGGCACGTGCGGATTGCGCGGATGCAGCACCAGCGATACGCCGGTGGCGACAAAACCGCCCCCGGCAAGATCGGGACGATGTGCGGTAGCGCTCGGCGGCAGCTGGTTACCGTAGACGCGCGAGAAGTTCACGCCCGCCTGTTCGAAGATGGCGCCATCGCGCAATACGCGCGTGCGACCACCGCCACCGGCGGGACGCGTCCAGGCGTCTTCTTCGAAACGCGCCTTGCCGTCGATCTGCTCGATCGCCGCGCAAATGCGGTCTTGCAACTCGCGCAGGAACAGTTCGGCTTGGTCGGCTTGCTGGCTCATGGGGCGGTCCGTCGGCGTGCAAAGGCCGCCAGCTTAGCAAGCGTGGCGCGCGGGCCGCTGCGGCGGCGCGTCGCGCATCGCATCAACTCAGTCGTGCGCTGATGCGGCGATGGCCGATCAGACGCGCCCAGCGCATGCCGATATCGATCCACATCAGATAACCCGACTCGGCCAGCAGTCGCACGACGTAACGGCGGTTGAGCACCAGCCGCGCTTCGGCGGCGACCGGCACACTGCGGAAACCCAGCCGTTGCGCCAGCAGCTGGCAGCGCGCGAGATGGTAGCGACTGGTCACCAGCGCGACCGGCGGCAGCACGCGAGCCACGGGACCGTCTTCCTGCAGCAGGCTGCGTGCATGGCGCAGGTTTTCCAGCGAATCGACCGAGGCCTGTTCCAGCTGCATCACCACGCCCGGCGGCAGCTCGTGCTGCTCCAGCCAGCTGCGTCCGGCGGCCGCCTCGCTGATGGCCCCGCCGCTGCGTCCGCCCAGCAACAGGACGTGTTCGGTGTGGTGCGCACGCATCAGCGCCAGCGCGCGCAGCAGGCGGGCCTGATAGTCCATTTCGGGCGCGTCGCGCACCAGCCGGCGACCGAATACCAGTACGGTCATCGGCTGTCCGGGGGCGACCGGACTGCGCGCCGCCACCCGCCATACATGAACGAGATAGCCGACCCACACCAGCCCAAGACTCAGGGTCACCGCGGCCACCATCACCACGAAGGCGTGTAGTACGTCCCGGTCGCTGAGATAGCGCCAGGGGCCACGCTTCAAGGGGGCGGTGATCGGCGGCACGGGGCAGGGCACGGAGGGTGGACGGCGCAGTGTCCCACGGGGACCGGCCGGGCGTCGTGCTCAGCCGTCACGCCAGGCGTAACTGGCGGTCAAAACGGCACTGACAAACATGAACGCGATCCAGCGTGGCGGCTGTCCAGACTAGGAAATGTTTCAGTCGCTCGTTAGGCTCGCGCGATGTCAGTACCGATCCAACCCCTTGCCGTAAGTGCCTATACGGTCACTTCAGCGCTCGGCCAAGGTCTCGAAAGCCATCTCGCCGCCCTGTCTTCCAGCCATGGTGGCCTCCGTGAAAACGACTTCAGCAGCGCTCCCCTGGGCTGCTGGATCGGCCGTGTCGATGGCGTCGAAGAGGCTGAGCTGCCCGCGGCGCACGCGTCGTGGGAATGCCGCAACAACCGCCTGGCCTGGCTGGGGCTGCAGCAGGACCGCTTTCTCGAACAGGCGCTGGATGCACGCCAGCGCTACGGCGCCGCGCGCGTCGCGCTGGTGCTGGGCACCTCCACGGCGAGCATCGGCGCCACTGAGGAGGGCTATCGCCACCTCGATGCCGACGGCCGGATGCCGGCGGAATTGCGCCGCCCGCTGATCCACGCGCCCCATTCGCTGGCCGGTTTCGTGGCCGAAGCGCTCGGGCTGGAAGGCCCGTGCCTGACCGTTTCCACCGCGTGCTCGTCCAGCGCGAAAGTGTTCGCCACGGCCGAGCGGCTGATTCGCCTTGGGCTGGTGGACGCGGCCATCGTGGGCGGCGTGGATACGTTGTGCGACAGCGTGCTGTTTGGCTTCAACGCGTTGGAGCTGGTGTCGCCCGAACCGTGTCGTCCATTCGACCAGGCGCGTCGTGGCATCTCCATCGGCGAGGCGGCGGGCTTCGCCTTGCTGGAACGCGTGGGCAACGCGCCACACGCACCGCGCCTGCTCGGTTATGGTGAATCCAGCGATGCGCACCATATGTCGACGCCGCATCCGGAAGGTGTCGGTGCCGAGCTGGCGCTGCGCGACGCGCTCGCGCGCGCCGGCTTGCGTGCCGAGCAAGTGGACTACATCAACCTGCACGGCACGGCGAGTCTGAAGAACGACGAAGTGGAAGCCGCACTGATCGCACGCGCCTTTCCATCGAGCACGCGCGCCAGCTCCACGAAAGGTTTCACCGGTCACACGCTGGGCGCCGCAGGCATTCTCGAAGCGGTGTTCGCGCTGCTAGCGATCCGCCACAACATGGTTCCCGGCAACCTTGGATGCACCGATCCGGATGAAGCCTGCGGCCCGCAACTGGCGCTGCAGAGCGAGCAGCGCAACGTCAACGTGGCCTTGAGCAACTCGTTTGGATTCGGAGGCAATAATGCCTGCCTTGCCTTCGGGAGGGCGCCGGCATGAGTGCGCTGCAAGTCCACGTGGAAGGCATTGGCCTGTGGTCGCCGGCACTGGGCGATTTCGCGGCACTGAAGGCGCAGCTGCAAGGCTTGTCGATCGACGCCCCGGCTGCACGCCCCGCGGCAGCGACCCTGCCCGCCAACGAGCGACGCCGCGCACCCGAGAGCGTGCTGCTGGCAGTGGAAGTGGCCGGCCAGGCGGTAGCCATGAGCGGTCGCGTCGCAAGTGAGTTGCCTTGCGTATTCAGCTCCGCCTATGGCGACCAGCTGATTTCCGACTATATGTGCGCCACCCTGGCCAGTGCGCCGGCCGAGCTGTCGCCCACGCGCTTCCACAATTCCGTGCACAACGCGCCGGCCGGCTACTGGACGATCGCCACCGGCTGCCAGGCGCTGTCCAGCGCGATTTCCGCCGGTCGCGCCACCTTTGGCGCAGGCCTGCTGGAAGCGGCCACGCTGAGCCTCGCCGAACAGCGCGCGGTACTGCTGGTGTGCAGCGATATCGCCGGCACCGGTCCGGTGGGCGAGATGAGCGCGACAGGCAGCTCCTTCGGCTTTGCGCTGGTGCTTTCCCCGACCGTCACCTCGGGCACGCTGGCGAGCATGGCGATCGAGCTTGAGGCCCACGCCGACCATCCGCTGCGCCCGGCGCCCGCGACGGGCCAGTGGTACGAAACCAATCCGATTGCCGCATCCGCCTGGCCGCTGATGCAGAATCTCGCTACAGGCCACGGTGACTGCACCCTGGCCGCCGCCGAAACCCTGGCGTTGAGGGTTGTGCTGGAGACACTTGCTTGAATACGTCCGCTGCCCGTTGGTGCGTGCTGATTCCCTGCCTCAATGAAGAGGCGGCGATCGGCGAGGTGGTCCAATCCGTGCTGGCGCTGGGCGTCCCGGTCATCGTGGTCGACGACGGTTCGGACGATCGCACGCCCGAGATCGTGCGCGAACTGCCGGTGACTTTGCTGCGCCATCCGCAACGCAGCGGCAAGGGCGAAGCGCTGCGCACGGGTTTTCGTGAGGCGCTGCGGCAGGGCTTCGACGCCGTGCTCACCATGGATGGCGACGGCCAGCACCTGGCCGCCGATATCCCGCGCATTGCGGCGGCAGCGCAGCGCTATCCCAATCACATCGTCATCGGTGCGCGTCTGCTCCAGCGCGAACAGCAGCCGAAGGGTCGTCGTCGTGCCAATGGCGTGGCCGATTGGGGCATCTCGTGGGCCTGCGCACAGCCGGTAGCCGATACGCAAAGCGGGCAGCGCTGGTATCCGCGCGGCGCGCTCGACCTGGTCGATCTGCCGGCGGAAAACTTTGTGTTCGAGGCTGCCATCCTGATCGCCGCCACGCGCGAGAAAGGCATCAGCGTGGTGTCGGTGCCGATCGCTTCGCGTTACCAGGGCGAATTCCGCATCAGCCATTTCAGCCCGATCCGCGATGTCAGCCGCATCACCTTCTACACCGTGGGGCAGATCCTGCGCCACGGCGATGTGCTGGCCAGCTATCGGCGCTCGCGCGCCTCGAGTCCGGTGGTGTTCGACGTCGCGGTGACCTGAGCAGGCACCGCTGCTTTAGACCATGCCGCCGTTGACGCCGATCACCTGGCCGTTGATATAGCCGGCGGCATCGGAACAAAGAAACGCCACCAGTGCCGCGACCTCTTCCGGTTTGCCGGCGCGTTGCGCCGGCACGATCTCGCGAATGCGTTCGGGCGGGAATTGCTCGCCGATCATGCGTCCTTCGATCACGCCGGGCGCCACCACGTTGGCGGTGATACCGCGCGACGCCATCTCGCGCGCCAGCGAGCGCGTGGCGCCATGCAGGGCGGACTTGGCGGCGGCGTAATTCGCCTGGCCGCGATTGCCCAACTGCGCTGCCACCGAACTCACCGACACGATGCGACCGAAGCGCGCACGCGCCATCGGCAATAGCAATGGCTGTGTAACGTGGAAAAAGCCATGCAGCGATACGTCGATCACGCGCCGCCATGCGTCTTCGGACATGCCCGCCAGCGGACTGTCCTCATGAATGCCGGCGTTGTTCACCACCGCATGCACAGGGCCGTCGATCAACAAGGTCTCCAGCGCATGCCGTGTGGCGGCTGCATCAGTGACATCAAAAGCCACCGACTGCGCCGCACCGCCGGCATCGCGGATCGCAGCGGCGACGTCATCGGCGCGAGCCAGACCTGTATTGGCGTGCACGATCACATGGTAGCCGCCTGCGGCGAGCGCCTGCGATATCGCCGCGCCAAGATCGCCGCTGCCGCCGGTCACCAGCGCGCGACGGGGAGTATGGAGCTGAGTCATGGCCGCCTCGGCATCAGGGAAGAGGATGAATGACGGCAGCGCGGCCGCTCACCAGCAAGCGGCCGCCCTGTTCGACGCGAAAGGCATATTGTGCGCCCGCATCGTCAGCGTAGAGGCTTTGGGCATGGACGTCCAAACGCCCTTGCGAAGGATCCACCCATTCGATGGCCAGCGACACGTCACGCAGACTGACCAGACGCCCGGGCCTGGCCTCACTCGCACCCCGTTCGCGCGCCAGCAGGGCGCCATGCACCGCCATCGCCTGCGCGCCGTATTCGGCCAGATGCACCGCGTGCAGGCCAGCACCGCCGCGCAGCGGATGGTCTGCCAACGCGTGACTCTCGCTGATGGCGTGGATGGTCGTCTGGTTCCACGTCACCACGGCATCGAGCAAGCACATCGCGCCCTGATGCGGAATGAGGTGGGCCCAGTCAGTCTTGGCGAGCATGCGGTGCCATCAGGATCGAAAGACAGAAGTGAAATGCGACGCCCAGGGCAACGGTCAAGCCGATCGCGCGCAAGACGGGAATGGTGCTCCAGGCCAGCATGCCGAAGACCAGCAGCGCGGACAGCACGCAGACCAGGGTCGCATGCAGCGTGCGGCGCTGCTCGGMGGCGTCGCCGGTGTCGCGCTCGAAGAACAGCGCATAGTGCAGGCCAAGCCCCGCCGCGAGGATCAGCGCCACGAGATGGAACAGGGAGATCTCCACGCCTGACACACGTTCCACGGCCAGCACCAGGAAAGTTGCCAGTGTCATTGGGGCCAGCACGTGCCAGGCCCTGCGCACGCTGCGCAAGGCAACCACGATCGCGATGACCAGCAGTAGCGTTGCGCCGACCAAGGCGTGCAGGATGCGCGCACGGTAATCCACCACCAGCGATTCAGCGGCACCCTTGAGGTCGAGCAGACGCACCGAACCGCCGCTGTCGCGCGCGAGCGACTGCAGGGCAGCCAAGTCGTGCACACCAGTAAGCGTGCCCAGGCCGAGCCAATGACCATCGCGCTGCATCAGCATGGCCGACAGGCGTTGGCCCAATGGCGATGATGCAAAGCGCTCCGGCGTCAGCACGGGCAAGCTGCGTGCTTGCGCCACATCGTCGAGGAAAGGCTGGAACAGGCCCGGCTGGAACGGCATGCCCTGCTCGGCTTCGTCGAGCGCACTTTTCAGTGTTTGCGCATCGGGCAACGCCCGCTGCCGCGCGCGCTGCACTGCATCGCTGGGCAGATAGCGTGAAGGCAGTTCGATCGCATCGACGGCGTGGCGGGCCACCAAGGCATCCACGGCGGGCTCGAGTTTTTCCGAAAGCGCCAATACCGCCTGCTCATCGGGCGCCTGCAGCACCAGTAGATAGCGCACATCGGGCGCGCCCAGGGCCTCGCGCAATCGTGCATCACGCATCAGCAGATCGCGCGGCAACGGCGTAAGCGCCGACAAGTCGTTCTGCCAGAACGGGCCCTGCGCAAACACCAGCATCAGCACGCTGGCGACGGCCACCAGCAAGGGAATCCAACGCGGTCGCGGCAGGCGGTCCACGATGTCGCGTGCGCGGATCAGCCAGCCCATCGCGGCGACATCGTGCACGCGCTCCGGCAGCAGATAGGGCAACAGGTAGCGTGTGCTGAAGCCGGCCACCAACAAACCTGTGATGGTAAAGACGGCCAATTGCTTGAGGCCATTCACGCCGGATGCAAAGAACGCCGCATAGGCAATGCATGCCGAAGCGATCGCCGTGAGCAGCAGCGGCCACAGGTCACGCACGCTTTGCACGGCGCTTTCGCCGGCGCGGCGATGACTCAGCACGCGTATCGGATACTCCTGTGCCACACCGAGCAGGGTGAAGCCAAACGCCAGCGTGATGCCATGCACCTGCGGAAACAGCAGTACGAGCGCGGCAATGCCCGCCAGCGCCGCACTGGCGATCGGCAAGGCCGAGAACAGCAACGAGCCGATGCTGCGATACGCCAGCAACAGCAGCACGATGAAACCCACCGTCGAGATACGCCCGATCCACTCCGCCTGCCCGCGCGTCTGCGCGCTCGCCACCACGCTGAAGTACCCCGGCCCGCTGACCACCAGCGAGCCACCCGCGTGATCGGGCAAGGCATCGAAGGCACGGTGGATGCCATCGATGGCCTGCGACTGCGCGTCGGGATCGAAACCTGCCGCCTGCGTCAGCACCAGCAACAAGGCCTCGTGCTGTGGCGAAAACCACACGCCCTGCACGAGCTCGGGCGACTTCGGCGGCGACCAGCGCTCGGCCAGCTTGAGCACTTCCAGGGTGGGGTCGCGCGGCAACAGTCCCTTCAGCAGTGACGCCGCGGGCGACGACAGATCGTCCAGGCGCTGTTCCAGCTCGTCGCGCAGATACGCGGTATCCAAGCGCTGATGATCCAGCGTGGGCGAGAGCAGATAGCGATAAGGCAGCAGGGCGTCGTCGAGTGCGCCCATGTCGAAGCTGCCGTTGAGCACCTGCGTGTAGCGTTGATCTTTGCGCAGCGCCACGGCGAGTTGCTGGCTCAGCCCGGCCAGTTGCTCATCGGACTTGCCGCTGATGGCGAGCAAAAGCAGGCGCGAACCCGGTCCCTCGCCCACCTGCTCCATCAACAGGCGTTGATCGGGTGTGGTCGGCGCAGGCATGAAGCTGCGCAGGTCGGTACTCACCGTGAGGTGTCGCGTAACGAACAGGCCAAGCGCGGCGAGCGTCGCCAGCCAGAGCACCAGCAGCGTCACGCGGCTGCGACGCACGCTCAGCTGCCCCTGCAGAGTGCGGTGAGTGCGTCGCGCGTAGGCGCCGTCGGCATCTTGGCGGCGTAGTCGCCGAGCAGGTCGATGGCGAGGTCGCCATCGGCTTCCTGCATGCGCATGCAGTGCGGCTCGTTGCCGCTGCCGTCGATGTCGATGCGGCTCACCGTTTGCGCGAGTTTCGCGTCGCGCGGGGTCAGGGTGAGCGTCCAGTGATCGTCGCCATCGGCGCTGTGCTGCACGGTGAACGCTTGCTCCAGGCGAGATGCATCGCCGCCCAGCAGCGCAACAAAACTATCCAGCAGCAGCTGGAGCTGTGGCGCGCGCTTCAGCGAAAAGCTTCGCGATGAACGGCCTTCACGCTGTTGCGTTACTTCACCATCGCCGATGGTCGACACTTCGCGCGTGGGATGTTCGACCGTGCGCTCGAGCTTGTCGCCACCCAGCCACGCCAGCTGCCCGGAAACGACCAGCGGCTTGTCCAGCATCTTCATGAAGCGCGCTTCGGCAAACGGCGTGCGGGCAGGCGCCGGACGGCCCAGCGAGGCCACCAGCGCGCGTGCCGTGGCGGCGTCTTCAGGCGCCGACGCGTTCGCGTTCGTGTTCGCGCACAGCGACAGCGTCAGGGCGCACAGCAGTGTCCACGTCTTGCTGCCAGAAGTCATAGAAGTTGAACCAGTTGTAGGGGGCGACACGGATGTAGTGTTCCACGCGATGGGCGAAACGGGCGATCACGGCGTCCAGCGCCTGGGCGCGATCCTGTCGTGGAATCTCGATGCGGTCGGCAAACGGCTCGAAAATCAGGCGATAGCGATTGCCGCCTTCATATAGCCCAAAACACAGCACCACCGGCACGCGCAAACTGTGCGCGAGCAGCCAGGGGCCGACCGGAAACGGCGCGGGCTCACCCAGCAACGGCGTGCGGCGCAGTACTTCGTGTTCGCGTCCGCGATCGGCCAGCAGGGCGACCATGGCGCCTTGCTGGCAGGCCTCGGCCATCGCCAGCGTGATCGACGTACCACCCGCGGAAGCATCGATGACGCTGGCGCCCACGTCGGGTGCGAGCGCCTCGAGCAACTGGGTCAAGGCCGGCGTCTTCTGCTTGTCCAGCACCACGCGCAGATGCGTATCCGGGCGACGCGAGCTCAGCGTGCGCAAGGCCTCGAAACTGCCCTGGTGGGTGCCAAGCAGGAGTACGCCGCGCCCCTCGGCGAAGCTGGCCTCCAGCTGCTCCAGGCCCTCCACCGTGACGTCGAAGCCCTTCTCGCCGCGGGCGAGCAGGAAGACACGATCCAGCATGGTCGATGCGAAGCAGTGAATGTGCTTCATCACGTGCCAGGGCGTGATCGGCTTGTCCAGCACGCGCTCGAGGAAACGGCGCGATGCGACGCGCTCGGGCCCGCGACGCAGATAGAAATAGAGCGTGATCGGATACAGGATCAGCCGGGCGAGCGGACGACCGCCGTACAGGGCGATGCTGCGGATCAGCCACAACGCAAAGCGTCCGCCGCCTTCAGGGCGACTCTGCCAGTGTTCGCTCATATCGTTCCCTCGATGGAGCCTCGCGCGAGCAGATCGTCGCCGCGATGAATCTCAAAACGTACGCGGCCCTGGGCTTCGATGAGCGCGATCCGCGCTTCCTGTTCCGGTAGGAGCGGCGCGACAAACTTTGCTTCCAGCACGCGCGCAAGCCGCTGGCCGCGCCAATCGCGCAAGGCCAGTGCGACCTCTTCGAGCAGCATGACGCCGGGCACCAATGGTGAACCGGGGAAGTGACCCGGCAGGCAGGCATGATCCGCGCTCACCCGAAACACGCGCTGAAAGGCCGCCTGACTCATGGCGAGGCCGAATCGTCGCCGCGCACCAGCGCCGGCCAGCGCGCCGCGATGCCCATGGCCAGCTCGTGGAAGCGTGGGTGGTGCACATGACGCAGATGCCAGCGGCGGAACAGGTTCTCCAGCAGGAAAGCGCTGGCGATCAACACGTAGCCACCTACATGCACATAGGATTGCGCGATGCCCGCCGGCACCGGCCAGGGCGAGGTGATGCCCAGCGAGCCAAGCAGGCCGCCCGGTTCCGCACACAGCAGCAAGACGGCCAGCACGAGGGCTTGTGCTGCCGTGAGCAGCGTCCAGAACCAGGTGAGGTGGCGCGCATACGGCGCAATGCCGGGTACAGCCAGTCGCTCAGGACCTTCCAATGCTTCGATAAAGCGCGCGATCAGCGGCGTCTGGCCTGCCCGCAGCGTGCGGCCGAACAGCGAGGCCAGCAGGATATTGATGGCGATCGGCACGCATTCCAGCAGCAGGCCCACCATGCCGTGCAGCCACAGCCAGGCCATGGCCGCCAGCGTACCTGTCCATACGATCCACGGCATGGCGCGGCGCGTAGCCAGCGCAGGAATCATCAACACGGTAAGCAGCAAGGCGCAGGCCGCCAGCGAGAAGCCCTGGCGGTGGGTCAGCACGCCAGCCATCGCCAGCACCGGATAGCCGAACATCAGCGGCATCCAGCGCCGCGACGTCGATTTCGGTGAAGCTGCGTTTGGTGACGACATGGGTTGCTCAGCCTGCATGACGATGAAACCGCGTCGACCTAAGTCTGCCGCGTGCGCGGTACATCATGCCCGATGGATATTAAACGGCGCGCTGCCGTTCAATGTGCTCGGAGAGCGTGCGCAGGCTGGTGAAGATCTTGCGATTCTCGGGGTTGTCCGAGCGCAGCTGGAAGCCGTAGCGCTTGGACACGGCCAGGGCGATTTCCAGGGCGTCGATGGAGTCCAGGCCCAGATCGCCGCCGAAAAGCGGTGCATCGGGGTCAATCTGGTCGGCCGTGACGGTTTCCAGATTGAGGCTGTCCACGATCAGCGTGGCCAGTTCGTGTTGTGCGGTGCTCTGCTCGGCCATGCCTTTCCGTACCCGAATTCTTGCGTCTCTCCCCCAGAGCCGCAGGCCGGCCAGTGTACCATAGCGTCCCAGAGTCTCCGGTTGGATGCCCATGGTTCAGGGTTGTGAAAACGTCAGGCCGGCGCTGCGTCGCGCGCCGCAGGTGTCCTACCGGTGGGTCGATCCGGATGCAGTCTTGCAGGATGCCGGCACGCTCGCCGTATTCGGTTTCGGCACCGGCGCCGCGCGCAGCATCGATCCCCGCTGGCTGCCGGTCGACCTGGAAATCTTTGACGCTCCGACGCCGCTGGAGATCTGGCAGGTCGATGGCCCCGTGACGCAGGGGCGGGTGGGCGATCTGCAATGGTCGAGCGGTGACGGCTGGCTGTTCGCCGCCATCACACTGGATGAAAACCTCCATGGCGGCCTGCGCGCCGCGGCGGCGACCGCTTACGCGCAGTTATGCGAGTTTGTCGCCACGCGCCGCGAGCGCCACGTGCAGCGCATCTGGAACTACCTGGTCGACATCAATGACGGCGCCGGCGACAGCGAGCGCTACAAGCAATTCTGCGAAGGCCGCGCCGAGGGCATGGCCAGCTTTTTCGCTGACGGATTTCCCGCCGCCACCGCCATCGGCCACCACGCCTCGGCGCCGCGCCTGCAGGTTTACCTGCTGGCGTGCGACGAGCCGGGCGAACGCGTAGAGAATCCCCGCCAGGTGAGTGCCTGGCGATACCCACGCCAATACGGTCGCACGCCGCCCAGCTTCGCCCGGGCCATGACCTTGCCGGGCCAGGACGCGCTCGCCATCTCCGGCACGGCCGCCGTGGTGGGTCACGCGTCGGCGCACGAGGATGATCTGCTCGCGCAGCTGGACGAAACCCTGGTGAACCTTGAAGCCCTGCTCTCAAGCGCAAACATGCCGGCCGGCTTCGACACGCAGTCGCCGCTCAAGGCGTATGTGCGCCACCCGACGGATGCGCCCGTGGTGCGCGAATTCCTGCAGCAACGGCTGGCCGGCGTGCCGGTGCTGCTGCTGCACGGCGATATCTGCCGCAGCGAGCTGCTGGTGGAAATCGACGGCTGGCGCTACGCCTGATCAGCCCGACCATCCCTGCGGTGAACGGCAGGCAGGAAACGCCTGGCGGAACCCTCCCACCATGAAATCCGCCAGCGCGGACTTGGCCGCAGGCAGCGCCGCATAGACATCGGCGAGCGCGAGTGCTGCTTTGCCGGTTTCCAGCGCTGACACCGGCACGCTGCTCAACACGGCCGCGTGCACCGTCAGCCCACCGAGGCGATAGCGGAACAGCGCCGTGCAGTCATCCGGGCGGGACTGCCAGCTCATCACGGGATTGGTCTGGCCCAGATAGATCGGCGTGGCGTCGTGCCTGGCCCCCAGTTGTTCGCCTGCACCTGGCAGCAGGGCTTCGGACTCCTGCAACAGGCATTCCTCGCAGGCAGGAATCACGGTATAGGTGACCCAACCCGAGGCCGCACCTTCGGGCGCAGCGAAGGTGTAGTGCGCATTGGCGTCCACGCCGATGGTGGCACGCTGCACGCGCCAGCCCTGGGGCACCGCCATCCACCCGGCCACATCGCCATAAAACCACTGCACGGCGTCCTTCGCAGGCGATGGTGAGCTTGGCAGCGCAGGCAGTTTCGCCGGGTCCGGACGCGTCCAGTCACCCGCGCCCGAATGCACGTCGATCAGTGTGGCGGTGACGCCGCCAAACGAGAGCGTGCGCAAGGCGTAATCGGTTCCTGGCGCCGACCGTATCTCAGGCGTGGCGGGCAGCTCGCGCACGCCCGCCGCCGCATGAACCTGCGGCATCATTCCCCACAGCAAGGCGGTGGCGACGAGCGCAACCGCGTGTCGGAACCGAAAGCGCATGACCACCCCCTGTCGCGTCAGCGGCTAGCAGCTTATACGCGTGCGCCGGCAGCGCGCGAGTCGGTCAAAAGTCCGGTGTGAGGCAGCATCTATTTCTGGCCGGGCCGTTGCTAGCCGCACTTGCCGGCGAGGACGCGCGCGATGGATCAAGAGGCGGAGGTCTTCGCGTAAGCAGGATCGAGTTGATGCAGGAACGCGCGCACCTGACCGTTGATATACGGATTGGCCTGCCCGCTGTCCTGGTCGATGATGGCCTTGTCCTTGAACGACATGGTCTTCAACAAGCGCCCCGTGCTCGCATCGAACACGTGCACCGTCGCGTTGTAGCTGATCATCGGACGCATGCTGCCGCCGCCCATGGGGTTGGCCGGCGCGGACAAGTCAGGCACGTAGCGCATGGTGATGCGGTACGGCTGCGCCTGCTCCGCAGTGGGCGACGGCGTGCCCGTCATGAAGACCCGGTTGTCCGACGCCACCGTTTCCAGCGCGACGTGCCGGTCGTCCGCCCAGCGGTCGAACGCGCGCTCCACGATGGCGCAATCGACCGTGCTGCTGGTGCATGCCAGATAGGCGTGAAACCGTGGCGCGTCCTGCGCGCCAAACAGCTGCACCGCTGCATCGCCGCTGGGCGAACTGGCGCAGGCATTCAACAGCAGCAACCCGAGCAACGTACCGATCGACATTTCGATGCGCATGACTACTCCGTGATTGGGCCAAGACGCCGGGCGGCGGCAATCCTTCACGACTGCTTGGTCGGTCGCTTCCAACCATGCAGCGTTACCTGCTTGGCGCGTGCGATGGTCAGCTCGCCGGCTGGCGCCTCCTTGCCAATCACCGAACCGGCGCCGATCGTCGCATCCTCGCCCACGGTGACTGGCGCGACCAGCGCGCTGTTGGAACCGATGAAGGCACGGTCGCCGATCACGGTGAGGTGCTTGTTGGCGCCATCGTAATTGCAGGTGATGGTGCCGGCGCCGATGTTCACGCCGCGGCCGATCAGTGTGTCGCCCAGATAGCTCAGGTGATTGGCTTTGCTGCCCTCGCCGAGTACGGCTTTCTTGGTCTCGACGAAATTGCCGATGTGCACGCCCGCCGCCAGCTCCGTGCCCGGACGCAGTCGCGCGAACGGGCCGATCGTGCAGGGCCCGTGCGTCACCACGCCTTCGAGGTCGCAGTGCGCCTGCACCACGGTGCCGCTGGCTAGCTTCACGTCCTTGAGGCGCGTGAACGGGCCGATATGTACGTCATCGCCGAATTGCACGTCGCCTTCGAGCACGACGTTCACGTCGATCTCGACATCCATGCCGGCGCTGACCTTGCCGCGCACATCGATGCGCAGCGGATCGGCGATGCGCACGCCTTCCAGCGCCAACGCCTGGGCCGCACGCGAACGGTACTGAGCCTCAAGCTCCGCCAGCTGCCAGGGATTGTTGGCGCCGGCGGTCTCGAATTCGTCTTCGCATTCCACGCAGGCTGCCGCGCGATTTTCGCCGGCCGCCATGGCGAAGATGTCGGTGAGGTAGTACTCGCCCTGCACATTGTTGCGATCGAGTTTGGACGTCCATCGCTTCAAGGCGACTGCATCGGCCGCCAGGATGCCCGTATTGATCAGGTTCATCGCGCGCTGTGCGTCGTCGGCATCCTTTTCTTCGACCACGGCGCGCACGAAGCCGTTGCCGTCGCGCAGGACGCGGCCGTAGCCGTGCGGATGGGTGACGCGCGTGGCGAGCAGGCTCACCGTGCCTTCGGCTCGTACCAGGGCCTCCAGCGTCTGCGTACGCGTGAGCGGCACGTCGCCGTAGAGCACCAGCACGGTAACGTCGTCGGGCACTTCCAGCAGTGCCTCGCGCACGGCGTGGCCGGTGCCTAGCCGCTGCGACTGCAGCACCCAGTGCAGGTCGTCCTGGCCCTCGAACGCCGCACGCACCTGGTCGCCGCAATGCCCATAGACCACGTGGATCGCCTTCGGCTGCAATGCACGCGCCGCCTCGAGCACGTGGGCAAGCAGGGGCCGGCCGGCCAGGGGCATCAGCACCTTGGCCTTCTTCGACTTCATGCGCTTGCCCTCGCCGGCGGCGAGAACGATGACGTGCAACGGCGTGGTCTTGAGCATGGGATCCAACCTGTCCTTGACTAGCGGCGGAGGATAGCAGCCGAGGCTCAGTGCCCTAAGGCCCTGAGGATGTAGAACCTATGGCTATGGCAGGGCGTGTTTGGCCGCGCTGGCATCGGCAACCGGCTTGCCGTCTTTCCAGGCGAAGCGGAACACGTAGTCAAGACTGAAGGGGCGCGTCTGGCTGCTCACTTGATGACTATTGCCGTTGGCATCCGCGGCCCACTGGCTGAAACGCAGCGGCTCGAACGTCCATTGCATGGTGGTCTCACGCACGGCCTGATCGAACAGGCGGATCTGCGCATCGGCCTGCGCCTCATCGGTGATGCGTACCTCGACCACCTTGCCTGCTTCGTTGACGACAAGCGTGGCCTCCACCTCCTGTGGCGGCAGGCGCTGATCGAGCAGGGCGGCCGGGTACGGCGGCGAGGGATGATCCCAGGGAATCGCCCCGGTAGAGATCTCACCCATGGCGAGCTGGTAGTGCTGCATATCGTCCTTGGCCACGGACCTATACGAGGTGTCACCTTCAGTGGACGGCTTGGTCGAGGTGGCGTGAGGTGCGTTCGCGCACCCGGCCAGCGAAGCGATCAACGCGACCAACAGGAACCTTGGGAACCTGTGCCAATCAGCTTGCTGCTTCGCATCCATGTCGTAGCCCCCTCGCTGTCGAGTAGCCTCAGCATAAACAAAAACGCCGGCCCAGGGCCGGCGTTCTGCGGGGTGCTACCCGGGCAAGCTTGCTCAGTGCTTGAGCGTCTTGCGCATGCGCTCCAGCGCCTGCAGCTGGGTGATGGCCTGGGCCAGCTTGGCCTGCGCCTCGGCGATCTCGACCGCGTCGGTGCGATTGGCCAGGGCGTCTTCCGCTTCCTGCTTGGCGCGCTGGGCGGCGGCTTCATCCAGGTCGGAGGCGCGTGCGGCGGTATCGGCCAGCACGGTGACAACCTGCGGCTGCACTTCCAGGATGCCGCCGGACACCCAGAACTGCTGACGCTCGCCATTGGCCAGCACCACATCCACGTGGCCGGGCTTCAGGCGGGTGATCAGCGGCGCATGGCGGGGCGCGATGCCCAGTTCGCCCATCTCGCCGGTGGCGACCACGAGCTGCGCGTCGCCGGAGAAGATCTCGGCTTCGGCGCTGACGATGTCGACACGGAGGGTATGACTCATGACGGTATTCCGGTGCGTTCGGTGAAAAGCAGACGATGCTGTGTGGAGCTAAGTGAAGTGCGGCCTGCGCGCTTCACCGTGATGCCTCACAGGGATCAGGCCGCCTTCTTGGCGCCCATTTCCTCGGCCTTCTTGATGGCCTCGTCGATGCCGCCGACCATGTAGAACGCCTGCTCAGGCAGGTGGTCCACGTCGCCGTCCACGATCATCTTGAAGCCGCGGATGGTTTCCTTCAGCGGCACGTACTTGCCCGGCGAGCCGGTGAACACTTCGGCCACGTGGAACGGCTGCGAGAAGAAGCGCTCGATCTTGCGGGCGCGCGACACGGCCTGCTTGTCGTCTTCGGAGAGCTCGTCCATGCCCAGGATCGCGATGATGTCCTTGAGCTCCTTGTAGCGCTGCAGCGTGCCCTGCACGCGGCGGGCCACGTCGTAGTGCTCGGCGCCGACGATATCCGGATCGAGCTGGCGGCTGGTCGAGTCCAGCGGATCCACGGCCGGGTAGATACCCAGCGAGGCGATGTTACGCGACAGCGTGACGGTCGAATCCAAGTGGGCGAATGTGGTCGCCGGCGAGGGATCGGTAAGGTCATCCGCGGGCACGTACACGGCCTGGATCGAGGTGATCGAACCGGTCTTGGTCGAGGTGATGCGCTCCTGCAGCACGCCCATTTCGGCGGCCAGCGTCGGCTGGTAACCCACGGCGGACGGCATACGGCCGAGCAGCGCGGACACTTCGGTACCGGCCAGCGTGTAGCGGTAGATGTTGTCCACGAACAGCAGCACGTCCTTGCCCTTGCCCGACGCGTCCTTCTCGTCGCGGAAGTACTCGGCCATGGTCAGGCCGGTCAGCGCGACGCGCAGACGGTTGCCCGGCGGCTCGTTCATCTGGCCGTACACCATCGCGACCTTGTCGAGCACGTTGGAGTCTTTCATCTCGTGGTAGAAGTCGTTGCCCTCGCGGGTACGCTCGCCCACGCCGGCGAACACGGACAGACCCGAGTGCGCCTTGGCGATGTTGTTGATGAGCTCCATCATGTTCACGGTCTTGCCCACGCCGGCGCCGCCGAACAGGCCGACCTTGCCGCCCTTGGCGAACGGGCAGATCAGGTCGATGACCTTGATGCCGGTTTCCAGCAGGTCGTTGGCGGTGGCCTGGTCGTCGTAGCTCGGGGCTTCGCGATGGATGACCCAGCGGTCTTCCTCGCCGATCGGGCCGGCTTCGTCGATGGGATTGCCGAGCACGTCCATGATGCGACCCAGCGTGGCCTTGCCGACCGGCACCTTGATGCCTTCGCCGGTATTGCGGGCCACCAGGCCGCGCTTGAGGCCATCGGTGGAACCGAGGGCAATCGTACGGACGATGCCGTCACCCAGCACCTGCTGGACTTCCAGCGTGATGTCGGTGCCGTCGACCTTCAGCGCGTCGTAAACCTGCGGCACCTGATCGCGTGCGAACTCCACGTCGATGACCGCGCCGATGATCTGTACAACTTTGCCCTGACTCATGGATGTGCTCCGGATGGATCTTTTAGTGTCTGTTGCGGCGCCGCTATGCGTCGCCAAAATAATTTTGGGCTACAGCGCCGGTTATACCGCCGCGGCACCACCAACAATCTCGGAAATTTCCTGCGTGATCGCCGCCTGGCGCGCCTTGTTGTAAATCAGCGTCAGTTCGCCGATCACCTTGTTGGCGTTGTCGGATGCGCTCTTCATCGCGACCATGCGCGCGGCATGCTCGCTGGCGAGGTTTTCCAGCACACCCTGGTACACCACCGACTCGATGTAACGACCCAGCACGTGCTCAAGCACGGTGGCGGCATCGGGTTCGTAGATGTAATCCCAGTCGTGCTTCTGCTCGAGCTTGAGGCCCGCCACCGGGAAATCCGGCGAGTTCGGCTTGCCTTCGCCGCTGACCATCTCCTGTGCCACCACCGGCAGCGGCAGCAGTGCGTGGACCGCCGGCTTCTGCGTCATGGTGTTGATGAAGTCGTTGTGGGCCAGGAACACGCGATCGAGCTTGCCTTCGGTGTAGGCATCGAGCATGACCTTGATCACACCGATCAGGCTCTCGACCTTCGGCTTCTCACCCAGGTGGGTGACGCTGCCGATCAGGTTCACGCCCTTGATGCGGCGGAAGAACTGGGTGGCCTTCTGGCCGACGGCGACGACGTCGATTTCCGCGCCCTTGTCCTGCCACTCGCGGATGATCGGCAGCAGGCGACGGAACAGGTTCGAGTTCAGGCCGCCGCACAGACCGCGATCGGTGCTGACCACCAGGAAGCCGACGCGCTGCACCTTCTCGCGCTCCAGCAGGAACGGATGGCTGAAGTCGGTGCTGGCCTGGGCCACGTGCGCGATCACCTTGCGCATGGCACGCGCATAGGGACGCGAGGCCTTCATCAGATCCTGCGCCTTGCGGATCTTCGAGGCCGAGACCATCTCGAGCGCGCGCGTCACCTTGCGCATGTTCTGCGTGCTCTTGATCTTGGTTTTGATTTCGCGTCCGCTTGCCACGTTTGCCTCAACCTATCTGGGTTAGTGCGATCCCGGTCAGCTGACCGGAGTGCGGTACGGCCGTCTGGACGGCCGTACACCCTTTATTGCTTACCAGCTGCCGGTCTTCTTGTACTCGTCGAGCGAGGACTTGAAGGTGGCTTCGATGTCGTTGTTCCAGTCACCGGTGGCGACGATCTTCTTCATCAGCTCGCCGTGGTTCTGGTGCATGAACGCGTGCAGGCCCTTCTCGAACGGCAGCACCTTGTTGACCGGCAGGTCGTCGAGGTAGCCCTTCTCGGCGGCGTACACCGACAGTGCGAGTTCGGCGATGGAGAGCGGCGCGTACTGCGCCTGCTTCATCAGCTCGGTCACGCGCTGGCCGCGGTCCAGCTGGGCGCGGGTGGCCGGGTCCAGGTCCGAGGCGAACTGCGCGAACGCAGCCAGCTCGCGGAACTGCGCCAGGGCCAGCTTCACGCCGCCGGACAGCTTCTTGACGATCTTGGTCTGGGCGGCACCGCCCACGCGCGACACCGAGATACCGGCGTTCACCGCCGGGCGAATGCCGGCGTTGAACAGGTCGGTTTCCAGGAAGATCTGGCCGTCGGTGATCGAGATCACGTTGGTCGGCACGAAGGCGGACACGTCACCGGCCTGCGTTTCGATGATCGGCAGCGCGGTCAGCGAACCGGTCTTGCCCTTCACTTCACCGTTGGTGAACTTCTCGACGTACTCCTCGGAGACGCGAGCCGCACGCTCGAGCAGACGCGAGTGCAAATAGAACACGTCGCCCGGGTAGGCTTCGCGGCCCGGCGGGCGCTTGAGCAGCAGCGAGATCTGGCGGTAGGCCACGGCCTGCTTGGACAGATCGTCATAGATGATCAGCGCGTCTTCGCCGCGGTCGCGGAAGTACTCGCCCATGGCGCAACCCGAATACGGCGCGATGTACTGCAGCGCGGCCGACTCGGAAGCGGAAGCCACCACCACGATGGTGTTGGCCAGCGCGCCGTTCTCTTCGAGCTTGCGCACCACGTTGGCGATCGACGAACGCTTCTGGCCGATGGCAACGTAGATGCACTTAATGCCGGAATCTTTCTGGTTGATGATCGCGTCGATGGCCAGCGCGGTCTTGCCGGTCTGGCGGTCGCCGATGATCAGCTCGCGCTGGCCGCGGCCGATCGGGATCATCGAGTCGACGGACTTGTAGCCCGTCTGCACCGGCTGGTCGACCGACTTACGCCAGATCACGCCCGGCGCGACCTTTTCGATGGCCGAGCTGGTCTTGGCGTTCAGCGGGCCCTTGCCGTCGATCGGGTTGCCCAGCGAATCGACCACGCGACCCAGCAGCTCCGGACCGGTCGRCACTTCGAGGATGCGGCCGGTGGTCTTGGCGGTGTCGCCTTCGCGCAGGTGCTGGTATTCGCCCAGCACCACGGCGCCCACCGAGTCGCGCTCGAGGTTCAGCGCCAGCGCATAGGAGTTGCCCGGCAGTTCGATCATTTCGCCCTGCATCACATCGGCCAGGCCGTGGATGCGCACGATGCCGTCGGACACGCTGATGATGGTGCCTTCGTTACGTGCTTCCGCGCCGAGCTTGAACTGCTCGATGCGGGTCTTGATCAGTTCGCTGATCTCGGACGGGTTCAAGGTGGAGCTGGACATGGGTCGATATCCTGAGATTTGAGTCTTTTTTGAAGCGCCTGCCGCGGGCGGGGCTCTTCGCGAAACGGACTTCGCTTAAATTTTTAGGCAGTCAAGGCGCGGGTCATGCGCGCCAGACGTCCACGAGCCGAACCGTCGATCACTTCGCTGCCGGTATCGATCACCACGCCACCCAGCAGCGAGGCGTCGACCTGGGTTTCCAGTTCGATCTCGCGCTTGAAGCGACGCTTCAGCGACACCTTCAGCTGTTCAGCCTGGGCGGCATCCAGCGCGAATGCACTGGTCACCTTCACCAACAGCTGCGATTCGGATTCGCGCTTGTACTGTTCGTACAGCGCGGCGATTTCCGGCAGCAGCGCCATGCGACGGTGCTCGGCCAGCTCACCCAGGAAACGGGCGAACGGCGCGTCGGCAGCCATGCCCTGCGGCAGGTGCAACGCGACCAGCTGGTCCGACGTCACGCGCGGATCGTTGCCGAAACCGGCCACGCGCGAGTCCTTTGCCACTTCCGCGGCAAAGGCCAGCGCCTGCGACCATGCGCCCAGCGAGCCGGCCGCATGGGCTACCTCGAAGGCGGCACGCGCATACGGACGGGCGAGGGTGATTGCCTGTGCCATGGCTTAGATCTCGGCCGCGAGCTGGTCGAGCATCGCCTTGTGGGCGTTGACGTCGACTTCGCGCTGCACGATTTTCTCCGCACCCTGGACCGCCAGACGGCCGACCCAGCCACGCAGTTCTTCGCGCGCACGCTGCTGCATGCTGACGATTTCCTCGGCAGCGGCGGCCTTCAGACGGCTGGCCTCGGTCACGGCTTCGGCGCGAGCCTTGTCCACGATCTGGTTGGCCTGCTGCTGTGCTCGCTCGATGATCTCGTTGGCCTGCTGACGGGCCTGCTTGATCTCGACGGCCACCTTGGCGTCGGCGTCCTTGAGTTCGGCGCGCGCCTTTTCAGCGGCGGCCAGACCATCGGCAACCTTCTTCTGGCGCTCTTCAATCGCGTGATTGAGCTGCGGCCAGATGAACTTGGTGGTGAACCAGACCAGGATGGCAAAAGAAACCATCTGGCCCAGGAAAGTCAGATTGATATTCATGAGCTTTCCAAATACTCCCGAACGCGTTGAAGCTGACGTGAAGCCGCGGCTTTGGATTCGCCGCGGCACCACCTAACCCGCTCTCCGATCGGCCTTGCGGCCAAGCGAATACTTAGTGCGGCAGGACGCTGATCAGCGGGTTCGAGAAGGCGAACAGCAGCGCAACGGCCAGGCCGATGATGAACGCAGCGTCGATCAGGCCGGCGAGCAGGAACATGCGGCCCTGCAGCAGCGGCACCAGCTCCGGCTGACGTGCGGCGGACTCAAGGAACTTGGAACCCATGATGGCGATACCCAAGCAAGCGCCCAGAGCGCCGAGGCCGATGATGATGCCGATGGCAATGGCGGTCAGGCCCTGCACGTGTGCGATGAGTTCCATGGTGTTCTCCTGTGAATCGATAACGGGTTGTTGGTTGGAACAAGAAAGATGAAGCGAAACTTGGAGTAAAGCGAAACTTAGTGATGCTCACGCGCCGTCGCGATGTAGACGATGGTCAGCATCATGAAGATGAACGCCTGCAGCAGGATGATCAGGATGTGGAAGATCGCCCATACGGTGTTGAACAGCACACCCGGCAGGAAGCTGATCCAGCCCGCGAACAGGCCCGCGATCAGCATGAAGACCAGCTCACCGCCGTACATGTTGCCGAACAGTCGCATGGCGAGCGAGACCGGCTTGGACAGGTATTCGATGACGTTGAGCGCGAGGTTGAACGGCATCAGGATGATCTTGACGACCACGTTGTCCGCATGGAACGGCGCCGTGATCAGCTCCCAGCCAAAGCCGCCCACGCCCTTGGCCTTCATGCCGTGCGCGAGCACGATGAAGAACACGGCCAGGGCCAGGCCCATGGTGGTGTTGATGTCGGCGGTGGGAACCCAGCGGAAGAAGGTGTGGTGAGCAACCTCGGCACCGGCGATGGTCTTCACGCCCCAGCCGGGCGCATCCAGCGGCAACAGGTCCATCGTGTTCAGGAACACGACCCACATGAAGATGGACAACGCCAGCGGGGTCACCGTACGGCGATCGCCGTGGAAGGTGTCCTTCACCTGGGTGTCGACGAACTCCACGATGATCTCGACGAAGGCCTGGCCCTTGGACGGTACGCCCGAAGTCGCCTTGCGGGCCTTCAGCCAGAACCACAGGCAGAACAGGGCACCCAGCACGAAGGACACGACGAGCGAGTCGACGTGGATCTTCATGAACGTACCATCACCCAGGCTCACCACATTGTGGTGAAGGTGATGCTGGATGTACTCAGTTAGTCCGCCCTGCGGCTCGCTTGCCATGTGTTAGCCCTTGAATCTGAACGCCAGCAGATTTATTGCGTAAGCAGCCACCAGCCCCGTGATGGCAGCTAGTGGCGGTAATTTCCATTGACCCAGGATCGCGATCAGCCCTCCGAAGATCACGATCCACTTCAGGACCAAACCTGACATCACGTGCCACATGGCCGTGCCTCCCCCACCCAACCCCTTGAAGGAGCGCCACGCCAGCAGCGCGGAACCCAGCGCCACCAGCGTGGCGCCTGCAGCGGCCGCCACGGCTTCGCGGGGCCCCTGCATCAGGAAGGTGAGACCGACGGCCACCGCCACGGCGAGCTGCAGCAAAATCATGCGCAGTGCCAGACGACGACCGGAAGCAAGACTGTTGATCACGTGATGTTCCCGCGCGGCTTCGCTCAAGGCGGCACCGAACCAGCTGCGGGCCACGGTCCAATCCCAAAAAGTATATCAGCGGGGCATTTACAGCGACAAGCCGCGGCTGGCGCGACATCTTGTCCACAGGCCGATCTGTTCACAAAACTAGCAGCCGTCGTGAGAACTCACGAAAGAAAAAGGGCCGGACAACCGTCCGGCCCTTAGACGCAACTGGGGGGAAGAAGCGCTGCGTCGCTAAGCGGTCTTACTTGGCGCCAGCGGCGGCAGCGGCCTTCTTGACGGCGGCAACCGGAGCGGCCACGGCGTCGTTGGCAGCCTGCTGCTGCTCCTGCGCGAGCGCGCTGAGCGATTCGGCGGTCTTCTGCGTCACGGCGATGATTTCCTGGGTGACGGCCACGGCGCGCTCGGCGTTTTCACGACCGGCGGCAGCTGCCTTTTCCCAAAGGACGCGGAAACCGTCGATATCGCGGGTCTCGAGGGCGCCACTGAAGAAGTCAGCCGCAGCTTCCGTCTGCTTTTCCAGCGCACGGATCTGCAGATCGGCGACCTGCTCCAAACCCTTGAAGGCCACCGACTGTGCCTTGAAGGCGCTATCGGCCAGCTGCTTGGCGTAGGCGAAAACCTGGGAGTTCAGTTGCTGCGTCATGACTTGGGTCCCTCGACGGGATTAGGGGTAGTGGCGGCTACCCTACCAAATCATTTTGTGCATTGCAATATATTTTTCCTGAACACGAACACGTGTCATGAAAAATTCAAGATTACCAATCCGTTACAGTCAAACGCTCATTTATTGCGACGCGTCAAAAGCTGTCACGGCTACAACTGGCACCCGAGGTACAGGTCTCGTGCACCACCACCTTGTCCAGACCCGGCAGGGCCGGCTGCAGGCGCTTGAAGATCCAGCGGCACAGTACTTCGCTGGTGGGATTCTCCAGGCCCTCGATGTCATTGAGGTAATGATGGTCGAGCTGGTCAAACAGCGGCGCGAAGGCCGCTTTGACGTCCGCGAAGTCCATCACCCAGCCCAGCGTGGGATCAGGCTCGCCCTCGACGTGGATCTGGATACGGAACGAATGCCCGTGCAGCCGCGCGCACTTGTGGCCCGGCGGCACGTTCGGCAGGCGGTGAGCCGCCTCGATGTGGAATTCTTTGAAGATATGCATGCGGCCATTCTAGCGCCTGGCGGCTTACACCCACTCCAGCGGCAGCTTGCCGAAGCGCGGGAGGAATCGGAGCTTCAAGGATCGACTCGGCCCACCGCTCGTGGAAAAGAGCCCGGAATGCCGGGCAGGCGCGGTTTTGCGCTGACTGCGACTTCTTAAGCGAGGGGCATCGCAGCGGGGCCGGCCTTGGCAGGCAGCACCTGTGTGGTGCGATTGCACACGGCGATGGCGTGCTTGCCGCGCCAGGTGATGAATCACACGACGACGATCACGCGCGCGTTCGTGCGCGCGCCTCGGTACCAAAACTGGAATTCCGCGCGGGGTGCAAACACGGCCCGCGCACTCTGCCGATGGCGCAGCCACACTTCAGCGACGCGGCCTGCATCGTCGGACCACGCCAGTAGACGCGCCTGCGCACTCCAGCAGTGGCTTTGCACATAGAGCACGGTGTCCCACACGCCTGCTGGCAAGGCCTCATCGTCGCGCCCCCTGGGCTCAAGCAGCGCGACGAAGTCGGGCGGCCGCAATGGCAGGCGTGAACCGCTCACGCAGGGCTGCCCCAAATAAGCTTCATTCGACGAAGGCATGGGCGACACGCCGGATGAAATCTGCGGTGCTCTGCGCACCGAACTTGCGCATCGCGTTCTGACGATGCTTGCGCACGGTAATCGGACAGATGCTCAGGCGCGCGGCGATATCGTCGTTGGACACGCCTGTCCCCGCCAGCCGACAGATCTCGCGCTCGCGTGTGCTGAGCAGATCGCGGCTGTCGCTGGCATCGTCCGACCGGCGCTCACCCAGATGAAGAATGGCGTAGCGGATCAGCGCGCCCGGATGGCGCATGGCCATCTTCGTGCGCATATTGGTGCGGTGCTGGCGCACGGTATGGATGGAAATGCCCGATGCCGCGGCAATCGTGAGCGAACTCATGCCGCAGGCGATCAGGCGCAGGATCTCGTACTCGCGCTTGGTGAGCATGGATAACCGGAAACTGGATTGGGGAACCATCATGGATGTGATGCCAACAGCGACGTGGTGGAACTGACGCCAGAACACGGCATCGGGCGGGTGACGGATCCCTCGCTACGCTGATGGCGACGGGGCACGCTCGATGACGCGTCATCGCGACGCAGTGTCCGGCCGGCATGACCGACCTCTTTTCCATGGTGCTCCGCACTGTTGCAGCCAACTTGTCGATCCGCATCGGTGCTTTCAAAAACAAACGGTGGCTCGATGTCCGCGCGCCGAAGACGTCGACGGATGGGTACGCGATGAAACTGACAACGGGTCAGGAGAGCGTCTATCCGCGCTGGGGAGTAGCCACTCCACTACTTAGGGCAGCGCGTAGCGCGCGATGCGTCGCCCTTCATCACAGAGGGAGCGCTTATTGGCGAGGGCAACACGCGGAGGCAACACGACGGGGCGGTTTTGATCTTGATGCCGCGATCGACTGAATGCGGAACAGATAAGCCAGGGGGAGCGGCGCGGCGAAGATCCGAGACACGACGACGGCTCGCTCCCGTCCCGTCACGAAACGGGCGGAGAACAGACTTGCCGCTGGATTCAGGGAGATTGGGACCATCGGATCGATGGTGGCTATGGGTGGACTCGAACCACCGACCCCAGCATTATGAGTGCTGTGCTCTAACCGGCTGAGCTACATAGCCTTGGGTGCCGCCTGCCAGGGTTGTCGACGTGAGGTCGACCAGGCAGGGCCCGGCAGTTTAGTTGTCAGCGCCTTCCGGTTCAAGGGGGCCGGTTGCCCCCGCTTCCTGCGCTGTGCTTGAATCGACTCCGAGCCGCGGTGGTTTCCTGTAGTCCGCCGTATCCGCCCGGCTCCAGGAGGCAACATGATCGACGTCGATGGCTATCGTCCGAATGTGGGCATCGTTCTGCTGAATGCGGACGGCCGGCTGTTCTGGGCGCGCCGCGTCAATCGTGATGGCTGGCAGTTCCCCCAGGGCGGCATGCGCAGCGACGAGACGCCGCTGGAGGCGATGTACCGCGAGCTGGAAGAGGAAACCGGCCTGGCCGCGCACCATGTGGAAGTGATCGGCGTGACCCGCGGCTGGCTGCGCTACCGCCTGCCCAGCCGCTATGTACGCCACCACCAGCACCCGACCTGCATCGGCCAGAAACAGGTGTGGTTCCTGCTCCGCCTGGTGGGCAGCGAGGAAGCGCTGCGTCTGGATGCCTGCGAGAAGCCGGAATTCGACCATTGGCGCTGGGTGGATTTCTGGTACCCGGCCGCCCACGTGGTCAACTTCAAGCGCCAGGTCTACGAACGCGCGCTGCGCCACTTTGCGCCGCTGGTGGAGACCCTGCTGAGCGTCCAGCTGGGTGACCTGCCGCACCGCGACGGTCCGGACGCGGGCGATACCCCCCGCAAGGGCAAGGCCGCGGCCTGACGGGCCGCCAGCCGGCTCGCCCACAGCCGATGCCCAGGTTCGCCCACGGCAGAGCGGTATTCGCCCGCTTGCCTTCTTCACCAACCCTGACGGCAGCTGAATCACCCCGCCGGGAACGACACGAGTTCTGAGTTGACAATCATTCGCATTTGCGTTCCCATATGTGCCATGTATATCTGCATGTGCAACGCCGTCACCGACGGCGACATCCGCCGGGCCGCCAGCGAAGGCGTCCATCAGTTCGCCGAGCTGCAGGCTCGCACGGGCTGTTCGGACTGCTGCGGTTGTTGCGAACAGGAAGCGCGCGCCACCTTGGACAAGGCGGTGCAGCACGTCATGTCGACCCTGCCAGTAGTCGCCATCGCCTGACCCGGCACCCCACAGATCTCCCCCGAAACGCGCGGCATTAGCTGCGCGTTTTTGCATGCGCAACTCTTAGTCATTCTCGTTCCGACATGGCTGAAAAACTCGCCGTATAGTCGCCCTCTGCGCTGAAGGAGACTTCCCATGAAGGGCGACGCGAAAGTTATCGAATTCCTCAACAAGGTCCTCTACAACGAGCTGACCGCGATCAACCAGTACTGGCTGCATTACCGCATGTACAAGGACTGGGGCTACGACGAGCTGGCGGAGCACGAGAGGAAGGAATCGATCGAGGAAATGAAGCACGCCGACAACCTGGTCGAGCGCATTCTGTTCCTCGACGGGCTGCCGAACCTGCAGCACCTGGGCAAGCTGCGCATCGGCGAAAACCCGGTGGAATGCCTGCAGGGCGACCTGGACCTGGAAATGGCCGCCGTGAAGGATCTGCGCGAAGCCATTGTCCACAGCGAAAGCATTGCCGACTTCGTCAGCCGCGACCTGTTCAAGAACATCCTGCATGACGAGGAAGAACACATCGACTGGCTGGAAACCCAGTTCAGCCTGATCAAGGACCTGAGCGCCGAGCGCTACCTGCAGTCCAAGATCGACAGCTGATCGGCCATTTGGCACCCCCGGAGCGGCGCGCAAAGCGTGCCGCCGTTCCTTGACGCTTTCTACACAGCGGGGCTATACCTTGGCCTTTCCCCCGGATAGCCAAGCATGGCTTCACGCCCACCGCCGCGCTTCGTGGTACGTCCGCACGACGCGTCCGTCGGGCGGCGCCGCGCGTTGTGGCTAGGCGCAGCCTGGCTGGCCAGCCTGGTCATCGTCGCCCTGGTGGTGGGCGGCCTTGCCCACCGCGCCACCCCGGCCGCCAATGAAGCGCGCCAGCTCAAGGCGCTGACCCAGCAGAACGACGACCTCCAGCAGCAGGTGGCCAACCTGCAGCGAGCGGGCCAGGTGGCCGACATCGCCACGCGCTCGTTGCGCAAGACGCTGGGCGAGCGCGAAGAGGAAATCAGCGGCCTGCGCGCCGACCTGGGCTTTTACTCCCGCCTGACCGGCGGCGATGCCCAGCGCGAGGGACTCAAGGTGCAGGAGGTACGCCTGCAGCCGGTGGACAATTCGCACGCGTGGAACCTCACGCTCAGCCTCACCCAGAATGCCAAGCGCGGTGACGATGTCACCGGCAACGCCAGCGTGAGTGTCGAGGGCCTGCGCGGCGACAAGGTGATCCAGCTCGACTGGTCGGCGCTGGGCGACAACGCGCAGCGCGACGGCATGCCTTTCCGCTTCAAATATTTCCAGCAGCTGCAGGGCACCATCGTGTTGCCCACCGATTTTCGGCCCACCCGCCTGATCATCAAGGCCCAGCCAGCCGGGGACGACCCGGTCACCCGCGCGGTCGCCTGGGGCGAGGCGCTGTCGGGCCACCTGACACCGACCCAAGGGGAACAAGATGCTCAACCGTAAGCGCAGCGAGCGCGCACCCAACAGCCACGACACCAGCCTGATCGCCCGCGGCACGGTGGTCCACGGCGACGTGCGCTTCAGCGGCGCGCTGCACCTCGACGGCCAGATCGTCGGTTCGGTGCTGGCCGATGAAGCAGGCGCCGTGTTCACCTTGAGCGAGAACGGTCACGTACAGGGCGAGATCCATGTCCCCCACGCCATCATCAACGGGCAAGTGAGGGGCGACATCCATGCCAGCGACCGCCTGGAACTGGCGCCCGAAGCGCGCGTGATCGGCGACGTTCACTACAAAACGCTAGAAATGGCCGCCGGCGCGCAGGTCAACGGGCGGATGAGCCACCAGGCCGCCGAGCTGACTCGCGAGCTGCCGGCGCCGTCGATGCGGGACGCCGAAGCCGTACCGGCCTGATCGCGGTATCCTTGCGTACGCGTTGTCGCATCCCCACTTGAGCATCATGGATACCGTCGTCTCTCTCCCCATCGTTCCCGATTACCGCAGCGCCGGCTCTGCCCTGGTGTTTACCGAGGCGGCGGCCCGCAAGGTGCACGAACTCATCCAGGAAGAGGGCAACCCGGAGCTGAAGCTGCGCGTGTACATCACCGGCGGCGGCTGCTCGGGTTTCCAGTATGGCTTCACTTTTGACGAAGCCCAGGCCGAAGACGATTTCGCGATCGACCGCGAGGGCGTCACCCTGCTGGTCGACCCGCTGTCCCTGCAATACCTCACCGGCGCCGAGATCGACTACTCGGAAAGCCTGAGCGGCTCGCAGTTCGTCATCCGCAATCCCAATGCCAAGAGCACCTGCGGCTGCGGCTCGTCCTTCTCCACCTGAGAGTCGTCACGGCATGGATCGCATCACCTTGGCGCGACCCAATACTTTCGCGGGACTCAGCCTGATCCTCGATCGCGTCGCCGAACGGCGCGACGAAGGCATGTGGGTGAACGAGCTGGGCGCATCCGAGAACGCGCGCTACCTGCTGATCGACCCGCTCGGCCAGACCTACCTGTTACCCGATAGCGACACGCTGCGCTGGCTGGACAGCGCCGAGCGCGAGCGTCTGCTTGGCGACATCAAGGCCAGCTTCATGGGCCTGGCGGACGAGCAGCCGCGTTTCCTGCTGGCGATCGACGAGGCGGAACGTGCGGCAGCGCTGGAACTGGCTCTCGGTGCCCGCCGCGGCGGCCTGCGCGATATCGGTCTGTTGCTGCCCGCCGACGAAGCGGGTCTCTTCGCCTACGCCAAGGGTCTGGTGCACTGGCAGCGCGAAACACGACATTGCCCTTACTGCGGCTCGCCGCTGGTGCTGGTGGCGTCGGGTCATCGCGCGCAGTGCACCAATGCCGAATGCGGACGCGTGCATTTTCCGCGCACGGATGCCGCCGTCATCGTCATCGTGGAACACCAGGGCGCCTGCCTGCTCGGTCGCCAGGCCGGCTGGCCGAAGGGCCGTTATTCCACGCTCGCGGGCTTTGTGGAACCTGGCGAATCACTGGAAGATGCGGTGCGCCGCGAAGTGGCGGAAGAATCCGGCGTGACCGTGGGCGAGGTGCACTATCACTCGTCGCAACCATGGCCGCTGCCGCAATCGCTGATGGTGGGTTTCACGGCAAAGGCGCTGTCACGCACCATCCGCTTGCGCGATCAAGAGCTGGAAGAGGCTCGCTGGTTTACGCCGCAGGACATCGTCGACGGCATCGCCGATGGCAGCTTCCTGCCTTCGTTGCCGCTGTCGGTGTCTTACCGATTGCTCGAGCACTGGCTGCGCCAACAGGCGGGCCTGGAGCTCGATGAGTTGGTCGCGCAGCGCAAGGGCTGAGGTTTTCCGGACCTCCCTGGCTGTCGTTCCGGCCTGCGCCGCAATGACCAGCAGCACGCCCGGCTGCGTACCCACTGACCCGTCACAGCGTTGTCCTACAATGCGCCCATCGACCGGGAGTAACGCGTTCATGGCTGTCAGTTTGCTATCTGCACTCATCGCACTTGGCCTGGTGCATGTCATGCCGCAGCTCGCGCACTGGCGCGGCGACGGCGGCTTCCGGCGCTGGGTGGCGCAGCTGGGTGACACCAGCGGACCGGCGCGCGTCGCGGTGACCCTGGGCGTGCCGGTGGTGCTGTGCCTGATCGCGATATGGCTGATCGACCTGTTGCCGGGCAGCGATCTTTTTCGCCTGATCTTTGCCCTGGTGGTGCTGTTGTACTGCTTCGGTCCGCACGCGTACGAAGCGGATCTCGAAGCCATCATCAAGGCACCCGACCAGCCGTCACGCGAAGCCGCCGCCCAGGCGTTGTCGGACGACGGCGAGCCGGTGGCCTGGAATGCGCTCGCACTTGGTGAAGCGACCGCCTATGCCGCGCTGCGCCGACGCTTTGGCGTGCTGCTGTGGTTCTTCCTGCTCGGTCCTGCCGGCGCACTGCTCTATCGCCTGGCGCAGACACTGGGCCGTGACCAGACCCTGCGCCTGGACACCGCCGCGCGCCATGCCGCCCGTGCCTTCGCCAACGTGGCCGACTGGCTGCCGGCGCAGCTGATGGTGTTTACGCTCGCCCTGGTTGGCCATTGGGATGCAGTGATTGGCGCGTGGAAGCACTGGCACCAGCAACAGCCGCCCAACCGCTGGTACGTGGAAGGCCCGGGTTTCCTCGGCGCTGCCGCGCGTGCGGATGTGCAGGTGGATATCGAAGCAGGCGACGGTTACGCCGAGGAACGCATCGATACGCTGGCCGAACTCATCCGCCTGCGCGGCGCCTTGCTGCGCGCACTGCTGGCGTGGCTCAGTGTCGTGGCCCTGATCGTACTGGCTGGCTGGATGGGCTGATCAAGCGGGCGATCGCACGGGACCGGTGCGATCGCCAAGCAAGTTGTCAGGCGAAATCGCCACGCAGCTCTCGCACGCGAGCCTCCAGCGTGTCCAACTGCACGTCCTGAGGTGAACAGGGCGTACCGGCGACCAGTTCCACGCGAGCGCGGAAGCGTCGCGGCAGGCGCGCTCGGTGCAACATCGAATCGCGCCGGCTCCACACACTGCCCCACAAACCGCGCAAGGCCAGGGGCACGACCGGCACGGGGCGTCGCTCCAGAATGCGCGCGACGCCAGGCCGGAACGGCGCGATGTCGCCGTCCTTGGTCAAGCCGCCCTCGGGGAAGATGCACACCAGCTCGCCATCGGCGAGTGCGGCATCCACTTCGTCATAGGCGCGCTGCAGCACGACCGGATCTTCCTTCTGTCCTGCAATTGGGATCGCCTTGGCCGTGCGGAACACGAACTTCAACACCGGGATATTGAAGATCTTGTAGTACATGACGAAGCGCGCGGGCCGGCGCAGATTCGCCATCAGCAGCAACGGATCCATAAAGCTCACGTGATTGCACACGAGCAGGGCAGGACCTTCCTGCGGAATGTTTTCCAGTCCGTCGACGCGCACGCGGTACAGCGTATTCACCAGCACCCAGGTGATGAAGCGCATCAGGAATTCGGGAACGATGGTGAAGATGTACGCCGCCACCAGCACGTTGAGCAGCGCGGCGGCGAGGAAAATCTGCACGGCAGTGAAACCCAGTGCACCCAGCGCCAGCCCGAAACCCGAGGCCAGGCAGATAAACAGCGCGTTGATGATGTTGTTGCCCGCGATCACGCGCGACAGCCGGTCGCGCGGCGTGCGCGCCTGTACGAAGGCGAACAGCGGCACTACGTAGAAACCGCTGAAGACGCCGATCAGGGTGAGATCCATCACCACGCGCCAACTGCCCGCGCCATGGATGAAACCCAGCCAGTCCAGGCCATGCGCGGTCGCCAGATGCGGATGGGCCAGGTAGAGATCGACGCCAAATGCCGTCAGGCCGAATGCACCCAACGGCACCAGGCCCACTTCCACGCGGCGTCCGGACATGCGTTCGCACAGCAAGGCGCCGACACCCGTGCCCAGCGAAAACAGCGTAAGCACCAGCGTATTGACCGAACCGTCGCCACCCAGGTTGAGGCGCGTGTAATTGGGCAGTTGCGCGATCAACACGGTGCCGAAAAACCAGAACCAGGAAATGCCGAGCACCGCGTTGAACACGCGACGATCCTGCTTGGTGATGCCAAGCACGCGCATGGTTTCGCTGGCTGGATTCCAGTTGAACACGAGATCCGGCGCCGTGGCAGGTGCTGGCGGAATGCGCCGGCTGGCGAGATAGCCAAGCACCGCGACAAGAATCGTGGTGGCGGAGGCAGCCAACGGCCCATAACCCGCAATCAACATCAACGAATTGCCGGCGATCATGCCGATCAGCATCGCCAGCTGCGTGCCCATTTCCACCAGGCCGTTGCCGCCGACCAGTTCTTCCGGCTTCAGCGCCTGCGGAAGGATCGCGTACTTGATTGGACCGAACGTGGTCGAGTGCAGCCCCATCAGAAACAGCACCACCAGCAGCAAGGTGGTGTGGTGCGTGTAAAAGCCGACTGCGGCGATCGCCATGGCAGCGATCTCGAACAGCTTCACATAGCGGATGATGCGCGACTTCTCGTATTTCTCCGCCAGCTGCCCGGCCGTGGCCGAAAACAGGAAGTAGGGAAGAATGAACAGGGCCGGCGCCAGATTGGTGTAGAGCGACACCGTCTTGTCATCCAGCCCCATCTGGAACGCCACCAGCATGACCATCGCGTTGCGGAACGCATTGTCATTGAACGCGCCCAGCGCCTGCGTCCAGAAGAATGGCGCGAAACGTCGGCTTCCCAGCAGGTTGAATTGGCTCATGCGCAGCTCGGTGGCGTGGTGTCCTTCACGCGCGGAGCATAGCAGCGGGGACATCACGCACGGACGCTCGTCGGCGTCTGCATCGGCAAGCGGTGACGACCGGGCGTCGACATCGCCTCCGCTCGCTTTCTGGCATGCTCCGTTGCGTCGGCAGGCGCCGGGATCAGCTCGTGTCGATATCGGCGCCGATGGTTCGTCGGATAGGTAACTCCTCCAACACGGATAGTCGTCATGTCGAAAGTTCGCGTGCAAAGTTTTGCCGTATCGCTGGATGGTTACGCCGCGGGACTCGCCCAGGATCTTGAGCATCCGCTCGGCGTGGGTGGCCTGGGCCTGATGGAATGGGTTTTCCCCACCCGCATGTTCCAGCGCATGCATGGCGACAGCGGCAGCGAGGGCGAAACCGGCGTTGACAACGACATGGCGGAAAAGGGCTTCGCGAACATTGGCGCGTGGATACTCGGCCGCAATATGTTCGGCCCGGTTCGTGGCCCATGGCCTGATGACAGCTGGAAGGGTTGGTGGGGTGAGGAGCCGCCGTATCACGTGCCGGTGTTCGTCTTGACCCAGTACGCACGCGCACCGCTCACCATGGCGGGTGGCACCACGTTCTATTTTGTCACTGATGGCATCGACGCCGCACTGGAACAGGCACGTGTCGCCGCGAACGGCCAGGACGTTCGCATCGGTGGCGGTGTGTCCACGGTGCGCCAGTACCTTGAGGCGCGCCTGATCGATGAGCTTCATCTGGCTGTGCGGCCGTGGTTGATGGGTTGTGGCGAAGCCTTGTTCCAGGGCCTGGACCTGCCTGAGCTCGGTTACCAGGCGGTGGACAGCATCGCAGGCGAACGCGCCACTCACGTCATCCTGCGTCGAGAGGATCGATAGCAGACGTCGAAAAAGGCGCGACAGGTTCGTCGTATGGATGAAGGTCCCACCGCGGACCGTTCTTCCCTGAACAGGAGTCCCAGGCATGACCACCGGTACCGTTACGCTCCACCGTGTCCTTCGCACCACGCCCGAGAAGATCTATCGCGCCTTCCTCGATGCCGACGCCATGGCGCGCTGGCTTCCGCCCAATGGTTTCACCGGCAAGGTGCAGTATCTCGATGGCAAGGTCGGCGGCACCTATCAGATGTCGTTCACCAATTTCACCAGCGGTCACAGCCATTCGTTTGGCGGCACCTATCGGGAGCTCGTGCCCGGTGAACGCATTCGCTACACCGCGCGCTTCGACGATGCGAACCTGCCTGGCGAGATGCAGACCACGGTCACCCTGAGGCAAGTTTCCTGCGGCACGGAAATGAACGTGGTGCAGGAAGGCATCCCGGAGATGATCCCCACCGAGGCATGCTATCTGGGCTGGCAGGAGTCGCTGCTGCATCTGGCGAACCTGGTCGAGCCGGAGATTCCCGGCTGATTCATTGATGGAACGCCTGCGTTCCACGACTCGCAAGGAGCTGTCATGTGGACGCATGAAGAAGGCATCGAGATCGACGCCACACCGGCGCAAGTCTGGGCGGTGTTTGCCGATGTGCACGGCTGGCAGCGCTGGAACGCAGGCATCGAACACATCCAGTTGCATGGGCCGTTTGCCACCGGCACCACCTTCACCATGCAGCCGCCGGGCACGGACGCGTTCGTCAGCACCTTGATCGCGGTGGACGAGCGCAAGGCTTTTACCGACGCAACCGTTATCGATGAAACGCGCGTTGTGGTCGACCACCGTATCGAAGCACTCTCGCCACATCGGGTGAGAGTGACTTACGCCACCGGGATCACCGGCCCCGAGGCTGAGGCGATCGGGCCGCAGGTGACGGGCGATTTTGGCGACGTACTGCGTTCGCTGAAGAAGATCGTGGAAGAGGCGCGATGAATGCGCTGTCACGGATGATGCAAAAGAAAAGCCCCGGAAATCCGGGGCTTTCAGCGGGATGAATCGATCAGCTCAGAGGCGATGCAGCGCGCGATGCGCGATATCGCGACGGCAGAAGCCGCCCTCGTAGTGAATCTTGGCCACTGCCGCATAAGCGTGTTCACGAGCAGCCGCGATGTCCTTGCCCAGCGCACACACCGTCAACACGCGACCGCCGGCAGTGACGACCTTGCCCTGCGCATCGAGCTGCGTGCCGGCGTGGAACACTTTCACGCTGGGGCCAAAATCGCTGTCCAGCCCGGTAATGACGTCGCCGCTGCGCACCTTGCCCGGATAACCACCCGCCGCCATCACCACGCCGAGCGACGGGCGCGCGTCCCACTGCACATGCGTGTGATGCAGCTCACCGTCGAGCGCGGCTTCGATCAGATCCACCAGATCGGATTTCAGGCGCAGCATGATCGGTTGCGTTTCCGGATCGCCGAAGCGCACGTTGAACTCGATGACCTTGGGCGTACCGCTCTTGTCGATCATCAGGCCGGCGTAGAGGAAGCCGATGAAGGGCGCACCTTCCATCGCCATGCCACGCAGGGTGGGTTCGATCACTTCCTTGAGGATGCGCTTCTCGACGTCAGGCGTGACGACGGGCGCAGGCGAATACGCGCCCATGCCGCCGGTGTTGGGACCCAGATCGCCTTCGTCGCGGCGCTTGTGGTCCTGGCTGCTCGCCATCGGCAAGGCGTGCTGGCCATCGCTCACCACGATGTAGCTGGCTTCCTCGCCGTCGAGGAATTCCTCGATCACCACGCGCGCGGATGCATCGCCAAACTGATGCGCGCCCAGCATGTCATGCAGCGCCTGCTCGGCATCCGCCAGCGTCAACGCCACCACCACACCCTTGCCCGCGGCCAGGCCATCGGCCTTGATCACGATGGGCGCGCCATGCTGGCGCACATAGGCGAGCGCGGGGTTGAGTTCGGTGAACACCGCGTAGCGCGCGGTGGGAATGTTGTGGCGGAGCAGGAAGTCCTTGGCGAATGCCTTGGAGCCCTCCAGCTGCGCGGCCACCGCGCGCGGGCCGAAGCAGCGCAGCCCCGCCGCGCGGAACTTGTCGACCACACCGGCTACCAGCGGCACTTCGGGACCGACCACGGTCAGCCCGATCTTTTCGTCCTTGGCCAACTTGAACAAGCCATCCAGGTCGGTCACCGCCACGTCGGCGTTGCGCACACCCTTTTCCCGCGCCGTGCCCGCATTGCCCGGGGCGACAATCACTTCGCTCACGCGCGGCGACTGCTTGAGCTTCCACGCCAACGCGTGTTCACGCCCGCCGCTGCCGATGACCAGGACTTTCATGGGGACTCCAACTGCCATAGGGGTGCGCCTGGAGCGGCGCAGCGGGCCATTGTAAAGGGCGGCGGGGGTTTTCGCAGTGCAGCACCGGGGGAGCTTCAGCGGGAGGCTGGGTTGGGGCCAGGTGAGAGTGAGGAGTGCGGCGCATCGCGTGGCGGCAAGCTGGCCACGGCGCAACTGTAGGAGCGCACTTGTGCGCGACCAACCTACGGAGCGGCACATCTGAGCTCCGCGGTCGCGCACAAGTGCGCTCCTACAAGGGATCGCGCTGGCCTGTGGATGGCGGATCAATGCTGCCGCTCAGTTCTTTGTGGGAGCGCACCCTGTGCGCGACAAACCTACGGAGCGGTACACCCCAGCGTGGCCGTCGCGCACAGGGTGCGCTCCCACAGACAAGCCAAGCGCCAGGCGCGGCACCAAGTGCGCCATCTGTGACCCACAGCCGATGCGCAGCGAGGCCCCGCTTTAAGTCCTCAGCGATTCTGGCGCGTTGCGCAGCGCTTGGAAGTATCCCCTGTGTACCCTCGGAGGTTGTCCCACAACAGCGCGCCTCAAGCGTTCGGGCTTATCCCAGCACGATGCTGCGGGCGTTATCAGGCCATTCTCTTTGGGTTACTTTCGACGCGAAGCTAGTCCCGAGGGATCTCTTGGGCCAGCAAGAGAAAAGTGACTCGGTCGGCGGCAGCCGATCGAAACGCCCGCCGCGTAGGCGGCACCCTTGCGGTAACGCGACAACCAGAAACCGAGGCTCTGGCTCCCGGCCTGCGCCGGGACGACGGCGAAGAAGAAACGTTCCCGCGAGCACCCGCCCCTCACCCCAGCCCTCTCCCCGCAGGGGAGAGGGAGCAAAGCTAGAGCAAGGCTAGAGCAGCGCCAACAACGCGGCCCTCGGCAACTTCCCCGTCTCGTTGCGCGGCAACCCGGCCACCAACTTCAACGGCCGCGGCAAAAACACCGGATCCACCGACTGACGGAATGCGTCCAGGATGGTCTGCTCATCCATGTCCGGCGCCACCGCGAGCGCCGCAATGCGATGCACACCGAGCGCATCGCCGTTCTCCAGCTGGAACACCACGCCGTCCTTCACACCCGGGATCGCCTGCAGCCGACGGGTGAGATCACCGAGCGAAGCACGCTTGCCGGCAATCTCGAGCAAGTCCGAATGACGTCCGCACAAGCGGAAACGGCGTCCGCCGTCATGCAGCGTCACGATGTCGGCCAGCGTCATCGGCTCATCCAGCTGCGGTGCGCGCACCTGCGTGCCGTCGGGCTGGGGATGCAGCTGCACGTCGTCGTACAGCAGCCACGGCTCGTCATTGGCCGAACGGCGGCTGGCGAACACGCAGGTTTCCGTGGATCCGAACACTTCCAGCAGCGGCGCGCCGAAACGCGCCTCAGCCGCCTGCGCAAGCTCCACCGGCATCGGCGCGGTGGCGGACACCATGGCGTCGATCGGCGGCAACGTCACGCCCGATTCGATCAGCGCACGCAGATGCACCGGTGTGGTGATCAGCACGCGCGGCGCGGGTACCTCGGCCAACGCAGCCGCCACGTCCGCCGGCAGCAGCGGGCGGCCCGCATGGACGGCGATATGCCCGAGCAGGGGCAGCAGCACGGACATCTCCATGCCGTACATGTGCTGCGGCGGCACCGTCGCCACCACGTGGAACTGCGTGGCCACCGAGTCGTGCAGCATGCGCAGGTTGCCCGCATTGCTGGCGTTGAAGCTGCCCCAGGTCTTGGGGTTGCCCTTGGGCGTGCCGGTCGAGCCGGAGGTGTAGCCAATCGCCACGACCTGGTCGGCCGGCAGGGTCGGAATCGTCAGGTCTGCCTGCGACTCGGGGACGTCCATCAGGCTCGGCAGATGCCGGTAATGGCTCGGCGGCGCATCGAGTGCAAGTTCGCCCAGGGCATAGCTGCCGGGATGAGCGGCCATCACCTCGGCCACGGCCTGCGGTGCGCGCGAGGACGGCAGCAGGTTGGTCTGGCCACGCAGCGCAATGGCGCAGAAGGCCACCAGGAAGGCGTAGCGGTCTTCGCACAGGTTCACGGCGGCAGGGGCCACCGGCAGCTGCTCGGCGACCGCCAGCACGTGCACCAGGAAGCGCGCGGCGGTGACCGGCTCGCCATCGCGCCACACCAGCGGGCGATCCGGCGCGGTCGCTGCCAGCAACGGCAACTCGATGGCGGATCGTTCGAGCTGGACGTTTTCAAAAACGATGGCCAAGGTGTTCTCCGGCAACGGCAGTCTGCCCCTCGGTCCGGCCAGGCCGGTCCGACGTGCGGACGGAATAGAGAGCCCGCGATGATCCCCATCCTCGCGGTAGCCACTGAATCACTCCCTACTGAGAGCGCGTGGCATGCGGAAACCGTTCATCCTCGCTGACCCGGTCAGCAAGTCCTTGCGGCTTCACTCAGGCACGGATGATAGCGCCCGAGAGCGCATCGCGGATCACGGTGGGGCGTAGCTGATCGCCGGTCGGTGCGTCCAGCAGGCCGTCCAGCGCGGGTCCGAAGTAGCCGGCAGCTACGTCAGCGGTGCGCGCCGGCGGCTCGCCATGCGGATTGGCGCTGGTGGAAACCAGGGCGGCGCCATAGGCGCGGCATAGCGCAGCAGCAGGTTCGTGCGCCGTCACGCGCAGGGCGATGCCGGCGTGCGCGCCGGCCACCCAGGCCGGAACGTCCGCGGAGCGCGGAAAGATCCAGGTGTTGGGTCCGGGCCAGCTCTCGCGCACCTGCGCCAGCACGGCGGCGGGCACGGCGGACAGATCGATATAGCGCTCGACCTGGGCAAACTCCGACGCAATCAACAGCACGCCCTGGGTGGGTGGCCGTTGCTTGAGCGCAAACAGGCGCTCGAACGCGACGGGATTGTGCGGATCGCAACCGAGGCCGAACACGGCCTCGGTCGGATAGGCCAGCACACCGCCGCGGCGCAGCAGCGCGGCGGCGGCATCCAGGTCGGACAGGCTGAAGCGAGCCGTCACTCAGGCTTCCGTTGCCGCCTTCTTGGCGGCAGCTTTCTTGGTGGCGGTCTTGGCCGGAGCCTTTTTGGCCGCCGTCTTCTTCGTGGCGGTCTTCTTGCTCGCAGCCTTTTTGACGGTGGTCTTCTTCGCCGGGGCCTTCTTGGTGGCCGTCTTGCTGGCGGCCGCCTTCTTGGCCGCCGGCTTCTTCTCGGCGGCTGCCTTCTTGGCGGTCTTCTTGAACGCGCCGCGGCCCTTCTTGACCGGTGCGGCGGCGAGCAATTCGATGCACTGCGCTTCGGTCAGTTCCTTCGGCTCCTGGTCCTTGGGAATGCGCGCGTTCTTTTCGCCATCGGTGATGTACGCACCGAAGCGGCCGTTGAGCACCTGCACGCCGTTGCCGAAGTCCTGGATGATGCGGTTGGCGATCATCTCCAGTTTCTCCTGCACGATCTGCAGGGCGCGCGGCAATTCGATGGTGTACGGATCGTCTTCAGGCTTGAGCGAGGCGTACGTGCTGCCTTGCTTCACGAACGGACCGAAGCGGCCCACGCCCACCGACACTTCATCGCCGTTCTCAGCCTGGCCGAGCTTGCGCGGCAGCTTGAACAGCTCCAGCGCGTCGGCCAGCGTGATGGTGTGCATGCTCTGGCCCTGACGCAAGCTTGCGAACTGCAGCTTCTCGTCCGTGTCCTTGTCGCCGATCTGCGCATACGGCCCGTAGCGGCCCAGGCGCACCGACACCGGCTTGCCGCTCTTGGGATCGCTGCCCAGCTCGCGCGCGCCGGTCGCTTCGCTGCGATCGACGGTTTCGGTCTTCTCGTCCACCTGCTGCTTGAACGGCTGCCAGAAGCGCTCCATCAGCGGCACCCAGGCTTCTTCGCCACGGCTCACCGCGTCCAGCTCGTCTTCGAGCTTGGCGGTGAAGTCGTAGTCGACATAGCGGGTGAAATGCGCCGTGAGGAACTTGCTCACCGCGCGGCCCACGTCGGTCGGCTTGAAGCGGCGGCTGTCGAGGAACACGTATTCGCGGTTGAGCAGCACCTGGATGATGCTGGCATAGGTCGACGGACGGCCGATGCCGTGCTCTTCCAGCGTCTTGACCAGGCTCGCTTCGGAGTAGCGCGGCGGCGGCTCGGTGAAGTGCTGGTCGGCCAGGATGTCCTGCAGCGCCACTTTCTCGCCCACGTCGAGCTTGGGCAGGCGGCGGCCTTCGTCATCGTCGTCGGCGGTCTTCTGGTCGCGGCCTTCCTCGTATACGGCGAGGAAGCCCGGATCGACCACGGTGGTGCCGGTCGAACGGAACGAGGCATCGCCACCGTGCACGTGCGGCACGGCGAATTCCACCGACACGGTGTTGAGGGTGGCGTGGATCATCTGGCACGCAACCGTGCGCTTCCAGATCAGCTCGTAAAGCTTGCGCTGCTCATCGTTGAGATACGCCGACACGTCGCGCGGCGTGCGCATGGCCGAGGTCGGGCGAATCGCCTCATGCGCTTCCTGCGCGTTCTTGGATTTGGACTTGTAGGCCTGCGCATGATCCGGCAGCGCCTTGGTGCCGAAGTCGCGTGCGATCAACTCGCGCAACTCGACCACGGCGTCCTCGGACAGTGCCACCGAGTCGGTACGCATATAGCTGATCAGGCCAACGTTGCCCTCGCTGCCGATCGACACGCCTTCGTACAGACCCTGCGCGACCTTCATGGTGCGGCTGGTGGAGAAACCGAGCTTGCGCGCGGCCTCCTGCTGCAGCGTGGAGGTGGTGAACGGCGGGGCCGGGCGGCGCTTGCGCTCCTTGCTGCCAACCTCGCTGACGGTGAGGTGGCCGTGTGCCGCCTGCTTCAGCGCATGGCGAGCGGCCAGCGCATCGTGCTCGTTGGTGAGGTCGAACTGCTCGAACTTCTTGCCGTTGAGCTTGGTGAGGCGGGCGTTGAAATCACCCTCCGGGTGGCGCATCGCCGCTTCAATGGTCCAGTACTCGCGAGCGACGAAGGCTTCGATCTCTTCCTCGCGCTCCACGATCATGCGCAGCGCGGGCGACTGCACGCGGCCGGCGGAAAGACCGCGCTGCACCTTGCGCCACAGCACCGGCGAAAGATTGAAGCCCACCAGGTAGTCCAGCGCGCGGCGCGCCTGCTGCGCATCGACCATGTCCAGCGACAGCTGGCGCGGTGAGGCCACGGCGGCCTTGATCGCCTTGGGCGTGATCTCGGAGAACACCACGCGATGCAGCGTCTTGCCCTTGGTCAGGCCGCGCTCCTTGAGGATCTCGCTGATATGCCAGGAGATCGCCTCACCTTCGCGATCCAAGTCGGTCGCCAGATAGATGTCGTCGGCCAGCTTGGCCGCCTTGGCGATGGCGTCGACGTGTTTCTCGTTGCGGTCGATGACCTCGTAGGCCATGGCGAAGTTGTTGTCCGGGTCGACCGCCCCTTCCTTCGGGCGCAAGTCGCGCACGTGGCCATAGGAAGCCAGGACCTGGAAGTCCTTGCCGAGATATTTATTGATCGTCTTCGCCTTAGCCGGCGACTCGACGATAAGCAGGTTTTTTGCCATGAAGCTTGCTATCCGCCATCTATAGCCGACCTGTCCGGGCCGGCTTCCTATATTTAGTTAAAGGCATGGCGGCATCACGCCGTCAAGCTGAACCATGTGAAAGCGCGCTGCAGTTGGCCTTACGCTAGCCCGGCAAGCGTTGGTAGCGATTGCCTGGCAGCGCTTCGACCTGGCCGTCCAGCTCCAGCATCAACAACACAGATGTAAGGTCTGCGACAGTTTTGCCGGTGAAACCCGCCAGATCGTCGAGCGCGACCGGCCCGTAACCGAGCGCGTCGAGCAAGGCCCGGCGGGATGGATCGGCTTCGGACGCCGTCTCTTGAGGAGACGCGACGGCAAGGCCTTGTAACCGGCTTGCCAGCTCACGCCCCAGCGCGACAGCAACAGGAGCAAGCGCTTCCACGATTTCGGCAGCCGTTTCGACCAACCGCGCACCATCGCGAATCAGCCGATGGCAACCGTGAGCGAGGGGATTATGTATGGAACCGGGCAAAGCGAATACCTCGCGCCCCTGTTCGGCCGCCAGGCGGCCCGTGATCAGCGAGCCCGATTGCAGGCCGGCCTCGATCACCAGGGTGCCCAGCGACAAGCCGGCGATCAGGCGATTGCGGCGGGGAAAGTGATCCGCGCGGCCCGGCGTCCCCGGCGGAAACTCACTCACGAGCGCACCCTCGGCCGCCAGCCGCCGGGCCAGGGCCTGGTGCTTGTGCGGGTAGACGCGGTCCAGTCCGGTGCCCACCACGGCCACCGTAGGCAGCCCGGCCTCGAGCGCGGCCAGATGGGCAGCACCATCGATGCCCTCGGCCATGCCGCTGGTGATGGTGAAGCCGGCATGGCCCAGGTCCTGGGCGAAGGCGCGCGCGTCGGCGCAACCGCTCAGGGTCGCCGCGCGAGCGCCGACGATGGCCAACTGCGCGTGCAACAGCAGGCTGGCGTCGCCGGCGACAAACAGCACCGCCGGCGGCTGCGCAATCGCTTCGAGCTGCGGGGGGAAGTCCTCGTCGGTGTACAGCATCAGGCGATGGCCGGGCTGCGCCAGCCAGGCCAGATCGGCGTCGAGACGGCGCGGGTCGGGGCGCTGCAGCCAGCGGCGGGTGTCGGCGGGCAGGTCGGCCAGTCGTTGCTGGAGAGCCGCGAGCACGGCATCGACCTGGCCGTCATGGGCCGCCAGCTGTTCGCGCAGCGCGCCCGGCCCGAGGCGCGGCGTGCGCAGCAGGATCAGCCAGGTGCGTAGATGTTGAGGGTCGTTCATCGCCGTCCAGCCTAGGCACGGCGCAAAAAAAAACGGCGCGGTCGTGACCGCGCCGTTCTGTCGTCCTGTACCGCCGGGGTTTTAGTTCGGCAGTTCGAGCTTGTCGTGCCTGTGCACCGGGCGCAGGCCATCCATGATCAGGCCGTAGCTGACGCGGTCGAAGGTGCGGAACACCATCACGTGTCCCACGAACTCCTGGGGCAGCGTCACGTCCACGCCGGTGCCGCGATTCCAGCTGTTGTGGGCGACGTCGTCGTTGATGGTTTCGCCCGGCTGGTAGATCGAATAGGTCTGGCCGTTGTCCACGCCATCCTGCGAGCCGATATTCAACGCCACTACCTGATGCGGACCCACCGCATCGTAGGCATCGGCGAAGGCGATCACGCGCGCATTGCCCGGCAGCGACTTGGGCGCATGCGGGTAGTAGTAGGCGTCATACGGCTTGTCGTCGATCGGCAACAGGCGGTCGCCCTTGTTGATCTCCATGGTGCCGTTCAACAGCAGCAAGGTGGTCGGGTCGCCGGTGCGCAACACCTCGGCGGTGCCGATCACCATCACCTCGGTACCGATGTCCTCGCCATGGCCGTAGTGGCCGTCCGCGCGGAAATCTTCCTTCCACGGCGTCTGGACCAGCGACACATTGCTGTCCAGCGGATGGGCGACCAGATCCGAACCACTGTCGCGACCCTTCTTGCTGTCGAAGTCGCGGAAGGTCTGGGTGGGACGCACGATCGCAAAGCGCTGGCCCGGCTCGGACTGCAGGTTGCGGGCATAGACGTTCTTGCCCACCGTGCCGCGCAGATCCGCTTCCTCGAAGCCCACCACGTAAGGCAGTGCCTTGACCTGGTCGCTGTTGAGTACGCGCATTTCCTTGAGGAACGTCTGCAGCTGATCCAGCGGAATGGCCGGCACTGCATCGCCCTCGGCACGCACGCGGGGCTGCAAGCCCAGGCGCGGACCGTTGGCAAACGACAGATTCAGCACGTCACCCGGATAGATGAGATGTGGGTTCTGCACTTGCGGGTTGGCTTGCCAGATTTCCGGCCACAGCCACGGCTTGGACAGGAAACGTGCGGAAATCGCCCAAAGGGTGTCGCCCTTTCGAACCGTATAGGTATCCGGGTGATCGGCACGCAATTGCGCGCCCGCAGCGTAAACAGCCACCGTGACCAGCATGCCGGCCAGCAGCCCTATGGACTTTCTGATCATAAACGGGAATCCCCCATCCCCCGACGCTCGGGCGAGTGTAACCGAACAACTTGTTCACGCAACCGTGACCAGTTGGCAAAACAGCATGCCAGACGGGCGCTTGGCGGCGTACAATAAAGGTCATTCTAGATGCGCCCGGGGCTTGGTTTTCACCGATTCGCCCGCAGTTTCGGCGCTTGAGGTAAAGCCATGTCCGTACTGACCATCATCGAATTTCCCGATCCCCGCCTGCGTACCAAGGCCGAACCGGTGACCGTGTTCGACGCCGAACTCAAGCAGTTCGTGGCCGATATGTTCGAGACCATGTATGACGCCAATGGTGTCGGCCTGGCCGCTACCCAGGTGAATGTACACAAGCAGGTGCTGGTGGCCGACATGAGCGACGAGCGCAATGAGCCGCTGGCGCTGATCAATGCACGCATCATCGAGAAGGACGGCGCCCAGGTCTACCAGGAAGGCTGCCTGTCGTTCCCGGGCATTTACGCCGATGTCACCCGCGCCCTCAAGGTGAAGGTGAAAGCCAACGACGTGGACGGCAACGAGATCGAGCACGAGTTTGAAGGCCCGCTGGCCGTGTGCGTGCAGCACGAGATGGATCACCTCGCCGGCAAGGTGTTCGTGGACTATCTGTCGCCGCTCAAGCGCTCCATGTTGCTCAAGCGCCTGGAAAAGCAGCGCAAGCAGGCGGCCACCGCTTGAAGCTCCGCGTCGTCTTCGCGGGCACTCCCGAATTCTCCGTACCCTGCCTTGAAGCGTGCCGTGCGAGCGGTGCGCAGGTGGTGGCGGTCTACACCCAACCCGATCGCCCCGCCGGTCGCGGCCGCAAACTCACACCCAGCCCGGTCAAACAGGCGGCCCTGGCAGCCGACATTCCCGTCGAGCAACCCGAATCGCTGAAGTCCGACGAGGCACGGGCCACACTGGCCGCGTACGCGCCGGACCTGATGGTGGTGGTGGCTTACGGCTTGATTCTTCCGCGCAAGGTGCTGGCCATTCCGCGCCTGGGCTGCTGGAACGTGCACGCCAGCCTGCTGCCGCGCTGGCGCGGCGCGGCGCCGATCCAGCGCGCCATCCTGGCCGGCGACAGCGAAAGCGGCGTCGACCTGATGCAGATGGAAGCCGGCCTGGATACCGGCCCGGTACTGCTGGAGCGCCGCACGCCGATCAGCGGCGAGGACACCGGCGGCTCGCTGCATGATCGCCTCTCCATGTTGGGCGCCGACGTGCTCGCTGAGGGTCTGGCGCGTGTGATGGCCGGTGAAAGCTTGGCCCCCCAGGCCCAGCCGGACGAAGGCGTCACCTACGCGCACAAGTTGGACAAGGCCGAGGCGCGACTCGACTTCACGCGACCGGCGATTGAGTTGGAGCGCCAGGTGCGCGCCTTTGATCCGTGGCCGGTGGCTGAAGGTGAAGTCGCTGGCGAAATGCTGCGAATCTGGGCCGCGCGCGCCATCGAAGGCAGCGGTGCGCCGGGTTCGGTGCTTGGCATAAGCCGCGAGGGTATCGATATCGCCTGCGGTGAAGGCGTGCTGCGGGTAACCGCGTTGCAGCGTGCGGGTGGCAAGCGCATTACGGCGGCCGATTACTTCAACGCCATGAAGACTCGCGGCCTCTAAAGATCGGCATTCCGGCGCAGGCCGGAATCCAGTAGCGGGAACCATTGGCTTTCGCGACGCCAGTGGTAAGTCTCATGAGCGCCAGCGAAAACCGAGCACTGACGCTACTGGATTCCGGCCTGCGCCGGAATGACGAGCTAAAAAGCGCGCTTCCGTTTACCCCCGCTTCTCACCCACATCCACTACCTTCCCCTGATGACCGATACCCGCGCTCTAGCCGCCCAAGCCCTTGCCGACGTCGCCTTGCGCGGCACTTCACTGCGCGACGCGATGGAGCGTCATGCGCCCAAGCTGGCCGACGGTCGCGATCGCGCGCTGCTGATGGCCTTGCTGAGCGATGGTGCACGTTGGTGGCTGCGTTTTGACCCCGTGCTCGATCGCCTGATGGAGAAGTCGTTGCGCCAGAAGGAGCCCGTGGTGCATGCACTGCTGGTACTGGGACTGGTGCAACTGGAAATCCTGCAGCTGCCGGCGTATGCCGCCGTGGCCGCTACGGTGCAAGCCACGCGAGCGCTGCAACGCCCGCGCATGGCAGGACTGGTGAATGCGGTGCTGCGTCGCTGGCAACGCGAACGCGAGGCGCTGCTGGCCGAACTCGACGCCAAGCCGCAGACGCGACACGCGCATCCGCTGTGGCTGGCCAAGACGCTGACACGCGACTGGCCGGAGCAAGCCGATGCGGTGATGGCGGCGAACAATGTTGAGCCGCCGCTGATGCTGCGCGTCAACCATCGCCGCAGTGAACGCGACTCGCTGATCGAGCGCCTGCGTACGGACGGCTATACGGCCGATGCCCATGCGTGGCTCGCTGACGGCATCGTGCTTCCGCACAGCACCGACGTGACCCGCCTGCCCGGTTTCGCCACCGGCGAGTTCGCAGTGCAGGATGGCGCCGCGCAGATTGCCGCCGATCTTGCTGACGTGCGCGACGGCCAGCGCGTGCTCGATGCCTGCGCCGCGCCTGGCGGCAAGGCCTGCCATTTGCTGGAGCGCGCGGATCTCTCGCTCACGGCGCTGGAATTCGACGCCAGGCGCACCCAGCGCATCAGCCAGAACCTGGAACGTCTCGGCCTCAAGGCCGATATCGTCGTCGGCGATGCAGGCGAGCCTGAAGGCTGGTGGGACGGCAAGCCGTTCGATCGCATCCTGATCGATGCGCCCTGTTCGGCTGCTGGCGTGCTGCGCCGGCGGCCCGATGTACGCCTGCATCGCCGCGACAGCGACATCGCCCCGCTCGTAGCCCAGCAGAAGCGCATCCTGACGGCCCTGTGGCCGCTGCTGGCGCCGGGCGGCCGGCTGGTCTACATCACCTGTTCCATGCTGCGCGCCGAGAACGACGCCGTGGTCGGCGCCTGGCTCCAGGGCCGGTCCGATGTGCGGGTCGTGGAGTTCTCCCTGCCAGTGGGACAGGCGGCGAGTGTGGGCTGGCAGGTTCTGCCCGGGGATGGCGACCTGGACGGCATGTACTATGCCGTCCTCGAGAAGGCCTGAAGGCGCCCGCAGGCGCCGCCGCTAAGCCAGGAACCAGGCCAAGGCCGTTAAGCTCGGGCCACGGCATTAAGCTATGAGTTTGCGACGCGGCCCGCCGCAGCCCCGGAATCCACGCATGTCTGTCTTTTCTCAAGCCACTCCCCTGGAACGCCGCCGATTCTGGCTGTTGCTGCTGATTGCCCTGGTGGTGATCGGCGCCGGCATGGGCCTGCGTGATCCCTGGCCGTCGGACGAACCGCGCTTTGCGCTGGCTGCCAAGCACATGGTGGAGAGCGGCGACTGGCTGTTCCCACATCGCGGCAGCGAACTGTATTCGGACAAGCCGCCGATGCTGTTCTGGCTGGAAGCTGCCAGCTATACGGTGATCCGCAGCTGGCGCATCGCCTTCCTGCTGCCTTCGCTGCTGGCGGCACTGGGTTGCCTGGCGCTGGTCTATGACCTCGGCCGCCGCCTGTGGAATCGCCAGGTCGGCTTGTATGCCGCTTCGGCCCTGCTCATCACGTTCCAGTTCGTCTACCAGACCAAACGGGCGCAGATCGATCCACTGGTGATGTTTTACATCACGGCGGCGAACTGGGGCCTGCTGGTGCATATGCTGAAAGGGCCTAACTGGCGCGCGTTCTGGTTCGGCTGTTTCTGCGCGGGGCTGGGCGTGATCACCAAGGGCGTTGGCGTGCTCGCGCTCTTCATGTTTGTGCCGTATCTGGTGGCCGCGTTTGGCCAGTGGAATGGCGTGTCGCGCATGGGTGAGGGCGCCTGGTGGCGCTGGGCATTGGGTCTGGTTGCGCTGTTGCTGGCGATGGCATTGTGGCTGGTGCCGATGCTGTTGGGCGCGAAAGCGCACGCGGGCGATCCGGCCTATGCCGCTTACATCAACGACATCCTGTTCCACCAGACGGCCGGCCGTTACAGCAAGTCCTGGGATCACCACCACAACGCGCTGTACTACGTGCCCATCGTGCTGTTCACCTGGCTGCCGCTGTCGCTGACCTATCCGGGCACGCTGCCGCGCTGGTGGCAGTCGCTCAAGGCCAGGGACGCGCGCATCCTGTTGCCGCTGGGCTGGATCGTGCTGCTGCTGGTGTTCTTCTCGATTCCCAAGGGCAAGCGCGACGTCTACATCATGCCGGCGCTGCCGATGCTGGCGCTGGTCAGTGCGCCGTATCTGGACGAGCTGCTGCAGAAGCGCTGGCTGCGTGCGGCTGGGCTCGTCTTCATCGGCATCATGGGCGCCGCCATGCTCGGCGTGGGCGCCACGGCGCTGGTGGCGCATCCGAAGTTTGCGAGCGAGTTCGCTACGGCGCGCGGTTTTGATGATGGCGGCCATGCGCTGTGGTGGATGTTCGTCACCATCGGCGCCGTGCAACTGCTGCTGATCGCCACGCTGCGCATGCGTCGCGCCGTCGCCGCCGTCGCTGGCGGGATGGCGGCCATGTGGCTGGTGTGGAGCTTGTGGGCTTACCCCATCCTCAACGATTCCAGCTCGGCTGCCGGGCTGATGCAGGACGTGCGCGAGCGCCTGCCGGCGGGCGACCAGATCGGCATGGTGGCGTGGAAGGAACAGAACCTGCTGATGTTCAATCATCCCGCTACGGATTTCGGTTTTACGCGACCGTGGCATGAGCAGTACAGCGCTGCGGTGAAATGGCAGGCTGCCGATCCCGAGCATCGCTGGTTGTTTGCGCTGGATGGGGTGATGGCTCAGTGCGTGGATCGCAGCAAGGCGGTGAGCCTGGGGCATGCGAATCGGCGTGAGTGGTGGATGTTCAAGGCTGATGCCGTGGTGCCGGGGTGCATGCCTAGTGAGGATGTGGATCGGGTGCCGGCGGCGGCGCTGGAGGAGTGAGGGGGTTGGGTGGGTGGTGGTGGCTTCGCCCACTTGGATGCGCGCTTTTGATCGTCATCCAGGCGGAGGCCGGAGGCGCTCTTTAATAGCCGAAGGGCTGGTCTTCCAGAGCCTTGGTCTCCGTTGTCGCCACGAGGCCAGCGTGCCGCCTACGCGGCGGGCGTTTCGATCGGCTGCCGCCGACCGAGTCACTTTTCTCTTGCTGGCCCAAAAGATCCCACGGGACTAGCTTCGCGTCGAAAGTAACCCAAAGAGAATGGCCTGATAACGCCCGCAGCATCGTGTTGGGATAAGCCCGAACGCTTGAGGTGCGTCGTTGTGGGACAACCTCCGAGGGTACACAGCGGGTAGTTCAAAGCGCTGCGCAACGCGCCCGAATCGCTGAGGACTTAAGGCGGGGCCTCGCTGCGCATCGGCCTTGGGTCGCCTCCTTCCGTTTGCCCCGCCTGCTTGTCTGTGGGAGCGCACCCTGTGCGCGACAGCCACGCTGGGTGTATCGCTACGTAGGCTTGTCGCGCACAGGGTGCGCTCCCACAAAGAGCTGATCGGCACCGGGCTGCATGTCCCCTTGTAGGAGCGCACTTGTGCGCGACCGCAGCGCATGGGTGAACCGCTCCGTTAGATGGTCGCGCACAAGTGCGCTCCTACAGTTGCGTTGTGGCCAGGTTGTCGGCGCGATAGAAATGCGATGCACCTCACTTCGCCCTGTTCGTCCCGGCGATCAGGTCCGACGCATGTCCAGCAGATCCTGGTAAACCTGCTCCGTTCGACCCACAAACAGCGGCAGCCCAAACTCCTGCTCCGCATGCTGGCGCGCCGCTGCGCCCATCGCAGGCAGGGTGTCGCGTTGTTCGAGCAATCGCTGCACGGCGGCTGCAAGGGCGGCGCGATCACGCACCGGTACCAGCCAGCCGTCCTTTCCTTCGTGGATATTCTCTGGCAGCCCGGCATAGCGGGTGAGCAGCACCGGTTTGCCCATCGCCATCATTTCGCGGCAGGCGAAGGAGATGGTTTCCACGTCGTAGGACAACACGAAGCCCGCGTCGAGCGAGGCCACCATGGGGCGGGCGTCGGTCAACACGCCGGTGAAATGCACCTGATCGGACACACCAAGCGCGGCGACTCGCTCCAGTTCTGCCGTCTTGGGCGGCACGCCGGCAATCACCACGCGCAGTCGGCGGCGAATCTCCTCCGGCAGCATCGGCAATGCTTCCATGAGGTCCATCCAGCCTTTGTAACTCGCCGTTCCTGCGTTGCTACCGAGCACCAACACGCTTTCATCGCCACCTGTCCAATGTGCACGCTCAGCCCTGGCTTGGTCGATCGGCCACGGAGACCAACGCTCGATATCCACGCCGTTGTAGACCGTTTCCAACTTGCAGCGGCGATAGGCGGTCTGCAGCAATTCGCGACGCGTGTACTCGCACACGGCGATGACCATATCCGTGTGCCGTGCGCGCAGCGCGGCGCCCAGGCCACGGACCGGTTTGGAGTTGTGCTTGGTCCACACCAAGGCGGGACGCTTGGTCGGCATGGCCGAAAGCACCAGGCGATGATCGGCGGAGCCGTTGACGTGGATCAGATCAAACGCCTGCTCACGCAGATACGAGGCCAGTTGCGCTCGCGCGCGACGCCGGGCTTTCCATTTGTTCAAGCCGTTCGGAAACGGCTGGTCCAGCACGAACACGCCGGGCAAGGCGCGCGCCTCGCGATTGAGGCGGCTGTCTGGCGGCGCCGCCACATGTACCTCGTGCCGCGATGCCAGCGCCGCGGCAAGTTCGCGGATGTAGGTGGTGTGGCCGCCGCCGTCGCCGTGATGAAAATTCGTATAGAGCAGTTTCATCCCGCGTGATCGCTTTCACCGAGCAGGTCGATGTGCTGGCTGATCCCGCGCTCGCACCAGGTGATCCCTTGCGTGCGCGTTTCGTGGAAAAGCACGTTGTTGGGCAAGCTCATGTCGTCGACGTCCGGCGGGGAACGCGAGTTGTGCCACAGGTGCACGGCGAGCGCTGCCCATTTGAGCGCGCGCCGCTTGAGGCCGGTATTTTCCAGGCGTGCCGCCAGCTCACGGTCTTCCGCGCCGTAGCCTTCCATGCGCTCGTCGAAGCCATTGACCTTCAACAGATCGTCGCGCCAGAAACTCATGTTGCAGCTCATCACTCGCCCACCGTTGCGCGAGCGGGACTTCCATCGCGCCAGCCACGGTGCACGGAACGCGTAGAGCCGCTTTGTGCCATCGAACTCGTCGAAATGGGCGGTCGACCACGGCGCGAAAACGGGCGGCTTGCCTTGGAGCAGTCGCTGCGATTCCTCAGCCGTGGCCTTGATGCGCCCGCCTTGCAGGAAGTATCCACGCTCGGCCAGCATCAGATGATCAGCGATGAAGTGCGGCTCGATCAGCATGTCGCCGTCGAGCAGGATCACATAATCGCCCCGACTGGCGGCAATGCCGCGATTTCGCGCACGCGCCGCCCGAAACCCATGGTCTTCCTGCCACAGGTGGCGCAGCGGCACCGGGAACGTCGCCGCCATGCGCTTGACCAAGGCAGCGGTCTGTTCGCTCGAGCCATCATCGGCCACGATGACTTCGCAAGGCAGCTGGGTCTGGCGGGCCAGGCCTTCGAGCATGCGCTCAAGCGCCTGTGGCCAGTTGTAAGTCAGCAGGATCACGCTGACCTTGAGCTCCAGCCCGGCGCTCATATGCCAGCGGCCCCGCGAAACATCACGCGCCCGCCTTGCCGCTGTTGCGACGGCCGTGCCGGAGGATGGATACCGTGCGCTCCACCCGCTTGAGCCAGCCCGCCGTGCCGCGCCGGAACGCAATGCCGGCATAGCGCCAGGCCTCATCCATGCCTGCCGCCGGCTTGCTGCGGAACTCGGCCTTGGCCAGGTCCAGCGTATGGACGTCCATATGCATGCGCTCGGCGTAGTGATTGATCAGCGTGCGCGAGCGGAACAGGTTGGCGAACTGGTTCTCGCGATCGCGTGCGTGCCACCAGCCGTTGGCGCCATGGACGCGGTAATGGACCATGCCCGTGGGCAGGTAATACTTGTGCGCACCCAGCACGCTGGTGCCGAACACCAGGCAGTTATCGGCCGAAATGCGCCACGTCGTGAGAAACGTATGCGGCAGATCCAGCACCCGCTGCGCCCACATGCGCCGCATCGACAAGGCCGATGTGGCAGCGCCGTACCAGTAGGCCGTCACCCAGGTGCTGATGGCGGTATAGCCCAGATCGGTCGCGCGATCCGCGTAGCCGACGATGCCCTGCTCATTGCCGAACAAGTTGACATCGGTGAACACGAAATCGATATCCCGGCGACTGTCGTACACCTCGCCGATGCGCGCCAGGTAATCCTTGTCCCAATGATCATCGGCATCAAGAAAACACACGATGTCGCCAGTGACGCCCTCCATGCCTTTGACGAACGCCGACAGCTGACCGCCATTGCTCACGCAGCGCAGCGTCACGCGCTCGTCGTTGCCGTAGCGCTCGGCCAGCCAGGCGGCCGAACCATCGGTGGAGCCATCGTCCATCACGATGACCTGGGCGGCGGCGCGCGTCTGCGCGAGCACGCTGTCGATCGCCTCGCCGACGTAGTCGCGGTAGTTGTAGTTGGTGATGATGACGCTGAAGGTCAGAGCCTTCATGCAGCCACCTCTCCCTTCAGCAGCTGACGGAAGTAGGCAATGGTTTCGCGCAGGCCATCGTCCAGGCTCACGCGCGGCTCCCAGCCAAGTTTTTCCTTGGCCAGGGCGATGTCCGGCTGGCGCTGGCGCGGATCGTCCGAAGGCAGCGGGCGGAACACCAGCCTGGATTTGCCGCCGACCAGCGCAATCACACGCTCGGCCAGTTGCAGCATGGTGTGCTCGACCGGGTTGCCGATGTTCACCGGGCCGACGAAGCCGGCCTCGCTGTTCATCATGCGGGTGATCACTTCGATCAGGTCGTCGACATAGCAGAAGCTGCGCGTCTGGCTGCCATCGCCATAGATGGTGATGTCCTCGCCGCGCAGCGCCTGCACGATGAAGTTGCTGACCACGCGACCGTCGTTCGGATGCATGCGCGGGCCGTAGGTGTTGAAGATGCGTACCACCTTGATGTCCAGGTTGTGCTGGCGGTGGTAGTCGAAGAACAGCGTTTCGGCGCAGCGCTTGCCTTCGTCATAGCAGCTGCGGAAGCCGATGGGATTGACGCGGCCCCAATAGTCCTCGCGCTGCGGATGGACTTCCGGATCGCCATACACTTCGCTGGTCGAGGCCTGCAGGATGCGCGCGCCGGTGCGCTTGGCCAGGCCGAGCATATTGATCGCGCCGTGCACGCTGGTCTTGGTGGTCTGCACCGGATCGTGCTGGTAATGCACCGGCGAGGCAGGGCAGGCGAAATTGAAAATGCGGTCCACTTCCACGTAGAGCGGGAAGGTCACGTCGTGCCGCATCATCTCGAAGTACGGGTGGTCGAGCAGGTGCGCGATGTTCTGCTTGCTGCCGGTAAAGAAGTTGTCCACGCACAGCACGTCATGGCCGTCGCGCAGCAACCGGTCGCACAGATGGGAGCCCAGGAAGCCCGCACCGCCGGTAACCAACACCTTGTTCATCGAGATCCCCGAATCCCCAACACGTCGGGGTACTTTAGTTTCAATGGATGGAAATTGCCGGCTTGGCCCGGTCACCCGCGAGCAGGCCCACGACCAGACCCATCGGCAGCCAGATCAGCAGCCATGCCGGCCGCGGGCTGTCGAGCATCTGCGGCATATCGAACTGGAGTACGACCGAGGCGTAAACCCAGATGGTCAGGACCAGCCGACCCTGCAGGGTGCCGCGATGGCGCCAGCCTTGCCAGCCGAGCATGAGCCACATGGCGACGGTCAGCAGCAGGCCGGGCAGGCCCAGTTCCACCGTCACCTGGGTCAGCAGGTTGTGTGTATGCGTGTAGGCCGCACCGTTGACGATAAGGCTGATGGGGGCGCCCTGACCCAATCCCAGCAGAGGGTGCTGGGCGGCCAGATGCATCGCCTGCAGGGCCAGCTCCGGACGCAACGAGGTGCCACGCACGGTCAGCATGGTCGCTGGCCAGAGCAACATGATCGCCGCCAGTACGGCGATGGTCACCGCCACCCAGCGATGGACCCGGCCGGGCTGCCATAGCGGCATCAGCACGATGGCCAGCGCCAGGGCCAGCCACACGCTGCGCGTCTGGGTGAGCCCCACGAAGAGCAGCAGCACCGCCATCGCCGCATAGCGTGCGATCGACCAGCGACGGTCGTCGATATCGAGCTGGCTGAGCCAAAGCGCCACCACCCCCATCAGCGCCGCCGCGTAATTGGCGGTGGCGATCGTCCCCTCGCCGACGATACGGCCGTCTTCCATGGGAGCGCGCACAAAACTGATGCAGTAGTAGATCGCGCAAGCCCCGATGGCCAGGCCGGCGGCCAGCAGCAGATGGCGGATGCGCGACACGTCGTTGGCGGCATAGGCATGCCAGCCCAGCACGAATGCCAGCACGCTGATCAGGCGGCCGACCTCGTCCCCCGCATGGGGTATGTGGCCCCAGCTCAAGGAGAGCAGCGCCCAAGCCAGCAACGCCAGGAACACCCGGAACACCGGCAGCGGCCAAAGTTCGCGCCATACCCGCGCGCCCTGCGAGAAGGACAGCGCCAGGGCGGGCAGGTAGAGCAACACGATCAGGCTGGTCTGGTAGGGCTTGCCGGGATTGAACGACACGCCGGCCGGCATGATGACCATCCCCAGCATCATCCAGACGATGCCCACGCCAAGAATCGTGCGCGTAATGGCCCGGCTCTTCGGCTGAACGTCGGTTTTCAATGGGATCGCCCTGCTTCTCATACTGCCTGCTTGCCTGTTCGTTACTGCGGCCCGGGCGGACCCGAAACCGGTCTATTTTCGGCTTTGCTCCGCCCAAAGTCAGCAGAATAGTGCACGGTTCCAGCTGAAACTGAGCCGACCGCGACCCTGTCGGCTAACGCCGACCGGGGCCTCCCGGAGGACCAAGCCTGCCGGCGAATACCGGTAGAATTCACTTTATGCCTACCTTTTCCCTCACCCTCGTGGTCATGACGTACAACGAGGCGAAGCATATTGGCCGCTGTCTGGATAGCGTGCCCTTCGCCAGTGAAAAACTTGTGGTCGACAGCGGGAGTACCGATGACACGGTAGCCATCGCGCAGGCCCACGGCGCACGGGTGGTGCACCAGCCGTGGCTGGGCTTCGGGCCGCAGCGCAATTTCGCTACGACGCAGTGCAGCAATGACTGGGTGCTGGCGCTCGACGCCGACGAGTACCTCTCGCCCGAACTGGCGGCCGAACTGGAGCAGCGGCTGCCCAAGCTGATGGCCAGCAATCTTTGCGCGGCCTACCTGCGTCGCTCCACCATCTTCATGGGCGAGCGCATGCGCTGGTACCTGCCGGGCCGTGGCGAGAAAATGGCCCGCCTGTACCACCGCGACCGCGCGCGCTGGGCCGATGTGCGCGTGCACGAGTCGCTGCGTTTCGATGGACCTTCCGTGCTGCTGAAAGAAGTGTTCAACCACGAGAACAACCCGAGCCTGCCCGAGAAACAGATCAAGGTGCTGCGCTACGCCGAACTCAAATGCCGTGACTGGCTGCAGAAGAACAAGCCGGTGCGCATGTGGCAGACGCCCTTCGTGTATCTGCTGGCCTTCGTGAAGGATTACTTCCTGCGGCTGGCCTTCCTCGATGGCTGGCGTGGCTTTGTGATCGCGCAGACAGGCGCCTCGTATGCCGCTTACAAACGCATGCGTTACTACGAGATGCGCCGCAATCCCGCGTCGCTGCAGACGGCCACCGACGCCCTGATCCGCCATGGCATCGATCGATGAGTAAAGACCCCGCTCTGAGAGAGCATTACTTGCTGTATGGCTCCGAGCGCTATGCGCTGGCCATCCTGCGTCCGATCCAGGACGCGATCCGCGCCCGCGGCGACGAGGCCGCCTGGTTCTTCGACGGTCCCGGCGCCGAAGACCTGGTGGAAGGCGAGCGCGCGCTGACGGTGGAAGAAGTGCGCGCGTGGAAGCCGCGAGCCGTGATCACCTCCAGCAATGCGGTGCCGCATTTCTTTCCCGGCGTGAAGGTGGAAACCTTCCACGGCTTCGATGCGGGCAAGCCGCGACATATCTATATCCGCGGCTTCTTCGATCTGTACTGCACCACCGGTCCGCGCGACACGGCGCAGTTCCAGGCCATCGCCGATCGCGTCGGCCACTTCAGCGTGGTGGAGACCGGCTTTCCCAAGCTGGACCCCTTCATGCGCGAAATCACCGGACCGATCCCGCCGGTGCGCCAGCCGCCGGTGATCCTGTACCACTCCACCTTCTCGCCGTCCTGGAGCGCCGCCGAAACGCTGTATGAGGAAGTCAAACGCCTCTCGCGCGACGGGCGCTGGCGCTGGATCGTGACCTTCCATCCGAAGATGGATCCGGCCACGGTGGCCAAGTACAAGGCGCTGCAGAACGAGCACCTGACGTTCGCCGAGAACGACAACATCCTCGAGCTGTTTCCGCAGGTGGACATGATGTGCTCGGACACCTCCTCCGCACTCAATGAATTCCTGCTCACCGGCAAGCCCGTGGTGACCTTCAAGAACCGCCGGCCGGGTCCGCAGCTGATCGATATCGACCAGGTGTCGCAGTTCGAGCCGGCGATCGAGCGCGCGCTGTCGCGACCGGCCGAGCTGATGCAGGCCATCCATGAGTACGGCGAGGCCATCCATCCGTATCGCGATGGCCACTCGGCCGAGCGCATCCTCAAAGCGATTGACGGCTTCATTGCCGCCGGCGGCCGCAACCGTCGCCCTAAGCCTCGGAATTTCTGGCGAAAACTGAAAATCCGCCGGCGCATCGGCTATTGGGGACCGGCCCGCTACTGAGCCCAGCCCCGGCCGCGCGGCGGCCGGGTCAGCGTGGAGCAGGGGCAGCTCGGGCTAGAATTGTTTCAATCCCATAAAGAAGACTGCCCGTGGCATCCAGCAGCTATAGCCGCTCAGAACACCTGCGCTCCCTCTGGCCATGGCTGCCGCTGTGGACCCTGGCCGCGTTGTTGGCGATCTTCTCGCACGGCCCGATGCCGCTGTATTCCACCCGCACGCTCGCGGTGGCCTGGGAGATGTGGATTCACCACGACTGGCTGGTGCCGCACATCAATGGCTCGCCCTACAGCGAGAAGGTGCCGCTGCTGTTCTGGATGATCCACGCCGGCTGGCTGGTGACCGGCGTCAACGACATCTGGCCGCGCGTGCTTGAGGTGATCTTTGGCGGCACCCAGCTGGTGCTGGTGTCGGTGCTGGCGCAGCGCCTGTTTCCGAACCGCCCGTGGGTGGCCAAGGGCGCGCCGTGGATCCTGCTGGCGCTCGGTTATGCGTTCCTGTTCGGCCTGCAGATCATGTACGAGGTGCTGCTGGCGGTCTGGGTGCTGGCTGCGCTGCTTTGCCTGACGCCCAAGCGGGACCGCGCGGAGCCGCGCTGGCTGCTGTTTGGCCTGTGCGTGGGTGCGGGCCTGCTCACCAAGGGCCCGGTGATGTTTCTGCACGTGGCCTTCCCCTTCCTGCTCGGCCCGCTGTGGAGCGACTGGGCTCGCGACAACCGCATGCGCTGGTACGGCCGCGGCGTGCTGGCGCTGCTGCTGGGCGGTGCGATGCTATTGGCCTGGGCGCTGCCTGCCGGCTTCGCGGGCGGTGAGGCTTACCGCCAACGCCTGTTCTTCACCCAGACCGCCGGCCGCGTGGTGAACGCGTTCGATCACGCACGCCCGTTCTGGTGGTACGTGCCGATGATCCCGGCGCTGCTGTTCCCGTTCAGCGGATGGCCGCGCGCCTGGGTGGCGCTCGCCACGCTGCGCCGCCCGCTCGATAGCGGCCTGCGTTTTGCGCTGTGCTGGCTGGTGCCGGTGATCGTGGTGTTCTCCTTCATCAGCGGCAAGCAGCTGTATTACCCGCTGCCGGAATTCGCTGGCGCGGCCCTGCTCGTGGCCGGCGCCATCGCGGCCCTGCGCGATCAGCGTCCGAAGCTGGCCGACAACCCCTGGCTGGGTACCTGGCCGCTGGGCGTGGGCGGCATCCTGTTCGGCATCTTCCTGTTCGTGTTGCCGGTGCTGGTCTCGCACAACGACCTGCATGGCGAATGGTTCGACACGACCCAGCGCTACAGCCGCTTCTTCAGCGTGGTGTTTGTGCTGCTGGGCGTGCTGCTGTTGTTGCGCGGTCGCGGCGAGCTGCGGCGCCTGGCGTTTGCCGGCCTGGTCGGCACGCTGGCGCTCAATACGCTGTTCACCCTCACCATGTGGCAGAACTTCGACCTGCGGCCGTCGGCCCAGTTGCTCGGCGCGGCCGATGCGCAGAACCAGGCCCTGGGCTTGCTGGGCAATTACGAAGGCCAGTTCCATTTCGCCGGCCGCCTGACCCACAGCATCGAGCGCCTGTACGAAGGCAAGTCCCTGCAGACGTTCGCGCAGGAACACCCCGATGGGCTGATCGTGGAGCATCCGGACAAGCTCACCAACGATGCGCTGCGCTATGCGCTGCTGGTGCAGCCGTTCCGCTCCGGCTGGGTGGTGATCTGGCCGGCCAAATCGCTGGCCGAACTACGCGCCGGCCGCGTGCCGCCTGAGCCACCGCACCCGACCCGGGTCTACCAGGTCGACCCGTGGCGCTCCCGCGCCCTGCAATGAACGACGCTCTGATCGCCAACCTGCGCGCGCAGTGCGGCGGTCCGCGCGATGGCGCCTTGCTGCGCTTTTCGCTGGGAAATGCGCTGCTTGCGGCGGGCGATGCCGCGGGGGCGATTCCGGAATTTCGCCAGGCCTTGGCCTTTGACGCCCGCTATTCCGCCGCGTGGAAACTGCTGGGCAAGGCGTGTCTGGCCATGGATGACCAAGCCGGCGCCGCCGACGCGTGGCGCCAGGGCATCAGCGTCGCCCTGGCGCGCGGCGACAAGCAGGCCGAGAAGGAAATGACAGTGTTTTTGCGGCGGCTGGAAAAGCAGGGCTGAGCAACCGCCCGCATCTGCCGTGCGGCGAGATATTTGTGGGAGCGCACCCTGTGCGCGACAAGCCTGCGGAGCGGTAACGACCAGGCGCCCATGTCGCGCACAGGGTGCGCTCCCACAGGTGGGATGCCGCGCAAGTGATTCAGTCGTACGGGCTTTTCCAGGTGTCCGCCGAGAAACGCTTGTACTGCCACTGGTACTGCGAGAAGGCCAGCTCCGCGCACTGTTCCACGCCTTGATTTAGCGCCCGGCAACCGATCGCGAGGTCCGCATCGGCCAGACCTTCCGGCGCCGGCAGCAGATGGATGCGAAAACCTTCGCCCTTGGGCAAGCGCTCGGCAAAGGCGAACAGCACGGTCGCACCGGTGCGCGCGGCCAGCCGCGGCAACAACACCATGGTCAGCGCATCCTGGCCGAAGAACGGCGCCACTTCGCCTTCGCCGGCACGCGGCTTCTGGTCCGGCAGGATGCCCACCGTGCCACCGGCAGCCAGTCGCTTGTACAAGGTGCGCACGCCGGCGCCTTCGGCACGCACCTGCTCCGGCGCCAGCGCGCCGCGCACCTTGCGCAGCAGGCCTTCGATCGCGGCAATGCGCGGCGGGCGATACAGGATCGCCATCGGCGTCTTGCGGCACAGCCAATAGTTGAGCAACTCCCAGCAACCCAGGTGCGGCGCCGCGATGATCACGCCCTTGCCCGACGCCAGCGCGGCATCGAACAGCGCCTCGCCACGGACCTCGCGCACCAGGTCGAGCGCACGCTCGGCATCGTTGCCCCAGATCCAGGTGATCTCGGTGGCGGAGCGGCCGGCGTCCTCCATCACTTCGCGCAGCAAGGCGGCATGCGCGCGCTTGTCCAGGCCGGGCCGGGTCAGCTGCAAGTTCACCGAGGTGTTGTGCGCGGTGCGCGTGTGCAGGGCCAGCGAGAGGCGGCCGATGGCGGCGCCCAGGGCATGCAGCGTGCGCAGCGGCAGCCGTCCAAACAGGCGCAGGAGGAGATAGAGGAGGGTGATGTCGAATCGCATGAGCGACGCAGTGTAACCGCCCGCGTCGCCGGTTCACGGGTCAACGACATGCGGCCCGGTTACGTTCTTCGCCCCAGGGCATGCTCTACAACTTTCGCAGGCTATGCGTCGGCGATAGTCAGGCCCTAAGCTTCCGCCGTCTCCGGCCGTTACCACTTTCGATGATCGCCCTGATCCAGCGTGTCCTGTCAGCCCGTGTCGATGTCGAAAACACCACCGTCGGAGCCATTGGCCCCGGCCTGCTTGCGCTGGTCGCCGTGCAGCCCGGCGACGACGAACCGCGCACCAGGCGCATGCTCGAACGCCTGCTGGGTTACCGCGTATTTGCCGACGAGCAGGGCCGCATGAACCGCTCCCTGGCCGACACCGGCGGCGAGCTGCTGCTGGTCAGCCAGTTCACCCTGGCCGCCGACACCCGTTCGGGCATGCGCCCCAGCTTCACCAGCGCGGCGACGCCCGAGGAGGGCCGCCGCTGGTTCGACCGGCTGGTGGAACTGGCCCGCGGAACGCACCCCAGGGTGGAAATCGGGCAGTTCGGCGCCCATATGAAGGTACATCTGGTCAACGACGGCCCAGTCACCTTCTGGCTGGAGACCCCATGACGCCTGCACCCCGGCGATCTCGACCAAAGACGAAAAAATCCTCGGAAGATGCCGATTTGGCGCGATTTTTGCGTGTCGGCGCTACCGATTTTCTTCCTTGAAAACTGGTCAAAAAAGCATCACATGGGTATACTGATCGGTTCCTGCATACGCGGCGGTAGGTATGAATAGCAAAGCTCCCGAGCAACAGTCTGAAATCAAGGCGCTCATCTCCAAGGGTCTGGAGCAGGGCTACCTGACCTACGCCGAGATCAACGACCACCTGCCCGACGACATTGTCGATCCGGAGCAGATCGAAGACATCATGGCGGTGCTCAAGGGCGTCGGCATTGAAGTGCACGATGCCGCTCCCGATTCCGATCCGCTCTCGGACAACGCGCCCGGCGCGTCCACCGACGACGAAGCTGCCGCCGAAGAAGCGGTCGCGTTGCTGTCGGCGGTCGATTCCGAAGTGGGCCGCACCACCGACCCGGTGCGCATGTACATGCGCGAGATGGGTACGGTCGAGCTGCTGACCCGCGAGGGCGAAATCGCCATCGCCAAGCGCATCGAGGAAGGCCTGGGCCAGGTGCAGACCGCGCTTGCCAGCTTCCCGCTGACCATCGAGCTGCTGCTCGAGGAATACGACCAGCATCTGGACGGCAAGCGCCGCCTGAGCGAAATCCTGGCCGGCTTCGCCGACCTTGAAGAAGCCGCCGACGCGGCCCAGGCTGCTGCCGCCGACGCCGAGGTTGAAGAAGCCGACGCGGACGCCGAAGACGAAGAAGAAGAAGGCGCGGCCGAAGAAGAAGAAGCCGGCCCGACTGGTCCGGACCCGGAAGAGGTCAAGCGCCGCATGGAGTTGCTGCGCGACTACTACGGCAAGTTCCAGAAGGCGGCCCCCAAGGCCACCGACATCAACGACAAGAAGGTCACCAAGCTGCGCGACCAGATGGCTGAGGAATTCCTCAAGCTCAAGCTGCCGTCCGCGCTGATCGACAGCTTCGTGCGCAAGCTGCGCGAAGTGGTGAACGATATCCGTCACCACGAGCGCGTGCTGATGGAGATCTTCGTCAAGCACGTGAAGATGCCCAAGGCCGAGTTCCTCAAGACGTTCCCCAGCAACGAGGGCAACCTCGAGTGGGCGAACGAGCTGGGCCGCAAGCGCCAGAAGTGGTCGCCGAACATCAAGACCTACAAGGAAGCGATCGACGGCGAGCAGGAAAAGCTCGGCGCGATCGAGCACAAGCTGTTCCTGCCGCTGACCGACATCAAGGAAATCAACCGCACGATGTCGATCGGCGAGGCCAAGGCACGCCGCGCCAAGAAGGAAATGGTCGAGGCCAACCTGCGCCTGGTCATCTCCATCGCCAAGAAGTACACCAACCGCGGCCTGCAGTTCCTGGACCTGATCCAGGAAGGCAACATCGGCCTGATGAAGGCGGTGGACAAGTTCGAATACCGCCGCGGCTACAAGTTCTCCACGTACGCCACGTGGTGGATCCGCCAGGCCATCACCCGCTCGATCGCCGACCAGGCCCGCACCATCCGTATCCCGGTGCACATGATCGAGACGATCAACAAGTTGAACCGCATTTCCCGCCAGATGCTGCAGCAGTTCGGCCGCGAGCCGACGCCCGAAGAGCTGGCCAAGGAAATGGACATGCCTGAGGACAAGATCCGCAAGGTGCTGAAGATCGCGAAGGAACCGATCTCGATGGAAACCCCGATCGGCGACGACGAGGATTCCCATCTTGGCGATTTCATCGAGGACACCAACGCGTCCTCGCCGATCGAGTCAGCCACCGAAACGGGCCTGATGGAAACCGTGCGCGACGTGCTCGCCGGCCTTACGCCGCGCGAAGCCAAGGTACTGCGCATGCGCTTCGGCATCGACATGAACACGGATCACACGCTGGAAGAAGTCGGCAAGCAGTTCGACGTCACGCGTGAACGCATCCGCCAGATCGAGGCCAAGGCACTGCGCAAGCTGCGTCACCCGAGCCGCTCGGAACAGCTGCGCTCGTTCCTCGACATCGACTAAGCACACGCTGGTGCATTTGCAGAGAGCCCCGCGAAAGCGGGGCTTTTTGTTGGGGCCTCACGCGACCCGATGACCTGTGGGAGCGCACCCTGTGCGCGACAGCCGGCGAAGCCGGCATGGCCTCGCCGCAAGATCCCATTGCACGGTAAGCCGATAGACCGCGTCGCGCACAGGGTGCGCTCCCACAGGGGGCACGGTCGACTTCACCCACCCGCATCGTAAAAAAACTGCTCCTGCACGATCTTGTCGTCCTTCACGTGATAGACGCAGATCTCCTGCATGTTGACGCGGCCGTATTCCTTCATGGTCACATCCAGCGTCATCACGACGCTGAACCAGTTGCCGGCGATCAGCGGCTCGCTGACTTGTACGCCGTGCATCTCGGTGACACCCGCCTGGAAGCGCTTGCCCTTCTCGAGGATGGCGTCCAGGCCTTTGACGTTGCCGAGCGGGCCCTGCGCCATGCCCTCCGGCTCGATGCTCACGGCGTCCTTGGCATAAAGCTCGTGCTGCGCTTCCTCGAACTGGCCGTGGCGGCACATGGCCACCAGGCGCTTTGCTACGGATTCGGTACTCATCGTGGAACCTCCGGCTGGCGAGGCCCGCGAGCGTAACGCCGCCCGCGGTAGCCGGATGTGAAGGTGCGCCGTTCATGGCGCACCTTCACGCACACATCAATGCTTGCCGACGTTGTCGGTGTCGCCGATGAAGCGCGCCACGTTGTCGTGCAGCTGTTTGAGCGAATCCTCGTGGGCGTAGACCATGTGCCCCGACGGATACCACGCATAGGAGATGTTCTTCTCCAGGTTCGCCGGTATCGGCATGTGATGCATCTCGTAGTCGGCCGCGAAATAAGGCGTGGCCAGATCGTAGTAGCCGCCGTTGAGCGAAACGCGCAGGTTCGGATTGGTCTTCATCGCCGTGGCCAGATCAGGCATCACGTTGGTCGACTGCTGCAGCGATTCGGTCGAGCCCGGCGCCTTGTGCGAGAAGTCCCAGTTGTCGATGTTGGCGAACAAGCGATAGGTCTGGTTTTCGCCAAACTTGAGCTGGCGCCGCACGTAGTCGTTGAACGCCGCCACATAGGCCGAGCTGATCGCCGAGGACTGCGGATCGTAGTCGGACGACTTGCTCAGCGGGTCGATCGAGGGACCCGAGAAGCGGCTGTCCAGGCGGCCGGTGGTGATGTCGCCATCGGCCTGCAGCTCATGCTCGAACATGCCGCCGTCGACACGCAGGTTGGCCTTCATCAGGTAGGCAACCGGCAGGCCGGTGTACTGATGCAGCTTCTGCGCCACGGCCTGCTTGCGGCCCTGGTCCAGACGCGAGCCGGCCATCAGGGCTGAGGCGTAGTCGGTCATGGCGTACTGCTCCACTTCGCGCAGGAAGGGCTCCAGCGCGGCGGGCTGCTGCGGCAGCTTGTGGTGGTAGTACGCCGTGGCCGCGAAGGTCGGCAGGCCAACCACGTACGGCAGATCCACGCCCGGGTTGTTGGCCGGACCATCGATGCTGCTGTCGAAACTGAGGATCTGCGACAGCAGGATCACGCCGTTGAGGTCGACGCTGTTTTCATTTTCCAGAATATTGGCCACCACCGCCGAGCGCGTGGTGCCGTAGCTTTCGCCGAACAAGTACTTGGGCGAGTTCCAGCGGTTGTACTTGGACAGGAACTGGGTGATGAACTGCGCGAAGGCATGGCCGTCGCCATCGACGCTGTAGACCGTCTTCTTGCGGTCCTTCATCAACTCTTCGCGCTTGCCCTTGTCGGCGTCGTCGGCGATCAGGCGACTGAAGCCTGCGCCGGGCGCATCGATGAAGACCAGATCGGAGGCATCGAGCAAGCTGTAATCGTTGTTCACCAGGCCGTACGGCGCAGCCGGTGTATGCGCATCATCGCTGGTCACCACGCGCTTGGGCCCGAACGCGCCCATGTGCAGCCACACCGTGGCCGAACCCGGGCCGCCGTTGTAGACAAAGGTGATCGGCCGCTTGCCCGGCTCCGCGCCTTTCTTGAAGTACGCGGCGTAGAACATGCTGATCTGCGGCTCGCTCTCCTTGTCGCCGCTGCCATGCAACACCAACGTGCCCGCCACCGCCTTGTAGTCAATGCTCTTGCCCTCGACCTTCACCGTGCCCGAGGTCTCCGACGTCTGCGGTTTGAGCAGCACGGCATCGGGCTTGTCCTCCGGCTTGTCCTTGTTGTCTTTCTTGTCATCGGCATGAACCGCCGTACCGAGCAACAGCGTGGCCAGCGCCACGACGAGGGGAAGCTTGCGCATGAAAGTGAAACCTCTGAACGGACGCGGTAGCGCGACGCTCCAGCTTAGGTGCCGTGGCTGGGTGGTTTCATACGCCAGAAGTCATTGGCGGGGGAACTCTGCGACGGCTGCATAATCGCGAGATCTCGCGATGTTTCCCAAGCTTTCAATCGGGCCTGATGAAAGCGCGAGGCTAGATGGCCCCCTCGCCCCAACCCTCTCCCCGGAGGGGAGAGGGAGAAGTGTGGTGCACCGCTCCGTAGGTTTGTCGCGCACAGGGTGCGCTCCCACAGACAAGCAGCTGCGGCAGACGTAAGTAGGGATGTCTAAAGCCGACGCGCAGCGAGGCCCCGCTCTAAGTCCTCAGCGATTCGGGCGCGTTGCGCAGCGCATTGAGGTACCCGCTGTGTACCCTCGGAGGTTGTCCCGCAACGACGCGCCTCGAGCGTTCGGGCTTATCCCAGCACGATGCTGCGGGCGTTATCAGGCCATTTTCTTTGGGTTACTTTTCTTTTGGGCCAGCAAAAGAAAAGTGACTCGAGCGCCGGCAGGCGATCGAAACGCCCGCCGCGTAGGCGGCACGCTGGCGGCAGCGCGACAATAGTGGCGCACCGCTACTGGATGACTAGCCATTCGGCTGTTGAAGAGCGCCTCCGGCCTACGCCGGAATGACGACTTCACCCCCAGGCGATCACTCCAATCGCCCCCAACGCCAACACCACACCCCCCGCATTAACCCAACTCAAGCGCTCACGGAATGCCACCGTGCCAACCACCGCCCCCAACGCCACCACCCCCAGATTCATACTGGCAAACACCAGCGACGGATGATCCGGCAACGCCTGATGCCCCCGCACGTAAAACACGATATTGCCAAAGTTGGCCAACCCCAACAGCAACCCCGCCACCGCATCGCGCAACGTGAAAAACGTGCGGTCATGCCAGCGACGCCACAACAGGATCGCCAGCGACACCACCAGCGCCAGAGCGAACATCGCCTGCAATGAAGCTGCAAACGGCGTACCCGCAGCCGCCACACGCTTGAACAGAATATCGATCGCGCCAAAACCCGCGAACACCACCAGCGGCCAAAGCCAGCTACGTTCACCCTCGCCGTGAGTGGCAGCCGATCCGCGCCACACCATGCACGCAAGCGCGACCAAACCTATCGCGATGCCAAAACCTTTGCCCATACTCAGCGTTTCGCCGAACAGCAGGAACGCCGCCAGCAGGGAAATCAGCAGCGACAGGCGCTGCGCTGCGTCCGTGCGCACGATGCCGGCGCTGCTCACCGAGGCGGCAAGCGCCAGAAAGATCAACGGCAACAGCAGGCCCAACCCGACAAAGCCCAGCCAGGGCGCCTGCGCGCTGGACAACACGGTTAACGAAGGGCGAAACACCAACATCGTGAGCGCACTGGTGGCGACGTAGTTCCAGGCGATCGCCTGTCCGACATCCACGGACAGTCGGCGGGAGAGCTTCAGCAAGACCGACACCAGTACGCTGCAGACCACGCTCAGCAACACGTAAACCATGAAGATTCCTTGTGGGCGACACGGCGGTTCCGCTCCGCCGATATACCCGGTGTAGATGTCAACTTTCCTGCGGTGCGCCAGCCGCACCGGCGACGCTCACCGTTGCAGGGCGAATCGCTCGCGGTAGCGTGCCGGGCTCAGCTGCAGGTGCTGTCGGAAATGGTGACGTAGGGTATCCGCACTGCCGAATCCGCACACCTCGGCCACGCGGTCCACGCCCATCTCGCTGCCCTCCAGCAGCTCACGCGCGCGCCCGAGGCGCTCATGCGTCAACCACTGCTTGGGCGAGCATCCGGTGGCTTCCTCGAAGCGCCGCAAGAGCGTGCGCTCGCTCATGCGGGCGCGCTCGGCCAACACTGCCACAGGCTGTGGCTGGTCGAGGTGGCGACGCATCCACTCCAGCAGTTTGCCCAGTCCCGCGCCCTGCGCCGGCATGGGCGACTGGATGAACTGTGCCTGCCCGCCATCGCGATGCGCCGGCACCACCGCACGACGCGCGACGCTATTGGCCACTTCCGCGCCATAGTCCCGGCGAATCAGGTGCAGCGAAAGATCCAGCGCCGCCGCGCTGCCTGCCGAGGTGAGCAGCTGACCCTCGTCGACATAGAGCACATCCGGCTCGATGCGGATGCGCGGATAGCGCTCGGCCAGGGCCTCGGCATAGCGCCAATGCGTGGTCGCGCGACGATCATCGAGCAGTCCCGTGGCGGCAAGCACGAACACGCCCGAGCAATACGACAGCAAGCGCGCGCCGCGCGCATGCGCCGCACGCAGAGCCTCAAGCAGCGGCTCGGGTGGCGCCGCGTCGATGCCTCGCCAACCCGGCACGATGATGGTGCCGGCGCCAGCGAGCGCCTCGAGGCCACCATCGGCCAGCACGCGCAAGCCGCCGGCCGCGCGCATCGGGCCGCGGTCCACCGCGCACAGCCGAAAGTCGTACCAGTCGGCCAGTTCGGGGCGCGGCAGGCCGAACATCTCCACGGCGATGCCGAACTCGAAGGTGCACAGCCCGTCGTAGACCAGGGCCGCCACCTGCCGGTTGGGCGGACCGGACAGGCGTCCGGATCGTTTTGGCGGTTTCTTCATGGTGACTGGCATTCTTGCCAATGTCGGCGTAGCGCGCCAGTGCCGATACTGACGCTGTCTTTCCACTGGAGTGATTCCATGAGCAGCGTGGTGCAACGTGTCTCCCCCGCCGCCAGCGATGAAGCGCTGGCGCATTTCCAGGCCCGGCTCGGCTTCGAGACCGATTGTGCCGACGTCTATTACGCGACCCACCATGAAGCGAAGGATTTCGTGCTGCTGGACGTGCGCACGCCAACGCTCTACGCCGCCGGTCACGTGCCGGGTGCGCTCAACCTGCCCACCCGCATGATCAGCGAGCAGCGCCTGGCGGAATACTCGCCCGACACGCTGTTCGTCGTGTACTGCGCCGGCCCGCACTGCAACGGCGCCAACAAGGCGGCGGTGAAGCTCGCGCAACTTGGCCGTCCGGTGAAGGAGATGATCGGCGGGCTCACCGGGTGGATCGATGAAGGCTTCGGCCTCGAGCGTTGAGATGCAGCACGACGTCAGAATTCGCCGGGCGCATGCTCCGGATGTGCCCGAGCTCATGGCGATCTGCGCCGAGCACGCGGATTTCGAACGGCTGCCACATGTTCCCGGCGAGCGCGCCGCAGCGCTTGCCGACGCCCTCGATGGCGATACGCCTCGGCTGATGGCGTGGCTCGCTTGCATCGGCGACGCCGTGGTGGGTTATGCCAGTGCGACGGTCGATTTCTCCACGCTTGATCGTGTCAGTTATCTGTACATGGATTGCCTCTATGTGCGCGCGCCATGGCGCAACCATGCGATCGGACGCCAGCTATGGGAGCACGTGATCGCCCACGCATCAGCGCAGCGATGCGCATCCGTGCAATGGCAGACGCCCGCCTGGAACGATGGAGCAGCGCGTTTTTACCGAAGGCTGGGCGCCAACGAACATGCCAAGCTGCGCTACGTGTTGCCGCTGGACGGCGCATGACGTCGCGGAGCTGCCGCAAGCTACTCTGGCATCATCGGCAATATTGCGAAGTGGAGTTCCCATGCTGGATCTACGACCGACCTGCGAGCATTGCAACAAAGCGCTGCCACCGGCATCGACGGAGGCCATGATCTGCTCGTTCGAATGCACCTACTGCAGCGACTGTGTCGAGCTGTTGCAGAATGTCTGTCCGAACTGCGGCGGTGGATTCACGCCGCGGCCGGTGCGCCCCGCGCGGGACTGGAAGAACGGCAATTCGCTGTCACGCTACCCCGCAACAACGCAGGTGACGCATAAGCCCGTGGACCTGGCCAGGCATGCCGTGCTGGTGGCCCAAGTGAACCACCGCGCACCCGCGCAACGCTGATAGATCCGGTTCCGGCCAGCGACGCCTATTCGCGTGCAGCCAGCGCGCGATTCACGCGCAGCGCCAGCAAGGTGCACACCACACCCGAGAGCAGATAGGCACTGACCGCCGCCAGGCCGAAGCGCATCGACAAACCCAGCGCCACCAGCGGTGCAAAGGCCGCACCGATCAACCATGCCACGTCGGTGGTCAGCGCGGCGCCCGCATAGCGCAGACGCACCTCGAAATTCGACGTCACGCTGCCGGCCGCCTGCCCATACGAGAAGCCAAGCAGGAGGAAGCCCACGATGATGAAGGCGTCCTGCAATTCCTTGCCGCCGTCCAGCATCCACGGCGTGGCCAAGGCGAACAGACCGATAAGGCCCGCCGCCACACCAAGCGTGGTGCGCCGGCCGATGTGATCGGCCACGTAGCCCGACATCACGATGCCGAAGATGCCCGCCACACCGCCGAAAATCTGGATCAACAGCACGGAATCCACCGCCTGCGAGTTTTTGAGCACGATCCATGACAACGGGAAGATCGTCACCAGGTGGAACAGCGCGTAGCTGGCCAGCGCCGCGAACGCGCCGATGAAGATGTTGTAACCCTGCGTACGCAGGATTTCACCGATGCCCACGGGTTCAAGTTCACGCTCTTCCATGGCCACCGTGTATTCCTCGGTCACCACCAGGCGCAGGCGCGCAAACAGCGCCACCACATTGATGGCGAACGCCACGAAGAACGGATAGCGCCAGCCCCAGTCGATGAAGTCGCCCTCATCCAGGCTGGCATGCAGGAACAGGAACAAGGCGCTGGCCACGATGAAGCCGATCGGTGCGCTCAACTGACCGAGCATGGCGTACCAGCCGCGTCGCTCCGGCGGCGTGTTGAGCGCCAGCAGCGAGGGCAGGCCATCCCACGATCCGCCTTGCGCAATGCCTTGCAGCAGACGGAACAGGATCAGCAGTCCAATCGCCCAGTTGCCGATCTGCTTGTAGCCCGGCAGGAAGGCAATGCCCGCGGTCGCGCTGCCCAACAGGAACAACGCGATAGTGAGCTTGGTGCCGCGACTCCAGCGCCGCTGGAAACCCATGAACAACGCGGTGCCGAACGGTCGCGCGATGAAGGCCAGTGAAAAGACCGTGAAGGCGTAAAGAATGCCATCCAGGTGACTGGCGAAGGGGAACAGCACCGAGGGAAACACCAGCACGCAAGAAATACCGAACACGAAGAAGTCGAACTGTTCGGAGGTGCGGCCGATGATCACGCCAATGGCGATCTCGCCTGGCGCCACCTTGGCACGTGCATGCAGCCGCCCGATGTCTTCCGCCGTGGTAGCCGGGGCGCCGCCGTGATCAGGGAAGGTGCTTGACATAGTCATTACTCACAAAGAAGGAATATGTCGCGGCCACACTATGGCACCGCCACGCCTCTCGCGTCACTGGGAATATGGCCTGTTCCTGTTTCGCGCCGAACGGCGTACCGTTTTCCACACTGGTTGCGCCGTCGGTCATGTCTATGAAGCTGCTGCGTGGACTGCTTGTCTCCGTCGTCTTCCTGCTTGCGGGTTGCCAGACCGTATTGATGGCGCCGTCCGGCGACCTCGCCGTGCAGCAGCGCGATCTGATCATCACGTCGACATTGTTGATGCTGTTGATCATCGTGCCGGTCATCGTGCTGACGCTGTTTTTCGCCTGGCATTTCCGCGCATCCAACAAGAAGGCTCACTACGATCCCGAATGGGATCACTCCACCATTCTCGAGCTGCTGATCTGGGCCGCACCGCTGCTCATCATCATTGCGCTTGGCGCGATCACCTGGGTGAGCACGCACAAGCTCGATCCCTATCGCCAGCTCGAACGCATCAGCGCCAATCGCCCGGTACCGGCCAATGTACGGCCCTTGCAGGTGAACGTGGTCGCGCTCGACTGGAAGTGGCTGTTCATATACCCGGAGCAAGGCATTGCCACCGTGAACGAACTGGCCGCGCCGGTGGATCGTCCGATCCAGTTCAAGATTACGGCGTCCACGGTGATGAACTCGTTCTTCATACCCGCGCTCGCCGGCCAGATCTACGCCATGCCCGGCATGGAAACGCAGCTGCAGGCGGTGATCAACGCGCCGGGCGAATTCAAGGGATTCTCCGCCAACTACAGCGGCAACGGTTTCTCGGGCATGCAATTCGTCTTCCACGGCGTGACGGAGGAAGGCTTTGCGCAGTGGGTGGCGAAGGCGAAGGCCAGCGGCGGCGATCTCAATCGTGATGCCTATGTGAAGCTCGCGGCGCCCAGCGAGTACGACCCGGTGAAGTATTACGCCACGGTGGAGCCCGGCCTTTACCGCGCCATCCTCACGCACTGCGTGGACCCGGAGAATCCCTCGTGCATGACGCGCATCGACCTGAGCCCGCACGAGACCAGTGAAGGCGCTGCCGTGTCTCCCCCCGGCCAGGCCAGCGGCATGGCCGCCATGGCAACCCATCCCCACTCCGACTGATCCGGTGGTGTCCACGATGCTTTCCCATCCCGACCTAGCCAAGCTGATCTTCGGACGACTGTCGATCGATTCGTTGCCGCTGCACGTGCCCATCGTGATGTGGACGTTCGTGGTGGTAGCCATCGGCGCGCTCGCGCTGCTCGGCGCCATCACGTACTACAAGCTGTGGGGCTACCTGTGGCACGAATGGTTCACCAGCATCGACCACAAGAAGATCGGGATCATGTACATGATCCTCGGCTTCGTGATGCTGCTGCGCGGCTTTTCGGACGCGATCATGATGCGTGGCCAGCAGGCCGTGTCGTTCGGCGCATCGCACGGGTACCTGCCGCCGGAACACTACGATCAGGTATTCACCGCGCACGGCGTGATCATGATCTTCTTCGTCGCGATGCCGATGGTGACGGGGCTGATGAACTTCGTGATGCCGCTGCAGATCGGTGCGCGCGACGTGGCGTTTCCCTTCCTCAACAACTTCAGTTTCTGGATGACGGTGGCCGGCGCGATGCTGGTGATGAGTTCGCTGTTCATCGGCGAATTCGCGCGCACGGGCTGGCTGGCCTATCCACCGCTGTCCGATATCGTGTCCAGCCCTGACGCAGGTGTCGACTACTACATCTGGGCGCTGCAGATAGCCGGCGTCGGGACCTTGTTATCGGGCATCAACCTGCTTGTGACCATCGTGAAGATGCGCGCGCCAGGCATGACGCTGATGAAGATGCCGGTATTCACGTGGACGGCGCTGTGCACCAATGTGCTGATTGTCGCCGCCTTCCCCGTGCTTACCGCCGTGTTGGCCATGCTTGCGCTGGACCGCTATGCGGGCACCAACTTCTTCACTACCGAGCTTGGCGGCAACGCCATGATGTACGTGAACCTGATCTGGATCTGGGGCCATCCGGAGGTCTACATCCTGATCCTGCCGGCCTTCGGCATTTTCTCGGAAGTCACCGCCACCTTCAGCCGCAAGCCGCTGTTCGGCTATGCATCGATGGTGTACGCCACGGTGGTGATCACCGTGTTGTCGTACCTGGTATGGCTGCATCACTTCTTCACCATGGGTTCGGGTGCGAGCGTCAATTCGTTCTTTGGCATCACCACCATGATCATCTCGATCCCCACGGGCGCGAAGATCTTCAACTGGCTGTTCACCATGTATCGCGGCCGGGTGGAGTTCGAGTTGCCGATGATGTGGACGGTGGCCTTCATGGTCACCTTTGTGATCGGCGGCATGACCGGCGTGCTGCTGGCGGTGCCACCGGCGGATTTCTCGCTGCACAACAGCCTGTTCCTGATCGCGCATTTTCATAACGTGATCATCGGCGGCGTGCTGTTCGGCCTGTTTGCCGGCATCACGTATTGGTTCCCCAAGGCGTTCGGCTTCAAGCTCGATCCGTTCTGGGGCAAGTGCTCGTTCTGGTTCTGGGTCTCGGGTTTCTACTTCGCCTTCATGCCGCTCTATATGCTCGGCCTGATGGGCGTGACGCGCCGCCTGAGCCACTTCGACGATCCGTCCCTGCAGATCTGGTTCCTGGTCGCCGCGTTCGGCGCCTTCCTGATCGCGCTGGGCATTGCCTGCAACATCATCCAGTTCGTCGTGAGCTTCAAGCATCGCGAAGCGCTGCGCGACGTCACCGGCGATCCATGGGGCGGACGTACGCTGGAATGGTCCACCTCTTCGCCGCCGCCGAAGTACAACTTCGCCTTTACGCCACGCATCCATGACCACGATGCGTGGTGGATGATGAAGAAGTATCGCTGGCAGCGTCCGCTGAGCGGCTACCTGCCGATCCATATGCCGCACAACACCGGCGCCGGCTTCATGATGGCCGCGCTGAGCTTCGTGTTCGGCTTCGCCATGATCTGGTACATGTGGCTGCTGGCGATCGTGGCGTTCGTGGCACTGCTGCTGGTGGCGATCGGCCACACGTTCAATTACGACCGCGAGTACTACATCCCGGCTGACGAAGTCAGCCGCATCGAACAGTCCCGCACGGATCTATTGGCCAGCCATGTCTGATATGACCTCTTCCATGACACCGGGCAGCGGCGGCCGCACGGAGCAGCTGCTGTTCCACGAGTCGGCCGATGTCCATCCGGCCAACGGCACGCTCCTGGGTTTCTGGATCTACCTGATGAGCGACTGCCTGGTCTTCGCCTGCCTGTTCGCCGCCTATGGCGTGCTCGGGCGCGAGTACGCGGGCGGACCGACTGCGCAGGAAGTGCTGGAGCTGCCCGCAGTCGCCGTGAACACCACGCTGCTGCTGCTTTCGTCCATCACCTACGGTTTTGCCGTGCTGGCCATGCAGCGCAACCGGCAGAACCCGATGCTGGTGTGGCTGGTCATCACCGGTTTGCTGGGCGCGGGATTCATCACGCTGGAGCTGCGCGAGTTTGCGCATCTGATCTCCATCGGTGCGGGGCCGCAGCGCAGCGCGTTTCTTTCCTCGTTCTTCACCCTGGTGGGGACGCACGGCCTGCACGTGACCTGCGGCCTGATCTGGATGGTGGTGTTGATCACGCAGGTACTGCGCAAGGGCTTGATCACTGCCAACAAACGACGCCTGTTGTGCCTGTCGATGTTCTGGCACTTCCTGGACGTGGTGTGGGTCGGCGTCTTCAGCTTCGTCTATCTGATGGGAGTGCTGCCATGAGCGCGCATGACGAACTGCACGCCCACGACGACGGTCACGGTCACGACGACGACCTGGGCATCCATGCCACTTTCAGCGGCTACATGACGGGCTTCGTGCTGGCAGTGATCCTCACCGTCATTCCGTTCTGGCTGGTGATGGCGCATGTGATCACCAAGTCGAGTACGGCGGCGGTGATCATTCTTAGCCTGGCAGCCGTGCAGATCGTGGTGCACATGATCTACTTCCTGCACATGAACGCGAAATCGGAAGGCGGCTGGAACRTGCTGGCGCTGGTGTTTACCATCGTACTGGTGGTTATCACGCTGAGCGGGTCGATCTGGATCATGTATCACCTCAACAGCAATATGATGCCCTCGATGATGGATCCGTCGAACCTGCCCTGACGATCCGCACCTCACATCCGATACGTGAATCCCGATGAGTGTTGTTGAAGAACCGGGCCGCCGACCGCGCGGCCCCGTGGCTCTGGCTTTGCTGACCCTCTTGGGCGTGTTGCTGTTTGCCAGCTTCGTGGCCCTGGGCACCTGGCAGGTGTATCGGCTGGGCTGGAAGCGCGACCTGATCGCGCGGGTGGATGCACGCGTGCACGCCGCACCCGTGGCCGCGCCCGGGCCCGCGCAGTGGGGTGAGGTGAATGCGCAGTCGTCGGAATATCGCCATGTCCAACTGCACGGCAGGTTTCTGCATGACCGCCAGACCCTGGTGTGGGCAGCCACCGATCTGGGCAGCGGCTACTGGCTGGTCACCCCGTTGCAACAAGCCGACGGCTCAGTGGTGTTGGTCAATCGTGGCTTTGTACCGGCGGACTGGTGCGGGCTCAAAGGCAGCTGCGCGGCAGCGCCCGACGGCGACGCCAGCGTAACGGGACTGCTGCGCATCAGCGAAGCGCCGCGGCCGTTCCGCCACAACGATCCGGCACGCAACAACTGGTATACGCGCGATGTGGCGGCGATCGCCGAGGCGCGCGGACTCCAGGATGTGGCGCCGTATTTTGTGGATCAGGACGCTGCGCCGGGCACGCTCGATGTTGGCAAGCCCGCGTGGCCGCAGGGTGGGCTCACGGTGATCTCCTTCCCCAACAACCACCTGAGCTACCTGATCACCTGGTATGTGCTGGCGTTGATGGTGCTGGGGGCGGGGATTTTTGTGGCGCGGGATGAGAGGCGCCTGCGTGAACGCGGATGATGTGTGGGAGCGCACCCTGTGCGCGGCGGCCGTGCGTCGCAGGACGGCGCAGCGCCTGTCGCGCACAGGGTGCGCTCCCACAACACACGGACCCGCCTACATCTTCAGGAACGACTTGCCCTGCTTGAGCACGGTGTCGCACACCTTGGTGGTTATCTGCGATTTCAGATCGCTGGAACCCCCACCCACGCTGTTCAAGTCCATGCTCTGGCCGTTGCTGCCCTGCAGGATGCCCTTGGCGCCGCTGAGGTAACCGGGGTCATTCGTTGCGCTGCCCGTGCTGGCGGTACTGGTATCGGAGGATTTCTTCTTGCTGCCAGTGAGCTGGCCGAGCATGTCGCTGGGGTTCGAACCGGTGTTGGTGCTGGTCGCCTGGGTACTCGAACCGCCGCCGAGCTTGCCCATCAGCTGGTTCTGGATGCCCGCGGCGCCGGAATCGCCGCCCAGGAAGTTGTTCTTCATGCAGTATTGAAGGAGGCCGGCCACGTTGCCCATGCTGCCGGACGTCATGGAGCCGCCGCCGGGAATCATGCCGCCGAGTTTGCCCAGATCCTGCGCGCCGCCCGTGCTGCAAACCAGGCTCAGGCCGATGGCCACGCAGACTGTTCCGATGCTGCCGATGCGCTTGTTCATGTGTATCCCTCCGTCAGGTGCCGGCATTCAACACCCCGCGCCGTTACGACCGCGTAAGCGGAACGCAGGGATCGTACGTTTCCTACAAGAACGCGCGCCGCGATGTAGGCCCACGTACCATGGGCATGCGCCCCAACCCAACGATGGAAGACGTTTGATGAAACGACATGTAGTCCTTGCCTTGACGATCACGCTGCTCGCCGGTTGCGCCAGCTCGGGCAGCCTGCGCAATTCAAAGCCTACGGCGTCCTATGCGGGCCCGGGCAGCGCGGCGGACATCGCCTCATGTATCTCGGGCGCCTGGGCCAGCAAACCCGTGCACCTGGAGTCGTACGTGCTCTATACCGGCACGACCATCGAAATCCACAAGACCGAGAACAGTCCCACCATCGCCTTGGTGGATATCAAGCCGGTAAGCGACCACACCGTGGCCACCTACTACTCGAACTTCGATGAAGACGACACCTGGTACTTCCAGCAGGTGCAAGATTGCGTGGACCACACGCCGGCGCCGGCGCCGTAAGCACCTGGGCGGCGCTCCACGTCCCGGCCGCGGATCGCCGCCGTTCAGTCAGAGGCGGCGAAACACCAGGGACATGGACGCCCCCAGTCCGTCGCGCGGTGTACGCACTACGGTGAGCGAGTAGCCGGCCCCATCGGCGAGTGCACGGTCGATCTTCATGCCGCCATCGACGTGGCTGACCGGCGCATCAGCCTTCAGCGATGCGCTGACCTGGGCGAAAGCCGCCGGCGCCAGCACCAGCTCGGTCACCGAGCGTGCGCGTTCCAGCCACAAGGCATCGGACATGGCGTCGTCGCCGGCCACCCACAGGCGGGCGGAGAGCATCGAGGTCACGCATCCCGTGCTGGCCACGCGCAGCACGTCGCCGTTGTCATACATCACCGTGGCGCGGGTAGCGGTGGGGTCGAGCACCACCGACTGCACGCCGGCCGTCGCCTTCAGATGGGCGATATCGATAGTGAGCGGACGAATCGGGCAACCCACCGACGCATCGTCTGCGCTTGCCGGGCCGGACAGGCCCAACCCCAGCGTTGCCAACAGCAACGCACCAACCAGCACCACCCTGCGCATCGAGACTCCCCCCCGGAGATCGGTGAAGGGCCCACTTTGACATGATGGGGCAGGAGCCGCCAACGGCTCCTGCCTCGCGATGGTTCAGCGCAGGGCAGCGGCTTCGCGGGCCAGTGCTTCGATGCCGGCCCAGTCGCCGCCGTGCAGCTTGTCGGCAGGTGTAAGCCATGAACCGCCCACGCAGACCACGTTCGGCAAGGACAGGAAGTCCGGCGCACTGCTCAGGCTGATGCCGCCCGTGGGACAGAACTTCACCTGCGGCAGCGGGCTCGCCCAGGCGGCCAGCAGTTTATGGCCGCCGGCCGGCACGGCCGGGAACAGTTTCAGAAAGCGATAGCCGCGCTCGAGCAGGGTCATCACTTCGCTCGCCGTGGCAGCGCCTGGCAGCAGCGGCAACTCGCTGTCGTCCGCCGCGTCCAGCAGACCCGGTGATACGCCCGGCGACACCGCAAAGGTCGCGCCGGCCTTGTGCGCCGCACGCAGATCCTTGGCGCTGAGCACCGTACCCACGCCGACGACGGCGCCTTCCACTTCGTTGGCGATCGCCTTGATCGCGTCGAGCGCCGCAGGCGTGCGCAGCGTGACTTCAATCGCCGGAATACCGCCCGCCACCAAGGCGCGGGCCATGGGCACGGCATGACGCGCGTCTTCGATGATCACCACGGGTACCACTGGCGCGAGACGCAGCGTGGATTCGACCTGCTTTTGCTTGTTTTCGATGCTCATGGCGTTCCGTGAATGCAAGAAAGAAGATGACCGCGGATCAGAACACGCCCGCGCCGAGGTCGGCCGTGGTGGCGTTGCGGCGGAACATGCCGAACAGTTCGCGACCCAGGCCGAACTGATGCGCCGACAGGTCGGCCGTGGCCGGCACGCGTGCAGCGAACTCGGCCGCATCCACCAGCACATCCAGCAAGCCATGCACGGCATCAAGGCGCACGATGTCGCCGTCGCGGATGCGCGCGATGGCGCCCTGGTCCTGCGCTTCGGGCGTCACGTGGATGGCCGCCGGCACGCGGCCGGAGGCGCCCGACATGCGGCCGTCGGTCAGCAGGGCTAGGCGATGGCCGCGATCCTGCAGTACCGACAACGTGGGCGTGAGTTTGTGCAGCTCCGGCATGCCGTTCGCCTGCGGTCCCTGGAAGCGCACCACGGCGACAAAGTCGCGATTGAGGTCGCCGCGCTCGAAGGCCTTGCGCACGTCGTCCTGGTCGTGGAACACGATGGCCGGCGCTTCGATGACGAGGCGATCATCCGGCACCGAAGACACCTTGATCACCGCGCGACCAAGATTGCCGGTCAGCATGCGCAGGCCGCCGTCGGCGCGGAACGGCTCGTCCGCGCCACGCAGCACGCCGCGATTGCCGCTTTCCTTGGACACCGGCGTCCACGCCAGCGCGCCGTGCTCGTCAACATGCGGCACCTGGGTATAGCCGTCCATACCGGTGCCGAACACCGTGCGCACGTCGGCATGCATCAAGCCGTGGCTCAGCAGCTGGTCGATCAGGAAGGCCATGCCGCCGGCTTCGTGGAACTGGTTCACATCGGCGTAGCCGTTCGGATAGACGCGCGCCAGCAGCGGGATCACCGAGGACAGCGCGTCGAAATCATCCCAGCGCAGTTCGATGCCTGCAGCACGAGCGATGGCCACCAGGTGCAGCAGGTGATTGGTCGAGCCACCGGTGGCATGCAGGCCGATCACGCCGTTGATGATGGCGCGCTCGTCGATGATGTGACCCAGCGGCAGATACGACGAACCCGGCGCGCTCAACTCGGCCACGCGATGCACGGCTTCGCGGGTGAGCGCGTCGCGCAGCGGCGTATCCGGGGCGACGAAGCTGGAGCCGGGCAAATGCAGGCCCATGATCTCCATCAGCATCTGGTTGGAGTTGGCGGTGCCGTAGAAGGTGCAGGTGCCGGCCGCGTGATACGAGGCGGCTTCGGCTTCCAGCAGCTCGGCCTTGGTGGCCTTGCCCTCGGCATAGGCCTGGCGCACCTTGGATTTCTGCTCGTTGCTGATGCCGCTCGGCATCGGCCCGCTCGGCACGAAGATGCCGGGCAGGTGGCCAAAGCTCAGCGCACCGATCAGCAGGCCGGGCACGATCTTGTCGCAGATGCCCAGGTACATCGCGCCGTCGAACATGTCGTGGGAGAGCGAGATGGCCGTGGCCATGGCGATCAGGTCGCGCGAAAACAGCGACATCTCCATGCCCGCGCGGCCCTGCGTGATGCCATCGCACATCGCCGGCACGCCGCCGGCCATCTGGGCGGTGATGCCCGCTTCGCGCGCCACGTTGCGGATCAGCTCCGGATAGCGCTCATACGGCTGATGCGCCGAGAGCATGTCGTTATACGAATTGACGATGGCCAGATTGGGCGTGTGGCCTTCGCGCAGGCGTTCCTTGTCGGTGGTGCCGCAGGCGGCGAAACCGTGGGCCAGGTTGCCGCACGACAGCCGCTCGCGATGCACGCCGTTGCCGCGCGCCGCATCGATGCGACGCAGGTACTCGGCGCGCGACTCGCGGCTGCGCTCGCGCAAGCGTTCGGTGACTTCGACAAGAACGGGGTGCAGCACACTCATTTCGAACTCCGGTAGCAGCAGGCGACGCGCTGATCAGCGCATCGATTCGTCGGGCAACGCCGTGGATGCCTCAGGGGCACCAATAAACGGCGACCGGCACACGTTGCTGGGTCAGCACCGAGCGCACGGGGAAATTCGCGGCCTCGCCAAGGCCAAGTCGCGCGTCAGCCAGCAGCTGGCGCTTGGTGTCGCCTTCGATATGCAGGTACAACGCGCGCGTATCGAGCAGGGCGGACAGCGTGAAGGTAATGCGTGGTTCGCCGGCGCCCGCTGCGCGCATCGGCAGCACGCGTGTGGCGTTGTTCAGATCCAGCGCTTCGGGGAGGCGGTCGCCGCCCGGAAAGAACGAGGCCGTGTGGCCGTCATTGCCCATGCCCAGGATCACCGCATCGAAGGGCAGCTCCAGCGAGGCCATGCGTGCGCGCACCGCGGCAAGGCCCGCTTCGGGCGTTGGTGCATCGGTGTACAGCGGCACGAACTGCGCACTGCTGGCCGCGTGCTGCAGCAGCATGCCCTTCACCATCGCCGCGTTGGAGCGCTCGTTGCTCTCAGGCACCCAGCGCTCGTCGACGAGGGTCACGCTGACCTTCGACCAATCCAGCGTCTGGCGCGAAAGCTTCTCGAAGAAATGTCTGGGCGTGCTGCCGCCGGAGACCGCGAGCAGCGCGTGTCCGCGTTCGGCGATACCGTCGCGCAGGCGATCGGCGATGCGTTCGGCCAGCGCGGTAGCCAGTGCGTGGCAGTCGGTGAAACTATGGGTGGTGACGTCGAGAGTGTCAGGCATGATCGATGAAGGATGCGAGCTGCGCGGGAGCACACGCGCGGCGAAAAGAAGAGGCGGACGGCAAGTCTAAAAACCGCTCCGCGATGCACAGGTGAAGTGCCCGTGCATCGCGCGCGTTCAAGCGAAACGCCGACTTATTCACCGTCCTCGTACCAGGTACGGCCATCGCGCTCGATCAGCGCTACGGCCGCGCTCGGGCCCCAGGTGCCCGACGTGTAGGGGCGCGGCGCCTCGCCGCTGTCCGCCCACGCGGCGAGAATGGGATCGGCCCAGCGCCATGCCGCTTCCACCTCGTCGCGTCGCATGAACAGCGTGGGATTGCCGCGCACCACGTCGAGCAGCAGGCGCTCGTAGGCATCGGGCTGCTGCACGCCGAACGCTTCGGCAAAGCTCATGTCCATCGGCACGTGACGCAGGCGCAGGCCGCCCGGTCCCGGATGCTTGATGGTGAGCCACAGCTTGATGTCTTCGTCCGGCTGCAGCCGCAACACCAGGCGGTTCTGCACCAGCGGACCGGCGGACGGATCGAAGATCGAATGCGGCACGGCCTTGAAGACCACCGTGATCTCGGAGACGCGCTCCGGCAGGCGCTTGCCCGTGCGCAGGTAGAACGGCACGCCGGCCCAGCGCCAGTTGGCGATCTCGGCCTTCACCGCGACAAAGGTCTCGGTGTTGGACTTGTGGTCCTTCAATTCGTCCAGATAGCCCGGCACCGCCTGGCCTTCGGCCGAACCTGCGCGGTACTGGCCGCGCACGGTGAGCTGGGCCGCATTGCCTTCGTTGATCGGCTTGAGCGAACGCAGCACCTTGAGCTTTTCGTCGCGCACCGCGTCGGGCGCCAGCGAGGAGGGCGGCTCCATCGCCAGCATGCACAGCAGCTGCAGGATATGGTTCTGCACCATGTCGCGCAGCGCGCCGGCATGGTCGTAGTAGCCCGCGCGCTGGCCGACGCCGAGGGTTTCAGCCACGGTGATCTGCACATGGTCGATGTGCTCGGCATTCCACAGCGGCTCGAACAGCGCGTTGCCGAAGCGCAACGCCAGCAGGTTCTGCACCGTTTCCTTGCCGAGGTAGTGATCGATGCGGAAGGTCTGCGATTCGTCGAAGAAGCGGCCGACGTCGTCATTGATCTGGTTGGCGCTCTTCAAGTCGTGGCCGATGGGCTTTTCCAGCACCACGCGCGACTTGCCCTTGTTGAGGTCGTACTTGCCCAGCCGGTTGCAGATATCGACGAACAGGTCCGGCGAGGTGGACAGGTAGAACACGCGGATGCGCTCGGCGTCCTTGCCCATCAGCTTGGCGAAATCGTCCCAGCCATCGTCCTTGCGGGCATCGAGCGAGCGATAGCCAACCAGCTTGAGGAAGTCTTCGACCTTGCCGCTGCCGTTGTTCTTCAGCACGGCGCGCAGATTGTCGCGATAACCCTCGTCGTCCAGCCCTTCGCGGGCGATGCCGATGATGCGGCTGTCGTCGGGAATCTGACCGTCCACGTAGCGGTGGTAGAGCGCTGGCAGGAGCTTGCGCAGGGCAAGGTCGCCGGTGCCGCCGAAAATCACCAGGTCAAAAGTCTCGACCGGCTGGGGAGAAGCAGTCACTTCAGTCACCTCAAGGCGATGCGGGGAGCGGGAGCGTGGCATGCATACCACGTCGATTGCCCACTGATCGTACCAGTGACATACCAGACAACACCAGTTCCCCTGAGACACCTCGGGAAGCTGCGCTGGGCAAGGATTCGCCAGCGAAATTGGTACCACCCGCAAGGCCGCGAAAAAACAACTGATTGCCAGATTGGTATGGTCATTGGTATCGTTCCGGTATGGAAACCGCCCTCGTCAACGAATACCGCCGGCTCAGCCGCGACCCCGCCACCAGCCAGCCGCTGGCGTATCTGCGTCTGCGCCGGGCCATTCGCAACGTGGTCGAGCACCGCGATATCGAACCCGGCCAGGCGCTGCCGAGCGAGCGCGATCTCTCCCGCCTGCTGCAGCTGTCGCGCGTGACCGTGCGCAAGGCGATCTCCGGCCTGGTCGAAGAAGGCCTGCTCAACCAGCGCCACGGCGCGGGCACCTTCGTGGCCGAGCGCATCATCAAGCCAATGTCGCGGCTCACCAGCTTCACCGAAGACTTGCGTGCGCGTGGTCTCAATCCGCGCTCGGAATTTTCCGAACGCATCATTGGCGAAGTGACGCCTGAAGAATCGATGGCGCTCAATCTGTCGCCGGGCGTGCTGGTGGCCCGCCTGCATCGCGTGCGCTACGCCAAGGAAGAGCCGCTGGCGATCGAGCGCAGCGTGGTGCCGGCCAGCATTCTGCCGGACCCGACCATCGTGCAGGACTCGCTGTACGAGATCCTCGAAACGCTGGGCGCCCGGCCGCGTCGTGCGCTGCAACGCCTGCGCGCCGTGTCGCTCGGCGCGCAGCAGGCCCGCCTGCTGCATGTACCGGCAGGCAGCGCCGGCCTCAACATTGAACGCCGCAGCTTTCTCGATGACGGCCGCGTGGTGGAATTCACCACCTCGTGGTATCGCGGCGACATCTACGACTTCGTGGCGGAATTGCAGACGGATTGACGGGGCCGATCGACGACTGCTGTGCCAGCCATTCGGGCCAGCCGTCCAATGAGCGCGTGGCGCGAGCACTCAACGAACGCCACCGCTATCTCATCGCCTGTCGAAAGCAGGCGTGGGGCGCTCGATAAGAAGACTCTGCGGGTGGTCGCCGTGCAAGCCATCCCATGCGACGGCCATGATGATTATCGACTGTCCTGGGTAGCTCGAACCGCCGGCCGCTCGCAGCGACTTTGCGCTTTCGTACCCGCGTCGTAGACACCAAAGTCTCCGGCCTTGAGGACGGCTTGCGCTCTGCCGATATCCCACCTGGGCAGGCCTGGTTGGTTTTCGACGTACCAGCGGACACCGATGGATCGTAGTTGTCCACAAGCTTCAGCCCACGAGCCGGCCGCCTCGACCTGGCCCATGTCTGCACTTCGCTGGGCTGCTATCGCGGCATAGTTGCCGCCTTGCTTTTCAAGCAGCTCCACGCGACCGATGTAAGCGGCGATATCGGAAACGCTGACCAGCTCGGTCTGCCGGCTCATGACGTAGCCTCGCATGGCCTGGCCACCCATGATCAATAGATCACCGGGTTCGGCATGGCCGTGCAGATACGCGCCGGCTCGCGCGAGACCTGGTTCGTTGGGCGACTGGTAGAACTTGCTGGCCCAGGGTATGTATCGCCCGTCAGGGCGCCCCGGCTCGGCCTCGCGCCCTAGCACCATCACCAGTGCGATGACGATGGCGAACACGGCGAGTGCGATGCGCTCGACGCCTACATGAGTCCAACGAACGTAGGTGACCAGCTGCAACGCGCGCGCGACACTCCATCCGCCGACGGCGGCGTACAGAAGCAGGAAGTGTCGATGCTTCAATTCAGATGCGTCCGTGTTGAGCCACGTGGGCGCCAGCAGGATCAATAGCGCGTAGGAGCCACATAGCGCCCACGGAAACCAGTCGAATATCTCCCACCTGTGGGCGCGGGTCCATAGCACCGAGACGACCGGCAGCATGACGCTGAATCCAGCCAGGCCCAGCATCAGAGCGAGCACGACCACGAGCACCAACTGCAATGCCGTGGGCATCCACGATTCCTGTTGGTGATAGAAATCCAGGAATCGCGGGGGGCCGAATCCAAGCGCTTCTTTGACGTAGCGCAGGGAATGCAAGAGTTCACGCAAGTCCGCTCGCCAGGCCAGAAGTGCGACGGCGCCGAAAAACAGCAGCCCGAAACACCCCAACACCACCGGCCAATCCCTGCCACTTGGCGATCGTCGTATGGCCAGCAACCACATGCCGGCCATCGCAGGCGCAAGGAGCACAAACATGTGAAGCCGGATCATCGACACCGACGCCAACAGGAAGAGCGCAAGCACGTGCGGCGCCCAGCGCCGCGTGTTGACGCCCTCACGCAGGCACAAGGCCGACAACATGCCTGCGCCGATGGCATATCCCGATCCCGGCGCGGCATAAAGCAGCCAATGGAATCCATAGAATCCGTTGTGCATCCAGTAGCGCGATGGATCGGGGAGACATGCGATACAGAGCAAGGCGATCAACGCAATGGCCCGCCCGGATAATTGGGCGACCAGCGCATAGAGGCCCAGGCCACCCACCAGCAAGCTGAGTGGCTGCATGGTTGCCAGCGCCAACCCCAGTCCGGGCAGCCCCGAAGAAGGCTGCAGGCCCGCGGCCAGCATGTATGAGCCGTAGTGGTAAGGCGGCCTGTGTACGTTGGCCAGCAAGATGTTGCCCTGCCCGATCGCCAGCGGATCGCCGAAGGAGGCGATCGTGGTGCCATGGACGAAATAGTCGCTCCAAGCCGGCATCGAGGCGTCCTGGAGCGCGGCTGGCAGGAATGCCGCCATATCCTTGCCGAAGTATGCAATCAACAGGGACAAGCCTGCCGTCGCGCCCACATCGATCCAGGCCACCGATGCCGGTTCGAAACGACGCAGCCGAGGAAACGCCAGCCAGATGGCCACCAGGCATGCGGCCCATATCAGGAACGCCTGCTGGGCCACGACATTGAACAACTCGGCGATTGCCAGCATGGCCAACATCGCCGCTGACGCGCCCACAACGAATGCCGCGGGGATCGCGGCAACGGCTGTTACACCAGCCAGGCCAAGCAACCACAGGCCGGACGCCGTCACCACGGCGATCCCGAACAGCGGCGCGGCCATCTGGTAGATGCCGGGATGCGTGCCGGCAAGCACCAGCAAGACGTCCACCAGCAGCGTGACGGTGAGGACGAAGACAAATCCAGATTGCCAGCCTGACGAACGAGAGCGATTCATGGACAAACGTAAGCTTCCCAATGGTGGCAACCGGCGCGTGCAGGCGTTGAACGATTCCGACGTGCCGCAACTCATTTTAAGGCAGTCCAGCCTATATTCTGAGTATGGCGCGGCGGAAAAGAAGGTCGGGGCTGTTGCGGCCCAGCTGTTTGGTTGACTATACGAGCCCGCAAGCAGACACCGACGGGTGCCCTGCCACTCGATCAGAACCTATGCAGTTCGCACTTGGAACACGCATCCATGCAGGTGGAAAAATTCAAACCGATCGCGGTGGCCCCACCGTCTGCCCGCCCATGGCTTTTCAGGCTGAGGTGTATCGTCGACCTTCAGCTAGGCACGATCGTCGCCCATCTGCGCCCATTGATGAGCCATTTGCACGGCCGCGTACTGGATGTGGGGGCCGGGGAATCACCGTGGAAGGAGTGGCTGCCGACAAGCGCCACCTATCAGGGCATCGATATTGGCAACGCATCGGAGTTCGGCATGCACCCGAACCGCCAAGACATCGTCTACTACGATGGCGGAGTGATGCCCTTTGACGACGCCACGTACGACAGCGCCCTGTGCATCGAGGTACTGGAACACACGGATGATCCGGACCTGTGTCTGGCCGAGATCGCACGCGTGCTTCGTGACAACGGCTCGCTGCTGTTGAGCGTTCCGTGGTCCGCAAGGCGGCACCATATTCCCCATGATCATCACCGCTTTACCCGAGAGCGCCTGGGCATCTTGCTGGAGCGACATGGCTTTGAAGCGATTTCCATCGACGAGCGCGGCAACGACATTGGCGCCATCGCGAGCAAGCTGATTGTTCTCACCCTGCGCCTTGTCCCTAGGCGACTTGCATGGGATGCGCTTTGGACGACACCGCTCGCGCTGTTGTGCGCACCGCTGTCGGCGATCTTCCTCGTGGCAGCGCACGTTTCCGACGCGCTAGGCCTGGGCTCGAAAGAAGACCCGTTGGGTTACTTTGCACAGGCGCGCCGCGCGCCGCGCTGACGCCCTCAAACATCGCGGGGCAACGCTAGGCCGTCATGCCTGGCTTGTTTCTAAACACCAGCCTGGACAACAGCAGATAGGACAGCGCCGCCATGAAGGGCGCCAGGCAGGCCTGGCTCAAGATGAGGTTCTTGATGAAGTGGTTCACCCAACCTATGAGCTCGAGATTGGTGTAATAGGTGAACACGTAAACCGCTACAAAGCCTGGCAGCCTCGCGGTCGACAGGTCGAGAAAGACAAAGCGACCCGTCGTGAAAAAATTGAACAGCACGCCCGCGACGTTGCCGCCCAGCAACGCCAGCCACGCCGGACTATGCAAGAGCACGAATGCCGTATACACGGCGAATCCGAACAAAGTGTTCAAGCCGCCAACCAGCAGGAATTTGCCGAAACGCTTCCACTCCATCACACCGGTGTCCACCCTATCGTGCCGCCGGCTTGAAGCCGACGGCTGCAGTATTGCCGACATTGAGTGAAAGCTTGGCGTTGCTCAGTCCCAGTCCCGACAGTGTCGATTGGCAGGCGCCCTTGAGGCCGGACGGCAGGGGCAAGAGGCGGCTCCAATAGCGCAGGGAATAGCGATTGGCGAATGGCTTGGCTTGCACGTCCACGAAACCGGAATGCTCCAGCAATGCCTTTATTCCTGCTCGCGAGAACAGTTGCATGTGTTCGATGTCGACGATGGGCGAACGACGACCCAGCAGGCGATTGACCGGGCTTCGGAAGTCGTGGGTCACCGTGAGAAATGCACCGCCGGGTCTCAATAGCCTCAGCACCGATTCGCTGATGTCGCCCGGCTCGCGCACGTGCTCAAGCGTCATGAAGCAACAGACCAGATCGAACGATTCCGGCGCGTAGTCCTGCTCGGCGAAGATGCCCTCGCGCAGCCATGGTTTCCTATGCTCGGGTGCAGCCGCCATTGCCGCGGTCGATGGCTCAATCCCTATGACGCGTTGAAAGCCCAAGTGGGACAAGGCTTCCAGAAATACGCCCGTGCCCGTACCAATCTCCAGCGCATCGCCCTTCCCAATGCTTTCCAACACGCCGGCGAAGGCACTGATATAGCTCTTGGAGGCGTCGTTGGCTTCCTCGCTACTGTCGTAGTCCGCAGCATGGTAGGCCTCTGCGAGGGCTCCCTGCGAGGGCGGCCTGTCCACATAGGCGACGTCGCACTGAGGGCAGCGAAGCATCTGGTGGCACAAATACTCCGGCGCCTTGCGCGACGCGAAGCTGTACGCATTGAGCCGGGAGGCGTCCAGTCGCTCCTCCAGGAAGACCTGCGGTCTCTCGGGAAACTCGCGGCAAACGGGGCACGGACGGCTCTGGCGGTCGTCGAGCCGCGTGTCATTCTGGAGAGGGGAGTTCTGTTGCATGGTCATGCACCTTTTTCGGACAACGGCGGGCGCGCCGTCAGTCCTCGCGTCCGCGTTGCTGTGCGGGACCACTGGCTTGATCGGTAACCACACCATGGCGAATAAGCGCGGCACGGATCAACCGTGGCCGGCCCTTGACCTCGATCATGATCTTGCCAATGTATTCGCCGACCAATCCGAGGCCGAACAGATTCAAAGAGCCGAACATGAGCACGCTGATAAGCAGTGTGGTAATGCCTCGCGGCGCAATGTCCGGCCATATGATGCGCAAGACCGCCACCGTAAGGGCCGCGAGGATCGAGAGCGCCAGCAGAACCAGGCCCGTCGTCGTCAGCAGTGTCAATGGCACATTGCTGAATGAGAAGATGCCCTTTTTCGCCCAGTCTATGTTTTTGGACAACGTGTTGGTGGTGCGCCCAAACATGCGCTCGGGTCTCACGTAGTCGACGCCCGTCTGCCTGAAGCCGACATAGGCACGCAGACCGCGCATGAACAGGTCGCGCTCCGTGCATGCCAACAGCCATTTGACGACCTTGCGATCGATCAGGGAGAAATCGCCTGCATCCAGCGGGATCTTGACGTAACTGAAGGCGGCGAAGACGCGATAGAAGGCCTTGTAGAGCACTCCCCAACGCCATGGCATTTCGCGCTGAACGCGACGCCCATAGACAACGTCGTAGCCCTTTTCCCATTCGGCGTAGAACGACTCGATGAGTTCGGGCGGGTCTTGCAGGTCGCCGTCCAGTAGCACGACGGCATCCTTTGAGGCGAGTTCCATGCCACTGCGAAATGCCATCTGCGAACCGAAGTTGCGCGAATGGGTGATGCCGATAACGTGCGGGTCTGTTTCTGAAAGTACCCGGATCTGCTCAGCACTGGCGTCCGGACTGCCATCGTTGACGAAGATAATCTCGTAGTCGATGCCCAGCTTGACGAAGGTGTCGGTCAAACGGCGATGCATGAAGGGGATGGCAGGTTCGTCCTTGTAGCAGGCGATGATGGCCGAGACCGAGCGGCGTCTGCCTTGGGTGGCCTGCTTGGATCGTGCCTGCAGCTCCTCGTCGGTTAGGCTGCGAACCCAACGAGCGGTATCGACCAGGCCATCTTCGAGCGATGTTTCCGCGCGCCAGCCTATCAACTGTTCGGCCTTTGCGGGGTTTGAATACCAGTCGGAGAGGTCCCACGTGCGGCCTTCCATGGTTCCAAACGACGGCAATGCCTCGATCGAGAAGAGCTTGCGCGTGGTCTGGGCAAGGCCCTCGATGGTGACTTTCTTCCCAGTGCCGATATTCAAACTCTCACCGTACAGCGACGGGTTCATCTTCGCGGCGGCGAGCACAAAAGCGGCACAGACGTCGTTCACGTGAACGAAATCGCGCGATGTACGAGCGTCGACGAAGGGAGGCAACTCCCCCGAGATCGCCTTGCGCAGGAGGTTGGGAATGAGCCGAGAGCTGTCTTCAAGCGGCCCGTAAACAGAATACAGACGTAGGTTCACGCACGGGAATGCCTGCATTTTTCCCATGTATTTCAGGTATTCGGATACGGCCGCCTTGGACACGGCGTAATGGCTGTTCGGCGAGCGAGGTCCATCCTCTTCCGGCGCAGCGCTATGCGTACCGTATTCGGACGACGTGCCTGCGTGCACAAACGCGGCGATGGACCGGGTCGACAGCAACTCCACCAGCAAAGCGATGGAATTGAAATTCGTCTGATAAATGAGTTGCTGATTCTGTTCGAAAGAATAGGCGCCGTATGCGACGCAGTCGAAAACCGTGCGTGGCGTCGTGCGATCGATCAAATGTCGAACCGCTGCAGGATCCACCAGATTGGCGGCAACGATATTGCCGTCGGGCACGTTCTCCAGGCGCCAGTTCTTCTCGCGCTGCACGACGGCGTAGACGTCCGATCGCACGGCTCGGATAGCATGGAAAAGATTCGCGCCGACGAATCCGGTTGCCCCTGTGACAATGATGGGGCCAGCGAGTGCGCGGATATGCTGGGTCAGGTCGGTCATGAGCGCTGCTGGAAGGTGTCGATGGCGTTGATGAGGCTCTGGGGATCCAGCCCGGATTGCTTGCGCAAGTAAGCCTGGGAGCCGTAGCGGGGGTAGTGGTGTGCACGTGCGCATAGATGCCGTATGCGAGCGTTGGTGCCTTCGCGGAGCAGATGCAGTGCAAACTCTGCCGCGAAACTTCCGCGCTCCACGTGCTCTTCGGCAATGCAGACCGCGCGATGCCCGTCAATCTGCTTCATCAGGACAGAAGGCGGCAGATTCAGCGACAGCGGCAGCTCGGACAATGCCCAGAGATTTGGGCGTAGTGGCTCGGCCATCTGTTCGAGCGCCTCGATATAGGTACCGGCGAGCGGACCGACGGCGATGATGGGAATGCCGCCACCCTTAGTCAGCTGTCGCCAAGGCGCATAGGCGGGTACTTCGAAACCGCTCGGTGGTTCGCCGCGCCCAAGCCTGATGTACGTGGCCAGGCGACTTTGGCCAGCGCGTTCGATCACCTCGCCGACATCCTGATCGAAAACAGGAATGAGGGCCTGGATGTTGGGGAGGGTCAAGAGCACGCCATAATCCTCGATGGCATGGTGTGTGGGACCCATGACGCCGTAACCGTACCCGCCACCGTTGCCGATCAGGCGCACTGGCAGGCCATGGAAAGCGATGTCATTGCGGATTTGCTCGAACGGTCGTGCATAGCAGAACGGTGCAATGCTGTAGACCCAGGCATCGAGTCCCTGCCGCGCGAGCGCGGCGGACACCGAGATCATATTTTGCTCGGCCACGCCCGCGTTGATGAAGCGTCGCCCCAATGCCTGCTGCAAGGGCTCCAGCGCCATGAATCCCAGGTCTCCGGTCAGGAAAACCATGTCGGGCCGTTCGGCGCGTCTGACGAGGGCATCGCATAGTTGCTTTCTCATCGCTGCGTCAGATCCTCAAGAGCCTGGCGGTAAGTCTCTTCATTGAGCGGGAGGTAATGCCACTCCATGCGGTTCTCCATGAAGGACACGCCTTTTCCCTTGGTGGTCTCAAGCACAATGACTTTTGGCTTCGTAACCGATACATCCAGAGCACGGCGAATCGCCTCCAGATCGTGGCCATCAATGATCTGGAGGGCCACGTCAAAGCCAGCGAGTCGTTCCCACAGGGGCGCCATCGAAGCAACTTCGATCGTCGAGCCGAAACCCTGCAGCCGATTGTGATCAACGATGATCGTCAGGTTCGCTAGCGCGTGATGGCAGGCGAAGATGAGCGCCTCCCAGGTCGATCCCTCCTGCCACTCGCCGTCGGAGGTGAGGCAGAACACATGGCCACTTTCCCCTTTCAGCGACAGGGCAAGCGCCGTGCCGGCAGCGAGGGAGAGGCCATGGCCAAGGCTGCCGGTGGCAAACAGCACGCCATCCATACCACTGGCCGGCGGGTGTCCTGCCAGCAGCGTTCCGTCTTTGTGGAAGGTCTCGAGGGTCTCGTCGTCTAGCCGGTTCGCGCTCCATAGAGCGACATACAGGGCTCCGGCAGAATGCCCCTTGGACAGGACGAAGTGATCACGCCTGTCGATCCGTTCGTTGAACAGCAAGGCCAGCACGTCGATGGCCGAGAGGTTGCCGCCGATGTGCCCGACGCCACTCTCGTAGTGCATACGAATCAATCGTTTACGAACGTCAGCTAGCCGTTTTGCATCGAGCGTGGTGTGCATGTTCATGGAGAGTTCTCTTCCCGGCGGCTGACCTGCCGAGTTGCAGCTGGCTGCCCGGTGCTCGGCGTCGATGGTATCGGCCGAACTCGCCACGGCCGTCGAAAAGGCGGCAGTGTAATGGAAGGGTCCTCCCTTCCTGCTATCAACGTGAACGATCAGGTCTGATTTCAGATGTTAACTTTTTGTCTCGACAACGTCATTCAACGGCATGAAGACGGTCGCAAGCATCGCCTCGACGCGCACGTGATCGCGACCATGCGACAAGCCATCGTTGCAGGAGAGGGCGCATGGCGGTCGGGGAAACTCGACGTGCCGACAGATGCTGCACCTTGTTGGCTACTCCACTCGTGCCTCTGGGGAGAGAAGAGTGACTCCCGGCCTATCCTCAGACCCACTTACGGCACATTCCATGGGTTCGCTTTAGGGGCATAAAGGTACCGGGGGCAGCTGCCGCATACCTGCGCTCCTTATCCCTGGGCGCGGAGGTGGCGCGCCGATGTTGGCGGACCGCACACCGTGAATCTGTTCGCACCATTCATTCGTCGCCCGATCGGCACTTCGGTGCTGGCGTTCGGCCTCGCGCTGGCCGGCTTCTGGGCGTATCTGCTGCTGGGCGTCGCAGCGCTGCCGTCACTCGAATTTCCGGGCATGGTGGTTTACACCGAATTGCCGGGCGCCAACGCGCAAACCATGGCATCGACGGTGGCTGCACCGCTGGAGCGACATCTGGGGCGCATTCCCGGCATCAAGGAGATGCATTCAGAGAGCAACGATGGCTCGACCTCGGTGCGCATCATCTTCAATTTCGGCAACAACACCGACAAGCTTGCGCGCGACGTGCAGGCGGCCATCAACGCGGCGCAGGCGGACCTGCCGGCCAATATCCCGATACCGCCGCGCTACTACAAGTTCAATACCGCCAACATCCCGGTGTTGCTGCTGTCGCTGACCTCCAATTCGTTGCCGCCGGACAGGCTTTACGACCTGGCCGACACGCTGATCAATCCGGCGCTCTCGCAGATTCCCGGCGTGGCGCAGGTGCGTGTTATCGGCGGTCGACCGAAGGCGGTACGCGTGGAACTGGACACTGGCGCGCTGGCAGCGAAGGGCCTGACCGCCAACGATGTGGCGAACGCGTTGCGCGCTGCGAATGTCACTTCACCCGAAGGCGCACTCACCGACGGCCACACGCAGATGACGGTTGCCGCCACGGATGCACTGAGCACGCCGCAGGAATTCGGCAAGCTGCTGATCGCCATCCAGAAGGGTTCGCAGGTACGCCTGTCTGACGTGGCCAAGGTGAGCACCGGCCAGCAGGATGAGTACCAGGCGGCATGGTTCAACAACCATCGCGCCGTCGCCGTGCGCATCAGCAAACGCCCGGAAGCCAATGCCGTCGCCACGGCGGATGCAGTGCGGGCGAAACTGCCGCAGATGCGCGCGTGGCTGCCGGCCGACCTGAAGATCACACCCATCTTCGACCTGACCCAGACCACCAAGTCAGCGCTGCACGAAGTGGAAGTGGCGCTGATGATCAGCGTCTTGCTGGTGGCGCTGGTGATGCTGGTGTTCCTGCGCCGGGTGGGGCCAACCCTGATCGCCATGCTGAGCGTACCGCTGTCGCTGGCGGGCGCGTTCACCGTGATGTGGATACTGGGCTTCACCCTCAATACCTTGTCGCTGGTCGCGCTGGTGCTGTGCATCGGCTTCGTGGTCGACGACGCCATCGTGGTGATCGAAAACATCGTGCGCCACATGGAACACGGCTCACCACCCTTGCAGGCCTCGCTGGATGGCGTGAAGGAAATCGGCTTCACCGTGGTCTCGATCACGCTGTCGCTGATCGCCGTCTTCGCGCCGCTGCTGTTCGGCAACAACCAGTTCACCATGCTGCTGCGCGAGTTTTCAGTCACCTTGACGGCCGCCGTGGTGATCTCTGCCGTCATCTCGCTCACGCTGACGCCTGCGCTGTGCGGCCGCTATCTCACGCTGGAAAACGCGGGCGGGCGCGTGCCCAATCGCATGGAGCGCGCGCTGGAACGGTTCGACCGCTGGCTGCATCACATCTACCAGACGGCGCTCGACTGGGCCATGCGGCACCGGCGCCTGATGCGCTGGCAGCCGCTCATCCTGCTCACGCTCACCGTGGGCATGGCGATGGCGGTGGTCAAACTCTACGGTTTCGATTTCATGCCGCAGGAAGACATCGGCATGATCCAGGGCGATGTGAAGGCGGACATCAATATCTCGCCCACGCTGATGGCCGAGCGCGCGAAGAAGGCGGCCGCCATCATGCTGGCCGACCCGGCGGTGCTGGACGTCACCACCTTCCTTGGCAGCGACAACGCCGGCGGTGCGGTGGGCAACCAGGCGACCATGTTCGTCGACCTCAAGCCGCGCGGCCATGGTGTCGGCATGCGCAACGAGTCGATCAAGGACACCATCGCGCGCCTCAACAAGAGTTACGAGAAGCTGCCCGACCTCCATGTGGCGCTCAATTCGATCGGTTTCTTCAACGACAACAACAATGCCAATCGCGGCAGCGAAAGCTTCCAGCTGATCAGCAGCGACAATGTGGACCTGCAGCCGTGGGCTTATAAAGTCACCCAGCAGATGCGCAGGCACAAGGAATTCCGCGACGTCAGCAGCGATTACGACGATGTTGACAAGCAGCAGATGCTCACCGTCGACCGCCTCACCGCGGGACGCCTGCAGCTGAGCATGGGCAATATCGATTCGGCACTGTACAACGCGTTCGGCCAGCGCCAGGTGTCGATCATCTACTCCAACATCAACCAGTACTGGGTGGTGCTGACCTCGTCCGCCGAACGCTCGCTCAGTCCCGACACGTTGCTCAATACCTATGTGCGCAGCGACAGCGGCAACATGGTGCCGCTGTCGGCCGTGGCGCATATCGAACAGGCGGTGCAGCCGTCGCTGGTCATCCACACCAACCAGCTCGAGGCGACGCAGATCTACTACAACCTCGAGCAGGGCCTGCCACGCGACAAGGCGACCGCGCTGATCGAGCAGATAGTGTCCGACGCGCGCCTGCCGCCTGGCATACAACTGGGCTACTCCGGCGACGCGCAGAATCTGCAGGAAACCAAGTCGAATGCAAACGTGCTGCTGCTCGGCTCGATCCTGGCGATGTATATCGTGCTGGGCATTTTGTACGAGAGCCTCGGCCACCCGCTGACCATTCTTTCCACCCTGCCGGCGGCGGGCGCGGGAGCCTTTCTCGCGCTGCTGGTCACCGGCACGTCGATGTCGCTGATGGCGATCATTGCGATCCTGATGCTGATCGGCATCGTGAAGAAGAACGCGATCCTGATGGTCGACTTCGCCTTGGTGGCGCAACGCGAGCACGGCATGTCACCACCGGATGCGATTCGCGAAGCGGCGCTGGTGCGCTTTCGTCCCATCACCATGACCACCCTGGTGGCGATGGGCGCGGCCCTGCCGCTTGCGGTCGGCTTTGGTATCGGCTCGGAACTGAGGCAACCGCTGGGTGTGGCGATCGTGGGTGGATTGCTGGTATCGCAGCTGCTGACCTTGCTGAGCACACCGGCGATTTACCTGTGGAACTACGACCGGAAGCTGCACAAGGAAGCCCGGCGGGCGAAGCGGGCGGCCAAGCGGAGGCTGAAGGTGCAGACGGCGGCGGGCTGAGGGGTAGGGTAGTTTCGCTGGGATCGTCGCGACCGCTCTTTTGTAGGAGCGCACTGTGCGCGGCCAGCCGACGGAGCGGTGCACCAACACGCCGCGGTCGCGCACAAGTGCGCTCCTACAAGGAAGACGCAGGCCTGTGCGGGGCGGATCAATCTTGCCGGTCGGCGCTTCTGTGGGAGCGCACCCTGTGCGCGACAAACCTACGGAGCGGTACACCGCAGCGTGGCTGTCGCGCACAGGGTGCGCTCCCACAGGCAAGCGCCAGGCCCAGGATCACGTGCCATGCTCGGGCAAGGCCAAAGCGCAGCGAGGCCCCGCCTTAAGTCCTCAGCGATTCGGGCGCGTTGCGCAGCGCTTGGAAGTATCCGCTGTGTACCCTCGGAGGTTGTCCCATCAGACGCGCCTCGAGCGTTCGGGCTTATCCCAACACGATGCTGCGGGCGTTTTAGGCCATTTTCTTTGGGTTACTTTTCTTTTGGGCCAGCAAAAGAAAAGTGACTCGAGCGGCGGCAGCCGTTCGAAACGCCCGCCGCGTAGGCGGCACCCTGGCCTCAAGGCAACAACCAAAGACTGAAGAAGCAGGATGACCAGCCTTCGCTGTTGAAAAGCGCCTCCGGCGTACGGCGGAATGACGAGCAAAAGGGCTAACGGCGGCAAGACAACGAGCAAAAGCAAAAGCCCTGTCCGCACCACGACGACAAGCCCAAAGTCCACCTCCCCCACCAAACCCACCTCCAAAAACCCCGTCACCACTAACCCTCCCCACCCGTGCCTTCCGGCACGGACCGACTTCAGGCACATTCGCCCATGCCGCCAATGCAGGCATAAATGGCACTATGTGCGGGCTCTTTGCCTTGCTTACGTGAACGTACGCCCTCGCTGATGGTCTGCCTGGGTAACGGCGCGCGCCATAACCGGTATGGAAACCTGAGTGAATATCTTCGCCCCCCTCATCCGTCGCCCCGTGGGCACGTCGCTGCTGGCGCTTGGCCTGCTGCTTGCGGGTGCGTTCGCATATCGCCTGCTCGGCGTGGCTGCACTGCCGTCGCTGGAATTTCCCGGCGTGTATATCGTCGCCTCGATGCCGGGGGCGAGCGCGCAGACCATGGCGTCCACCGTGCTCGCGCCGCTGGAGCGCCATATCGGGCGTATCCCGGGCATCGACGACATGTACGGCAATGCATCGGAGGGTTCGGCGTCGATCCAGGTGCGCTTCACCTTTGATCGCACCGCCGACAAGGCGGCGCGCGACGTGCAGGCAGCGATCAATGCGGCCCAGGCCGATCTGCCGGCGCTGCCCAGCCCGCCGCAGTATTTCAAGTTCGACACCTCGCAGATTCCCATCCTGCTGGTCTCGCTGACCTCGACGGGGCTGCCGCAGGACAAGCTGTACGACCTCACCGATACGTTGCTGAAGCCGGCGGTGGCGCAGATTCCTGGCGTCGCGCAGGTGCAGGTATTCGGCGGCACACCGCACGCGGTGCGCGTGGAGTTGGATATCAACGCGCTGGCCGCGAAGAATCTCACCGCCAATGACGTGCGCAATGCGCTGATCGCGGCAAACGTGACGTCGCCGCAAGGCATCCTCACCGATGGCCGCACCCAGATGACGGTGACGGCCAACGATGGCCTGAGCGAGGCGTCCGATTTCGCCAACGTGCTGATCGCGTCGAGGAACGGTTCGCCTGTGCGCCTTTCCGACGTGGCCAAGGTGACCAGCGGCCAGCAGGATATCTATCAGGGCGCCTGGTTCAACGCCCAGTCGACCGTGGCGATGCAGATCAGCAAACGCCCCGAAGCGAACGCGGTGGAAACGGTGGACGAGATCCGCCGACGCCTGCCGGAGTTCCGCCAGTGGATGCCGGCGGATGTGCAGATCACCCCGATCTTCGACCTCACCACGACCACCAAGTCGGCCTTGCACGAAGTCCAGGTCGCGCTGCTGATCAGTATCGTGATGGTGGTGCTGGTGATGCTGGTGTTCCTGCGGCGCATGCGGCCCACGCTGATCGCCTCGCTGAGCGTGCCGCTCTCGCTGGCCGGCGCCTTCGTGGTGATGCTGGCGCTGGGCTATACGCTCAATACCCTGTCGCTGGTGGCGCTGGTGCTGTGCATCGGCTTCGTGGTCGACGACGCCATCGTGGTGATCGAGAACATCGTGCGCCACATGGAGAAGGGCGAAGCGCCGTTGCAGGCCGCCTTGATCGGCGTGCGCGAAATCGGCTTCACGGTGGTATCGATCACGCTGTCGCTGGTGGCGGTGTTTGCACCGCTGTTGTTCGGCAACAACATGCTGATCATGCTGCTGCGCGAGTTCTCGGTGACGCTGACGGCGGCAGTGGTGATCTCCGCCCTGGTCTCGCTGACGCTGACCCCGGCGCTGTGCGGCAAGCTGCTCAAACATGAAGAGCCCGGCGAGCGCACGCCCGGCCGCATGGAGCGGGCGCTGGAGCGCTTCGACAAGGGCCTCCACCGCGTGTACGAGCGCTCGCTGGACTGGGCCATGCATCATCGCCGCGTGATGCGCTGGCAGCCGCTGGTGCTGTTGATCGCCACCTTCGTGCTCGGCTGGGCCGTGGTGGCCACCGCGGGCGGCAACTTCATGCCCGAGGAAGACATCGGCATGCTGCAGGGCGATATCCGCGCCGACGCCAATATCTCGCCCACGCTGATGGCCACGCAGGCGCAGAAGGCCGCCGACATCATGAAGGCCGACCCAGCGGTGCTCGATGTGCTCACCACGCTGGGTGGCAACGATGGCAACGGCGCCGTGGGCAACGCGGGTACCATGTTCGTCGACCTGAAGACCAAGGGCAGCGGCCCGAACGATCGCCACGACAGCGCCAAGGTGGTGATGGAGCGTCTGTCCAAGCAGTACGACGCGTTGCCTGGCATACGCGTCTCGCTGAGCCTGGTGCAGTTCCTCGGCGGCGGCGGCAGTGGCGACAAGGGCGGCGCCTACGAATTTCAGCTGATCGGCAGCAATGGCGAAGACTTGCAGCCGTGGACGCTGAAAATGGTCCAGCAGATGCGCAAGACCAAGGAATTCCGCGACGTCGGCAGCAACTTCGACCTGGTCGGCAAGCAGCAGCAGCTGAAGGTGGACCGCAACGCTGCCGGACGTCTGGGCGTGACGATGGGCGATGTGGACACCGCGTTGCTCAACTCCTTCGGTCAGCGCCAGGTGTCGGTGATCTATTCGGACATCAACCAGTACTGGGTGGTGCTCACTTCGAGCTCGGCGACGTCGCTGAGCCCCGAAGCGCTGCTCAATGTGCGCGTGCGAAATGCGCAGGGTGAAATGATTCCGCTGTCGGCGATCTCGCGCATCGAGCCCAATATGAGCCCGACCCGCATCCGCCATCACAACCAGCTCGAAGCCTCGACCATCAACTACAACCTGGCCAAGGATGTCACCCAGGATGTAGGCACCCGGCTGGTGGAGAACGCGGGCATCATCGTGGGCCTGCCCGAAGGCGTTCGCATCGAATGGACCGGCCAGAACCAGCGACTGCAGCAGGCCAAGAGCAACGGCATGGTGCTGCTGATCGGCGCGATCATCGCCATGTACATCGTGCTGGGCATCCTCTACGAGAGCCTCGGCCATCCGCTGACGATTCTCTCCACGCTGCCAGCCGCCGGCGCCGGCGCCTTCCTGGCGATGCTGGTCACCCAGACGCAGCTCACCCTGATGGCAATCATCGCGATCCTGATGCTGATTGGCATCGTGAAGAAGAACGCGATCCTGATGGTCGACTTTGCACTCGTTGCACAACGCGAACGCGGCTTGTCGCCGCCTGACGCGATCAAGGAAGCCGCGCTCGTGCGGTTCCGCCCGATCACCATGACCACGCTGGTGGCGATGGGTGCGGCGCTGCCGCTCGCCATCGGCTTCGGCGTCGGTTCGGAAATGCGTCAGCCGCTGGGCGTCGCCATCGTGGGCGGGTTGTTGGTATCGCAGCTGTTGACGCTGCTGAGCACGCCGGCGATTTATTTGTGGAATTACGATCGCAAGATTCGCAAGGAGGCGCGCCGGGTGAAGCGGGCGGCGAAGAGGGCGTTGAAGGCGCAGACGGCGTTGGGGTGAGGCGCGTCGGCCCTATTTAGCCCCAGTTGAGCGCCATAGCCCAGTGCGTGGCTGCTTTCTGTAGGAGCGCACTGGTGCGCGACCGGCCAACGGAGCTGTACACCCACGCGCTGCGGTCGCGCACAAGTGCGCTCCTACATGGGTTTCGCTCGCTCCCGGGTCGCGTCGGAGAGGTGGGGATCGTCATTTTGTGGGAGCGCACCCTGTGCGCGACAGCCACGCTGGGGTGTACCGCTCCGTCGGTTTGTCGCGCACAGGGTCCGCTTCCACAGACAAGCAGGTCCTGCCAAGGCGAGATCAATCCTTCGGACTCGTACACGCCGCCACCCTGGCCCCCTCAACCTGCGCTACATCCTTCCCGCCAAAACTCACACTCGCCGTGTAGTGCTCCGCGGAATCAAACTTCACCCGCCCTCGCGCAGCATCCGTCAAACCCGAACACTGTAACGACCAACTGAGCGCCGTACTGCTGCGATGCTGGTCGACGCGTTCGCACTGGCCATAACCAGGCACGGGTAGCTGGGCAAATTCCACCCACGGATCCGGGCCTTCGTCCACGCAATGCCAGCTCACCTGTGGCTCGCCTTGCTTGCCGTGATCGAAGACACGCGTGGTGATCTTCCAAAGTCCCGGCATCGCCTGAAAGTCGCCGGGGTCGGCATGGCCCGGTTCGCCGATGAACGCCGCACCCAGCAACACCAGGATCGCGACGAAGCGCGACACCGCGTGACCGCGACGGCCGTCTGCGGCGGAACTTGAAGGATTCATAGTCGGCAGTACCTCCAACGCACGAAAGACCCCACCCGCTTTCGCGGGCAGGGTCCGGTCCGTGCTATTGCATCAGTCCTGTGTTTCAGCTGCTGCGTAGCCGTGGCCACGGCCATCGCTGCCGAACGAGAACATGTTCATCAAGTTGCCGATGGCCGGCGCATTGAGTGGCACATACGGATTGTTGGGCAGCGACACCGGGTTGGGCAGGTTGTCGCGACTGCGATGGGAAATGGTCTCGCGCAGGCCCCAGTTGGCTTCGACGAATTTGTCGAAGGACACATGGTCGTAGTACGTGTGCACCACGCGGCCGCCTTCGGAGTAGCGCGAGATCACCAGCATCGGGATGCGCGTGCCGTCGCCGAAGAAGTCGATCGGCTGCACATAACCCGAATCGTAATAGCCGCCGCCTTCGTCAAAGGTCACCATGATCACGGTGTCGTTCCACACCTTCGGGTTGGCCTTGGCGAGCTCGACGATCTTCTTCACGTAGCCTTCGAACAGATCCAGCTTGGACGAGGCCGGGTGGCCGTCCAGGATGCCGTCCGGCTTGGCGATGGAAACCGCCGGCAGCGTGTCGTTCTGGATGTCGTTGTAGAGATCGGTGATGTCCTGGTTGTTCGCACGCAGCTTGGGATTGGTCATGACCTGCGTGGAGTACAGGAACGGATCGCAGATATTGCAGAACGTGCCCGCTTCGCCGTTCTCCTTGCCGCTGGCATAGCCTTCGCCGTAGTACTTCCACGACACGTGATGGCGATTCAGCAACAGCGCGAGGTTGTCCTGACGCGTCGGCGGGATGGTGAACTGCTGCGCGCCCAGCGGTGCCGGCGTGCCGTCGCCGAGGTAGCCCGGGTTGTAGTTGTTCACCAGGTAATAGGCGTTCTTCTTGCAGTCGGTGCCGTGGAAAGTGCGATACGGCAGGGACTTCAGATAGTCCTTCACGACGCCCACGCCGGGCTGCGTGTCGTCCGCGCAGTTGACGTAGGAACCGCCGCTGTAGCCGTCCTGCACATACCAGTTGTTGGTGCCCGCCTGCGCGTCCGGATTCTCGATCTGGTTCGACGGCGGCGTGGCGGGGTCGCCATTGCCATCGGCGTAATAGATCAGGTCACCGAAGCCCAGCATGATGTGGTTGGCGCCCGTGCCGCCCATCACCGACTGGTGGAAGTTGTCGCTCAGCGTATAGGTGCGGGCGAGCTCGGCGAAATAGGGCGCGTCACCCTTGGCGATGTTGAGGAACTGCATCGCGGTGGAACCTTCGCCCGTGGTCTGGTCGTCGAAACCGGCCGGCTGCGTCTTGCCATTGGTGCCGGCACCGATCGTGGTTTCCACCCACGGGAACAAGTCCATGCGACAACCGCTGGGATTCTTCGCGGTGCCTGCGTGGACATCGCAGTCCATCTGCTGCCACATCTGGAAGAAGCGATGCACCGGGCTATTGGCGTAATCGTCGTAGCTGATCGATGCGTGCATATCGACGGGCGCGTTGGCCAGCTGCGACGGGAAGCGCGTGTCGACCACGTCGTTGGGCAGGCCGGTGCCGCCGGCGGCGAGTTCGCCGTACGCATCGGACGGGAGTGCCGGCTCGATGGCCTGTGCCTGCGCGGCTGAAGCAAACGGTGCCTGCGTGGGCGCACCGCCGGTATTCATCAACGGCAGCGTGGCGTACGCGGTGGTGTGCTTGGGCGCCAGCGCAAACTTGCCGGTGCTGGTCGCCTGCCACTGCCTGGCAGCGGCGACATTCGGGCCCGGCGTGCCGTCGGCATTGACGATGCCTTCGGACAGCAGGTTGTGCACGCTCTGTCCCTTCGGCGGCGTGTACGTGGCGTAGACGTGATCGAACGTGCGGTTTTCACCGATCAGCAGGATCACATGCTTGATGGGTGTATTGGTGCGATCGTCGTTGCTGTCGTCGCCGCCCGGCCGGTGCAGCACGGTGACGCCAGTGGCGGGAGCCTGACTGGTCGAAACAGCATTCTGATCGGTGGAGTTGCTCTGGGCGCTCACCACGCCGGCAAGGCCGACGGAAAGCGTACCAATGACAAACGGCAACAGCCGCTTGCGAACGTGCGTCATGGACATGACTTCGATCTCCAGCAGCTTCTGAACGAAGGCTGCGCCGGTGTTCCCCCTGATTAGCTGGCACCTGTTCGCAACCTTTGGCGGCGCCAGCCGGGGGCGAGTCTCGTCCGCACAGATGACGGACCCTTGGCGCTTTTGCGACAGGAATTTCCGGTTAGATGACAGTGGGGAGACGTCGCAAGGGCTTGCGTGTCAATGGAGGCTGCGATGGCCTGTACACGTTGGCTTGCGGGCGCTTGCCGCTGCGAGACGATTGCGCATCAGCAAGAAATTGCCTTTGCGATGGATCGATTAGATCGTGCGATGGCGCACGTTTGGACGTCTTATTGGTTTGAGATATCGCAGGATTGGGTGCTTCGCCACGTTCGAGTTGCGCCCCTGACTTGCGCGTGATCGCCAGCGCGGCGGCTTGGCTGTGGGAGCGCACCTTGTGCGCGACCGCGGCGTTTGGGTGTACCGCTCCGTAGGCTGGTCGCGCACAAGTGCGCTCCTACAGAGAGCGGCCCGGCAACCACGAGCTGCGTGGCTCTTGGCCATCTACCAGGCGTCACCCCGGCAACAACTGAAACGGCCTCATCATTTCATTGTCCTCATGCTCCAGCAGATGGCAATGCCACACATAACGCCCAGGTTCACCCTCGAACCTCGCGATGATCCGCGTCACCATCCCCGGATCCGCACGCACCGTATCCTTCCACCCCATCTCCTCGGGCCCAGGCGGTATCGCCGGCCCCGTGTACTTGAGCGTCTTGCTTTCGTTCCACGCGAAAAGATCGAACGGCCGGCGCTCCAACACCTGAAAGCGCACCAGATGCAGATGCATCGGATGCGCATCGCCGGTGAGGTTCACCATGCTCCAGATTTCGGTGGTGTTCTGCCGCGGGTCTTCGGTGATCGGAGCGGACCAATGCTTGCCGTTGAGCATCATCATCATCGGGCTGCCACCGGCATCGTCCTGTTCGCCCAGCGTCAGCACGCGATCGCGCACGGCGCTCGCCACGGCAAGGCGCTCGATCGTGCGTAGCCTGGTCGGCATCACGCCAGCGTCCCGGCGCCCCTTGTCGCGCACGCGAAACTCCATGATCGCTTCCGCCTGCTGGCGCAGCTGTACTTGCTTGCCATCCATGCCGGTGAAGTCGATCACCACATCGGCGCGTTCGGCTGGATAGAGCGTGACGCGCTGACGCGGCACAGGCGCCGCCAGCAGGCCTTGATCACTGGCGATCTGCGTAAACGTCAGCCCGCCGGACAACGACATCTCGTAGAAGCGGGTATTGGCTGCGTTGACGAGTCGCAAGCGATAGCGGCGCGGCTCGACCTCGAAGTACGGGTACAACTTGCCATTGCACAGGATGGCGTTGCCATGGCACTCGGACACCCACGGCGCATCCGGATCATCGGAAACGGGGTAATAGAGCTGTCCGTCCTTTGCGATAAGTCGGTCGCAAAGGATCAGCGGCAGATCGCATTCGCCACGGGGGAGTTGCAGTGACGACTCCGCATCGCCCCGGATGAGATACGCACCAAGCAGTCCCGCGTAGATATTGAGGCGCGTGATCCCCATCGCGTGATCGTGGTACCAGAGGGTGGCGGCATCCTGCGTGTTGGGATAGTGCGACACGCTTGCATGGCCCGGTACGAACCACTCTTCCGGATAACCATCACTTGAGGGCGGCACACGCGCACCGTGCACGTGCGTCACGGTGCGCACCTGCGGCTTGTCGCGCTCGGCGCCGTGAATAGTGTGGTCGATGGGAAGGAAATGTTTTTCGGGAAGCGCGTTGGCCCATTCAATCAACAAGGGCTCATTGCGCCGGGCCAGCAAGGTCGGCCCCGGGAACGAACCCTCGTAACCCCACATGGGCGTGGGCGGCAGATCGCGATGCAGCTGCGTCTTGAATGCGCGCATCTCCATCCGATAGAACGGCAGTTGCTTGCCTGGATAAGCGGGATGCGCCCGCTGCCCCGTCGGCTTGGCGATGGCAGGCAGCGGCAAGGGGTCCACGAAGCGCGCCAGGGTCACCGGGTTCACCAGCGGCACCTTGGGCGCGGCGAGCTGCGGCATGGCCATGCGCGCCATCTTCTCGTCGCCGATGGCGGGCGAGGACCAGGCGAGCAAGCCCAGTTCGGCAGCCGTGGCGGCGCCGACCATATCGACCATGCCGCGCAGAAACTGCCGGCGCGAGAGGTTCATGCGAGTCATCGGGACACCCTAGGCAGCCCGGATGACAGGTACGTGGCAATGTGTGAAACCTGGTTCACCCTGCGCGCATCCAAGCGCAGGGCGAGACAGATTATTCCGCTGAAGCGGGCACGCCTTGGCCGGTCGTGGGTGCCTGCTGGCCCGCCACGGCGGCTTCTTCGCCGGCTTTGTCCAGGCCGGCCTTGTCGATCGGCGTGGCCAACATGCGTGCGCGACGCCAGCCGCCCCACTTGTAGTAGCCCATCGCCATCAGCATCGAGGCCAGCGAGCCCAGCGGGAAACTCCACCAGATCGAATCGGCGCCCAGCCGCGGCGCCAGCGCCAGTGCAAACGGCGGGCGGAACAGCCACATCGAGATAAACAAAATCACCAGCGGCGGCACCACGGCGCCGGTGGAGCGCACCACGCCGAACAGCACGAAGGTCACGCCGAAGAACATGAACGACCACACCGCGATGCTGTTGAGATGCTGCGCCAGCGCCAGCGCCTCACCGTCGTTGGGCAGGAACATGCCAAGTGCGGCGTGGTTGAACAGATAGATCAGCGCAATGAGCATGCCGCTCAAGAGGAAGTTGTAGAGCACGCCCACCTTGGTGATGCGGCTTACGCGGTCCCACAGTTTTGCGCCCACGTTCTGTGCCGCCATCGACGACACCGCCGCGCCGATCGCCATGGCCGGCATCTGCACATAGGTCCACAGCTGCGTCGCTGCGCCGTACGCGGCGGTGGTCTTGGAGCCGTAGTTGTTCACCATGTGGATCATGATCATCGCGGAGCTGGAGATCACGATCATCTGCAGGCCCATCGGCAGGCCCTTGAACACCAGCGAGCGCAGGATCTCCATATCGGGCTTCAGATACCCCAGCTCGCTGCGCGTGAGGCGCAGGAAATGCTTGCGCCGGTACAGCGTGACCAGCAAGGCGACCAGCGCCACCGACTGCGCAATCAAGGTCGAAGTGGCCGAGCCGGCGATGCCCATCCGCGGGAACGGCCCTACGCCAAAGATCAGCAGCGGGTTGAGTACGATGTCCATCAGCACCGACAACGCCATGAAGAAGAACGGCGTGCGCGAATCGCCCGCGCCGCGCAGCGTCATCATCAGGAAGGCGTAGAAGTACATCGACGGCACGGCGATGAAGATGATGCGCAGGTAAGGCACCGCGAACGCCTGTGCATCGACCGGCGTATTGAGCGCGTTGAGCATCCACGGCGTGCCGAAGTAACCGGCGATGGCCACGATGATGGAGACCGAGACGAAGAACGTCACACCGGTGCCGACCACACGCTTGGCCTCGAGCATGTTGCGCGCGCCCAGGCTCTGGCCGATCAGGATGGTGCAGGCCATGCTCAGGCCGAACACCGCGCCCAGCAGCAGGAACAGGATCAGGTTCGCGTTGCTCACCGCCGTGAGCGCGGCCTCGCCCAGGTAGTGGCCGATCCACATCGCATTGACGGAGCCATTGAGCGACTGCAGCACCGTGCTGCCCAAGATGGGCAACGCGAACATCAGCAGCGTCTTGGCAATCGGTCCTTCGATAAGCAGGGGCTGCTTTGCAGCAAGAGATGACATCGAATCATTCCGCGATGGGGAGGGGAGATCAGTCGGCGACGCTGGCTTGCCATGCACGCGTGGCCAGACGCCGCACATGCTCGCGCACATCGGCGGGCCATGCATCCGTCACCTGCATGAAACGCTCGCGCTCCTTTCGCCAGAATGCGCGCGAGGCTTCTTCATAACCCGGGAGATTACCCGCCATCGCGCTCATGAAGCGATCGACCGCTTCACCCGCCAGACGGGCCGCATCGCGCTCGGCGTGGTTGCGACGCGCCTCGTCGACCAGTCGCCGCAGGCTGGCCGATGCACCGCCTGGCTGGCTGGCCAGCCAATCCCAATGGCGCGGCAACAGGGTGACCTCGCGCGCAACCACGCCTAGCTTCGGTCGACCGGGGCCGCGCGGCGCGAGTTCGGCGTCGTGAGGCGGCGAGGGGAGGCGGGCGACGACGTCGGCGATCGTCCCGCGCAGGTCGAGCTCCAGCGGGCGGCCATCGCGTTCGTCGAAGATCAGCACCGGTCCGTTGGCCCCGGCATCGACGGCCTGCTTGGTCGCCACGGCGACGTCCGCCAGCGAACCGGCGGCAATGCGGCGGTGGCCGTCGAAGGCAATGCAGGTACCGAGATCCGCCACTGTTTTGTCCGGGTATAAAAGAGAACGCGAATATTGCCCGGGTAATAAATAAAGGTCAACACCGGAGGAGAAGGCCGCCGCTGCGCGGTAAAATTTCTCCATCCCCCCGCCGCGCCGTTCCCATGGTCATCCATCCCCCGCATCGCTCGCTTCGATTGATGCTGTTCACCCTGCGCGGATCGATCATCCCGGTGATCTGGAAGCGCGTGCTGGGCATGGTGCTGCTGGCCGGGGCGGTGGTGCTGCTGGAACGACACCTGCCGCATACCGGGGTGGAGCTGGGGGCCATCCCGCTGACACTGATGGGACTGACGCTGGCGATCTTCCTGGGCTTTCGCAACACGGTGGCCTACGAACGCTGGTGGGAGGCGCGCACGCTGTGGGGTGAGTTGCTGATCGTGGTGCGCAATCTCGCCCGCCAGACGGTGAGCCTGCCCGACAGCCTCACGGCGTCGGAACGCGAACGCATGGTGCATCGACTGATTGCCTTCGCCCACGCGCTGCGTCATCAGCTACGCGGTACCGCGCCGGGCGACGAGGTGTCTCGCTGGCTGACGCCGGAGGAGGCCGCCGCGCTGGCCGGCCGGCCCAATCCGCCGAACGTGCTGCTCGCACTCATCGCTCAGGACTATGCGCAGCTGCATCGGGAGCACCGGCTCGATCCCATGCTGCTGGCCAACATCGATGCGCAGGTGACGCGCCTGTCCTATGTGCTGGGCGGTTGCGAGCGCATCCAGGGCACACCTATCCCGCTCGCCTACATCCTGCTCCTGCATCGAACGGTCTATGTGTACTGCCTGCTGCTGCCGTTCTGCCTGATCAGCAGCGTGGGCTGGGTGACACCACTGATGGTCGGCGTGCTCTCGTACACCTTCTTCGGGCTCGATGCACTGGGTGACCAGATCGAGAATCCCTTCGACCGCCTGCCCAACGACCTGGCCCTGGATGCGATGTGCCGCACGGTCGAAATCGGCCTGGGCGAATTGCTGGGTCAGCGCGACCTGCCAGCGCCGCTGCAGCCGGTGGACGGCGTCCTGCTTTAAGCCACCAGGACCGGCCGGGAGGCCCAACCCCTACCTTGGTATCGCCGTAGTTTTACGGTGTTCTCCGCGTGCGCTTCACGCCGCTTGAGACAAGCTGACCCCGTGACCGCGAAGGATGCCGGCCACTCGTGCCGCCCAGGCAACGCTGTGTTGTCTCGATTCGACCTATTTCCAGTACCGGTCGGTCCAATAAGTTATTAAACTTAGCGGTGCACAAACTCCTCCCCCAAAGTCAAAGAAGAAAGACCATGCGACATCCCCTCCTGCGCAGTGCGGTTGCGCTGGCCCTGATGGGCATTTCCGCTACGACCCTGGCCGACCCCCGTATCGAAATCAGCGGCGGCCGAAGCTACTCAGACAGTTACTGGACCAATACGGCGTGGATCGAAAGCATCTGGGGCGAACACGCCTTCGGCAACAGCCGATTCTCGTGGGCGCCAGCCGCCTCCCTGGGCTTTATCAATGGCCGCAATGTCTCCAAGTACGGCAACGCCGTTTCCGATGACGTATGGCTGCTCGGTGGCGGCGTGCGCATGCGCTACGGCAACGGCGACGACTGGTACCACCACCTGTTCTGGACCTCCGAGATCGCCGCCCAGGGCGGCCGCACGCTGGCACTCAGCAGCGGCGGCGAATTCGTCAATTCCGTCGGCTGGGAAGGCGACCACTGGACCTTCCAGATCCGCCACGTCTCCAACGCCGGCATCAAGGGCTCCAACCGCGGCGAAACGATGGCGCTGGTGGGCGTCGCGTTCAATCCTTGATGGAGTGAAACAACAACGGCCCATGACGGGCTGCTGTTGTTTGGACGTCTGAATGGATCGCCGCATCGTGTTCGATCAAGTAACACGAAACTGCTCTCTCTAACCGACTCTGCCCGCAGAGCGGAGCGCACCCTGCGCGCGACCAGCCGACCGAGCGGTGCATCCAGGCGGTGCGGTCGCGCACAAGTGCGCTCCTACAAGGGAGGACGCAGGTCCGTGGATGGCGGATCAATCTTGCCGCTCGGCTTTTTGTGGGAGCGCACCCTGTGCGCGACAAACCTACGGAGTGGTACACCGCAGCGTGGCTGTCGCGCACAGGGTGCGCTCCCACAGACAAGCGCCAGGCGCGGCAAAGGGACGGAGCGATGCCCGAAGCCAAAGCGCAGCGAGGCCCCGCTTTAAGTCCTCAGCGATTCTGGCGCGTTGCGCAGCGCTTGGAAGTATCCCCTGTGTACCCTCGGAGGTTGTCCCACAACAGCGCACCTCGAGCGTTCGGGCTTATCCCAACACGATGCTGCGGGCGTTATCAGGCCATTTTCTTTGGGTTACTTTTCTTTTGGGCCAGCAAAAGAAAAGTGACTCGAGCGGCGGCAGCCGATCGAAACGCCCGCCGCGTAGGCGGCACTCTGGCCGCAACGCGACAACCAGAAACCGAGGCTCTGGATGACCAGCCACTCGGCCGTTGAAAAGCGCGGCCAGCGCCGAGATGACGATCAAAATCAAAAAAGAGGCCGCATCACTGCGACCTCTTCCGTCATACCCAATCCACACACCCAGCGATCAATGATCCGCCCCAGGCCCCGCCTTAGCCCCAAACGGCGGCCGCGCCATCCACACCACGCCAATCAGGCAGATAAACACCCACCCCAGCATGTGGAACACCTCATTGAACGAAATCTGATACGCCTGCTGATTGATCAACTGCTCCAGCAACCCATTGCTGGCCTGCCCCGTCACACCCACGGCTTTGAGCGTCGCCTGCGCCGAGTTGTCGTACGGCGTGAAGTGTTCGGTGAGATGCGCGTGATGCACGATTGCGCGGTGATCCCAAAGGAAGGTCGTCAGCGAAGCCGAAAAGCTGGCGCCCAGCGTACGCAGGAAGGTGGCCAGGCCACCGCCCGCGGCAATCTCGTTCGGCCGCAGGTCCGATAGCAGGATGGTGGTGACCGGCATGAAGAACAGCGCCACGCCCAGACCCTGGAACAACTGCACGCCGGCGACGTGCATGAAGTCGATCTGCAGGAAGAAATTGGAGCGCATGAAGCAGGTGGCGCCCATGATCAGGAACGCGCACGAAGCCAACAGGCGCATATCGGTACGCGACGCATACTTGCCGACGATGAAGGTCAACATCACTGGCAGGATGCCCAGCGGTGCAGCGGCAAAGCCAGCCCAGGTGGACGTGTAGCCCACCGTGCGCTGAAGCCACTGTGGTATCAGCAGGCCGATCGCGAAGAATGCCGCATACGCCAGGACCAGCGCGATCGTGCCCGTGCGGAAGTTGTGGTGCCGCAGCAGCTTCAAGTTGACGATCGGTTCGTCGTCGGTGAGTTCCCAGATCAGGAAGACGGCAATCGCAATCGCCGACACGATCGCCGTGACGATGATGAAAGTCGAGTTGAACCAGTCCTCGTCGTTGCCCTTGTCCAGCACGATCTGCAGCGCACCCACGCCGATGATCAGCGTGATCAGGCCCACGTAGTCGATCTTGGGCCGCGTGGTGACATCCACGCGCCCCTTCATCTGGTTGGCGACCACCATGCTGGCGAAGATGCCGATGGGCACGTTGATGAAGAAGATCCACGGCCACGAATAATTGTCCGTGATCCAGCCACCGAGGATCGGACCCGCAATAGGCGCGACCACCGTCACCATCGCCAGCAGCGCGAGCGCCATGCCTCGTTTCGCTGGTGGATAAATGGAGATCAGCAGACTCTGCGTGATCGGGTACATCGGTCCGGCCACCGCACCCTGGATGGCGCGGAACAGGATCAGCATCGGCATGCTCTGCGCAGTGCCGCACAGGAAAGAGGCGAGCGAAAACAGCATCGTCGACCAGATGAACAGCTTCACCTCGCCGAAGCGGCGCGTGAGAAAGCCGGTCAACGGCAACGCAATAGCCGTGCTCACCGCGAACGAGGTGATCACCCAGGTGCTCTGGTTGACGCTTACGCCGAGGTTGCCGGCAATCGTCGGCAAGGACACGTTCGCGATCGTCGTGTCGAGCACCTGCATGAAGGTGGCCAACGAGAGACCGACGGTCGTCAACGCAAGGTTGCGCGGCTGGAAATTTTGGCTCATCGCACGGATAACCTGCGGTATGAAGGGTTGGCGCGCCATCCACGACTGCGACGGCGCACGCGGCTTTCTTGCCCGTCATTCCGGCGCAGGCCGGAATCCAATTGCGACACGGCGTGAAGATATCCGCACATGTCGGCACTGACGTCACTGGATTCCGGCCTGCGCCGGAATGACGAGCTTCACTACAGAGGCGGACATGGAGGCTCGTTATGCCTCCATGTCTACCGACTTACTGCTTCTGACCTTCACCCGCCATGTTCGCGTGGATGATGTCCGCGATCATGCCGTCGGCCTTGGCCAGCTGTTGCTTGTACACATCGGTGGTGAAGGCCGGCTGCGTCGGCGCCTGCTTGGCGAGCAGCGGGCCGCTGGTGTCGTGCAGGTTCACCGACACCTTGGTCGACAGGCCGATGCGCAGCGGATGCTCTTCCAGCTGCTTGGGATCGGTGAAGAACACGCGCACCGGTACGCGCTGCACGATCTTGATCCAGTTGCCGGTAGCGTTCTGCGCCGGCAGCAGCGAGAACGCACTGCCGGTGCCCACGCCCAGGCTCTCGACCTTGCCCTTGTAGGTGACCGAGCCGCCATACACGTCGGCCCGGATATCCACCGGCTGGCCGATACGCATATTGCCCAGCTGCGTTTCCTTGAAGTTGGCATCGATCCACACGCCGTGCAGCGGCACCACCGCCATCAGCGGCGTGCCCGGCGCCAGGCGCTGGCCGAGCTGCACGGAGCGCTTGGCCACGTAGCCGTCGACCGGCGCAAGCAGCGAGGTACGCACGTCATCGAGATAAGCCGCGCGCACTTTGGCAGCGGCCGTCTGGACGTCCGGATGCGATGCGACGACGGTGTCATCCACCAGCACCTTGTTGGTCTGCAATTGCTGTTGCGCGGTGGTCAGGGCGCTCTGCGCGGTGGTCAGCGCATCCATTGCGTGCGACAGCTCTTCGGCCGAGATGGCACCGGACTTGGCGAGATCGCGGCGACGGTTGTAGTCCTGCAGCGCCTTGTCCACCGCGACCTTGCGCACGGCCACTTCGGACTGGGCACCGCTCACGTTGCTGTAGAGGCCGCGCACCTTGCGAACGGTGCCGGCAAGATTGGCGCGAGCCTGCTCCAGCGCGACATCGGCATCGGCCGGATCGAGCTTCACCAGCACGTCGCCGGCATGCACCAGGTCGCCGTCGTCGGCGCCGATGGTGATGACCGTGCCGGTCACCTGCGGGGTGATCTGCACGAGGTTGCCGTTGACGTAGGCATCGTCGGTGTCTTCAAACCAACGGCCTTCGACGAAGTACCACACGCCCCAGCCGACAGCGGCAAGCACCAGCACGGCGACGAGTCCCTTCAACAGGAAACCGCGACGGCTCTTGGGGGGTTGGGCGGCTGCGGTCTCGGCCGCAAGCGGATTCTGGCTAGACATGGGGATAGCCTTTAGAGCGAATGTTCAGAGGAAGATTGGACGGCCACATCGGCCTGGCCCGCCTGCGGACGGAAACCGCCGCCGAGGGCCTGGATAAGCTGCACGGAGAGGTCGACCTGCTGCGACTGCAGGGCGGCGAGGCGCTGCTGCGCAACCAGCAACTGCTGTCGCACGATCAACGCTTCGAGATAGCTGCCCACGCCTGCCTTGAAGCGCTGCTCGGCGAGCTGCCAGGCCTGCGTGCCGGCATCCACCGCGCGCTGCTGGGCGGCGACCTGTTCCTGCGCGGACTGCACGGCGTCGTAGCCGTCGGCCACTTCGTTCACCGCGCGCACCAGCGTCTGGTTGTACTGGGCCACGGCTTCGTCGTACTGCGCATCCTTGGCGGACAGATTGGAACGCAGACGGCCACCGTCAAAAATCGGCAGGCTCAGCGAAGGACCAAACGTGTAGAAGCGCGCCGGCAACTGCAGCGGATTGATGCTGCCGAACGCCGCCACGCCGGCCATCGCGCTGAGGCTGACGTTGGGCATGAACTGGGTCTTGGCGACCTTGATCTCCTTGCCCGCCGATTCCACGCGCCAGCGCGCGGAGACGAGATCGGCGCGGTGGCCGATCAGTTCGGTCGGCACATCGGCCGGCACAGCGAGCGCTGCAGGATTGAGTGCCTGCGGACGACCGATATCGAGGCCGCGATCCGGCCCCTTGCCCAACAGCACCGCCAACGACGAACGCGCCGCATCAATGGCGCGATTGGCCGCGGCCAGCTGCTGGTCCGAGTTGGCCACTTCGGTTTCGCTCTGCTTGAGCTGCAGCTGATTGTCGAGACCGGCGGACACGCGTTGCTGGGTCAGCTGGCGCGCGGTCGTGGCGCGCTCGTGCTCGGCCTTCGCCACATCCTGCTGCGCATAGGCGTAGGACAGCTGCACATAGGCGCGCGCGACATTGGTGGAAAGCTCGATGCGTGCAGCCTGCTGTTCGATCTCAGCGGCATGCTGCTGGCCGACGGCGGCTTCCCAGGCGGCGCGCTTGCCGCCCCACAGATCCAGGTCCCAGCTGAAACTGGCGCGGGCGTCCTTGAACCAGGTGAACTTGCCGCCGCCCAGTTCCGGCGGCGCGGCGGTGAGCGGCAGACGCTGACCGATGACGTTGGCGCCGGCAGTCACGCTGGGGCCGCGCTCGGCATCGGCCGCACCGGCCTGCGCCTGCGCCTGGCGGGCGCGCGCGTCGGCCACGCTGAGGCTCGGGTTGTCCTTCAGCGCTTCGCTGATCAGCGCGCTCAGCTGGGGATCGCCCAGACCGGTCCACCAGTCGTTGGCCGGCCAGGCGGCGGGGGAGAGCGTGGCGCCGGACAGGCTGCGATCGGCCTTCAGTGACGAGGCGTCGGTCAGCGTGCCTTCCGGGTGCAGGCCGCCGCTGCTGACGCATCCCGCCAGCGCGAGTGAGAGGCCGGTGGCTGCCGCAAGGATTTGCAGACGCATGGCGTAGGTTTCCAAAAGTAGAAGCGGGTCAATTCATATCGCGGAGCGCGTTCAGCACGCGCACCAGGTAATCGCGCAACTGCTCACGCTCGGTCGGGTTCAGCGCCTTTTGGGCGGCATCCAGAACGTGTTCGTTGCATGGCGTCATCTGCCGCCACATGTCGTCTCCCGCCGGGGTCAGCTCGATGCGCAGGGCGCGGCGGTCCTGTTCATGCGGCAGGCGGCGCAGCAGGCCTTTGCCTTCGAGCTGGTCGAGCTGGCGCGTCATCGCGCCGCCGTCCAGTTCCACCGCGCGGGCCAGTTCACTGGCCGACATCGGGCCCATCAAGGCCAGGCGCTTGAGGATCAGGAACTGGGTGAAACGAAGCTCGATACCCGCAGCCTGCATCTCGGCTTCCAGCTTGCGCACGATCTCGCCGCGAACCAGCCCGACGAGTACGCCGATGCTGTCCTGGGGGTAGGAAGGGGTTTGGGAGGAGGTCATGGGAGGGCAATTTTATTGCCGGAATAATATTTGTCAAGGCAAAGATGTGTTGGTTAGATTTTGCCCGGACAAGGTCTAGCTGCCCTCAATGGGGTCCCTCCCGCAGCTCATCCTCCAGCCAGGTCCGCAGGGCCGGGTGGCGCACTTCGAACAGCTCGAACACGCCCAGCGCCCGCAGGGTCGGCAGCAGGGCGACCAGCCTCGGCTCCAGGGCTCGCCGGCTGGCCTCGGGCAGGTCGGGGTCCAGCATCTGGTGGGCACAGGCCACGAACGCCTCGAGCGGCTCGGTCTCGGCGGTGGGCATGCGTACGGCAATCATCGACATGGATCGGCTCCCTTGGACGCCGGGGCGGCGCCGCGCTGGCTGAATCAAGACGTGTATCGGCGTGCGGGCGTGACAGCTCCGGATCAAGCAGGAGCTTTGGCAGGGGCTCGACAAACCGCGACTGTCGGCACGTTCGACACCGCGAGCGGCGGCAGCGGTGGGGATCGGGCCAGCATGATTGGGCAGACGGAGTGATTACTGTTAGCGTTATTTGGTCAAAGTTTGTCGAGAATCAGCCATGGGCCATGTCAGCGAGCACGACGAGAACCGCTTCCACGAGCTCATCGAGCGCCGCGATGGGCCCTCGGTGATCGCCTACTGGACCGAGGGCGAAGCCGCCAGCGAGTACCACGACGGCACCCGCGAGTACGGCTGGCACTCCCATCTGCGCGGCCAGCTGTACTGCGTGGAAAGTGGACTGGTGCACGTGCGCACGGCCCAGGGTTCCTGGCTGCTCCCCCCGCACCGCGCCGGCTGGATGCCGCCCGGCGTGGAACACACGGTGACCCTCAGCGGCCCGATGACCGGCTGGGGCGTGTTCGTAACCCCGCCCGAATGCGGCTGTCTGCCTGCCGATCCGTGCGTGATCGGTGTGACCGAGTTGATGCGCGCGCTGGTGCGCCGCGCCAGCTCCTGGATCTGGGAAACCCAGCTGGACGAGAGCCAGGAGCGCCTGACCACCGTGCTGCTGGAAGAAATCTGCCGCGCCCAACGCGAACCCTTGCACCTGCCCATGCCGGTGGACCGCCGCGCCTTGCGCATCGCCGTGGCGCTGCTGGAAAACCCCAACGACAACCGCGGCCTCGATGAGTGGGCCGGCTGGGCCGGCCTGTCGCCACGCAGCCTCAGCCGCTTGTTCCGCAGCGAAACGGCGTTGAGCTTTGCGCAGTGGCGACAGCTGGCACGTTTGACCCACGGCCTGGAACGCTTGGCCGACGGCGAACCGGTGTCGGCGGTAGCGGATGCCTTGGGCTATGCGAGCGTGAGCGCCTTCGTGGCGATGTTCCGGCGGAGTTTTGGCCAACCGCCGGCGAGGTATTTTGCGGCGCAAGGCGCGCAGTAGCGCACTGAGTCCTCACTTTGCCGCTTGCCTGTGGGAGCGCACCCTGTGCGCGACAGCCACGCCTGGGTGTACCGCTCCGTAGGTTTGTCGCGCACAGGGTGCGCTCGCACAACGAAGCGCCCGTAGCCATCAATTGGCCACCCACACGCGCGCGAACTCTTTTGTAGGAGCGCACTTGTGCGCGACCGCAGCGTGTGGGTGCATCGCTCCGTAGGCTGGTCGCGCACAAGTGCGCTCCTACAAGAGAGCGGCCCAGCAGCGTCGGACGTTGCGTGGCTCTTGATGTGGCTCTCCGCTCTTGGCTCTCCGCTCTCGAGGTCCCCGCAACCCGCACGCGCAGCCCGGAAGGCGCGTCATCCGGGGGTGTTGAAAGGCGCTCCCGGCCAACGCCGAGATGACGAGCCAAAGAAAAAGCCGCTCCAGTTGAAGCGGCTTCTCAAGGTTGACCCCTCACCACCGTAAAGGTGGCAACGCCGCCAACCCTCTCCCCGCCGGGGAGAGGGAGCAGAGCGCGTTACTGCTTCACCGGCTTCACATACGTATTGAACAACTCATCAATCCGCCGGTACTCGTCGTACCAGGAGTCCGCATGCGTAAAGCCATGCCGCTCCATCGGATACAACGACATCCAGAAGTTGTTCTTGTGCAACTCGATGAAGCGCTGATACATGCGGATGGTGTCGCTGGTCATCACGTTGTCGTCGATCAGACCATGCTGCATCAACAGCGGATCCTGCAGCTTGTCGGCGAAATTGATCGGCGAGCTGACCTGGTACGACTCCGGATCGAGCTGGGGATCGTTGAGGATGTTGGAGGTGTATTCGTGGTTGTAGCTGGTCCAGTCCGTCACCGGACGCAGCGCAGAACCAGCCGCGAATTCGCCTGGCGCGCGCAGCAGCGACATCAGCGTCATGAAGCCGCCGTAGCTGCCGCCGTACATGCCCACACGCCTGGTGTCGACGCCGTGGTTCTTCACCAGCCACGCCTTGCCATCCAGCAGGTCTTCCAGTTCCGGATGGCCCATCTGGCGATAGATCGCCGTGCGCCACGCGCGGCCATAGCCGTCCGAAGCGCGGTAGTCCATATCGAGCACCACATAGCCCTGCTGCACCAGCAGGTTGTGGAACATCTGTTCGCGGAAGTAGTTGGAGTAGGACAGCGTGACGTTCTGCAGATAGCCCGCGCCGTGCACGAAGATCACCGCGGGACGCGAAGCGGCGGCGGCTTCATCCGCCGGGCCGTAGTACTTGGCCCAGATCGTGCCCGCGCCATGCGACGACGGAATGCCGATGATCTTCGGCTGGATCCACGCATGCGCGGTGAAGGCCGGCTTCATCGTGTTGGTGAGTTCGCGCGATGCGCCACCGTCGACGCCTTGCACGGCCAGCTGCGCCAGCGTGTACGGCGCCGAATGCAGCACGGCGAGCTGGCGACCATCGGGAGACAGCGCGAAATCGTCCATGCCCTGCACCTGCGTCAGGCGGGCGAGTTCGCCGCCGGCGCTGGGCACGCGATACACGTCATAGCTATATGGCGCGACCTGGTTGGTGCGCACGTAGAACCACTGGCCGTCCTGGCTCAGCGCGGGATGGCTCACTTCGAACTTGCCGCTGGTGAGCGCCTTGGCCTTGCCGCCGGGCGACTTGGTATAGAGCTGCGAGTAGCCGGTTTCCTCGCTGAGATACCACAGCGTGCGGCCATCCTTGAGCCAGCCGAAATCGTTGAAGTTCCAGTTGATCCAGGCGTTGTCGGTGAGGCGGTGCTGGTTGACCAGTGCGTGCTTGTCGAAGTCCACGCTGGCGATCCAGCGGTCCTTGTTGTCGATCGCGCGCAGCTGGATGGCCACGTTCTGGCCGTCGTCGCTCCACACGATGCCGCCACCGCCGCCGTCGTCGGCATTGGAGACGATGCGCACCGGGCGGATCTCCGGCGCCTTCAGCGCCTTGGCTTCATCACCCTTGCCGTCCTTCTCGAGCGCGGCCACCGTCTTGGCGCGGATGTCCTTGAGCGGGTCGTCCTTGATGCCGGGGAGACCGTCGGTCTTCAGCGGATAGAACTTGGCGGACTTCAGATCCACCAGCACCATCGACTGCGGCGCGGGATCGTTGCGGCCCACGTAGACGCGCGCTTCCTGCTGCTCGGCGTAACCCGAGTCGGTCACGTAGTGAGTGACTTCCGGACGCTTGCCTTCCTTCGCGCCCTTGGGCTTGGTCACCACCACCATCCAGCGGCCGTCCGGCGACAGTTCGGTGTCGGCCGGTTCGCCGCCTTCGCCCAGATAGATGGGCTTGGGTGCACGGCCGGGATCGGCGGCGATCAGTGCGTCGTCGTTGTCGCGCGAGGCGTCCTTGTCGGACTTGTTTTCACGCAGCGAGCGGAACAGCTCCAGCTGCATGTCCTTGAGCTGGTCGGGCTTCTTGGCCTGCGGATCGTCGACAAAGCGCAGCACGGCAGCCGGTGCGCTCACGCCGGAGGCGAGGTCGTAGACGAACCAGTTGTTGGCCTGGCGGTACTGCAGGCTGCGGCCATCGCTGGAAAAGCGCGGCGCGGATTCCGCCTCGGTCGAGCGGGTCACCTGCACATGGCGGCCGGTGGTGAGATCGACGATGAACACGTCGCCGTGCATCACATAGGCAGCGTGGCGGTGCGCCCGGTCGTAGACCGCCGGGCCTTCGGCCTGCGCCATGGCGGCGGGATCGAGCTTGGTGGCCTGGCCACCGGCGGCGTCGACGCGATACAGGTCGCGCACCTTGCTGCCGTCGCGCTTGAGCGAGTAGTACAGGCTATAGCCGTCCACGCTCCAGTAGGGCTGTTCCACCGCAGCGCCGATCCAGTCGGGATTGGCCATGATGGTTTCCAGATCCAGCTGCGCACCGGAGGACGGGGGCGACAAGGCCGCCGCGGGCAGCGTGGCAAGGGCGGCAAGGCCGGCGAACAGCGTTCGGCGCATGGATGGCTCCACAGTCAAAACGTCGGAGCATAGCCAAGCCTTCGGACTGCACAAGCGCCGATGGTCCCGTACAAACTGATCGCCTAGGCAGGTAGTCTTACCGGTTATCCCCAAGCCCATGTCGGGCTTCTGGTCGGCGCCTTGTCGGCCAACCCCGCGGGCCATGCGTTCCGTGAGGTTCTCCTGCGTGTCTTCAAGGCATGCTATCCCCCTGAAAGACCCAGCACGGCGAACAACATGCCCCTCCCTACTGTCGAGATCGAAACCGCTCCCAACCCCGGCCATAGCGTGATCTGGCTGCACGGACTGGGGGCCGACGGCAACGACTTCGCCCCGATCGTGCCGGAGCTGGTCTCGCCGGAGTGGCCGGCGTTGCGCTTCGTCTTTCCGCATGCGCCGGTGCGACCGGTGACGGTCAATGGCGGCATGCCGATGCGCGCCTGGTACGACATCGTGGGGGTCGACCTGATTTCCCGCCAGGACGAAACCGGGATGCGGGCCTCCATCGCCAGCGTCGAAGCGCTGATCGCCCGCGAGAACGAGCGCGGCGTGCCCAGCTCGCGCATCCTGCTGGCCGGCTTTTCGCAGGGCGGCGCCATCGCACTGGCGGGCGGCCTGCGCCACGCGCAGCCGCTGGCAGGCATCATCGCCCTGTCCACCTACCTGCCGTTGCAGGACTCCTTTGCCAGCGAACGCAGCCCCGCCAACGGCCACGCCTCGGTGTTCTGGGGCCACGGCACCGCCGACCCGATCGTGCCGCTGACCCGCGGCGTCAGCTCGCGCGATCTGCTGCAGTCGCTGGGCTATTCGGTCAGCTGGCACACCTATCCGATGCCGCACTCCGTGTGCGGCGAGGAAGTGGCCGACCTGCGCCAGTGGATGACGGTGCGCCTGGGCGTCTGATGGCCGCCGGCTGTCGGCGTGGGCTGGGATGACGCTCAAAGTAGCCTGACCACGCATGCGGCATACTCCTTCACATGAGGGAGTCCACCACCACGCCACCGGCACCTAGTCGCGCGGAACATCGCCCGCTGCCTGATTTCTGCAGCGGCCCGGTGATCTTCGCGCTGCTGATCATGGCCTCGGTCACGGTCACGGTGATGTGGCTGGCGCCCAACAACAGCCACGGCTGGCGCGGTTTCAGCGTGGGCATGTTGTTTGCCGACTGGCTGGCCGTAGTGATCGGCGTCGCCTTGTGCAAGCTGCGTCCGCTGTTTCTGCGCCTGCCGGGTCATGCGTCGTATGCCGCCGTATGGATGGCCATGGTGGTGATCGTGATGGCCGGCAGCGCGCTGGTGCACTGGATGGACGGCCTGCTGCAGATGAGCCTGCTGCGCGACAGCACCGGCGACTTCGTGCTCAACAACACGGTGATTGCCGCCCTGCTCGGCGCCGCGATGCTGCGCTATTTCTACTTGCTCGCGCAGTGGCAGACCCGCCTCGAGGCGGTCTCGCAGGCCCAGGTGGCGGCGTTGCAGGCGCGCATCCGTCCGCACTTCCTGTTCAACAGCATGAATACCGTGGCGGCGCTGGTGCGAGTGGATCCCGCCGCGGCCGAGCGCACGGTCGAGGATCTCTCCGAATTGTTCCGCGCCGCCCTGGGCGAACACAGCACGCGCGATGGCACGCTGGGCGAGGAACTGGGCCTGGTCGATCGCTACCTCGACATCGAGCAGCTTCGCCTGGGCGAACGCTTGCGCGTACGGCGTGAGCTGGACGATCTGCCCGATGCGTTTCCACTGCCGCGCCTGCTGCTGCAGCCGCTGGTGGAGAACGCCGTGCGTCATGGCATCCAGCCCTTGCGCGAAGGCGGCGAGGTGATCCTGCGCGGCCGCCGCGAGCGCGGCGACATCCTGATCGAAATCGACAACCCGCTGGCCAGCGAACCGGCGCCCGGCGGTCATGGCCACGGCCTGGACAACGTACGTCGCCGCGTGGCCTATCGTTATGGTCCACGCGCGCGCGTCATCGCCGGCCCCGAAGGCGGGCGTTTCATCGTGCGCCTGCAGCTGCCGGAAGCATAGAACCGAACCCATGCGCGTACTTATCGTTGACGACGAACCCCTGGCACGCGCCCGCCTCGCGGCGCTGCTGGGCGAATGCCACGACGTCGAAGTGGCCGGCAGCGTGGCCGATGGCGAGGCCGCGCTCGAAGCGCTCGGCGAGCTGCAACCGGACGTACTGCTGCTGGACATCAACATGCCCGGCATGAGCGGCACGGCACTGGCGCAGCGACTGGCAAGCAGCAAGCGTCCGCTGGTGGTGTTCTGCACCGCCTACGAAAGCCATGCCTTACACGCGTTCGACCTGGGCGCCGTGGACTATCTGCTGAAGCCGGTCCGACTCGAGCGGCTCAACGAGGCCTTGCAGCGCGCACGCCAGCGCCTGCAGCAGGCGCCGCGCGATACCGGCGGTTATCTGCACGGGCGCTTGCGCGGCGAGCAGGTGCGCGTCGCGCTCGACGACGTGGTCTGCCTGCTGGCGGAAGAGAAGTACGTGGTGGTGCAACACCGCGGTGGCCAGCTGCTGCTGGAAGAGTCGCTGCGCCAGCTGGAAGAGGCCTATCCGGACACCCTGATACGCCTGCATCGCAATTGCCTGGTGCCGGCGCAACGTCTGCTCGGCCTCAAAACACTCGCCGATGGCCGCGTGCTGGCGCGACTGGGCGGCACCGAGCTGATGCCGGAAGTGAGCCGACGCAACTTGCCGACCTTGCGCAAGCTGCTGCGCATGGGTTGAAGCGGCGAGCTCAACACCTCGCCGCTTCGCCGGTCGGTCAACGCGACGCCAGCTCGCTGTTCTCGGGGCCATCGCCCTGCGATGCATAGCCGATCAATTGCCTGATCAGCGCGCGCTCGCTGGCGGTCCAGTGCAGCGTGCTGCGGCGGGTGGCGTTGTCAGTGCCAAAGCGCACCGGATCGCTGAGCGCCGCGGCGCGATACCAGGCCACGGCCACGTCACGCTGGCCCGACGCCGTATACGTCAGCGCCATCGCCATCGGCACCCACTGCGGACGTTGCTGCGGACGCAGCGAGAGATTGCGCTGGAACGCTTCGAGCGCACACGCCGGGTCGTTGAGATTGATCATGCTCCAGCCCACCGCCCAAAGCAGGCGACGATCGTTCGGCTTGATGCGCAGCGCGCGATGGAAGTTGATCTGCGCCGCGCTCGCGCGATGCGCGCTCGCCGCCAGCCAGCCTTCGTCGGTCAGTTTGCGCACGGGCGAAAGCTGCAGCGCGCTGCCGGGATAGCCACCTTGGTTGAACGCGGACGCCTCAGGCAACCCACGTGCGGATAGATCAGGATCAGTGTATGGCCGTCCATCCGGCAACAGCACGGGTAACGCCGTCGCAGCGCTGCTGGTGACCGGTGGAACATTCGCCGCGAACGCGGCGTGGCCGACGATGATGAAAAGGACGCTGCAAACCACCCTGCGGATCTTCATGACAACACTCCTTGCTGTCCCATCCCGGGCGCAGGATAGCTGCTAGTGCGACCGGCTACCTAATGCAGCCGCGGCAATAATTACGCGACAATGGGGCCCCCGACGACGCCTCGTGCGACGCCCCCACCGAGATCACCATGACGCCAACCACGCTGCGCATCGCCACCCGCAAGAGCGCACTCGCCCTCTGGCAGGCTGAACACGTCGCGGCGGAGCTGCGTCTGATCCATCCGGGGCTGTTCGTCGACCTGGTGCCGTTGTCGACGCGAGGTGACGAGATCCTCGATCAGCCCCTGGCCACGATCGGCGGCAAGGGACTGTTCCTCAAGGAACTGGAAGTGGCCATGCTGGAAGGCCGCGCCGACCTGGCAGTGCACTCGTTGAAGGACGTGCCCTCCGAGCTGGAAGCAGGCTTTACGCTGCCGGCCATCCTGCCGCGCGCCGACGCCGCCGATGCCTTCGTGAGCAATGACTACGCCAATCTGGCCGCGCTGCCGCTGGGCGCCCGCGTGGGTACTTCCTCGCTACGCCGCCAGGCGCAGCTGCGCGCCGTGCGCCCGGACCTGACCCTGCTCGACCTGCGCGGCAACGTAGGCACGCGCCTGTCCAAGCTCGACGCAGGCCACTACGAGGCGATCCTGCTGGCCTGCGCCGGGCTGGAGCGCCTGGGCCTGGCCTCGCGCATCCGCGGGCGTCTCGCCGCTCCTGACTGGCTGCCTGCGCCGGGACAAGCCGCCATCGCGATCGAGGCACGCTCCGATCAGCCCGAGGTGCTTGCCTTGCTGGCGGCATTGGACGATGCCCAGACCCGCCTGGCCGTCACCGCCGAGCGGGCCATGAACCAGGCCCTGGGCGGCAGCTGCACGGTGCCGGTGGGTGCGTGGTGCACGGTGACCGAGCGCGGCCTGCATCTGCGCGGCATGGTGGGCGACGTGAGCAGCGGTCGCCTGCTGCAGGCCCAAGCCGAAGCGGAAGGCGATCAGGCCGAGGCGCTGGGCAAGCAGGTCGCTGAAGCGCTGTTCGCGCAAGGCGCGGCCTCCTTGCTCGGCCACTGAGTCCAAAGAAAAAGCCGCCCCGCGGACCCGTCGTCGACGGCCAGCCAGGGCGGCTTGGGCAAAGCGCGAGCGCTTAGAAGTTGTAGAGCAGATTGGTCGTCACCAGCGAATCGGTGCTCTGCGTGCCGGGCTGCACATCGCTGTTGTAGCGCAGCTGATAGCCGAGCTTGAGCGCCACCTTCTTGGTCATGCTGACCGACAGGCCGATATCGTTCTGGTAGTACTTGTTGTCCGAGCCCGCTTCGATCAGCAGGGTGTCTTCGAATGCGGTGTTGTCGGTGAGGCGGTACTTGTAGTTGACCAGACCGCGGCCGACCGCTTCGCTCACGGTGTTCTGGCGCACGCGTACCGTTTCGGTGGTGCCATCGGGCTGGGTCACCGCCTGGTCGACGTCGGCAGGGCGATAGCGCTTGTAACCGGGGCCGGCTTCGAACGACAGCTCGGTGCGCTCCGTCTTCAGCGCGATATAGCCGTAGCCGACCGAGACGATGCCCTGCCACAGGTTGGCGCCGAAATCGTCGTGCTCATAACGCGCGGCCGTCACGATGTAGCTGCGCGGATCGAGCTTGTAGCCCACCGAGGCGCCGCTGTCGTAGCGATTGGCCGTGGTGGTGAGGCGGTCGACGGTGTTGCCTTGCTGGTCCTGCACCTCGACCTCGCCCTTGGAACGCAGCCCATTGAGGAAGAAGTTGTTCTTCCACATGTCGTTTTCCTGGCTCACGCCGAGCTTGGCGTTGATGTTTTCCGAGCGGGAGTTGCCATAGGAGGACGCGAAACCGAATTCGCCCGAACCCGTCCACCCGCCGTTGTTGGCCGGATTGGATGACGCGTCGTCGGCTTGAGCGCCAAAACTGGCCAGCGCTGCGAGCAGGGCGCCCGCCATCAGGGTGCTTTTCATCTGAGATTGTTCCTTTTTCGTTAAAAATTGGCAGGCCGCCACCTTAACGGGGCGGATTGAACTGCCTGTGAACCGGGGGAGGTTTTGTTCAGCGCTGACGCGCGACGAGCCCCTCAGGGGCCGTCTGGCAAGGCTGCCAGGGCTTCATCATACAAACTTAGCTCGGTCGCCATGCCTACCGTGCAACTCACGGCCGCCACGGCGGCCAGGGCGAGCCAGCCGTCTTCGAAGCTCATCAGCAACAAGGCCACGCACGGCACCGCATACACCAGCAGCGCCGCCAGATAACGCTTGGGCTGCAATTCCAGCCGACCGCGCGGCGCCGCCACCCGCCGCAGCGTCGCCTGCCAGCGCAGGCTCTCCACCAGGCCGCGCAGCAGCGCGAGCGCCAGCAAGCCGATGATCCACGACAGCGGGTGCAAAATGGTCTCATCGGTGTTTTGGCCAGCCGTGCAAAGCCACAGCCACAGCCCCCCGCCATAAGTGGCCGACACCACCCGACTGAGCGGCAACTGCGTGGCCAGTTGCGGATCCATGCCGGGCGCCTGCCGCTGGGCATCCGCATACGCCGCCACGATGATGCTGGCGAAGCAGCACAACGCCATCGCCGCGCCCGACAAACGCGTTGCCCAGAACGCGTTGTCACCACGCGCCAGCCCTGCCACCGCCAGCACCGGCAAGCCGCAGGCGAGTGCCACCAGGGCGTCGCGCGTGGGCCGTGAGCCCCTGACGATGACCCATCCATGCCAGTGCGTCATCCAGCGCGAATGCAGGCAGGCCGCGAGCAAACCCATGGCTACCAGCGATGCACCCAGCGCCACCGGCACCAGCACGTCGCCACGACCATCGGGATACACACCCACCGCCAGCGCGAGTCCAAGCACCATCCAAAGCCCAAAGCCGTCATAGCCGCTGACGTGCAACAAGGTGGCGGCCAAGGGGCGTGGTCGCGCCCGTGCGGGGACGGTGCGGCTGCTGACGACAGCGTATGGCTGAGCTTGGTGGCGCGGCTTCATGAGCGTGGTGTCTTTTGTACGTGAAGGGGGGATCACGTGCGCGTGACCGTGGCGTGGTCTTGCTGAATCCCACCATCTGGTGGACTTGCGGGTTCCGCCAACGGTGCGCATGCTACGCGGAGGCAGCCGTCGAAAATCATTTCATGGATCGTTACGAGCGCATTCTCACCCTGCACCGATTGCTGAAGTCGGCGCACTATCCCGTGCCTCTTCCTCGTCTGATGGACGAGCTGGAGTGCTCGCGTGCCACGCTGTATCGCGACGTGGCGTTTCTGCGCGACGCGTTGGGTGCGCCCATCGAAAGCGCAGGCGGCGAGCACGCCGCGTTTCGCTATGCGGTGGGCGAAGGCGAACGATTCGAGTTGCCGGGGCTGTGGCTGACCTCGGATGAACTCGCCGCCTTGCTTGCGCTCAACGAACTGATTGGTCGCAGCGGACCGGGCGTGCTTGCCGGCGCACTCGCGCCGTTCAAGGCGCGCATCGAACACCTGCTGTCCGACCAGGGCACCGGCAAGACGCTGCCGATCGAACGCATCCGCGTCATCGCCTGGGGCGAACGCAAGCTCGACCAGCAGGTGTTCCGCGTGGTCGCCGGCGCCGTGCTCGAACGCAAGCAGCTGCGTTTCCGCTATCGCGCGCGCACGACCAATGCGGACAGTCATCGCCGCGTGTCGCCGCAACGCCTGACGCACTATCGCGACAACTGGTATCTCGATGTATGGGATCACGACCGCGAAGCGCTGCGCAGTTTCGCCGTGGATCGCATTGCCGAGCCGCAATCGCTCGAAGATCCCGCGCGCGACGTGGTCGAGCAGGAACTCAACGACGCGCTGGCCTCCAGCTACGGCATCTTTGCCGGCAAGCCCAAGGCCTGGGCCACGCTGCGTTTCTCGCAGCACGCCGCACGCTGGGTGGCCGACGAACACTGGCATTCGCAGCAGAAGGGCGAGTGGCTGTCCGACGGCCGCTATGAGCTGCAGGTGCCGTATTCCAATTCCAAGGAATTGCTGATGGACGTACTCAAGTACGGTCCGGATGCGGAAGTGGTGGCGCCCTTGTCGCTGCGCGAGGAAATGAAGATCCAGCTGCAGCTGGCACTGGGCGGCTATCAGTGAGATAAGTGGGCCAAGACGAGGGTGATGCGAGCACGCGCGTGGACGCAGCCTCTCGCCACGCACTCCTCTCCACTCACTTTTTGTCGTCTGAGCCATGAGCGCCACTGATATCGCCGATCCCTCGACGCTTCCTGCCGAAGCCAACGTCACCAGAAAACCGACCGTCGCGCTCGCACTTGGTTCCGGAGGCGCGAAAGGTCTGGCGCATATCGGCGCCATCGAGGAGATCGAAGCGCAGGGCTATCAAATCGTCGCGATTGCCGGCACCTCGATGGGCGCGCTGATCGGCGGCATCTACGCCACCGGCAAACTGGGCGTCTACCGCGACTGGGTCTGTTCGCTGGCCAAGATGGATGTGCTCAAGCTGGTCGACTGGACGCTGTCGGGCGGTGGCCTGATCAAGGGCGAGCGCATCATCGAGACCATGCGTGGGCTGATCGGCGACGTCGCCATTGAAGATCTGCCGATCGCCTTCACCGCCGTCGCCACCGACCTGGACCGCGAACGCGAAGTCTGGCTCACCCGCGGCCCGCTGTTTGATGCGATCCGTGCGTCCATCGCCATTCCGACCATTTTTCGTCCGCATACCTTGTCCGAGCGGCGCCTGATCGACGGCGGTCTGCTCAATCCCGTACCGGTGACGCCGCTGATCCGCGATCCGGCGGACTATCTGTTCGCCGTGAGCATGGACGGCCCGCCCGATGCCGGCACCCCGGACGAGGTGCGCGCGACACCCACGGCGAGCAACGACGGCTATCGGTCGCGCATCGGCGAGTTCATCGGCAAGCTCATGCCGCATGGCGCCGAGAAGGCGCGCGAACCGGGCATGCTGGAACTGCTCATGCAATCGATGGACCTGATGCAGGCCAATCTGTCGCGCCTGCGCCTGGCGGCGTACGAGCCTGATCTGTTGATCCGCATGCCGCGCAATGTGGCCACGGTGTACGAGTTCTACCGCGCCGGCGAATTGATCGAGATGGGCCGCAAACAGGCCCGTCTGGCATTGGCGAACTGGCAGCCGACACGCACCGGCGTGTTTACCGGCCGCTCCTGAGCGTTCAATGCTGGCCGTTGGCCTTTAACAGCGCATCGAGATAGCACTTCAGCGCCACCGCGTTGTTGTGCTCCTCGTCGCGCGCACCGAACAAGAGCGTGATGCGGTGACGCGATGCCTGGGTCAGCAGAGGGCGCCAATGCTCGGCCGCGGCATCGAGTTCGGTAGCGTAGCGGTGGCGGAAACCTTCCCAGCGCGCGGGATCGTGGCCAAACCATTTGCGCAGGGCGGTGGATGGCGCCAGCTCCTTGCTCCAGGCATCGAGCGCGGCGTCTTCCTTCTTCATGCCACGCGGCCATACGCGGTCCACCAGCACGCGATAGCCATCGCTCTTGGCGGGCGCCTCATAGATGCGCTTGACGGTGATACTCATGGACGGGCGGCCTCCCGAAGCACGAATCATCAGCATACGCCGATGAAGAACGCGTTGTGGGAGCGCACCCTGTGCGCGAACGCGGTGCCGGATGGCACCGCGATCATCGGCAGCGCAGTCCAACATGTGGGCCTGTCGCGCACAGGGTGCGCTCCCACACACAGGTAAGTCAGTCGCTAACTCAGATCTCTTCGACCTGGGTGACCTTGCCACGGCGCATCAGCCAGGCCACGCCACGCAGGTCGGCGATGCCTACCCACAGGCGATCGAGCATGCCGTACTTGGAGGTACCCGCCGTGCGCGGGCGATGACCCACCGGCACGCTGGTGCTCTGGAAGCCCGCACGCTTCACCAGCGCCGGCAGATAGCGGTGCATGTGGTCGAAGTAGGGCAGGCGCATGAACACGTCGCGGTCGAACAGCTTCAGGCCGCAACCGGTGTCGGGCGTCGAATCGCGCAGCATGCGCGAACGCACCGCGTTGGCGATCTTGGACGAGATGCGCTTGTTGAAGCTGTCCCGGCGCGTGGTGCGCCAACCAGCAAACAGGCGCACGTCCGGGCCACTCTGTTCGCGCTGGGCGAGCAGCTTGGGAATATCGGCCGGATCGTTCTGGCCATCACCGTCCAGGGTGGCGATCCACGGCGAACGCGCCGCGCGCACGCCATTCCACACCGCCGTGCTCTGACCGCTGCGGGTGAGGTGGCGCACGATGCGCAACTCCGGATACTTCGCCTTCTCCGCCGCCAGCACGGCCACGCTGTCGTCGCTGGAATCGTCGTCCACATAGACGACCTCGAAGTCCACCTTGCCGCGCAGGGCAGCGGCGATTTCGGCGAGCAGCGGCGGAATATTGTCGCGCTCGTTGAACACCGGCACGACGACGGACAGCTGTGGCATGGGGAGGGCCTTGGTCTTTAACAGGGGGCGCAGGGGCGCCAGGGGGCTATTCTAGTGGGTGGAGGGGCTGGCGTCAGGCGGCGGGGCGGCTCGGGGGCCTTCCGGCACTCGACCGAGCCTCGGATGAATGCTGATCGCCGCACTTAAGGCGGAGCCTCCGCCGCCGTGCCGGCTTGTCTGTGGGAGCGCACCCTGTGCGCGACTGCCGCGCTTGGGTGTACCGCTCCGTCGGCTTGTCGCGCACAGGGTGCGCTCCCACAAAGAGCGGGCCGGCAACTCTGACCGCCCCCACCGGCGTGCATCCCCTTGTAGGAGCGCACTTGTGCGAGACCGCAGCGCTAACGCTCCGTCGGCTGGTCGCGCACAAGTGCGCTCCTACAAAAAAGGACGCCCGGCTAGGCCGGGCGTTTTGTGGCTCTTGGCGCCCGGGTCCTCGCATGACGCGACGGGCTCGATGACGAGCAGAAAGACGAAGCCATTCGCCTCAGCGAATCTTCCCCAGAATCCCATCCAGCTCATCGTTGCTGTGATAGTGGATCACCAACTTGCCCTTGCCTCCGCGCCCCTGCGCCAACTCCACGCGAGTGGCAAAGCGCTCGCCCAGTTCGCGTTCCAGCGCGTCGACATTCGGATCGCGCGACGGCGTGTGCTTGGCCTTGCCCTTGGGCGCCGTCTGCGCGCGACGCGCGGCTTCTTCCAGCTCGCGCACGCTCCAGCCGTGGCGGGAGGCTTCCAGGGCGAGACCTTCGGCCATGCTTTCGGGCAGGGTGATCAGGCAGCGGGCGTGGCCCATTTCCAGCTTGCCTTCATCGAGCAGGCGCTTGATGGAGGCTGGCAGCTCAGTCATGCGCAGCAAGTTGGAAACGGATGCACGCGAGCGACCGACGGCATCGGCAGCTTGCTGGTGGGTGAGCGCGAAGTCGTCGATCAGGCGCTTGAGCGCGTCGGCTTCTTCGAGCGGCGTGAGGTCCTGGCGCTGGATGTTTTCGATCAGAGCCATGGCCGGCACGGCCACTTCCGGCACGTCCTTCACCAGCGCCGGCAGTTCCGACAGCTGCGCGCGCTGCGCGGCACGCCAGCGGCGTTCGCCGGCGATCAGCTCGTACTGGTTCTTGCCGATGGCGCGAACCACCACCGGCTGGATCAGTCCCTGCGCGCGAATCGAGGCCGCCAGTTCGTCCAGCGCCTCGTCGTTCCAATGGCGACGCGGCTGGTACTTGCCGGGCTGGATCTGCTGGATCGGCAGGTGGCGCAATTCGCCTTCCTGCTCAAGCACCGAGGGCTTGCCGGGTTCGTCATTGCCGCCGAGCAGCACATCGAGCCCGCGTCCCAGGCCTCGTTTTTTCGCAGCGGACATGCTTACTCCTGATGGATGTCGACGATGTCGTCGAGCGTCTCGTCACTCTCGTGCAGCGTCGGCGTGACCACGTCGTTGGCGTGATCGAGCGCTGCCGCCTGCTGGTTGCGATCGCGGCGGATCATCTCGCCGGCCAGGCCGATATAGGCAATGGCGCCGCGCGAGCTGCGGTCATACAGATGGATCGGCTGGCCATGGCTGGGCGCCTCGGCCAGGCGCACGTTGCGCGGAATGATCGAGCGCAGCACCTTGTCGCCGAAATGCGTGGTCAGCTGCGCTGACACTTCGTTGCCGAGGTTGTTGCGCACGTCGTACATGGTGCGCAGCAGGCCTTCGATTTCCAGCGCGGGATTGAGGCGTTGGCGCACGGCCTTCACCGTATCGAGCAGGCTGGATAGACCTTCCAGCGCGAAGTATTCGCACTGCACTGGAATCAACAGACCCGTCGCTGCCGTCAGCGCATTGAGCGTCAGCAGGTGCAGCGAGGGCGGGCAGTCGATCAGCACGATGTCGTAGCGATCGGCGATCTTCGACAGCGCGTCCTTGAGGCGGCTTTCGCGCGCAATCGCGTCCATCAGCTTCAGCTCGGCGGCGGTGAGGTCGCCGTTGCCGGGCAGCAGGTCGTAATGCGCTTCGGTCTTGACGATGGCCTGCTCGATCGGCGCCTCGTCCAGCAGCACCTCGCAGCCGTTGGGCTTGGCCACGCGCTTGTCCACGCCCGACGCCATGGTCGCGTTGCCCTGCGGATCGAGATCGACCAAGAGCACCTTGCGCTTGGCGGCAGCCAGCGCGGCGGCGAGATTGACGGCGGTGGTGGTCTTGCCGACACCACCTTTCTGGTTGGCGACAGCGATGATGCGGGCCATGGTGTCGTCGATACCGTGAACGAGTGAAAAGGGGGCTAGATTAGCAGCCTGCTCAGCCAGCGGTGCGGCCTAGTACCACAAGGTGCCGCTCGCCACCCACATCAGGCACGGCGAGCGTATGGATGGCGCGAACCTCGAAACCAGCGGGTACGCCAGGCAGTTCCTCATCCGGATGCCTGCCCTTCATGGCAAGCCAGATGCCGTCCTTGGTCAAAAGGTGACCACCCCAGGCCAGCATGTCCTCCAGGCTGGCGAAGGCGCGGGCGGTGATGCAATCGAACTGGCCTTCCACTTCTTCCACGCGCGATTGCACCGCACGCACGTTCTCAAGCTTCAGTGAGCGAATGGCCTCGCGCAGGAAGCGGACCTTCTTGCCGTTGGAATCCACCAGCAGCACCTGCAGCTCCGGGCGCGCGATCGCCAGCGGAATGCCGGGCAGGCCGGGGCCGGTGCCCAGATCGGCCAGCGTCTGGCCCTGCACATAGGGCAGGATCGCCAGCGAATCGACCAGATGGCGACTGACCATCTCCAGCGGATCGCGGATGGCGGTGAGGTTGTAGGTGGCATTCCAGCGCGCCAGCAGGGCCTGGTAATCGAGCAGACGCTCCACGGCGCCCGCCGGCAAGCTCACGCCAAGCGCGGCGATGCCGCTTTCCAGCCGGGTTTGCAGGACTTGGCGAGAGGTCATGGAAGGGCCTTGCAGGAACGGGGCACGCAAGTATCCGGGTGTGTACGACGGGACGCCAGTTGTGGGAGCGCACCCTGTGCGCGACAAACCCACGGAGCGGTACACCCAAGCGTGGCTTGTCGCGCACAGGGTGCGCTCCCACAGGAGGGGAAACGAAGGACAAAGAAAAGCCCGCCGTAGCGGGCTTCAAGGGTCTCCCCTGTGGCGGGTGCTCTGAGGCCACCTTCGCCAGGCCTGTCCGGCAGCACACCGGATCAGGCGAATTCCAGCTCCACCCGCGTGACCATCATGCCGCGCTCGCGCAGGGCGCCGTTCATGCTCTGCTTGAGGCGCGAGCCCAGGTCGCGGCGATCGGCGCTGAACGCCTCCGGCTCGTCGCGCAGCGCCGCCAGGGCGCCGCCACGGATCAGCTGGTCGGCATGATCGATCACTGCGTCGGCCCGTTCCGGCTCCAGCACCTGCCAGTACACCGTGCCACGCACGTCGTGGGCGTCGGCCAGCAGCTCTTCGAAACGCAGCACCTGGCCGCTGAGGTCGATGCGGTGCTCCACGCGGTCGATCAGCGGGAGTGACATATGGGTACCTGGCTGCAGCAGGCGGTACGGCTTGCCTCGTCGGTAGAGGCTATGCACCTGGTCGGCCGGCACGCGCTTGATCGCGGCGACGAAAGTCGCGATCAAGGCCAGGACAACGAGTGTAATCAGGGCATTCATAATAAAATACAGCGAGTTATGTGTGTTTTCTTCGCAAGAACTGTAAGTTGATAGTACAGCTACTTGCACCCGTTTAGATTAATCCTTATTTAACGACATTCCTGCGCCCGCTTACAACCCAACTTTCGAGCTAAGTTGCTGATTTTGAGAACTTGCTGGCAGGCACCGTGGACATGCATTGATCTTGCCAACCGGCTGAGCGAGGTCAGGATTTCCCTTACAAATCGTTAACGGCGGCCGACACGCGGGCTTTAGGGTCGGCTATGGGACGCCGGCTCGCTCGCCGCTTGCGCCCAGAAAAAAAGCCACCCCGGCGTACCGGGGTGGCTGTTGGGCGAGGTCTTTGGGAAACGCCAGCTCGTCAGAACTTCCCGGCGCGAAAGTCGGCGATGGCCTGATGGATTTCCTCGGGCGTATTCATCACGAACGGCCCGTAGCGGGTCACCGCTTCATTGAGCGGATGGCCCGCCACCAGCAGGACGCGTGCCGCCGTATCGCGACCGGCGATGCGCAGTTCGCCATCGCGCGACAACACTGCCAATTCGCTGCGGGCGAGTGGCTGGCCGGCAACGTCGGCGTCCTTGCCATCGAACACATAGGCAAAGCCGGCGTGGCCTTCGGGCAGCGGTATGGTCACCGACGCACCGGGCTGCACGGCGATATCCAGATAGATCGGCTGCGTAACGATTTCCGCCACCGGGCCGGTCACGCCGCCAAACTCACCGGCGATCACTTTCACTTCGACGCCTTCCGCCGGGCGCGCGACCGGGATGCGCTCCGGTCCGATGTCCTGGTAGCGCGGCGCGATCAGCTTGTCCTTCGCGGGCAGGTTCACCCACAGCTGGAAACCCCACATCAGGCCATCTTCCTGCTCGGGCATTTCCGAATGCAGGATGCCGCGGCCGGCGGTCATCCACTGCACGCTGCCCGGCACCAGATCGCCGCTGTTGCCGTGGTTGTCGTGGTGCTTCATGTGCCCGGCGAGCATATAGGTCACGGTTTCAAAGCCGCGATGCGGATGCTCGGGAAAACCGGCGATGTAATCGCCCGCCTGGTCGGAACGAAACTCGTCCAGCAACAGGAACGGGTCGAGCATGTCCAGGCCGGGCTGGCCGATGACGCGCTTGAGCTTCACACCCGCGCCGTCGGAGGTGTCGATGCCGCGGATGCGGCGAACAATGCTGCGCTCAGTCATGGCTGTCTCCAGAAAGTGGACTGCCAACATGATGGCGCTGCGGCGGCTCAAGCCCAAGACGCGTGGGTGGAACGGATTGTTTCCTTCGAGAGCGGCGAGGGGCCAGCCCCTCGCTCAATGCACCCAATGCCCGCTGCGCTGACGCGGCGGCACCGACGACGGTTCCTTTTCCTCGACCGGGCGCACGGCGGCTTCGACTTCCGCCTCGCTCACCGGATGCTCGTTCCAGTAATGATTCACCGCACCGAGCACGGCGGGCACCTGCGACAGGCACTCGTCGTATTCATCGTCGCTGAGCTTTTCGAATTCCGCGTCGGCGTTGAGGATGCCCTCGTCCACCGCCAGCGCCATCACCGGACCGAGCATTTCCATCAGCTGCGGATCGTCCGCCAGGCGCTTTTCCCATAGCCCCGCGCGCAGGTCGATGCCGCGGCTGAAACCCTCGCACCAGCCGGCAGCGGAAAGCACCGGGCCGGTTTCGGTATCCACTTCACCGAGGATGGGCTCATAGGCTTCGACCTCGAGTTCGGCGGTGATCGAATCGTTGAGCTTGGCCAGCAGCGCCAGCACGCGATTGCCTTCGTTTTCGTCGGTGAAGGGTTCGTGCAGTACTTCGGGCAGCCACTCTTCGGGCAATACCAGCGTCGGGCCCACCGCCAGCGCGGAGAGCAGGCCATGCACGCCATCGAGCAGCAGGTCGTCCTCGCCGACATGGCCGCGCAGGTATTGGTCCAGCTCGTCGAGTTCGTCGTCGCCTAGCGAACTGGGCCACTCGGTCTTGGGTGTATTCATCCGTTGCCTGTTTGTGATGCTGTGTTACTTCAGATATCCAGCTCAACCGTTACCGGCGTGTGATCGGAGGGGCGTTCCCAGGTTCGCGGCGTGCGGTCGATGGTGGCCGTTTTTGCCGCGGATTTGAGGGCGTCGCCGATCAGGATCAGGTCGATGCGCAGGCCCATGTTGCGCCGGAAGGCTGCCTGACGGTAGTCCCACCAACTGAAGTGTTCACCGGCCGGCTCGAACAAGCGGAAGCTGTCGTGCAGGCCCAGTTCGGTGATGCGCTTGAGCGCCTCGCGCTCGGGCGGCGAACACAGGATGTCTTCGCCCCAGGCGACCGGGTCGTACACGTCGCGATCGTCCGGCGCGATATTGAAATCGCCCAGCACCACCAGGTTCGGGTGACGTTCGATTTCCCGCGCCAGGAACTCGCGCATCTTGGCCAGCCAGTCGAGCTTGTAGGCGTATTTTTCATCGCCCACGGCCTTGCCGTTGACCACGTACAGATCCACCACGCGCACGCCGCCGATGGTGGCCGCAAGAATGCGCCGCTGCGGGTCGTCGAGGTTCGGGATATCGGTGACCACGTCCTCAAAGTCGCCCTTGAGGTCGGCCTTCGCCAACAAGGCCACGCCGTTGTAAGTCTTCTGGCCGGAAAACACCGCGCGGTAACCGGCCGCGGCCAATTCATCCACCGGGAACTTGTGGTCCTCCAGTTTGGTTTCCTGCAGCGCGACCACATCCGGTTGCGCATCGGCCAGCCACTGCGTGAGGTGCGGAATGCGCACCTTCAGCGAGTTCACGTTCCATGAGGCGATTTTCATGGGGGCATTGTAAGCGATGACTGGAGAGACGCCGCCGCCCTCGCGGGCGGCGGCATGCATCAAGCCAGACCGTGACTCTTCAACAACGCCTCGGGCTCGGGTGCACGGCCGCGAAATGCGATGAAACTCTCGATCGCCGGGCGGCTGGCGCCCACCGCGAGTATCTCCTGGCGGAAGCGGTCGCCGGTGGCGCGGTCGATGACGCCGTGTTCCTCGAACTCACCGAAGGCATCGGCGCTGAGCAGCTCGGCCCACAGGTAACTGTAGTAACCGGCGGCGTAGCCGCCCGCAAAGATGTGCGAGAAGGCATGCGGGAAACGCTGCCAGGCCGGCGGATGCAGTACGGCCACGTCGTGACGCACCTCTTCCAGCACTTCCAGCGTGCGTGCGCCCTGGTTCGGGTTGTATTCCAGGTGCAGGCGGAAATCGAACATGGCGAACTCGAGCTGGCGCACCAGGAACAGGCCGGCGTGGAAGTGGCGAGCCGCCAGCATGCGCTGGAACAATTCGTCCGGCAGGCGTTCGCCGGTTTCGTAGTGGCGCGCGAACAGATCGAGCGCTTCGCGGTTCCAGCCGAAGTTCTCCATGAACTGGCTGGGCAGTTCCACCGCATCCCATTCGACGCCGTCGATGCCGCCGATGGACGGCAGCGCGATTTCGGTCAGCAGGTGATGCAGGCCGTGGCCGAATTCGTGGAACAGGGTGAGCACATCGTCATGCGTGAGCAGCGCAGGGCGGCCTTCGGTGGGGGGCGCGAAATTGCAGGTGAGGAAGGCCACCGGCAGCTGCTCATTGTCACCGTCGCGGAAGCGCGCGCGGCAGACGTCCATCCACGCGCCGCCGCGTTTGCCGGTGCGAGCGTAGAGATCGACGTAGGCACCGGCAAACACCCGGCCATCGGCATCGCGCACGTCGTAGTAGCGCACGTCCGGATGCCACACATCGACATCTTCGCGAACGCTCAGCGTGATCCCATACAAACGCTGGGTGAGGCCGAACAGGCCTTCGATCACGGAAGGCAGCGGGAAGTAGGGCTTGAGCTGCTCTTCGTCGAGGTCGTACTGCTGCTGGCGCAGTTTCTCCGAGGCGTAGCCGACGTCCCAGGATTCGAGGTTGTCGAGCTTCAGTTCGTTGGTGGCGAACTCGCGCAGGCCGTTGAGTTCGTTGCGCGCGACCGGCTTGGCGCGGTTGGCGAGGTCACGCAGGAACTCCATCACCTCGGTGGGCGAAGCGGCCATCTTGGTGGCGAGTGATTCCTCGGCGGCATTGGCGAAGCCGAGCAGCTGCGCCGCTTCATAGCGCAGCGCCATGATGCGATCGATGCGGCCGCTGTTGTCGAACTTGCCGGCCTGCGGGCCCTGGTCGGACGCACGCGTCTGGTAGGCCCAGTACACGCGTTCGCGCAGGCCGCGGTTGTCCGCGTAGGTGAGCACGGCCTGGACACTGGGCTGCTTGAGCGTGACCAGATAGCCGTCGAGGTTCTGCTCCTTGGCGTACTGGCGCAGCACGGCGCGGCCGGAGTCGGGGATGCCGGCCAAGTCGCGTTCGTCGGTGATGTGTTCGTGCCAGGCATCGGTGGCGTCGAGCACGGCGTTGGAGAATTCAGTGGAGAGGCGACTCAGCTCGACGCCGATCTCGCGATAGCGGGAGCGTGCGGGTTCTTCCAGCGCCACGCCGGACAGACGGAAATCGCGCAGCGCATGTTCCACCAGCGCGCGTTGCGGGCGCGACAGGCGGGGGAAGTCCGGCGCATCGGCCAGTGCCTGCACCGCCTGGTAGAGCTCACGGTTCTGGCCCACTTCGATGGCGTGGTCGGTGAGCCTTTCCTCTGCCGGTCCATACACTTCGCGCAATGCTTCGCTGTCCGCCACGGAATGCAGGTGGCCCACCGGCGCCCAGGCGCGCGCCAGGCGCTGCTCCAGTCGCTCCTGGGTGAGCATGACGCTGTCGAAATCGTGCGGCGCGTTGGCGCCGGTCAGCGCTTCGATGCCGGCGCGGTATTCGGCCAGCAAGGTATCGATGGCAGGCGTGACATGCTCGGGGCGGATCTGCGAAAACGCCGGCAGTGCGTCGTCGGCCAGCAGCGGATTGGTGTTTTCCATGGTGTCTCCTGAACGCCCGGCCTGCCGATGGCGGGTCTGCGGACTGCCGTCAGCGTGGCGACCCGGGTGGGCGAAATCAAGCCGCCGCCGTTCCCCATCGTCACGATTTGTCACATCCGGGCCCGTACCATGCCGCGCCATGTCCAAGCCCGATTTTTCCGCCCTCCTGCGTCGAAGCGATGTGTTCGGGCACCTGGGGGAGGAGGCGCTGGCTGCGCTGCTCCCTGAACTCCAATGGTTTTCCCTGCCGGGCGGTCGCACCTTGTTCAAACAGGGCGATCCGGCCGACGCGCTCTATTTCGTCGTGCGTGGCAGCCTGGGCGTGTTTGACGGGCCCACCGAACGGGTACGCCTGGTGGCAGCGGGCGACAGCATTGGAGAGATCGCGCTGATCACCGGCGAGGGGCGGCACCATACGGCGAGGGCGCTGCGCGACAGCGAGCTGCTGCGCCTGGACCTTGCCGCCTACGAGGCGCTGATCCAACGCCATCCGCAGGCCATGCTGGGTGTGGCGCGGGTGGCCATCGGCCGACTGCAGGAACGGATGCGTGGCGACGAAAGCCCCGGCAATGCACGCACCTTTGCCTTGTTGCCGGCGAGTGCCGAGGTCCCTGCCCGCTCGCTGGCCATGCAGCTGGCGATGGAACTGGAACGCTGGGGCAGCTGCGTGGTGATCGACGCCGAACACGGCGCCGGACGCGGCAGCGACTGGTTTGCCGAGCGCGAAGCGCAGGCTCGTTTCGTGATCTATCTGGATAGTGTCGGGGATCCTTTGTGGCGCCAGCGCTGCCTGCGTCAGGCCGACGTGCTGCTGCTACCCACCCTGGCTGCGCAGCCCGCGCGTCCGTGGCCGGAGGCCGCGCCGATGGACCCGTCGCGGACTGGGCATCGTCCACGGCACCTGATTTTGCTGCATCCGGGCCGCCAGCCGGCGCTGGGTGCGGCGCAACGCTGGCGCGCGGAGTTCAGCGGCGACATCCAGCATCACCATGTCGGCGGTGGCGCCGACCTGGCGCGACTGGCGCGCGTGATCAGCGGCAACGCGCGGGGGCTGGTGCTAGCCGGTGGCGGCGCGCGCGGGGTGGCGCACCTAGGCGCGCTGCGGGCACTGTACGAAGCGGGACATACGTTCGATGCCGTGGGCGGTACCAGTATCGGCGCGATCATCGGCGCCAGCGTAGCCGCCGGCTGGGAACTGGACGCGACCATCGAGACTTTGCGCCGTGCGTTCGTGCAAGGACGTCCACTGTCCGATTGGACCGTGCCCATCGTGGCGCTCACGCGCGGTCGCCGCGCCGCCCTGATGCTGCGCCGCGCTTTCGGCGCACTCGATATCGAAGACCTGGCGCTGCCGTTTTTCTGCGTGTCCACCTGCCTTTCCGGCGGAGGCATGACGGTCCATCGCGAAGGGCCGCTGTGGCTCTGGCTGCGCGCGTCCAGCGCGATTCCCGGTGTGCTGCCGCCGGTGTTGCAACAGGGCCGTGTGTACGTGGACGGCGCCCTGGTCGACAACCTGCCCACCGACGTGATGGCGGAGGACGGCCTGTCCCACATCACCGCGATCGATATCCGCGCGGAAATCTCCCTGCTCACCACGGCCGAGGAATTTGCCACGCCGCCGTGGTGGCAGCTGTTGCTGGGCCGGCAGGAAATCCAGCGTCCGGGCCTGGTTTCCACCCTGGTGCGCGCGGCCATGGTCAACAGCGAAGGCCCCAGCGAGCACCGCCGCGACCGCGCCGACCTGCTGCTGACGCCGCCGCTGGAACACATCGGCATGCTCGACTGGAAAGATTGGGAGCGGGCGATGGAGGCGGGGTATCAGTACACAAGGAAGATGCTGGAAGAGCAGTCGTAGCGCACACCTGCTGGGAGAACACCTTGTGGGAGCGCACCCTGTGCGCGACAAGACTTACCTCAGGGTCACTGCTGGCGACGAGCAGGTAGGCATGTTGGCCGCGCACCGCTGCGCCCAGTCGCGCACAGGGTGCGCTCCCACAGGGCACTGCGCGGTACCATAGAACGATGGATCCTCTACGCAAATACAAGGGCATCTGGCCCACCCTGCATCAGCGCGTTTACGTCGACCCCGCTTCCACGATCATTGGCGCGGTCGAATTATTCGATGACGTGTCGATCTGGCCCGGCGCCGTATTGCGCGGCGACGTTAACTTCATCCGCATCGGCGCGCGCACCAACGTGCAGGATGGCGCGGTGGTGCACGTCACCCACGACGGCCCGTACTCGCCTGGCGGCGTGCCCACGATCATCGGCGAAGGCGTCACCATTGGCCATGGCGCGGTCATTCATGCCTGCACCATCGAGGACTACTGCCTGATCGGCATGCACGCCACGGTGCTAGACGGCGCGGTGGTGAAGAAGCACGGCTTCGTGGGAGCGGGCACGGTGATTCCGCCGGGCAAGGTGGTGGGTGAGGGTGAGCTGTGGGTGGGCAATCCGGCCCGTAAAGTGCGCGTGCTCAGTGATCAGCAGATCGAGCAGCTGCACTACTCGGCGGATCACTATGTGCGCATGAAAGACGATTACCTGGCCGCGCAATGACGGCGTCGCGTCGCGTGCTGTTCCTGTGCAGCCGGCATCGGCTGCGTAGTCCGACTGCGGCTGCGGTGTTTGGCGCTTGGCCGGATCTGGAAGTCGATTCGGCGGGGCTCGCGAGCGATGCGGAAACGCCGCTCTCTGCCGATCAACTCCAATGGGCAGAACTCATCGTGGTGATGGAGCAATCGCACCGCCGCAGGCTGCAATCGCGTCACGCGGCGCATCTGCGTGGCAAGCGAGTGGTGTGCCTGGATATCCCCGATCGCTACGACTTCATGCAGCCCGAACTGGTCGAGCTGCTGCTTCAAAAGGCGGGGCCGTTGTTGCGATGAGGCGATTTACAACATCGACCCATTGCTAGCCGACTGCTGCTGCGCCTGCATCGCTGCAGCGCGCGCTTCGTCCTGGCGGATCTGGATCTGGCGCTGGGCGTCGAGTTTGCCGCCCAACAGCGAAAGGATGTAGTTGGTGCTGTCGAACTCGCGCAGCAGCGAGAGTTCGCGCTGGGCGTCGTCGAGGTTGTTGTTGTTGATGGCGCGTTCCACGTCAGCCGATGCGGTCGGGAAAGCCTCGTGCAGCTCGTCGAGCGCCACTTTGTTTTGCGGATCGAGCTGCAGCACGCTGAGGTAGAACTCATAGGCGTTGCTGCCGGCAGGCGCGACCAGACGCTTCTCGCTGACGGCCGTCTTGGCCAGGTCGAGCAGGATGCCCACGCCGCTATCGTCCTTGCCCGAAGCCGAACCGTCAGTGGCGGCGGCCGTGTTGGCGCCTGAAGCCGAGCCGGCTTTCGGCCACAGATAGATACCGCCGCCCACAACGGCAAGCGCGATCAAGGATATGGCGACGATCACGCGCTGGCGTGGCGCGAGGGTAGCGAGACGAGACATGGCACCGTTGCATCGATGAAACCCGCGCACAGGCGCGCCTGCCTTCAGGCGTCCCGGCGGAACTGTGTCACATTATCGATACATCATGTCAGCGATGTGACTCACCAGACTCACCACGCGTATGGACGTCCGCACGGCCAAGCGCCTAGCTGAAATGACCGCCGGTGATGCGGCCATCCTTGTCCAGCTCGGCGTAGTAGCGGCTGTAGTTGCTGCGGTATTCCAAGGTGGTGATGGTGCCTGGCAGTACCAGCTGCACATCCGGATACGCCGCGCGAAACTGCTGCGGCGTGGGATGGGTGGCGATGAAAGCATCGAATGCCTTCATGTCGGTGACATAACCATGCACGGGCGCAGGCATGGCAGGCGTCGAAGCCTGGCACGCGCCCAGGACCAGCGCGAGCGCAAGAACGGCAGGGGCGATCAGACGCGGCATGACGACACTCCGTGAGGGGCCGTGCCGATTATGCGCTCTCGTCCCTGCGTACTCGCATTACAGACGGAACTCGATGCGCTGACGCATCTGCAACGCCACCGGTTTGCCGTCCTGGGTCCCCGGTGTGAACTGCCAGCGCGACACCGCACCGAGTGCCGCGCGGTCGAACACGTACTTGGGATCGGCATCGGCCACGGTGGCGCCGATCACCGAGCCATCCGGTTCCACGGTGAAGGTGACATCGACCCAACCCTGGCGACGCGTGCGCTTGGCATCCGGCGGATAAGCCGGTTCCACGCGATGGGTAAGCACGGGCGCGCTGGTGCCGTTTGCATCGGCCACCGCGGCAGCGGGTACGGGTGCCGGCGCGCGGGCGCGCATGGCTGACTTCGGCGCAGCCTCCACCGTGGTCGATTCGACATTCAACTGTGCAATCGCCCGTTCGCCGGGTGTCATCGCATTGCCGGGTTTGGCCGGCGCCACCGATGGCGGCGCGGTGGTCGGCGCGGGCGCAGGTGCGGCAGTGACGCTCGGCGCCAGAGGAGCTGCCGTCGGTGTCTTGATAGTGGCGGCCGGCGACGGCTCGCGGCGATTGGATTGCTGGGCCAGCTGAGCTTGCTGGGCCGCCTGCTGCGCAGCCGCCGTGCGTTGCGCCTGCAACTTGGCCTGCAACAGAGTGAGCGTGTAGTTCCGCGGATCGGCGCGCGCCAGCAGTTCGATCTGCCGCTGGGCCTCGGCATCGTCGCCTGCATCGATGGTCTGTTCGGCCGCATGCGCGGCAAACGGAAAGATTTCCCGCAACGCATCCTGCGCCACGCGATTACCCGGTTCGCGCTTGAGCACGGCCAGATAAAGCTCGAAAGCATTGCTTCCGGCGGGCGCCAGCAAGCGCTGGGCCGCGATGGCATCGCGTGCGTGCTGCAGCAACTCATCCGTGCCGATGCCTGCGCGGATCACCGGGCCGGCGGCGGCCACCACCTGCTGCGGCGATGGCTGATCAGCGTCGTCGCCGTGCTTGATCTGCCAATAGATGACGCCTCCTGCCGCCGCGATGAGCACGATGAGGATCAACAGGCTGTAGCGGGCTACACCTTGGGCACGACGACTCGACGAAGCGGGGGACATGGGCCACACATGGATGAAGGAAGCCGGCGCGCCAGCTGGGCGCGCAAGCTTAGAGGCGTCATGTTGCGGTGATGTTGCCCCGCATCAGCGGACGTGACGCAGTTCACACCTTGGCCGTGTCGGTCAGACCGTATGAACTGCGCCGTCCTTCATCAATGCCCCGGCAGCAGGCTGCTGTCCGGCGAACCATCCGGATGGGCAAACCACGATACGCGGTTGCTGCCATCGGGGCAGCCCTTGCCCGCGTTGGTGCTCGCCACGACGCCAGCCTGGGTGGTGAGCGATGCACGGTAGCAGCTGCCCAGCGTGTCGTGGAAGGCGAACGACTGCGAACTCTGTTGACCGCTATGGCTGCTCAGGTTGCCGCCGGCATCGAACACCAGGGTGTCCTGGGTATCCACCGTATTGTCGACATCGGCGCCATAGAGGGTGAGGCCGAGCAGGCGCAGCTCATCGCGCTGGCGATAGCCCTGGTGCACGGTCGAGGCCGCGCTGGTGCTGCCATCGCTCGCCAGCTGCTGGTTGTAGTCGAGCGAGAAGGGATAGTTGAAATGCGCCTGTCGCTCCGCCGTCAGGAAGTTGCCCAGGCGGCTCTGGCTGCTGCTGTCGGACCAGGTGCGCTGCGCGGTCTGCTGGCGATAGACCGTGCTGTTGATGGCGAAGGTTTGCGTGTCGTCGAAGCCGGTGTTCTGCGTCACCGTGCTGGTGACGCGTCCGTGCGAGGTGTTCGCATAGCCTTCGATCACAAAGTGGCGGTCGAGCTTGGTGGTGATGCTGCCGCTGAGGTCGCCATTGCTCGCAGTGGCGAGCGTGCTTGCGATCGTCGGCGTCGCCGGCTGGCCGACCAGCGTGTTGCGGGTGATCTTGCCGGTCACTTGTTTGGCGTGCGCATCGCGATACACCAGCAGTGTCGCCGTTGCGGCAAAGTAGCTGTTGGCGCCAGCCACCTGCACGGCCACTTCATGCGGCTTGCCGTCGCTCAGCTGGCCGGCGAACGGCGTGAGGTCGACGCGATAAGGCAGGAAGTTCAACGTCTGCACGCCCGGCGTGGGGCGCCAGAGGTAAGGATCGATGCCACCGGTATAGACCCACGGATAGACCGGCGCCACGCCGGCCGCCTGGCCGTCGATGCTGATCTGTGCCTCGCGGAAATTGCCGCCGCCGCATTCGTTGGTTTCCGAGGCATACGCGTCGGGCACGCAGGTGTACCAGAACTCGTCGCCGCTCTGGCTCTGGGTGAACACGTCCAGATACGCGCGCTCGACATTGGTCGGCAAAGTCAGCGTGCGCGCCAGCTTGTCGGTCGAGGTGTTGAGCGTCGCCGTGCTGCCCACCGGATCGCTGCCCAGCGGATACACCGCGTCGGGCACCTCCGCCGCGCGGGCGCGTACCGACGCCGGATAGAACAGCAGGCGCGCCGTGCCATGGATCACGCCGGTGTAAGTGTCGTTCACCAGGTTGCCGATGATGGCCTGCCCTTGTCCCGCGTTGCGCAGCAGGGCGGCGTAGTCGGTGAGGTCGCGCTCCACATGCCATGCGGGCGACACCGTGGCCGACGGTTCCTGGGTGGTGCCGAAGTAGAGGTTCACGCCGCCCAGCCAGAGCGTTGCGGTGCGGTCGTACTGGCGGCCGGCGGTGACCGAGAAGTCCGCCTCCAGCACTACCTTCGACCATGCGCCGGGGCACGAGGTCGGCGGCGCATAGCTATAGGGGCGGGCGTTGAAATCATCGAAGGCGACATTGCTGAACAGCGTCACCACACAGGGCTGGCCTGGCGGCCGTGGCACGGTCGGATCGGCGGTGGCCACATTGCTTGAACCCACCACCGGATCGGCGGCGGCTTGCGCGGTGAATCCCAGCGCCAGCGTTGCCGCCAGCGCAGCAGCCGCCCCAAGGCGGACCAGTCCCTCAGGCACCATGACGTTCTCCCCGTGATGTGCCCCCTGAGTCGCGCAAACTAGCACGGTCCAGCCACCCCAGACGTCTAGGCGTCCACAGTCTGCGCATGTAAGTTCTTGCGCCGCTTCAGCGAGATGAAGACGGCGTCAGTTGACGCGCGTCGCAGCCTCAAGCGCGGCCAGATAAGCCAACGCGTGGTCGCGCGAAGCGCCGCACATCGACGCTTCTGGCCGCAGGCCCGAACACACTGCGGGGCGCTCTGGCCGACCGAAGATGGCGCAGCGGTTGTCGTCGTTCAGTTGCGCGCAACGCACGCCGGCGGGCTTGCCGTTGGGCATGCCGGGAATCGGCGAAGAAATCGACGGCGCGATACAGCAGGCGCCGCAGCCGACCCGGCAGGTGGGCGCGTTCGCCGCGGATGCCGGGCGCTGCATGATCACTCGCTCACCCGTACTGCTTGCGCAGTTCGGCGTAGACCGGGTCGGTATCGGGACGCTGGCCATGCCAAAGCTCGAAGGTATCGGCAGCGGTTTCGATCAGCATGCCCAGGCCATCGAACGCGTAGCGCGCGCCGGCGGTGCGTGCCCAGGCGAGAAAGCTGGTGGCGGCTACGCCATAGGAAAGGTCATAGCAGAGCGCGCGATTGCCGACGATGGCGAACGGCAGATCCAGCGACTTGCCCAGCACGCCGGCCGAGGTCGAGTTGATGATCAGGTCGAACGCGCCGAGGTCGGCGAGATCCTCCCAGTAGCGCGTGTGTGCACGCGCCGGATCGCCGATGGCATCGGCCAGCGCATCGGCCGTGTCCGGCGTGCGGTTGACGATGGTCAGGGTGTGCACGCCGGCATCGAGCAGCGCCCACGCCACGCCATGCGCCGCGCCGCCGGCGCCGAGCAACAGGGCGGTGTGGCCGCGCAGATCCACGCTGTGCCGTTCGGCGATGTCGCGCACCATGCCGTCGCCGTCGGTGTTGTGGGCGGCGATGCGGCCATCGGGCAGCGGCGTGAGCACGTTGGCTGTGCCGGCGCGCGTGGCCGCGACGCTGCGCTCATGGGCCATCGCGTAAGCGGCCGTCTTGTGCGGCAAGGTCACGTTGGCGCCGCGGCCGCCGTTGGCGAAGAACGAGCGCATCGTCGCTTCAAAGTCTGCCGGCGCGGCGTCGATGGTGCGGTATTCCAGGTCAATGCCGAACTGGCGCGCGAACGACTGGTGAATCTGCGGCGACAGCGAATGGCTGATGGGGTGGCCAAACACCGCGAACTGTCCTGCACTCATGCGCGCTCCTGATGAAAGTCGATGCCGCCAATGGCGGCTCCCGGTCGGACCGGGACGTCCATTTTACCCGCCGCAGGCCTTGTCCGGTGGGGCATCGCAGGTTTTGAGATCGGCTCCGCGCAGGCTTTGCCCCATACCGATCACGGAACACGACCATGCGCCCGACCAATCGCACAGCCCATCACGAACGCCTGCTTGGTGCCGCCCTGCTATGGCTGCTGGCTGGCGCGGCCTTGCTGCTGACCACGCTGGTCCCGCTGCATACCGATGCGTGGGGCTGGACGCCTGCGTTCTGGCTGATTGGCGCACCACTGGTGGTCCTGCTGGCGCTGGAGCCGTCGCTGCCCCGCCAGCTGCTTGGCCTGCGGTTTCGCTCGCGCCGCCGCCCGGCGTCGGCGCTGATCTGGAACTGACGCGACAACGAATTCACTTGGCAGTGGATGCCGCGGCAGGAAGGCCGTGGCGTGGGGCTCCGTGCGACGGCCTGGGATGGCTGGGCACCTCGCTGGAGCGGCGCGACGGATCGCGCCCGCGTGACGGCAGCTCAGGGACGGGCTGCCGGTATCACCCCACTGCTGTTGCAGCTTTCTGTGGGAGCGCACCCTGTGCGCGACAAACCTACGGAGCGGCACATCGCCACGCCGCAGTCGCGCACAGGGTGCGCTCCCACAGTTGTCATTGTGCTCAGTCAGTCTCGCCGGCGCGCTTGCGTTCCATGCGCCGCAGAAACTCCTGCATGATGCGGCGATAAAGCGCCTCGCCCAGATGCTCGTCTTCCACGCCGTGATCGATCGACGGGTTGTCATTCACCTCGATCACCACCGGCTTGTTGCCCACGCGCTTGATGTCGACGCCATACAAGCCATCGCCCACCGCCTGGGTGGCCTTGAGCGCCAGCTTCACCACGTCGGCCGGCGCGTGCTCGATCGGGATGGTTTCCGAGTCGCCCGTCTTCGATGCGCCCTTGGCGCCGTGGTTGTAGATCTGCCAGTGCCCGCGCGACATGAAGTATTTGCAGGCGTACAACGCCTCGTTGTTGAGTACGCCGATACGCCAGTCGAACTCCGTGAAGACAAACTCCTGCGCCAGCAGCAGCGCACTGTGCTGGAACAGTTCGGCACTGGCCTTGTTGAGCGCGGACTCGTTTTCCACCTTGACCACGCCACGCGAGAACGAACCGTCGGGGATTTTAAGCACCAACGGATAGCCGAGTTTTTCCGAGAGCTCTTTGAGGCCCTTGGCGTCGTCGCGGTAGAGAATTTCAGTGCGTGGCACCGCGAGCTTGCGCGACACCATCAAGTCGTTGAGAAAAATTTTGTTCGTGCAGCGCAGGATCGAGGTGGGATCGTCCATCACCACCATGCTTTCTTTCTCCGCACGATGGGCGAAGCGGTAGGTGTGGTTGTCGCTGGCAGTGGTTTCGCGGATGAACAGGCCGTCGTACTCGGCCAATCGCTGGTAATCGTTCTTGCCGATCGGATCGACTTCGATGCCCAGTTCCTTGCCGGCGGCGATGAAGGACTTGAGCGCCTTCTTGTTCGACGGCGGCATTGCCTCGTGCGGATCGACCAGCATGGCGATGTCGTAGCGGAACTGCCTGCGCGCCTTGGGTTTGCGCCACAGCTTTTTGCTGAAGCGGTCGAGCTCTTCGGCAAAGGCATCTTCCTGGGCATCGTCCAGCGTGTGCAGGCCCACCGGCTTGATCGCGCTGATCTGCCACACGCGGTCGCGCTCGAACTCGATGCGCAGCAGTGGGCACGGGAACATTTCGAACACCTGGCGCGCAAGATCCTGCAGCGCCGGGTGGGCGGTCTGCCCAAAGTAGACCAGGATCCCGAAGTCGGTGGTGTCGCGTCCGCCAGCCGGCAGGAAGTGGGTGAGCTTGGCGCTCAGGTCCTCGATCTCCAGGCCGTACAGCGAGCGGCGGCGCAGGTCGTTTACCGTGCGCACGGAAGGCATCACGCGATGCCCGCGTGCCTCGGCCAGCAGCGACACGTAGTACCCGGTGCCCAGGTATTTGTAGCTGCGGCACATGTTGATGACGTGCGTGCGCTCGTCGTCCACACCGACGGGTTCGCGCAGGTAATCCATCGCCGTGACTACGTCCGCGGACGGGTAGTAGGAACTCCAGTCGGAGGCCTTCTCGACAACAAGCACGAGACGAGTCATGACACCTCTGTCAGATGGAACCGAGGAGTGTCGTCACGCGGGGAACGAGGCGGCACGGCGCAAGGGGCGCAGTTTGGCACATGGATCGCGCGGCACAAGGCGGGGTGCCAGGCCGGCTCATAGGCGGTTCAAGATTTGCCCGCATCGTTCCACGCTCCGGTCCCATCTTTGCCACTGCGGCACGCCCGCCGGTAGCCACGTCGCTCACCGCTACACGGCAAGGCCTGCACTTTTCGCTCACATCTTTCGCCGGCAGCGTGCCGAGATTGAACGGGTTGTGACCTGCGCCACAAGTCATCGTTGCCCCCGGGGAGTGTGGGGACTAGAGTGCCCGGCTTGTTTCATCGCGCCCGCGGGACCGCCCCTGATGACCCCCATGCCCGCGACCGCCGCCGTACGCGTGCGTCGTGCTGAACTCTCCGATCTGGATGACCTGGTTGCCCTGGAAGAGAGCAGCTTCGCCACCGATCGCCTCAGCCGGACCCAATACCGCCGCCACCTCGACAGCGAAAGCGCGCAAGTGCTGGTGGCCAGCGCCAACCACCGCAACTTTCTGGGCACGGCCGTGGTGTTCTTCCGCAAGGGGACCCAGGTAGCGCGCTTGTATTCCATCGCCACCAAGGCGGAAGCGCGAGGCAAAGGCGTGGGCTCCGCGCTGCTCGAAGCGGCGGAAAAACTTGCGCTGAGACGTCATCGCAAGGCGTTGAGGCTGGAAGTGCGCACGGACAACGAAGACGCGCTGCGGTTGTATGAGCGACTCGGCTACAAGCGCATTGGGCGTTATGCGCGCTATTACGGGGATGGGGCGGACGCTTGGCGGTATGAAAAGGTGTTGGACTGAGGGTTTGCTCGAGTTCATTGCCTTCGGCCGAGCTGGGTTGCTCGCCGTTACGTTTCATCTCAGGTGTCATGCTGGTGCGGCCGCGGTAGCTCGTCATTTTGGCGAGCGCGGTTTCTGTTGCTCGTCCCAGTGCACCCCACAAGAGGGGGGCTAGGCCGGAGACGTTCTTCAACAGCCGAATGGCTGGTCATCAAGAGCTTCGGTGTTTCCTTGTCACCTTGAGGCCAGCGTGCCGCCTACGCGGCGGGCGTTTCGATCGGCTGCCGCCGCTCGAGTCACTTTTCTTTTGCTGGCCCAAAAGATCCCACGGGACTAGCTTCGCGTCGAAAGTAACCCAAAGAAAATGGCCTGATAACGCCGGCAGCATCGTGTTGGGATAAGCCCGAACGCTCGAGGCGCGTCGTTGTGGGACGACCTCCGAGGGTACACAGGGGATACTTCCAAGCGCTGCGCAACGCGCCCGAATCGCTGAGGACTTAAAGCCGGGCCTCGCTGCGCATCGGCTGTGGCTCACAGATGGCGCACTTGGTGCCGCACCTGGCGCTTGGCTTGTCTGTGGGAGCGCACCCTGTGCGCGACAGCCACGCCTGGGTGTAYCGCTCCGTAGGTTTGTCGCGCACAGGGTGCGCTCCCACAAAGAGCCGRCCGGCAAGWTTGATCCGCCATCCCCATACCTGCGTCMCCCTTGTAGGAGCGCACTTGTGCGCGACCGCAGCGTCGCGGTGCATCGCTCCGGTTGGTCGCGCACAAGTGCGCTCCTACAAGAGAGCGGCCCAGCAGCGTCGGACGTCGCGTGGCTCTTGATGCGGCTCTTGCCCCCGGGGTCCCCGTAACCCGCCCGCGCACCTGGAGGGCCAACGGCCCGGAAGGCGCGCCATCCGGGGGGCCCTTTCTTTTGGTTACTTTTCTTTACTCCGGGCATCCTGCCCTCCGCCCTTCGGGCCGGCTTCGCCGTTCGCGCGCGCTCGAAGCGCGTGCGTGGGCAAGCAAAGAAAAGTGACCCGGCCTCCGGCAGGAGGTCGGAAGCCCGCGGCAGGCGAGCCAGGTCGCCGTATCGCTAAAACCAAACACTGAGGCTCTGGATGACCAGCCATTCGGCTGTTGAAGAGCGCTTCCAGCCTACGCCGGGATGACGAGCAAAACGCGGCCAGCGCTGGGACAACAAGCGAATTTCCGCCGCTTGGAAACGACAACTACCGGAGGGCGGCTCCGCCTCCACGCAACAAAGCGAGATTCCCCCCTCGCTCAATTCCCAAAACCCCAACCTCAAAACGGCTGCGCGATGCGCTGCTCTGTCGCCTCATCCGGCCGCGCCACCAACGCCCCCGTGCGCATCAGACTCACCGTGTAATGCCCTTGATCCACCAGCGGCAAAAACACCCCACTGCCAAACAACACATCCACATCCGGCACCCAGCGCGGATATTGCTTGTGCAGATCGAGCAGATCGAAGCTGCCGCCTTCACGGAAATCGACCACGGTCCGCGGCCCATGCATTTCATCGTTCGGGTCGTCGTAGCGTCCCGACAACCGATCCAGCCGGTACAGCGGCGGCACGCCCGCCAGCATCGTGGGCAGCTTCCACTTCAGCACCACGGCCTCGACGCGCCACGCATCGCCGGCCACTTCCACGCGGCGGGAAGCGCCGTCAGGCCAATGCAGGATGAGCGACCAGCGCTGCGGTGAAAGGATGTGTGCGTCGATCTCCACTACCGGCGTCTCTTCGCTGAGCAGGCGATAGCCGCGCAACGCGAAGCCCATGCCCGTCAGTATCAGGGTGATGGCGAAACCCACGAGCAGCAGCACGGAACGACCGGCGGCTGCCAGGCGCTGCCTGTCATCAAGGCGCTGGCGCAAGGCCACCAGTTGAAACAAGGTGAACAGCAGGGCGACCGCGGCCAGGATCAGCAGGATCGTCGAAGGGAGGCGCAGCAGCGCGGTCCAATCCATCGTTGTACTTCTGTGCATTCAAACCGCTCGCGGCGGCGACGGCGGCATCATAACGGCTGACGCGCCATTCACGGGCGGCGGCGCTTCAAAAGCGGCGGCTCGCCTATACTGACCGGGTTCCCGCCGGATACCCCGACATGCGCCGATCACTCCTGCTGCTTTCGCTGTGCTCCGTTTTTGCCCTGCTCGCCGCATGCGGCAACAAGGGACCGCTTTATATGCCCAAGGCTACGCCCGCGGCCACCGTGCATCCCGCTACGCCCGTCGCGCCGGCAGCCAAGCCCATACCGGCAGTGGTTCCGGCGGCACTGACGCCTGTGCCCGTGCACGGCTTTGTCACTGATATGACGGCGTTCGACGCCTTTATCGCCGCACATCCCACGCCTGAGCAGTTCAAGGCCGCGTATCCGGATGTGCTGCTGGTCCTGCCGGGCACCATCGCCACGCGTGAGATGCGCAGCAACAACAGCCGCTATTTCGCCGAACTCGACGCCAACGGCCGGATCACCGGCGGCAAGTTCATGTAATGAAGCTTCCGTTCTCCAAGATGCACGGCATCGGCAACGACTTTGTGATGGTCGATTGCCGCCAGCGCGCGTTTGCACTGAACGAAGAGCAGATCCGCGCCATCGCCGACCGGCACATGGGCGTGGGTTTCGACCAGCTGATCAGCATCGAGCCGCCGCGCGATCCCAGTTGTGCGTTCTACTACGGGATCTGGAATGCGGACGGCACGCCGTCGGGCCAATGCGGCAACGGCGTGCGTTGCGTGGCGGCGTGGCTGCATCGTGCGGGTGAGTTGTCGATCGGCGACATGATCCGGCTGGAAAGCCCCTCCGGGCCCGTGACGGTGCGTCTGAGTGGCCCGAACGAGGTGACGGTCGACATGGGCGTGCCCACGCTGGAGCCCGAGCGCATTCCGTTCCGTGCCGACCTCCAGGCGGCTCGTTACGCCATCGAAGTGGGCGGCGACGTGCTGGAGATCGGTGCGCTGTCGATGGGCAATCCGCATGCGGTCGTGGTGGTGCCTGACTTGCAGGCGCCATCGCTGTATCGGGTCGGCCCGATGCTGACCACGCATAGTCGTTTCCCAGAAGGCGCCAACGCTGGCTTCGTTCAGCAGGTCGATCGGGGCCAGTTGCGCCTGCGCGTGCATGAACGCGGCAGCGGCTGGACGCTCGCCTGCGGTACCGGCGCCTGCGCCGCGATGGCGGTGCTTCGCCTGCGCGACGAAGTCGACGAGAAAGTGATGGTGACGCTGCCCGGCGGCACCCTGACCATCGAATGGGCGGGGCCGGGGCATACGCTGTGGATGACCGGGCCGGCTACGTTCGTTTTCGAAGGCGAATGGCTGGGTTGACGCGACTTTCTGTCCATGTCGGTTGAAAGCCGATAGCGGAACAACGCACACTCGGCCCGCAACGCATCGACTCCCCTGAGGTAGCCATGTCCGAAACCGCCATTGTCGACACGCTTTCCGCCGGCGACGTCGCGGCTTTTCTGCGGCACCATCCGGAGTTTCTCACCGACTATCCCGATATCGCGGCCCAGCTTACGCTGCCGCGCGAGCAGGGCCGTGTCGCCTCGCTGGCGGTCTATCAGCTGCAGAGCCTGCGCGAGAAGAACGCGGAGCTGGAGAAGCAGCTGGCCGGCCTGATCGCCATCGCCGCCGAAAACGAGCGGCTGATGCAGCGGGTGCACGAGCTCAATCTCGCCGTGCTGCGCGCTGGAACACCCGCCGTGGCGGCCCGCAGCGTGGTGGCGCGGCTCGCGGAGGATTTTCAGACCGACCAGGTACGCCTGATGCTGTTCGGCCCGATCGGGCTGCCGCCGGCGGACTGGCTGGTGCATATCCCGGGCGGGCGCTCGCAGGTGCCTGAGTTTTCCGATTTCATGGCGCACCACGAACCGGTCGCCGGCCGCCTCTCGGCCGAACGCCTGTACCGCCTGTTCGGCGACCACGCGCCGGAAATCCGCTCCGCCGCGATGATGCCGCTGGGCGAGTTCGGCATCCTGGCCATTGGCAGCGGTGATGCCGACCATTTCCAGCCGGGCATGGGCACGGTGTTCCTGAAGATGATCGCAGGCACCGTCACCGCCGCGCTGCGCCGCGCCCAGGAAGTCATGTAACACTTATGTCTCACCCGCAGGCCCAGGTCGACGCCTGGCTTTCGCGACTCGCGGGAGAACGCAAGGCATCGGTGCATACGGTCGATGGCTATCGCCGCGATCTGGCCAAGCTGCTGCGCTGGATGGAGGCGCAGGGCATCGCCAACTTCAGCGCGCTCGAGCCCAACCGCATGCGCGGCTTCGTGGCCGGCGAACACCGCGCTGGCCTCGCACCCAAAAGCCTGCAGCGCCTGTTGTCCTCCTGCCGCAGCCTGTTTCGCCAGCTCACCCGCGAAGGTCTGCTCGAGCATGACCCGCTGGCCGGCGTGCGCGGCCCCAAGGTGCACCGCAAGCTGCCGCAGGTGCTCGACGTGGACGAGGCCACTTCGCTGGTGGAAACGCAGAGCGAAGGCGCTTTGAATCTGCGCGACCGCGCGATGCTGGAACTGTTCTATTCCTCGGGCCTGCGCCTGTCCGAGCTCACCGGGCTGCGCTGGATCGATCTGGACATGCACGCCGGCGAAGTGCGCGTGCTCGGCAAGGGCAACAAGACCCGCATCGTGCCGGTCGGCCGCCACGCGGTCGCTGCACTGCGTGCGTTGGGCGAAGCGGAAGGCGTGGTTCCCGAGCAGCCCGTGTTCAAAGGCCGCGGCGGTGCGCCCATCAATCCGCGTACCGTACAGCTACGTTTGAAGACGCTGGCGCTGCAGCAAGGCATGGCCAAACGCATCCATCCGCATCTGCTGCGCCACACCTTCGCCAGCCATATGCTGGAATCCTCCGGCGACCTGCGCGCCGTGCAGGAGCTGCTCGGCCATGCGGATATCGCCACCACGCAGATCTATACACACCTGGATTTCCAGTATCTGGCCAAGGTGTATGACGCGGCACATCCGCGGGCGAAGCGTAAGTGACGGGCGCCGTGAGCCGACAGCCTTGAACACCCTGTGGGAGCGCACCCTGTGCGCGACGGGCCGCCCGCGGCCCGGTTTCCCCTGAAAATCCCGTCGCGCACAGGGTGCGCTCCCACAAGGGCTGGCCGGGCGGCGGCTTGGATTCCGCCCTTACGGCCCCACCTTTGGCGAATTCACTCTTTACGGAGTCCCCCATGGAATCCTTTCACGCCACGACCATCGTTTCGGTGCGCCGCAACGGACAGGTCGTGATTGGCGGCGATGGCCAGGTCACCCTCGGCAACACGGTGATGAAGGCCAACGCCCGCAAGATCCGCCGCCTGGGCAAAGGCAATGTGATCGCCGGTTTCGCCGGCGCCACCGCCGACGCCTTCACCTTGTTCGAGCTGTTTGAGCAGAAGCTGGACAAGCACGGCGGCAACCTCACCCGCGCCGCGGTGGAGCTGGCCAAGGAATGGCGCACCGATCGCCGCCTGGGCCGCCTCGAAGCCATGCTGGCAGTGGCCGACAAAGAGGCCTCGCTGCTGATCTCCGGCAACGGCGACGTGCTGGAACCCGAACATGGCTTGATCGCCATCGGCTCGGGCGGTCCTTACGCGCAGTCTGCCGCGTTGGCATTGCTTGAAAACACCGAGATGGATTCGCGCGCCATCGTCGAGCGCGCGCTGAAGATCGCCGGCGACATCTGCATCTATACCAACCACAACACCACGATCGAGGAGCTGTAAGCGCTCGGCGCGACGGCTCTTGGTCCCGTCGTTTTGCTGATGCAGAACGAGGGCGAAAACTCATCTTTCCGGTGAACTCATGTCCGAACTTACTCCCCGCGAAATCGTCAACGAACTCGACCGCTACATCATCGGCCAGCACGACGCCAAGCGCGCCGTGGCGATTGCACTGCGCAACCGCTGGCGCCGCATGCAGCTGGAACCGGGCTTGCGCGACGAAGTAACGCCCAAGAACATCCTGATGATCGGTCCCACCGGCGTGGGCAAGACCGAAATCGCCCGCCGCCTCGCCACGCTGGCCAATGCGCCATTCGTGAAGGTGGAAGCCACCAAGTTCACCGAGGTGGGCTATGTGGGCAAGGATGTCGAATCCATCGTCCGCGACCTCGCCGACGTCGCCTATAAGCTGGTGCGCGAGCAGGCCATGAAGCGCGTGCGCACGCAGGCCGAAGACCGCGCCGAAGACCGCATCCTCGACGCCCTGCTGCCGCGCCGCCAGACCCCTTCGGACTGGTCGCACGACGCCGCGCCCAGCAGCGAGCAGAACGACACCCGCCAGAAACTGCGCAAGCAGCTGCGCGAAGGCGCCCTGGACGATCGCGAGATCGAGCTCGACTTCGCCACCAACGTCGGCGTGGAAATCATGTCCCCGCCGGGCATGGAGGAAATGGGTCAGCAGCTGCGCCAGATGTTCCAGAACATGGGCGGCGGCAAGACCCAGCAGCGCAAGGTCGCGATCAAGGCGGCTCGTCCCATGCTGGTGGAAGAAGAAGCCGCCAAGCTGCTCAACGAGGAAGAAGTGCGCGCGCAGGCCATGCAGTCGGCCGAACAGAACGGCATCGTCTTCATCGACGAGATCGACAAGATCGCCCAGCGCTCCGAGTGGGGCGGCGCCGGCGTCAGCCGCGAAGGCGTGCAGCGCGACCTGCTGCCGCTGGTGGAAGGCTCGACCGTGTCGACCAAGTACGGCCCGATCAAGACCGACCACATGCTGTTCATCGCCTCCGGCGCGTTCTCGCTGGCCAAGCCCTCGGACCTGATCCCGGAGCTGCAGGGCCGCCTGCCGATCCGCGTGGAGCTGTCGGCGCTGTCGGTGGGCGACTTCAAGCGCATTCTGCGCGAGCCGCATAACGCCTTGACCAAGCAGTACATCGCCTTGCTGGGTACCGAGGGCGTGACGATCACCTTCACGGAGGAAGGCATCGACCGCCTGGCCGAGGTGGCTTTCCAGGTGAACGAGCGGACCGAGAACATCGGCGCCCGCCGCCTGCACACCGTGATCGAGCGCCTGCTGGAGAAGATCTCCTACGAAGCTGCTGACAAATCCGGCGAAAAATACCTGATCGACGCCGAATATGTGGATAAAAACCTCGGCGTGCTGGTCCAGGACGAGGATTTGTCGCGTTACATCCTGTAAACAAGGGGAAAGCCCCGGGCTGGTAAAATTTTGACCATGGGAAATGTGATTGAACTGAAGACCACCGGCCAGCGGGCTCAGCTGCGCGAGGCGCAGCAGAAGCATCAGCTGGTCCGGTTATGGCGCGGTGAACTCGAACACGGCAGCTTCTGTGGCTACGTGGGCGGGGTTGGCCGTGAATTCTTTCTGCTGTGGGTGGTCGGTGACGGCATCACCTATGACGGCATGTACGTGATGCGCCACCGCGACGTTTCCGAACTGGAAGCGCCGGACAAACACGCGCCCTTCATGGAAAAGGCGCTGGTCCTCAAGCACCTGATGCCGCGTCCGCCCCGGGGCTTCCCGCTGGACGACATCCGCAGCGTCATCCAGGCCGCTGCCGCCCAGGCACCCGTCATCGGCGTGCACGTGGACAGCGAGGACGAGGCCGAGGTCTGCTACATCGGCCGACTGATCAGCGTGGAAGAAGACGGCTTCAACATGCAGGAGATCTCTCCCGACGCGGAATGGCTGCGCGAAGCGTCGTTCTTCTCATGGGATGAGGTGTCCACGGTAAGCATCGAAGACGGCTACGCCACATCGCTGCTGGCCGTTGCCGGTACTCCACCGCCGCTGGAGCAGGGCGATTCGGGCGTAGGGCACGCGCAGTAGGGTTTGATTGGTTTGATTGGAAGAAGCAAAGGCCGCCTCCGGGCGGCCTTTCTTTTTGCCTGCAGGTCAGACGGTCTTGTCTGTGGGAGCGCACCCTGTGCGCGACAGCCACGCTGGGGTGTACCGCTCTGTAGGATGGTCGCGCACAGGGTGCGCTCCCACAAAGAGCCGATCGATACTGACTTACGCGATCCCTTGTAGGAGCGCACTTGTGCGCGACCGCGGCGCTCGGATGTACCGCTCCGTCGGTTGGTCGCGCACAAGTGCGCTCCTACAAAAGACCTGCCCGGCCCAGTAGCGCCTGGCGTTGTTCGGCTCTTGGTGTGGCTCTTCGCCCTCGGGGTCCCCGTATGACGCGGCGGGCGGGTGGAGGAAAGCCCGAAGGGTGGCCGCATGGATGCGGCCAGTTTTTCGACAGGACAGGGATGTCCTGTCGAAAAACCCCGCAACCCGCCCGCGCACCTGGAGGGCCGCAGGCCCGGAAGGCGCGTCATCCGGGGGGCCCTTCTCCGTGGGTTACTTTCTCTTGGGCAAGCAAGAGAAAGTGACCCGTCCTCAGGCAGGAGGACGGAAGCCCGCGGCAGGCGAGCCAGATCGCCGTATCGCGACAACCGAAGTCCATCGCTCCTGGATCCCGGCCTGCGCCGGGATGACGAGCAAACAGCGGGCAAGTCCCGCGATGCCAGATGGAATGAAAAGCTAGCGCGTAGTGGTCGCCGCCGCCGGCACCGCTGCAGCCTTCGGTGCAACCGGCACAACCGCCGCCGCCCCCTTCACCTGCTGCTGAAAGAAATTCTCAATCAGGTGATACACGTGACTGCGCTGCCCGGGCAAGTTGAGCCCATGCTTCGCCCCCGGGTACGCCATGAACTGAAACTGCGTCCCACGCTTCTGCAACTCCGCCATCAACTCGGTCGAGTTGAGAAACAGCACGTTGTCATCCGCCATCCCGTGCACGAGATACAACTTCGAGGTAAGCCCATCGAGCCACGCCATCGGCGAGCTGCGCGTGTAACCCGAATCGTTGTCCTGCGGCCGCCCCAGATAACGCTCCGTGTAGAAGGTGTCGTAGAGCCGCCAGTTGGTCACCGGCGCCACCGCCACACCGCCGGCCAATTCATCCGAAGCCTTCGCCAGCATCATGGTGGTCATGTAACCGCCATAGCTCCATCCGAACACGCCCACATGCTTGGCATCCACCCACGGCTGCGACTTCAGCCAATGGATGCCGACCAGCTGATCGTCCACTTCGGCCGCGCCCAGCTGCTGGTAGATGGCGTTCTCGAACTGGCGCCCGCGGCGCGCCATGCCGCGGTTGTCCAGCGTGAACACCACAAAGCCCTGGTTGGCCATGTACTGGTTGAAGTAGTCGCCCCACGCATTGGTGACCATCTGCGCATGCGGGCCGCCGTAATACATGTCAAACACCGGATACTTCTTGGTGGGATCGAAGCCGGCCGGCTTGTACAGGCGGTAGTACAGCGTCTGCCCGTCCGCCGCTTTGAGCGTGCCGAATTCCGGCTTGATCAGGCTGTCGCGATACGGCCAGTACGGATGTTTTTCATCCAGCTTGTTGGCCTCGATCCAGCTGACCAGGCTGCCGTCCGACTTGTGCAGGCTGACCTGCGGCGGCGTATCGACACTGGAGAAATTGTCGAGATAGAAACTGCCCTCCGGCGCGAAAGAAGCCGCGTGCGTGCCCGCGCCCTGGCTGATGCGCGCCGGCGCTTTCGCCGTGCTGCCGTCGATCTTCAGCGCATAGATCTGCTTCTCGGGAACAGCGTCCTTGTTCGACGCCACGAAGACCGTGCCCGTGTGCTCGTTCACTGCCAGCAGTCCGTCGATCTGCCAGTCGCCTTCGCTCACCGCGTGCTTGAGCGTGCCGTCGAGACCGTACAGATACAGATGGTGGTAACCGCTGCGCTCGCTGCCCCACAGGAAAGTCTTGCCGTCCTTGAGGAAGGTGAGATCGCTGTTGAGATTGATCCAGGTGTCGCTGGTTTCGGTGAGCAGTGTGCGCTGCGCCAGGGTCTTCGCGTCGACCAGGCGCAGATCCAGTTTCTGCTGATTGCGCGGCATGCGCTGGTAGGTGACGTGCTTGCCGTCGGGCAACCAGTTCACGCGGGTGAGATAGATGTCCGCATCCTTGCCCAGGTCGATCCAGCGCGGTTGTCCGCCAGCGGGCGACACGAGGCCAAGCTTCACGGCCACATTGGGCGCGCCTGCGGCGGGATAGCGCTGATCGATCACGTCGGTGTGATCGGCAAACAGCTCGGTGCGCTTGGTCACCGGCACCTTGGCTTCGTCGTAGCGCTCGAACGCAATGGCCGAGTCGTCGGGTGCCCACCAATAGCCGGCGCTGCGATCCATTTCTTCCTGCGCGACGAACTCCGCTTCACCGTTGTGCACGGTGCCGCCGCCATCATGCGTCAGCTGCCTGGCTTCGCCGGTGCCCAGATCGATCACCCATAGATTCTGATCGCGCACGTAGGACACGTAGCGACCCTTGGGCGAGATCTTCGGATCGATCACGTTGTCGCCGGTATCGAGCGGCGTGGGAGCCGCGTCCGGCGTGGCCAGCGCGACGACATAGAGTTTGCCGTTGATCGGGAACAACAGCTGCTTGCCGTCAGGCGACCATTGGTAGCTCACGATGCCGTGCAGGCCGGCGGTGCGTTCGCGCTCGCGGCGCGCCTTCTCCGCATCCGACAACTGCTCGCCGTTGGGTTCGAGTTTCTTCGAATCCACCAGCAGGCGCGTCTTGTTGTCCTTGAGCTGGTATTCCCACAGGTCCAACTGGAACTGATCGTCCGCGCGGGCGCGCAGGAAAGTCACGCGGCTGCCGTCGGGCGAAATCTGCAGACCGCGCGGCGCGGCACCGGCAAGATTGCCACCGTCGAAGATGCGTTCGATCGTGAGTTTTTCGGCCATGGTCGGCAGGGCTACCATCGTCAGGGCAGCAAACAAAAGGGCGCGCATGGAGACTTCCTTGGGCGACGCGTCGTACGCAAGAACAAACGGCGATTAGAACGCGTCGCGCCCTTGGAAACCAGCGCTTTGTGCGTGAAGCAGGCGAAAAAGGGCGGAAACTCCGTGAAGGCGCGACGTTTCTGACGGCTCCCGCTCCTCTTCACACTCGCGGCTAGCTCTTCGCTCCCTGCCCGAACAGCACTTTGCGCGCGTCCTCATCCGTCGTCAGGTCGAACTTGCCCTTGATATCCTCGCCCAACGCATACGCGCGCCGGGTGGCGGGACGCTCGCCGATCGCTACGAACCAAGCCTTCAAGTGCGGGAAATCCTCCAGGCTCATGCCTTGGTTTTCGTGCGGCACGATCCACGGATAGGCCGCCATATCGGCGATGCTGTAGTCGTTGCCGGCGATGAAGCTGCGGCCTTCCAGACGCTTGTTCAGCACGCCGTAGAGGCGACGCGTCTCGTTGACATAGCGGTCGATGGCGTAGGGGATTTTCTCCGGCGCATAGCGGCTGAAGTGATGGTTCTGGCCGAGCATGGGGCCCAGCCCAGCCATCTGCCAGTACAACCACTCCAGCACCGTGTATTTGCCGCGCGGATCGGTCGGCAGGAAGCGGCCAGCCTTCTCGGCGAGGTACTGCAGGATCGCGCCGGACTCGAACACGCTGATCGGCTCACCACCGTCGGCAGGCGCCGTATCCACGATGGCCGGCATGCGGTTGTTCGGCGAAATCGCCAGGAACGCTGGCTGAAACTGCTCGCCCTTGCCGATGTTGACCGGTTTGATGGTGTAGGGGAGGCCGGTTTCTTCGAGGAATAGCGTCACTTTGTGGCCGTTGGGCGTGGGCCAGTAGTACAGCTCGATCATGAGGTTTCCTGGGGGCGGACGATCTGTTGATGTTCGGGGCGCTAGGCTTGGATTCAAGCCGGGACCGGCCGCTGCACCGTCAACCGCTCTTGGGTGCCCGCGTTCCCGCAGAGACGCCCTTAAGGAGTGCCGCCCATGAAACGCCTTCCCGCCATCGCTGCGATTGCTCTTGCCGTCACGCTGTCTGGCCACGCATGGGCCCAGCAGGACGCGCCACCCGCCGCCGGCAGCCAACACATGCACGCCTTCGATGCGCCAACGCAGTTGCAGCGCCTGACCAGGCAATTGCAGCTGACGCCGGATCAGCAGGCCAAGATCGGCCCGCTGCTGGAACAACGCGGCCAACAGCTGCAGGCGATACGCGGCGACACCAGCCTCAAGCCCGCCGACCGCCGCGCCAAGACCATCGCCATCGTGCAGGACAGCGACAGTCAGATTGGTGGCGTGCTGACCCAGGAGCAGCGCGACAAGTGGAAGGCCGTGCGCGAGAAGGCGATGGAGCGCATGCAGGAAAAACGCGGCCAAAACGTGCCCGCGGCGCCGGGCAGCAGCGGCGGCTGATTCCGCCCGCGGCATCCCTTATCCTGCTCCATCTCGCCTAACGCAGTGATGGAGCAGGTATGGCACGCGTCGTCGTGGTCGGCAGCATCAATATGGACCTGGTGACGCTGGCGCCACGCTTTGCCGAACCGGGCGAAACCATTCTTGGCGAACGCTTTCTCACCGTGCATGGCGGCAAGGGCGCCAACCAGGCGGTGGCCGCGGCCCGCCTGGGTGCGGACGTCGCGCTGATCGGAGCCTTGGGCGATGACGCCTTTGGCAACGAACTGCACAACGGCCTCGCGCGCGAGGGCATCTCGCTGGAGCATGTCGAGCGCATCGCCGACTGCGGCAGCGGCACGGCGTCCATCACGGTTGCGCAGGGCGAAAACCACATCGTGGTCGTGCCCGCCGCCAACGCCCGCGTGACGCCGGCGCAGATCGAGCACGCGCATGCCACCTTGGCGTCGGCAGATGCCATCCTCGTGCAGATGGAGATACCGCTCGAATCGGTCGAGGCGACGCTGCGCCTTGGTCAAAAGCTTGGCAAACCAGTCATTCTCAATCCTGCGCCCGCGCAGAAGTTGCCGATGGAGTGGTTGAAGCTCGCTCGCTATCTCACGCCTAACCAGCATGAGCTGGCCATCCTGCTTGGTGCATCCGGTGATGAGGACTTTCGCACGCTCATGCAACGCGCACCCGCGCCCGTCGTGCTTACGCGTGGCAGCGATGGCGCGTGGTACCGCGACGGCGGCGATCCACAGCATCAGGCGGGTTTTAAAGTCGATGTAGTCGACACCACGGGGGCGGGCGATACGTTCAACGCCGCACTGGCCGTCTTCCTGCACGAAGGATTGCCGATCGCGGTGCGCAAGGCGTGTGCGGCGGCGGCGTTGTCGGTGACGCGATTGGGCGCGCAGGGTGGCATGCCGACGCGAGCGGAGCTCAAGGAGTTCCTGTGACAGCGCACCCTCTCTGTGGGAGCGCACCCTGTGCGCGACAGCCACGCTGAGGTGTATCGCTCCGTAGGATTGTCGCGCACAGGGTGCGCTCCCACAGACAGCTCGCGCTAGTCCGAAGGCCCTGGCGCAATCACTTCGCGCTGCCCATTGATACCCATCGACGACACCAATCCTGCCGCTTCCATCGCTTCGACCAAGCGCGCCGCGCGGTTGTAACCGATGCGGAACTGCCGCTGCACGAACGAGATGGACGCACGGCGCGAACGCAGCACGAACGCAGCCGCCTCGTCGTAGAGTGGATCAAGTTCGGCATCGCCGGCTTCCTCGCCGAACAGTTCGCCGGAACCTTCGCTAGGCGGACCGGCAAGGATCTCTTCCTTGTAATCGGGTTCGCCGTAGAGTTTGAGGTGCGCCACGATGCGATGCACTTCCTCATCGGCAACAAAGGCACCGTGGATGCGCTGTGGATAACCCGTGCCCGGCGGCAAGAACAGCATGTCGCCCTGGCCGAGCAGGCTCTCCGCGCCCATCTGATCGAGAATGGTGCGTGAGTCGATCTTCGACGACACCTGGAAGGCCACGCGCGTTGGGATATTCGCCTTGATCAGGCCGGTGATCACGTCCACCGACGGGCGCTGCGTCGCAAGGATCAAATGAATACCGGCGGCGCGCGCTTTCTGCGCAAGGCGTGCAATCAGTTCTTCGATCTTCTTGCCGGCGACCATCATCAGGTCGGCCAGCTCGTCGATCACCACCACGATCATCGGCAAAGTGTCCAGCAACTCGGGCACTTCGGGATGCGCGGGGAACGGGTTCATCAGCGGCCGACCCGCCGCGCGCGCCTCGCGTACTTTCTGATTGAAGCCGGCGAGATTGCGCACGCGCAGATCCGACATCACGCGGTAGCGGTTCTCCATTTCGGCCACGCACCAGGCCAATGCATTGGCGGCGAGCTTCATGTCGGTGACGACCGGCGCGAGCAGATGCGGGATACCCTCATAGACTGAGAGTTCCAACATCTTCGGGTCGATCATGATCATGCGCACGTCGTCAGGCGTGGCCTTGTACAGCATCGACAGGATCATCGCGTTCACCGCGACGGACTTGCCCGAGCCGGTGGTGCCGGCCACCAGCATGTGCGGCGCCTTGGCCAGGTCGGCGACCACCGGTTCACCGGTAATGTCCTTTCCCATCGCCAGTGTCAGCAGCGAATCGGCATCGCGATAGACCGGTGAGTCGAGGATCTCGGACAAGGCGATCATCTGGCGCTGCTCGTTCGGCAACTCCAGGCCCATGCAGGTCTTGCCCGGAATGGTTTCCACCACGCGGATGGACGTCCGTCCGAGACCGCGCGCGAGATCCTTCATCAACGCGACGATCTGATTGCCGCGCACGCCCACGGCCGGCTCCACTTCGAAGCGCGTGATGACAGGACCGGCCGATGCGCCGACGACGGTCACCGGCACTTTGAATTCGCGCAGGCGTTGTTCGATCAGCTCGCCGGTTTCTGCGAGCTGCGCTTCGTCGATGGAGGTCAGCTCCTGGCGTGGCGCCGCGAGCAGGGAGAGCGGCGGCAACATGGCCGTCGAACGGGTTCGCGCTGTTGCAGAGGAAGGCAGCGGCGTGATGTCCGCAGCCGTGATGACGGGTTCATCGTCATTGGCGGCTACACGTCGGCCCGGTGCGATCGGTACAGCCTGCAACGGCAGGGCGACAGCTGCGAGATCGAGATCGGACGAGGTGTCCTCCGGTGCAGCCAAGGTTGCGGCAACGGGCAGCGGTGCTGGATCCAGATCGACCGCCGCAGCCAATGGCACCTCGTCGACGACCGGTTCTGCTTGCGTCGGCAACGGTGCCGGCACGACCGGCTCCATCGGCCGCGGGGCCTGTGCCGCCGCGGCGCCGGCGGCGATCGGTGACGCGGAGGTCTTCGCCAGGCTCGGGCTGGTCGCGATGGATGGCGAGGCACGACCAAACGTTGGACCTGGCGACGCTGCTGCCACGCGACCGTGCTTGGGCGTAAGCCAGGGCTCGCGTATCACTTGCTCTTGCTGTGCCGCGTAGCGGACAGGCGGGACGCGCGACGATGACGCAGCAGGTAGCATTGCTGATGCCGATGAAGGCGTGCTCTTTGCAGCGACGACGGGATCGACGGCCGCTTGAGCAACTCGCTCTGCTGCTGGCGTCGGTCGGCGATGCTTCGCGGATGCACGCTCCACGCGACGCACCGCGCCGGTCGCTCGACGTCGGGTGATCGGCTTGCCACGCCGCGCCGCGATCGCATCCAGTGCACGCTGCAGCAACCTGGCGATCACGTCGACAGCCGCCGACAAACGCTTGAACATCGCCGGCCAGCCCATGCCCAGATACCACGGCAACGCAGCAGCAAGCACCGCCAGCATGGCCAGCGTCGTGAGCCATCCACCGAGCAAGCCGCCGATGCCATGCGACAGCGCGCGACACACCATGCCGCCGGCGTTGGCATCATCGGTGTACTGATCGATCACCAGACCTTCGAGCGTGGCACTGGCCAGCAGCACCAGCAGCGCGCCCAACCCGTAGCGAATCGAACCTTCGCCGCCACCCGACCTGTTGCGCCGTTTCAGCAGAGTCCTGCCGGCGCGCCAGAGCAGGGGGACAAGCCAGAGTGTGGACAGCCCGAAGGCGCCGAAAAAGAATGAGAGCATGCCTGGATTCGAATCGACCGCGTGCAAACTCAGCATGTTAGCGCCATTGCCTAAGGCACGTCAGCAGAGAGTTCGCTAACGTCTTGTCGTTGTTTGGAACTTGGACTCAGACCGGCGTGCTATTTGCCGATGCAGAACGAGCTGAAGATGGCGCCGAGCAGGTCGTCGCTGGTGTAGCTGCCGGTGATTTCTCCCAGTGCCTGCTGCGCTTGGCGCAGTTCCTCGGCCGCCAGTTCGCCCGCGCGAGTAACCCGCAGCACCTGCTCGGCCTGATCCAGGTGCAGGGCGATTTCCTCAAGCGCCAACACATGGCGACGGCGCGCACTAAACGCGCCTTCGCCACTGCCCGAGCCGGCAAGTTGCTTCAAATGGTCGCGCAAGGCATCGAGGCCGGCACCGGTTTTCGCGGAGGCCCACACCCAGATGGCTTCTGGCCGCACGTCGTAACGCGGCGTGCCGCTGGCGAGGTCGATCTTGTTGATGAACACGATGCGTTCGACGCTCGCCGGCAGATCGGCGAGCAGGGCAAGGTCGTGTTCGGCGTGCGCGATGTCGGTGACGAGCAGGGCGACGTCGGCGCGAGCGAGCTCGCCATGGGCACGGCGTACGCCTTCGCGTTCCACCGGATCGTCGGTGTCGCGCAGACCCGCCGTGTCGGCCAATTCGAGCGCGACGCCGTCGAGGTTGAGTTGCTCGCGCAATACATCGCGGGTGGTGCCGGCGATATCGGTAACGATGGCGCGGTCGCTGCCGGCCAGCGCATTGAGCAGGCTGGATTTGCCGGCGTTGGGACGTCCGATGATGGCGACGCGCAAGCCGTCATTGAGCCGCACGCCGCGCTGCGCTTCACGCAACAGGGCATCGAGTTCCGCGCGCAGCGCCTGCAGCTGACCCATGATGCTGGGGTCAGCGAGAAAATCAATTTCCTCTTCGGGAAAATCAATCGCCGCTTCGATATGCACACGCAGTGCGATCAGCGACTGCAGCAAGTCGTGCACTTTGCGCGAGAACACACCCTCCATCGAGCGCAGCGCCGCGCGCGCACCAGCCTGCGAACGCGCCGCGATCAAATCGGCCACCGCTTCCGCCTGCGCCAGATCGAGCTTGCCGTTGAGAAACGCGCGTTCGGTGAATTCGCCCGGACGCGCCAAACGCGCGCCGATGCTGCAGACGCGACGTAGCAGTGCGTCGAGCAGCACGGGACTGCCATGGCCTTGCAGTTCCAGCACGTGTTCGCCGGTGTAGGAAGCCGGCGCGGGAAAGTAGAGCAGCAGGCCGCGATCGATCAATTCGCCGTCGCGTTCGCGGAAAGCTGTGAAGTGCGCGCGGCGGGGATCGGGGTCGCGTCCGAACAATTCCGCGGCGATGCCGGGCACCGCCGGTCCCGACACACGCAACACACCGACACCGGCGGCGCCGGGTGCGCTGGCAATGGCGGCAATAGTGTCGGTGTGATTCATGGCGGGAATTATGCGGTTTGCGAGGAGCAATGCGATAACGATATGGCCGCCCCTCATCGTCATCCCGGCGCAGGCCGGGATCCAGTGGCGAGAGCAATGGGTCTTCGCGACAGCGCATAAAGCAGCATCACTGTCGCGAAGACCGCGCATCGCCGCCACTGGATCCCGGCCTGCGCCGGGATGACGAGCCATAGGTTTGCTGCGCAAAAAAGGGCCGCTGACGCGGCCCTTTTCTCCAAACCTATGAGTGTGATCAGGCCGTCGCCTTGGCCTTCTCGTCCGCGCGATCGACGCTGCGCGTGATCAGCCACTGCTGGGTCAGGCTGGTCAGACCGTTGACCACCCAGTACAGCACCAGGCCGGCCGGGAAGAACAGGAACATGAAGCCGAACACCACCGGCATCACCTTCATCATCTTCTGCTGCGCCGGGTCCATGCCCGCCGCCGCTGGGGTGAGCCACTGCGTGGCCAGCATCACCAGGATGTAGATCACCGGCAGCACGAAGAACGGATCGGGCGCGGAAAGGTCGTGCACCCAGCCGAAGAACGGCGCATGGCGCAGCTCCACGCTTTCCATCAGCACGCGATACAGACCGAAGAACACCGGCATGGTGATCAGGATCGGCAGGCAGCCCGACATCGGGTTGACCTTCTCCTTCTTGTACAGCTCCATCATGGCCTGCTGCATCTTCATCTTGTCGTCGCCGTAACGCTCCTTCAGAGCGTTGACGCGCGGCTGCAGCTTGCGCATGCGGGCGCCGGAGCGGAACTGCGCGGCCGTGAGCTTCCACAGCGCACCCTTCAGCAGCAGCACCAGCAGGATGATCGCCACGCCCCAGTTGCCGGCGATGGTGTGCAGCTGCGACAGGAGCCAGTGCAGCGGCTGCGCGACCACGGTCAGCCAACCGTAGTTGGTGGTGAGATCCAGACCCGGAGCGACCTGGTCAAGCGTGCCCTGCAGCTTCGGACCGATATACAGGCGCGATGCACTGGTGGCGCTCTGGCCCGGCGCCACGCTGATGGACGGACCCACCGCGCGGATCAGATAGACCGGCTGCGCCGTATCGCCATTGATCACGCTGGTGCTGTACGTGCTGGCGTCCTGCGCCTGCGGAATCCAGGCCACGAAGAAGTAATGCTGCAGCATCGATGCCCAGCCGCCGGTGATGGCGTGGTTCAACGGCTTCTTGGCGAAGTCCGCGAACGACAGCGTGGTCATCTTGTCGTCGGGGCTATACCAGGCGGCGCCATAGAAGCTGTGCGACGAAGGATCGGTGAAGTTCTGCAGCCAGCTCTTCTGCTGCGTCGGCGCCACGCGCTGCAGCTGCTCATAGGTATTGCCGGCCCATGCCGCGCTGCCGCCGTTCTCGATCTTCTGGTCGACGGTGACGACATAGCTGCCGCGCTTGAGCGCGAAGGTCTTGGTGACCTTGAGGCCGGCGGCGTTCTGCCAGGTCAGGTCGACTTTGAGATCGTCCTGACCCTGGGTGAGGGTGTAGCTGGTCTGCGCGGCCGAGAACACGGCGCGATGATCGGGCGCGTCGCCCTGGTTGCTGACGATGCCGCTCTGCGCGACAAAGTACTGCGAGCGGTCGTCATCGAGCAGGCGCGCCGGCGCCGGATCGGGATCCTTGCGGGTACGCGGCACCGACGGGTAGGTCAGCAGCTCCGAACGGACCACGCTGCCGCCACGGGTATCGATGGTCAGGCGCAGCACGTCGGTGCTCACCGTGATCAGCTGGGCGGACGCCTCGCTGACCGTGCCGGGTACCGCAGCAGCCGGAGCCGTGGATGCACTGGCGCCCGGCACGCTGCTGTCGGTGCTGCTGGTGGCAGCGGCGGCAGCGGGCGGTTGCGGGCCGTAATCCTTCTCCCAGGCCTGGAACAAGAGATAGGCGACAGCCAGCAGGGCAAAGATGAGGAACGTACGCGTTTGATTCATCGCGGAGCAGATCCGGTGCATCCGCGACACGCGTGTCGCGGAAAGGAATGGAGAAGGTCAACGCACGATTGTGCCGGTCGGGCCGTCCGGCTTCAATGTGGCCTCGACCTTGGCGGAACGCAGTTTCTTCCACAGCTGCTGCAATTCGGCGAGCAGCTCCGGACCGGGCAGGCCACACGCCTGCTCGCGTGCCATCACCATGAGGTCGACGGAGGGAAGCTCAAGACGGGCGCGCCGGAAAGATTCGCGTATCAGGCGCTTGATGCGGTTGCGATCGACCGCACGCTTGGACACGCGTTTGGATATGGCCAGGCCCAGCCGCGGGTGGCCGAGGTCATTGACCCGATAGCGCACAGAAAAACAGCGGCCGCCGAAGCGGCCGCTGGTATGTCGCAAAGCTGCAAAATCACCGGCGCTACGTAACCGCGCTTCACGCGGCAGGCCGGCGGCACGCATGCTGGCGAGCCGCTTACGGGATCAGGCGCTTGCGACCCTTCGCGCGACGTGCGTTCAGGATCTTGCGGCCATCGGCCGTTGCCATACGAGCACGGAAGCCGTGGGTGCGGGCACGCTTGAGCTTGCTGGGCTGGAAGGTCCGCTTGGACATGGCTTCCTCCGGTTAAGTTGGTAAAAAGGTTGGAAATTATGAAGAGGAAGTTGGGCGCTTGTCAAATAGGGGTATGTTCGGGGTTGACAAAAGGCTGTTTACTTCCTGTGGATATCCATGTGGATATCCCGCCATGAAGGAGCTCTCGTGCTGCTAGAATCGCCGGTCCACCCCGCGCGAAAGCGCTCCTTCCAGTGGTTGAATACTTCCCATGAGTGACCTGTGGCGGCGCTGTCTCGAGCGCCTCGAGGGCGAATTGAACGCCGAAGACCTGCACACCTGGCTGATGCCATTGCAGGCGCGCGACGACACCCATGGCTTGCAGCTGTTTGCGCCGAACCCCTACACGCTCGATACGGTGCGCGAGCGCTATCTGGCGCGCATTGAAACGGTGATCAGCCAGCTGACCGGGCACGATCTCACGGTACGCCTGGAAGTGGGCTCCAACTCCCCGCGCGCTACGGCGAGCGGCAAGGTGGCCGCTCCCGCGCCGGCCAAGGTCGCCCCCACGGTGATCGAAGCACCGGCGCCAACCTTCAACCACAACCTGGATCCGCACTACACCTTCGAAACCTTCGTCGAAGGCAAGTCGAACCAGCTGGGCAAGGCCGCCGCCATGCAGGTGGCCATGAACCCGGGCCGCGCCTACAACCCGTTGCTGCTGTACGGCGGCACCGGCCTAGGTAAAACGCACTTGATGCACGCCTCCGGCAACCTGATGCGCGAACGCAACCCTGATTTCAAGGTGCTGTACCTGCGCTCGGAGCAGTTTGTCGGTTCGATGATCGAAGCGCTGCGCACCAAGAGCATGGACGAGTTCAAGCGTCGCTTCCGTTCGGTCGACGCGCTGCTGATCGACGATATCCAGTTCTTCGCCGGCAAGGACACCACGCAGGAAGAGTTTTTCCACACCTTCAACGCGTTGTTCGAATCCAAGCAGCAGATCATCCTGACCTGCGACCGCTATCCGAAAGAGGTGGACAAGCTCGAGCCGCGGCTGAAGTCGCGCCTGGGCTGGGGCCTGTCGGTGGCGATCGAGCCGCCGGACTTCGAGACGCGCGCGGCGATCCTGCTGTCCAAGGCGCAGGACAAGGGCGTGGCGGTGAGCGAGAACGTCGCGATGCTGCTGGCCAAGCGCATCCGCTCCAATGTGCGCGACCTGGAAGGTGCGCTCAACACGCTGGCAGCGCGCGCCAACTTCTACGGCAAGCCGATCACCATCGATTTTGCGGAAGAAACCCTGCGCGACCTGCTCGCCACCCACGCGCAAGCGGTGACGGTGCCGAACATCCAGAAGATCGTGGCCGACTACTACCAGGTGCGCTTGCAGGATCTGTTGTCCAAGCGACGCGTGCGTTCGCTGGCTCGTCCGCGCCAGATCGCCATGGCCTTGTCCAAGGAGCTCACCGAGCACAGCCTGCCGGAGATCGGCGAGGCGTTCGGTGGCCGCGACCATACGACGGTGCTGCATGCCTGCCGCACGATCAAGAAGCATTGCGAGACCGACACACGCATGCGGCAGGATTGGGAACAGCTGATCCGTATCCTCACCGGCTGAGCGAGCAGGGCGGCTGTGCACTGAACGCTTGAAAAGTACTGTGGCAAGCTGTGGATAATAGGTGGATGGATTGGACCGAAAAGTTATCCACATTTGGCCCACAATCATCAGGCCTCTGGGAACACAGTGTCAAAGTTCGGCAAAGTATTGATTGTTAAGGATAATTTCTCAGTTTTGAGTTATCCACGGCCCCTACTACCACTACAGAACTTCTTTTAAAAACAGAAAAGCAGGATTGGGGAAGCGCATACATGCAATTCAGCATTCAACGAGAAGCTCTGCTCAAGCCGTTGCAGCAGGTCGTCGGCGTGGTCGAACGCCGCCAAACGCTGCCGGTTCTAGCCAACCTGCTGGTGAAAGTCGCCGACGGTAAAGTGTCGCTGACGGGTACGGATCTGGAAGTGGAGATGATCGCCACTACGACCGCTGACAAGCTGGTCGACGGTGAGATCACCATTCCAGCGCGCAAGCTGTTCGACATCGTGCGTGCATTGCCTGATGGCGCGCAGATCGAGCTGAAGCTCAATGGCGATCGCGTCGCCATGAATGCTGGACGCAGCCGTTTCACGCTCGCCACGCTGCCAGCCACCGAATTCCCGACCATCGATGAAATAGAGCTGGTTGAGCGAGTAGCGCTGCCGGAAGAAGTGCTGCGCGATCTCATGGAACGCACCGCGTTCGCCATGGCCAACCAGGACGTGCGCTACTACTTGAACGGCATGCTGCTGGATCTGCAGGAGCACACGCTGCGCTGCGTAGCCACCGACGGCCATCGCCTCGCGCTCAAGGAAACCAAGCTGGAAAGCAAGGTTTCCACGCGTCGCCAGATCATCATTCCCCGCAAGGGCGTGAACGAGTTGGTCGGTTTGTTCGAAACCGGCGACGGCCAGGTTGAGCTGGAATTCGGCCGCAACCACCTGCGCGTTCGTCGTGGCGATGTGGTGTTCACCTCCAAGCTCATCGACGGTCGTTTTCCGGACTACGAGGCAGTCATTCCGCTCGGTGCCGACAAGCACGCGACGCTCGATCGCGAAGTGCTGCGCGGGGCGCTCCAGCGTGCGGCGATTCTTTCCAACGAGAAGTACCGCGGCGTGAAGCTGGAACTGTCGCCGGGCAAGCTGCGCATCGTGGCTCACAACCCGGAGCAGGAAGAGGCCGTGGAAGAGCTGGAAGCCGATACGCCAGTCTCCGATCTGGCCGTGGGCTTCAACGTGGGCTATTTGCTCGATGCCTTGGCTGCCTTGCGCGGTGAGCGTGCTCGCCTGAGCCTGCGTGACGCGCAGTCGAGCTGCCTGGTGCAGGAAGACGATAGCGACCAGGCTCGCCACGTGATCATGCCGCTGCGACTCTGATGTCGATTTACCGTTTGCCTGATCACGGCAAGCTAGTCACGAACGCCGGGGCCGTCGAAAGACGCTCCGGCGTTCTTGCTTGGGAAGTTTGCTGATATGTGGCTGGAGAGCCTGCGCATTCGCGGTTTGCGTTGCCTCGCGGACGTCGTCATCCCCCTGGAACCCGGTGTGACCGTCTTTGCTGGGGCCAATGGCGCCGGCAAGACGAGCATTTTGGAGGCAGCGTTCCTGCTGTCGCACGCCCGGTCGTTCCGATCCGGCGCAAAAGACGCCTTGCTCCAACGCGGTGCAGAGTCCTTGTCCGTGTTCACCGAGCTTCGGCACGCCGATGGTCGAGGGCGTCGCCTGGGTTTGGGCCGACAAGGCGTTCGCTGGGAAGCGCGGATGGACGGTGAGGTGGTCAGCCTCAGCGAGTTGGTAGGGGAGTGCGCCGTAGTTTGTTTCGAACCGGGCTCGCATGCCTTGATCGCTGGCGGGGCCGAAGAACGCCGCCGCTATCTCGATTGGGGTGTGTTCCACGTGGAACACGAGTTCATGTTGGCCTGGCGACGTTACCAACGCGCTCTCAAGCAGCGCAATGCACTGTTGAGGGCTTCCAGCCCTGCGCCCGAGACACTGTTTTTGCCATGGGAGGCTGAATTGGACGCCACAGCGGCCGTTATCGATCGCCTTAGAGAACTGTATTTGGCGGCACTGCGCCCCCATATCGAAGGGGCGATGGCTGGCTTGCTGCCCGAGTTGGGCCGGGTGGAGATGAAATATCGGCGGGGCTGGTCCGAAGAAGCCTCGTTGGGCGAGTTGCTCGCCAGCCAGCGCGGCAGGGACCTGGCTCGGGGCCACACGACCATGGGTTCACATCGCGCGGACTGGTCGATCGTCTTTGAGCACGCCCCCCAGCGGGAGCATCTGTCTCGAGGGCAAGAGAAGCTGACGGCACTGGGTTGCTCTCTCGCCCAGGCCGCCCTCTATGCGGAGCGTCGGGGCGAGTGGCCGGTTGTCTGTCTGGATGATTTGGCCTCGGAACTCGATAGAGCCCATCAGGCGGCCGTGGTGGACCAACTGCGGTCGGTAGGCGCCCAGGTACTGGTCACGGGAACGGAGGTTCCTGAAGCCCTCCAGCAAGGTCCCACGCAAGTGTTCCACGTGGAACAGGGTCGTCTCGGCCCCCTGCTATAATCACCGATTGTGTCCCAGCCCGGCCTCTAGGCGCCGTCCGGGCGGGAGAAGGCGCCCAGGAAACGGTCGACGAATGAACGCATCCTACGATTCGAGCAACATCAAAGTTTTGAAAGGTCTGGAAGCGGTGCGCAAGCGCCCCGGTATGTACATCGGCGATACCGATGACGGCACCGGCCTGCACCACATGGTGTTCGAAGTCGTCGACAACTCGATCGACGAAGCCCTTGCTGGCTACTGCGACCATGTGACCGTCACGATCCTCGATGATGGCTCGGTCAGCGTTACCGACAACGGCCGCGGCATTCCGGTCGATACCCATCCGGAAGAGGGCCGGTCCACCGCGGAAGTGGTGATGACCGTGCTTCACGCGGGCGGCAAGTTCGACGCCAATTCCTACAAGGTTTCCGGCGGCCTGCACGGTGTGGGCGTGTCCGTGGTGAACGCGCTCAGCTCGCACCTGTGGCTGACCATCTACCGCGAAGGCAAGGAATATCAGCAGGAATACGCCCACGGCGAGCCGCTGTACCCGATCAAGCCGGTCGGCGAATCCACCAAGCGCGGCACCACCGTGCGCTTCCTGCCCAGCACCGGCACGTTTACCAACGTCGAGTTCCACTACGACATCCTGGCCAAACGCCTGCGCGAGCTGGCCTTCCTCAATTCAGGCGTCACCATCGACCTGAAGGATGAGCGCGGGGAGGGGCGTAGCGACCGCTTTGCCTACGAAGGCGGCATCCGCTCCTTCGTGCAGCACCTGGCCCAGCTCAAGACTGCATTGCATCCCAACGTGATCAGCCTGAGCGCGCAGCAGGACGGCATCTCGGTCGAGCTGGCGATGCAGTGGACCGATGCGTACCAGGAAACGATGTATTGCTTCACCAACAACATCCCGCAGCGCGACGGCGGCACCCACCTCACGGGCTTCCGTGCGGCACTGACGCGTTCGTTGCAGAGCTACATCGAAAAGGAAGGTCTGGCCAAGAACGCCAAGGTCACGCTCTCAGGCGATGACATGCGCGAAGGCATGATCGCCGTGCTTTCGGTGAAGGTGCCCGATCCGAAGTTCTCCTCGCAGACCAAGGACAAGCTGGTTTCCTCCGAGGTGAAGACCGCGGTGGAGCAGGCCGTCAACGAAAAGCTGGGCGAATTCCTGCTGGAGCACCCGAGCGAAGCCAAAGCCATTGCCTCCAAGGTGGTCGACGCCGCCCGCGCTCGCGAGGCAGCCCGCAAGGCGCGCGAGATGACCCGCCGCAAGGGCGCGCTGGATATCGCCGGCCTGCCGGGCAAGCTGGCGGACTGTCAGGAAAAGGATCCGGCGCTGTGCGAACTGTTCCTGGTCGAGGGTGATTCCGCAGGCGGTTCGGCCAAGCAGGGCCGCAATCGCAAGACCCAGGCCGTGCTGCCGTTGAAGGGCAAGATCCTCAACGTGGAAAAGGCCCGCTTCGACAAGATGCTGGCCTCCGCCGAAGTCGGCACGCTGATCACCGCGCTGGGCACGGGCATCGGCAAGGAGGAGTACAACCCGGACAAGCTGCGCTACCACCGCATCGTCATCATGACCGACGCGGACGTGGACGGCTCGCACATCCGTACTCTGTTGCTTACGTTCTTCTACCGTCAGATGCCCGAGCTGATCGAGCGCGGCCACATCTACATCGGCCTGCCGCCGCTCTACAAGATCAAGCAGGGCAAGCAGGAGCTCTACCTCAAGGACGATGCCGCGCTCAACGCTTACCTGGTTTCCAGCGCTCTCGACGGCGCCGAATTCCAGTACTCGGGCGTCGCGCCGGCGATCTCCGGCGAAGCGCTCGAGAAGTTGCTGCGCGACTACCAGGCCGCACTCGACCAGATTCAACGACTGGGCCACCGCTTCGACGCCACGGTGCTTACCGCGATGCTCGAGCACACGCCGATCGAAGCGGCCCTGTGGAGCGACGCGGCGGCGATGCAGGGCTGGCTGGCCGGCGTGCAATTGCGCCTGGCCGCGAGCGGGCTGGGCAAGCCGCGTTACCGCCTGGCGTTGCGTCCGGCCGTCGACGAGCAGCCCGCGGCGATCGAAGTAGTGCGCGACCAGCACGGCCTCTCGCATACCTGGTTGCTGCAGCAGCCGTTCTTCAGTGGCGCGGAATTCCGCCCGATCCTGCAGGCCAGCCAGCAACTCGCCGGCCTGGTGCAGGCGGACGCGGTGGTGCGCCGGGGCAATGGTTCGCGCGGCGTGCTGAGCTTTGCCGACGCGCGCCACTGGCTGCTGGAAGAGGGCAAGAAGGGCCGCATGATCCAGCGCTTCAAGGGCCTGGGTGAAATGAATCCGGAGCAGCTGTGGGAAACCACGGTGAACCCGGAAACCCGCCGCATGCTGCAGGTGGGCATCGAGGACGCGTTTGCGGCCGACCAGATGTTCTCCATGCTGATGGGCGAGGCGGTGGAACCGCGTCGCGACTTCATCGAAGCCAATGCACTGAAGGTCGCCAACCTCGACGTGTGACGACCGGGCCGCGCGGATGCGAGCACCACTCGCTTCCGCGCGGCCTTCTTTTTGCCTGCGTGTATTAACGCATTAGCACGTTAACTAAAGTCCGGAAAAGGGCTGCCGATAGCGTGTTTCCAGGCCGAAAAGTCACGGATGGCATGGTGCTGGGGCATGAAAATCAGGTCCCGTCGCTGGCGTATGGCCCAACTTATTGATTTTTAACATTCTTTGTTGCCGCGGTGCGACTTGTTATCTGCCGCCGAGTCAGGTTACGCTCAGCGATCCCCCGCGTCCTAGGCGCGTGAAACCTACATTGAGGACTGCCATGAAGCGTGTTCCCCTGATCAAGATGCTCGCTGGTTCGGCGCTGGCCCTGGCCGTGGTGAGCACCCCGGTCATCGCGAGCGACAGCTCTTCCAAGGACAAGAAGGAAGCGCTGTACCCCAACGCCACGCGCAAGGAACCGAAGCTGGACCTGACCAGCGAGAAAGACCAGAAGGCGATCAACGAAGGTCTCGACGCGGTCAACAACCAGGACAAGGACAAGGCGATCCAGATCCTTCAGCCGATCGCCGACGGCAGCAAGAGCAAGTATGCGCAAGCGCTGGCCCTGCAGGGTCTGGCGAACGTGCACTACAACGACGGCGACGTGAAGGGCGCGATCGATCTGCTCAAGCGCGCACTCGACAACGGCACCATGCCGAACGACACCTACTTCCAGCTCGAGTACATGCTTGCCCAGTTCTACCTGGCCAGCGAGCAGTACCAGCTGAGCATCGACACGGTCGACAAGTGGCGTGCCGAAGGCAAGAAGGAAACCGCCGAGTCGTACGCACTCCAGGGCAACGCCTACTACCGTCTCGAGAAGTTCCCGGAAGCGATTGCCGCCATCAAGAAGGCGCAGTCGATGACGGACAAGCCGAACGACAGCTGGAACCAGATCCTGATGGCCAGCTACTCGGAATCCGGCCAGGGCGACCAGGCCGCTCAGGTGGCGCAGCAGCAGCTGTCAGCCAACCCGAATGATCCGAATGCATTGAACAACGCTGTGGCCGTGCTGATGCAGGCGCAGAAGTATCCGGAAGCGATTTCGCTGATGGAGAAAGCGCGCGCCAGCGGTCAGCTCAAGACCGAGAAGGACTACATCAATCTTGCCAAGCTCTACCTGGTTTCGGGCCAGCAGAGCGGCGACCAGAAGGAACCGGCCACCAAGGCGGTTGCCGTCCTTCAGGAAGGCCTGAGCAAGGGCGTGGTCACTTCCACTGCAGAGAACTACACGCTGCTTGGTACGGCGTCTTACATGGCCGACAACACGTCGGGCGCGTTGGCGGCATACCAGAAGGCGATCCCGATGGCGAAGGACGGCGAGGCGAACATCCGCGCTGGCCAGCTGCTTATTCAGGAGAGCAAGTTCAGCGAGGCGAAGAGCCTCATCCAACAGGGCATCGACAAGGGCGTGCAGCACAAGGGCACGGCGTATATGTTGCTGGCCGAAGCGTGTCGTGGTCTGAAGGACAAGCCGGGCACGATCGCAGCCATGGAGAAGGCCGCACAGGATCCCGAAACCTCCGCCAAAGCAAAGGCTTGGCTGAAGGCACAGGGCGCGAGTAAGTAAGGCAGAACGTGTAACAAGTGCGAGGCAGATGGACGTCCATTTGTCTGCCTCACAAGTGCTATACATTTGCCATGTGCTGTTGTACCGTTGAAACCCTTCCGTGTTCCCGTCCAGTGGCAAACGTCATCCGTTTGGATCGATTTGCCGCAGGAAACCGTGACCACGTCTTACCGATTGATTAGCTCCAGATAGTGACAGATGGCCTCAAGTAACGAAGCAACCGGCCAAGGGCCGTTCAATTGGAGGCGTACCTGGGCGCTGGCCGTAGCCATTGCGCTGCATGCGTTCGCGTTCCTGTTGCTGGTGGCGCCCATGGCACCGCCGAAGCAGGTACAGAAAGAAAAAGAACGCACGGTCCAGGTTAACTTTATCGAGCCTCCTCCGCCGCCACCGCCACCGCCGCCGCCGCCGCCGGAGCCGCCGAAGCAGCCGCCGCCGAAGATTATTCAGCAGGTCAAGCCGCCGCCGACACCGCCGCCGCCGGCTCCGCCGCCGGCTGTGGAAGAAAGGTCCAATAATGCTGTTGCTGCGGCTCCGCCGGCACCGCCTGCTCCTCCGGCACCGCCTGCAGATATCACAGCCAGTCAGGACATCAGCTATAACAGCCGTATTCAGCCCAAGTATCCGCCGCAGGCAATTCGCCAGCGTCACGAGGGCACGGTCACGCTGATGATCTTGGTGGACGTGGACGGCACACCTAAGGACATCAAGGTGGAAGCGTCCAGCGGGTATCGCGAGCTGGATCAGGCCGCGATTGAAACGGCACGCAAGTGGCGCTTCAATCCGAACATAAGGAACGGGCAAAAGACGGAAGGTTATGTCCGCGTCCCGGTCAATTTCAATCTCAATCAGCTGTAACTTCGGTTACGGTCAATCAGTTCACGCTTGACTTTCCAAGGGTAGCGTTATGTTCCTGCAAACTTCTCCGGCCCCCGCGGGCGGTACCACCAACGCCGAAGCCATGAAGTCGATGGGCTTCGATCACCTTATCCACAACTTTGATCCGCTTGGCTGGATCGTGTTCGTGGTGCTGGTGGTGATGTCCTTCTCTTCCTGGTACTTCATTGTCGCCAACGCCATCCGCAACTCCATGGTTCGCGGCCGCGCTGACAAAGTCATCAACGGCTTCTGGGCCAATGGCTCCACCCAGGACGCCATTCGCGAACTCGAAGCCCAGCCCAAGGGCGAACCGTTCTCGAAGATCGCTCTCGACGCAGCTTCGGCCGTCGCTCACCATCAGCAGGCTTCGGCCGGCGGTGGTCGCCTCGCCGAGTCGCTGAGCCGCTCCGAGTTCATCGATCGCGCCCTGCGTCAGGCTGTTGCTCGCGAGAGCCTGCGCCTGGAAGGCGGCCTGACCCTGCTCGCCACGGTCGGTTCGTCGGCACCGTTCATCGGTCTGCTTGGTACCGTGTGGGGCATCTACCACGCGCTGATCAAGATCTCCGCGTCGGGCAACGCTTCGATGGAAGCCGTGGCCGGTCCGGTGGGTGAAGCTCTGATCATGACCGCCTTCGGTCTGTTCACCGCTATCCCGGCCGTGCTCGCCTACAACTTCTTCAACCGCTCCAACCGTCTGACGTACGCTCAGTTCGACGAGTTTGCGCATGACCTGCACGACTTCTTCGCCACCGGCGCTCGCGTCGAAGGCAAGTGAGGATCTGACCCATGGCAATGAGTACCGGAGGCGATTCCGGCGGCCCGATGTCGGAGATCAACGTTACGCCGCTCGTCGACGTAATGCTGGTGCTGCTGATCATCTTCATGATCACCGCGCCGCTGATGTCCCATCGAATCACCGTCGAGCTGCCGACTGCCAATCCGAAGGTTCCGGATACTGAGCAGGTGACGCCGATGGACTTGGCCGTGAAGCCTGATGGCACGCTGTACCTCGATGACGTCGAAGTCACCGAGGCGGAACTGAAAGCACAGTTTGCGGTGAAGGCGACGCTGACGCCGCAGCCTGAGCTTCAGATCCGAGCGGACAAGACCACGCAATACAAGATCGTCAAGAAGGTCCTCGCTGACGCCAAGGAATCCGGCATGGTGCACGTCGGCTTCATGACGACCGGCAAGGAGTAAGGGTCATGGCATTCAGTTCTGGAAGTGGTAAGGGGCCAATGGCTGACATCAACGTCACGCCGCTGGTCGACGTGATGCTGGTGCTGCTGATCATCTTCATGATCACGGCGCCGATGCTTACCCATAAAGTGAAGATCGACCTGCCGCAGCCGAATCCGAACATCGTGCAACCGGAGAATCCGCCGGAGCCAGTTCGCCTCAAGATCGACCAGTCCGGTGCGCTGTACTGGAACGATACGCCGGTGGATGAGCTGGGCCTCAAGGCGCAGCTCGCGGTGATCGGTGGTCTGGGCGATCCGGCCAAGCAGCCGGAAGTGCAGATCAACGCGGACGATGGTGTGGCGTACGAGCACGTTGCTCGTGTGCTGGCTGATGCGAAGAGCTACGGCCTCACCAAGATCGGCTTCACTGAAGGTCAGTAATTCAGTAATACCGTAAGGCATTACCGCAAGACTACCCTTTGGACCCCCGCCCAGTGCGGGGGTTTTTTTCGGCTGTAGAAAACCCAGGCGACTGCGTTCGGGCCTTTTGCTGCGTCAACGTTCGGACGTATGGATGGCCAAATGTCCGCGAGGCTGCGCACGACGATGCACGGTGGCGCGCACGCAGAAGTGGCGAAACCACGCAATCGATTCCGGTCGGTTCCGGCACGATGGCCGCAGTGCGGCCACGAGCTCAGCGCAGGATCTGCAGGTATCTGCGAACCGTAGTCGCCATGCCTTCGTACAGCGCTTCGCCAATCAGCGCGTGGCCGATGGATACTTCCGCCAATCCCGGAATGGCAGCCTTGAACGTGCCCAGGTTGGCCTGGCTCAAATCATGTCCCGCATTCACTGCCAAGCCCGCATGCTGGGCACGTCGAGCCGTGTCCGCGCAGCGCTCGAGCTCCTGCTGCACCTGGCCTTCTTCGAAGGCTTGCGCATAAGGGCCGGTATAAATCTCGATGCGCTGCACGCCGATGGCTACCGCCTCTTCGAAGCCGGTCGCGCCCGAATCCACGAACAGGCTTACGCGACAGCCAATGTCGCGTAGTGCGGCAACCAGCGGTTTCAAGGTCTCGATATCCCGGGTGAGGTCGAAGCCGTGATCGGACGTGATCTGGCCATCGCCGTCCGGCACCAGGGTGACCTGGTTCGGCCGCACTTCGCGCGCAAGTTCGATCAGGCCCGGATAACTGCCGCGTGGCCCGGCGAACGGATTGCCTTCGATGTTGTACTCGACGCGACCGCGCGTGATTGCTGCCAGTGCACGCACGTCGTCAGGACGGATGTGCCGCTGGTCGGGTCGCGGATGCACGGTGATGCCACCGCAACCCGCGTCGATGCAGGTATGCGCCGCGCGAAGAATGTCCGGTTCACTGCCGCCGCGCGAATTGCGCAGTACGGCGATCTTATTGACGTTGACGCTGAGCAGGGTCATGGGTGGGACAGTACTCGTCGAGAGGCTGGAAGCCGCTAACAGTATGCGTGAGCGACGATCATGCGGACGCGATGGGCGCCCGGATCCTGATCGACTCGCTGCTACGCGCCGATTCCTCTATGCGGGCCACACCGGCCTCGCAACCGTTCAGTGTGCTCTTGCAGTGGCTCAGGCAGAGCGTTGCAACGGCGGGTTGCACACATTGCGCCGATCAATCCGTACCGGCAAGTGTCCACTGGCGGATCCGACGCGGTGTGCCTTGCCAGGCCAGCGTGCCCACATGTGCGTCATCCAGAATCAGGCGATGCAGCTGCCACTGCTGGGGCTCATAGCCATCCAGTCGATGCAGCACGGGCAGATGGGATGGGCCGCTGATGCTCAAGCGGTGCAGTCCGAACGCCAGGCCGCGGCCGACTGCCTTGAGCACGGCTTCCTTGGCCGTCCATAGTTCCAGAAAGGCGCGGTCGCGCTGGTCGACCGGCAGCGCCTGGAGCGCTGCCGTTTCGTCGGGACTGAAATAGCGCTGCGCAATGGGTACAGCCTTGGGATGCGGCCGCAGTCGCTCCAGGTCGATTCCAGGCAACACGCCGCGCGCGATGGCGATCAGTGCCTGGTCGTGGCTGTGCGACCAATTGAAGGAGAACGCATCGCGCTGACTGCCCGACAGCTCCGGCCGCCCATGCTCGGAAATCTCCAGTTCCACAGCGTCCGCGCCGACGCCCAGATAGCCGCCCAACATCGCCAGCAAAGGCGCGCGGCCTTGATGGTGGTCGTAGGCGAGCCGCCAGACGTGAATATCCTCGTCACCCAGCTGCGCAGCCAGCTCGGCCGGTGTCTGGCCGTCGGTCGTGATCATCTGCCCATGTTGCCGGCTAAGGGGCGATACTTACAAGCACGGCGGTCGCCACGGAACGGCACGCTGGTCTCAGCCACTGCAGGAAGCCCTCATCTCGGAGAACACCGCTTGATAGCCGGATGGCTGCTGCTGCTGGTCTCGCTGCTGTACGTCGGGTTGCTGTTCGTGGTTGCCTATGCGGGCGATCGCCGGCCGCTCTACCCGCGCCAGCCGCGGCTTCGTCCGATCGTCTACAGCCTTGCGCTGGCGGTGTATTGCTCCTCGTGGACCTTCTATGGCGCGGTGGGTACGGCGGCCCGCGAAGGGCTGAGCTATCTGCCGATCTATCTGGGTCCGATCCTGTTGTTCGTGTTCGGCTTCGGCTTGTTGCGGCGCCTGGTGCTGCTGGCACGCCAGCGCAATATCACCTCGATCGCCGATTTCATCGGTGCGCGCTTCGGCAAATCGCATGGCCTGGCCGCACTGGTGGCGGTGATCGCGGTGATCGCCGTGGTGCCGTACCTGGCGCTGCAGTTCAAGGCCGTGGCGATGTCTTACGCGGTGCTCGGCAGCCCATCGCCGGCAGGCACCTCGCAATTCAGCGACAGCGCGCTCTGGTGCGCGATTCTGCTGGCCACCTTTGCCATCCTGTTCGGCACGCGCACCATCGACGCCACCGAACACCATCACGGCATGATGCTGGCCATTGCCGTCGAGTCGCTGATCAAGCTCATCGCCTTCATCGTGTTGGCTGGCTACGCGCTCTGGCGTGGACCGGGTCTGGCGGTCACCACGCAGTTGCCGCTTCAACAACTCTCCGAAGGCGTCTCCCCCGGCTTTCTTGCGCAGACGCTGCTCGCGTTCTGCGCGATGTTCTGCCTGCCACGGCAATTCCAGATTGGCGTGGTGGAATGCGAGGACCCGCACGACGTATCGCGCGCACGTTGGCTGTTTCCCATCTACATGGTGATCGTCAGCCTGGCCGTGCTCCCCATCGTGGCGGCGGGCCTGCACCTGCCGCAGCTGCAGGGTGGCAACAAGGATGCCTGGGTGCTCACCCTGCCGATGGCCTACGGCGATCGCGGCATGGCGCTGCTTGCCTTCATCGGTGGCTTCTCCGCGGCGACGGGCATGGTGATCGTGGCGTGCGTGGCGTTGTCCACCATGATCAGCAACGACATCGTCATGCCGATGCTGCTGCGCATTCATGCGCTCAAGCTCGAGCAACGCGCGGATCTGTCGCAACTGGTGTTGCTGGTGCGACGCATCGCCATCATTGCGCTCGCTGCGATGGCCTATGTCTATTATCGCGTGGTGGCCGATACCACCAATCTCGCCACCACCGGCTTGCTGGCGTTTGCAGCCGTCGCGCAATTCGCGCCGGGCATCGTTGCCGCGCTCTACTGGCGTGGTGCCAGTCGAAAAGGCGTGGCGGTGGGGCTGGGCGCGGGCTTCCTGGTCTGGGCCTACACCCTGCTGCTGCCAGGCTTGAACCGGGAGGCGGACTGGCTGGATACGGGTCCGATGCACCTGAGCTGGCTGCAGCCGCAGGCACTGTTCCATTTGAGCGGATGGGACCCGGTGATGCACGGCACGTTCTGGTCGCTGCTGGTCAACGTGTCCTGCTTGATCTTCGTCTCGCTGCGCTTTCGACCCAACCTGGAAGAGCGCCTGCACGCTGCGATGTTCATCGACCCCTATGCTGTCGATAGTCGCGGTGCGGGCGATTGGCGCGGTCGCGTCGCGGTGGCGGATCTGCGCACCATTGCCGAACGGATCGTCGGCGAGCGCAGCAGCCAGCGTGCGTTCGAGGACTATGGCGAGCGCCGCGGCAAGCCGCTGCAAGCCAGCGAGGCTGCCGATCGCGCGCTGATCCAATACACCGAGCGTTTGCTTGCCTCTGCGGTGGGCGCTGCGAGTGCGCGACGCATCCTGATGGGCGCACTGTCGGGCTCAGGCCTCGATATCGCCGAAGCGATGGCCTTGATGGACGAAGCCTCGCAGGAACTGCGCTTCAACCGCGAGCTGTTGTCCACCACGCTGGAAAACGTGTCGCAAGGCATCAGCGTGATCGACGCGAACATGCGCGTGGTCGCGTGGAATCGGCGCTATCTCGAATTGTTCGACTATCCCGACGGTATGGTCTACGTCGGCGTGCACGTGGCCGATTTGATCCGATGGAACGCAGAGCACGGTGAGTTGGGTCCGGGTGAAGTCGAGGCTCATGTGGCCAAGCGCCTCGGCCACATGCACGCCGGTTCGCCGCATGTATTCCAGCGCATCCGTCCGGATGGTTCGGTGATCGAAATGCGCGGACGCGCGCTGCCCGGCGGCGGCTATGTCACCACCTATACCGATGTCACGGCGTACAAGCATGCCGAGCAGGCGCTGATCGAGGCCAACGAGAATCTGGAACAGCGCGTGGAGCTGCGCACGGCCGAGCTCAGCGAAGCGCTCAACTCCGCCGCACATGCGCGTCGCGAAGCAGAGATGGCGAATGCGTCGAAGACGCGCTTTCTGGCAGCGGCGAGTCATGACCTCTTGCAGCCTTTGAATGCTGCGCGCTTGTTCACTGCGGCGTTGCGCCAACATCCCGGGCTCGACGGCGAAGCCAGCTTGCTGGCCGAGCGCATCGACGCCTCCTTCCGTGCAGCTGAAGATCTGCTCGATGCACTGCTCGATACCTCGCGCCTGGATGCCGGAAGCTATCGCGCGGACATCAGCAATGTGGCGTTGTCGGATCTGTTCGAATCGTTGATGGCGCAGTTCGCCGTGATCGCGCAGCAGCGCGGACTGCGATTGCGCGTGGTGCCCACGAAGCTGGCCGTGCGCAGCGATCCTCAATTGCTGCGTCGCGTGCTGCAGAACTTCATCTCCAACGCGCTGCGCTATACGCGCGAAGGCGGCATCCTGGTTGGTGCGCGCCGCATGGGCGATGAAGTGCGACTCGAGGTGTGGGACACCGGGCCGGGTATCGCGGCGGAGCAACGGGCGCGGATCTTCGGCGAGTTCCAGCGACTGGATCGACCATCGCCTTGGGGCGAGAAGGGCTTGGGCCTGGGCCTTTCCATTTGCGAGCGCATCGCCGGCATTCTGCAGCACAAACTCGAGCTGGTTTCCCGCGAAGGCAAGGGCAGTCGCTTCGCGGTGCGCGTGCCGCGCGCGGAAAGCGCGATACCGCGTCGCCGCACGAATGTTCATCCGATGTCGAACGAGCAGTTGCCGCTCACCGTGCTATGCCTGGATAACGACACTGCCATTCTCGACGGGATGCGTGCGCTGCTGCAGCGCTGGGGCGTGGATTGCCGAACAGCGATCGACGTGGCGGAGGCCGAGCAGGAACTGCGACGCGGTGGTGTCGACCTGATCCTGGCCGACTATCACCTCACCGATGATATGGATGGCTTGCAGGCGCTCGAGGAACTGCGCACGGTGCTGGGTGAATTGCCGCCGATTGCGATGATTACGGCGGATGGCAGCAGTGAGTTGAAGCAGCGGGCGCGGGGGTTGGGGTATCCGATTTTGCATAAGCCGGTGAGGCCGGCGGCGTTGAGGGCGTTGTTGAGTGCGTTGGTGCGCAGGCAGACGATGGCTTAGTTCCTGATGCGGGAGCTGAGCGTGCGTCAGCGTCTTGCGGGTTGTTCTCTTTAGATCGCCATCCCGGCGAAGGCCGGAGTGCTTTTTAACAGCCGAAGGCTGGTCATCAAGAACTTCGGTGTTCCCTTGTCACCTTGGGGCCAGGGTGCCGCCTGCGCGGCGGGCGTTTCGAACGGCTGCCGCCGCTCGAGTCACTTTTCTCTTGCTGGCCCAAGAGAAAAGTAACCCAAAGAGAATGGCCTAAAACGCCCGCAGCATCGTGTTGGGATAAGCCCGAACGCTCGAGGTGCGCTGTTGTGGGACAACCTCCGAGGGTACACAGGGGATACTTCCAAGCGCTGCGCAACGCGCCCGAATCGCTGAGGACTTAAAGCCGGGCCTCGCTGCGCATCGGCTTAGGCATCGCTCCTTTCCTCTGCTGCGGCTGCTTGTCTGTGGGAGCGCACCCTGTGCGCGACAGCCACGCTGGGGTGTACCGCTCCGTAGTTTTGTTGCGCACAGGGTGCGCTCCCACAAATTGCGATCGCAGAATTGAATTRCCGCTACAGCGTGCGAAACCCCTTGTAGGAGCGCACTTGTGCGCGACCGCGGCGTTGGGATGTACCGCTCCGTAGGTTTGTCGCGCACAGGGTGCGCTCCCACAAATAGCGATCGCAGAATTGAATTRCCGCTACWGCGTGCGAAACCCCTTGTAGGAGCGCACTTGTGCGCGACCGCGGCGTTGGGATGTACCGCTGTGCAGGTTTGTCGCGCACAGGGTGCGCTCCTACAGATGGGTTACGGCTGGGTGTTGTCTTGGGAGGTATTGGCGCAATGGTTGGACGTCTGAAGGCCGCAAAGGCTGCCCAATCGCGGCGGACGCCTGTTTGCAGCTTCCTCGCACCACGATGCCGCCAATCAACCTTCCTCATCCGCAGGCAACGACGGCATCGCTTCCTGGTCGATCGCCAGATGGCTTGCAGCCAGCGCGACCTGGGTGCGGTTGTTGACGCCGAGTTTGCGCATGATGGCGGTCATGTGCGCTTTCACTGTGGCTTCGGATACGCCGAGGTCGTAGGCGATCTGCTTGTTGAGCAGGCCTTCGGCGATCATCGTGAGCACGCGGAACTGTTGCGGCGTCAGGGTGGCGACGCGATCGGCGACGGCGGCTTCGTCAGGCTTGAGCGCCGTGCCGCCGCCGACAAGCTGGTGCGGCAGCCACACATCGCCATCGAGCACCTTGCGGATGGCGGTGATGATGTCCTCGCCCGGTGTCGACTTTGGAATATAGGCCGATGCGCCATGGGCGAGTGCGCGTCGCGCCACCTGCACATCTTCATGCCCTGACACGACGATGGTCGGCAGGCCAGGATTTTGCCCGCGTATATGCGCCAGTGCGGAATAGCCGCGCGCACCGGGCATGTGCAGGTCGAGCAGGAGCAACTCGGCGTCGGGATACTGCTCGATCAGGCCAAGCAGCGTGTACACGCTGTCCGCGCTGTGTACGTTGGCATTGGGAACGGCCGCCACGACGGCGCGTTGCAGGGCGTCGCGAAACAGCGGGTGATCGTCGGCAATCAGTACGTCAGGCATGGATTCCCTGCTTCACTTTGTAGGAGCGCACTTGTGCGCGATCAAGTGCCTCGAGGCCGGAACAGCATCGAGACGGGTGACGCGACCGCGACGATCATTCATGGGGAACATCGGGTCGCTGCGGTCGCGCACGAGTGCGCTCCTACAAGTGCGTGTTTATTTGATGAGGCGTTCGTCCACCAGGTTTTTCACTACGCCGGGATCGGCCAGCGTGGAGATATCGCCGAGCTGGTCGGGTTGGTTCTCGCCGATCTTGCGCAGGATGCGGCGCATGATCTTGCCCGAGCGTGTCTTCGGCAGTCCCGGCGCCCACTGAAGGAAATCCGGCGTGGCGATAGGCCCGATCTCCTTGCGCACCCAGGCGACCAGTTCTTTGCGCAGCTCGTCGCTGCCCTGCTCACCGGCAACCAGGGTGACGAAGGCGTAGATGCCCTGGCCCTTGATGTCGTGTGGCGCGCCCACCACGGCGGCCTCAGCCACCTTCGGATGCGCCACCAGCGCGCTCTCCACTTCGGCGGTGCCGATGCGATGGCCGCTCACGTTGATCACGTCGTCGACGCGACCGGTGATCCAGTAGTAGCCGTCTTCGTCGCGACGCACGCCGTCGCCGGTGAAGTAGTTGCCCGGATAGGCGCTGAAATACGTATCGATGAAACGCTGGTGATCGCCGTAGACCGTGCGCATCTGGCCCGGCCAGGAATCGGTGATCACCAGGTTGCCCTCGGTCGCGCCTTCCAGCACGGCACCGCTGGCATCGACGATGGCGGGCTTGATGCCGAAGAACGGTAGCGTGGCCGAACCCGGCTTGGCGTCGATCGCGCCGGCCAGCGGCGTGATCAGGATGCCGCCGGTTTCGGTCTGCCACCAGGTATCCACGATGGGGCAGCGCTCGTCGCCGACCACGCGGTAGTACCACTCCCAGGCTTCGGGATTGATCGGCTCGCCCACGGAACCCAGCAAGCGCAGCGACGCACGCGAAGCCTTCTTCACCGGGCCTTCGCCTTCGCGCATCAGTGCGCGGATGGCGGTGGGAGCGGTGTAGAACGAGGTGACCTTGTGCTTGTCCACCACGTTCCAGAAGCGGCTGGTGTCGGGGTAGTTGGGCACACCGTCGAACATCAGCGTGGTGGCGCCGTTGGAGAGCGGCCCGTAGACCACGTAACTGTGGCCGGTGACCCAGCCCACGTCGGCGGTGCACCAGTAGACATCGTCTTCGCGCAGGTCGAACACCAGCTCGTGTGTGTAACCGGCATAGACCAGGTACCCGCCCGAGGTGTGCAGCACGCCCTTGGGTTTGCCGGTGGAGCCGGAGGTGTAGAGGATGAACAGCGGGTGCTCCGCTTCCACCGGCGTCGGCGGACAATCAGCCGACTGGCCTTCCATCAGCGTGTGGTAGTAGCGGTCGCGCGGCGACTGCATGGGCACGGCGCTGCCGGTACGGCGCACCACGATCACGGTCTCCACGCTGTTGGTGCCGGGGCGTTCGAGCGCGGCGTCCACGTTGGTCTTGAGCGGAATCTTCTTGCCGCCGCGCACGCCTTCATCGGCGGTGATGACGACCTTGCAGGCGGAGTCGGCGATGCGGCCGGCCAGCGAGTCCGGCGAGAAGCCGCCAAACACCACCGAATGGATCGCGCCGATGCGCGCGCAGGCCAGCATGGCCACGGCTGCCTCGGGGATCATCGGCATATAGATGGCCACGCGATCGCCCTTGGCCACCCCAAGGTGCTTGAGCGTGTTGGCGAACTTGCACACCTCGGCGTGCAGTTCCTTGTAAGTAATGTGGCGCGACTCATTCGGGTCGTCGCCCTCGAAGATGATGGCGGTCTTGTCGCCGCGCTCGGCCAGGTGGCGGTCCAGGCAATTGGCCGAGACGTTCAGCTCGCCGTCCTCGTACCAGCGGATGTGCAGATCCCTGGGGTCGAACGAGACGTTCTTGATCTTGGTGGGCGTCTTGGTCCACTGCAGGCGCTGGCCGACCTTGCCCCAGAAACCCTCCGGATCCTTCACCGACTCGGCATAGAGCCGCTGGTAATCGTCCTTGCGGATGCGCGCCTTGGCAGCGAAATCGGGTTTGACGGGGTAGAGCTTGGTCATCGTGGGGCTCCTGCGGCCGGCCCAGCCGGCCTCCTCATGCGTTGAATGTCGCCGCAGCAACCCACTGTCGGCGATAACGACCGAGTGTACCGGCTGGCCGGTGATCGATACGTTTCGCCCCACTTTCGACTTTGGTCGAGGTTCGACCAATGGTGAATAGGCGTCCGCAATGCAGCATGGACATGCTCGGGTGGTCATCGACCTGGGGAGGCCTGCCATGACATTGCCCACCACCGCCCGCCGCCATGCCGCGCTGGCGCTAAGCATCGCCTGCGCGCTGAGCCTGCCGCTGGCAGCCCATGCGCAGAGCACCACCACGAGCAAAGGCAGTACGCGCGAACAACAACTCGAGCAGCGCGTGAACCAGCTGGAACAGCAACTGGCCGAACTGAAGGCCATGATCCAGGAACAGAAGGCCGCCACCACGCAGGCCACGCAAACCGCGCAGCAGGCGCAGGTGGCCGCCACGCAAGCGCAGACCACGGCGCAGGCGACCTCCACCAAGGTCGAAGCGGCGCCCAAGCCGCAGTTCACCACCGCGCCGGGGCTGACGGTGGCGCTGCATGGCTTTATCGATGCCACCGTGTTTGGCCAGGACCGCACCTTCATCAACTACGGCAACGGCCAGAACGCGGAAATTCCCGCGCCGCCGACCGCCGCCAACAAGGCGAACGGCTATACCGGATCGCTCAGCGGCGCGGACGTGCGCAACACCCGCTTCTGGCTGGATTTCACCGGCGCCAAGTTGAACGACAACTGGAATGGCAGCGGCCGCCTCGAGATGGACTTCTTCGGCGGCAACAACGGCACCGGTGCATACGCGCAGCAGCAGCCGATTCCGCGCCTGCGCCAGGCCTATATGGACATCAACAACCCCACCTGGGGCACCACGGTGCGCATCGGCCAGATGTGGGATCTGATGTTCCCGCTGGAAAACACGCCGACCTCGCTCTCGCATATCGCCTTCCCGCTGGGCTACGGCTCGGGCATCGTGGGTTGGCGCTATCCTGGCGTGATCGTGATGCAGGACCTCAACCACGGCACCGACGGCGTGAAGTGGCGCTTCGACTTCGCCGTGCTCGAGGGCAACTGGAGCGGCCCGCAGAACCCCGCTGGCACCGCAACCGTCAACTATCTCAACGGCGGCGCGGCGCATTTCAAGCCGCAGGTGGAAGCGCGCCTGCATGCGCAGGGCAAGGACTGGCTGGGCTACCTCACGGCGCATTACTCCGAAATCGATCTGCATGGCGTGGGCGATATCGTGCCCAAGCCGCCGCGTGACACGCTCAACAGCATTGGCTACGACCTGGGCGGCCAGTGGAAGCCCGGTCCGTGGACCCTGAAAGGCCTGATCTATACCGGCAAGGCGCTGGGCGAGATCTTTGGTGCGATGTCCCAGTTCGGCAACATCAAGGAGTCGGGCGGCTTCGTGCAGGCCGGCTACAACTTCACACCCAAGTGGAGCGTCAACGCCTTCTATGCGGCCGCGCGTCCCAACCGCGAAGACGTGATGGCCTGGACTGCACCCGGCACGGCGGCTGCACCGGGCGTGGGCCTGCTGCGCAACAACATGTCTGCCTTGAGCCTGCAATATGCCTCGGGTAACTACGAGCTTGGGGTGGAGTGGATCTACGACAACTTGCGTTACCAGCTGAAGAATTCGCCCTCGAGCCAGACCGTCAACGGCAACCAGGTGAGCTTCAGCGGCATGTACAAGTTCTGAGGAAGCGACGGTGGCAACGTCCAGGCGTTGCCATCGCCACCGCCGGGTGGGGCGACGGGAGGCGCCCGAACCGGACGAGTAGAGAACGACGCAGCGAGTGGCCAACGCCGCTCCAGCGAGTTGCACCCTGAAACCACCATCCATCGATTCGATGGGGCGTCACAACAGAGGGCTACATCATGGCTACGACCGCCGTCGACATGCGGGGATCGCTCGACACCGGCCACCGCCGCGTCATCCTGGCTTCCAGCCTGGGCACCGTGTTCGAGTGGTACGACTTCTACCTCTACGGTTCGCTCGCCGCGCTCATCGGCAAGCACTTTTTCAGCGGTCTCAACGAAACCAGCCAATTCATCTTTGCATTGCTGGCGTTTGCAGCCGGCTTCGCGGTGCGTCCGTTCGGCGCGATCGTATTCGGTCGCCTGGGCGACATGATCGGTCGCAAGTACACCTTCCTCATCACCATCGTCATCATGGGCCTGTCGACCTTCCTGGTCGGCGTGCTGCCTAATTACTCGACCATCGGCGTGGCCGCACCGGTGATCCTCATCACGCTGCGACTGTTGCAGGGCCTGGCCCTCGGCGGCGAATACGGCGGTGCGGCGACCTATGTGGCCGAGCATGCACCGCAAGGCAAGCGTGGCCTGTACACCAGTTTCATCCAGATCACCGCAACGTTCGGTCTGTTCCTCTCGCTGCTGGTGATCCTCGGCCTGCGCCTGTGGCTGGGCACCGAGAAGTTCGACGACTGGGGATGGCGCGTTCCGTTCGGCATCTCGCTGTTGCTGCTGATCGTGTCGGTGTACATCCGACTGCAGCTGAGCGAGTCGCCGGTGTTCCAGCAGATGAAGGCCGAGGGCAAACAGTCCAAGGCGCCGCTGACCGAAGCCTTTGGCCAGTGGAAAAACCTCAAGCTGGTGATACTCGCACTGCTCGGCGCCACGGCCGGCCAGGCGGTGGTGTGGTACACGGGTCAGTTCTATGCGCTGTATTTCCTCACCCAGAGCCTGAAGATCGACGGCACCACGGCCAATCTGCTGATCGCTGCGGGTCTTGCCATCGGCACGCCGTTCTTCGTGTTTTTTGGATGGCTATCGGATCGCATTGGTCGCAAGACCATCGTGCTTGCCGGTTGCCTGCTCGCCGCGCTCACCTACTTCCCGATCTTCAAGGGGCTTACGCATTTCGGCAACCCAGCCATCGAAGCGGCGGCCGCCACCTCGCCAGTGAAAGTGGTGGCTGATCCCAACGGCTGCAGCTTCCAGTTCGATCCGGTGGGCAAGGCGAAATTCACCAGCTCGTGCGATGTGGCCAAGAGCGCGCTGGCGAAAAAGGGTATTCCCTACTCCAACATAGCCGCCGAGCCCGGCAGCATTGCCGAGGTCAAGATCGGCGACCGCACGATCTCCTCGTTCGAAGGCGGCGCGCTCGACAGCAAGGCATTTGCCGACCAGAACAAGGCCTTCGGCGCGCAGCTTACCGGTGCGCTGAAGGAGGCAGGCTACCCGGAGAAGGCCGATCCGGCGAAGAGCAACTACCCGATGCTGATCGTGTTGCTGGCCATCCTCGTGTTCTACGTGACCATGGTGTATGGCCCGATTGCGGCATGGCTGGTGGAGATGTTCCCCACCCGCATCCGCTACACCTCGATGAGTTTGCCCTACCACATCGGCAACGGCTGGTTCGGCGGTTTCGTGCCGACCATCGGCTTCATGCTGGTCGCATGGAAGGGCGATATCTACTACGGCCTGTGGTATCCGATCATCGTGGCGATCGCCACGTTCTTCATCGGCTTGCTGTTCCTGCGCGAGACCAAGGACGTGGATATCCGTAGCTGAGTCCCGCTCGTATCAACCAGAAGGCGCGACGGGCAACCGTCGCGCCTTTTCGTTTGCGCGAATCAGACGCTGCGTATGACGCCGACAATGGCCAGCAATACCACGGCGCCGATCAACGCATGCAGGACGCTGTTGACGAACGGGCTCACCACGGCGAAGTGCACCCCAAGCCGCGGCAACAGCCATCCGGCGAAGAACGCCCCGATGATGCCGACCACGATGTTGCCGAGCACTCCAAAACCAAAGCCGCGCACGATCAGCCCGGCCAGCCAGCCGGCAATGGCGCCGATCAACAGGAAGACGAGCAGGCCTTCGACGGTCATCGCATACTCCTTGCCCTGAAGCAGTGCGCGAAGTATCCACAGCGACGTGTCGCCCAGGCGTGACGCAAGATCTTCCCTTCAGCATCGAGTCGGCGACGTCGCCGAACCGTGCATGCGAAGGCCGTCACGGGTGGGGGCAACGTAGCAGCCTACTATGCTTGCCGCGACCCACGGAAGATGGAGGAAGCCGCATGCCCGACATCGAACGTGCAACGTCTTCCCGACGGCCGACCATCCGCCGCCGCTGGCGCCAACTGCTCGGCTGGACCGCCCTGGTGCTCGACCATCTCAAGCCCGTGCGCGTGTCGCTGCTGGTGCTCGCCGTGGCGGTGATGGTCGCGATCGGCGTCGATCAGGCTGCGGAACTGTTCCTGATCGCCCTGTGGACCGATCCCAGCGTGGCGCGCTATCTCGCCCTGCTGCTCTGCAGCGCGCTGGCCGGTCTGGCCATGTGGCATGCGGCACGTCAGGCCTATCGTCTGCGCTATCCACGCTGGCCCGCCCTGCAGGACGAACGCGCGGCTTTCCTGCGGGACTGGTTGCCGCGGCTGCTCGGCGCATTGGTTCCGTTGCTGGTGTGCCTTGGCTATGTGCTGGCGTTGGTCAAACTTCCGCATGGGCCGTGCGGCATTACCGAGCACTGTGCGCAACGCAGCTGGCGGGCGCTGGGATTGCTGGCGGAGGCGGCCTTCCTCATCGTGTTCTTCACCACGCGCCGTCGGCTCTGGAGCACCTTGACCCGGCGCATGCCGCGACTGACCACGCCGCATGCGCGTCCGCGCGATGAGAAACGCGTCTGGCGCGTGCGTGATCTCGGTACGTTTGCCGTGGTCATGTATGTCGTGGTGGTGACGCTCAACGTGCTGGCCACGGTGCTGATCGCATTCATGCCCGAATTGCTCGACGGCATGGGGCCGTTGGCCATCCTGCTGCTGTCCGCCACTTTCCTCTGCTACAGCGGCGGCCTGTTATGCATGATTGGTGACCGGCGCGGCGTGCCGCTGCTGACCATCCTGCTGCTGGTCAGCGCTTCGCTGCATTGGCTGCATCTGAACGACAACCACCAGGTGCGGCAGTATCCCGGCATGACCACGCATGAGCGCCCGGCCATGCAGCCGCCGGATTCACGGCCGAGCTTCGATGCCTATGCCGATGCGTGGATCAAGGACCGCTGCGCCGGCCACGATCCGTGCCCGGTCATCCTTGTATCTGCCGAAGGTGGCGGCATCCGCGGCGCTGCGTGGACGGCGCAGGTGCTGAGCCGTCTTACCGCGATCACGCAACAGGGACAGCCGGCAATCAATGAGCCACTGTTCGCGCGCTATCTCTTTGCAGCCAGCGGCGTCTCCGGTGGCAGTCTTGGTCTGGCCGTCTATGTGAGTGCGCTGGCGCAACCCCATCCGCTGGATACCTCAGCGTTGGAACCACGCGCACAGCGCATGCTGAGCCACGATTTTCTCGCGCCGACCCTGGCCAACACATTCTTTGTCGACTTCACCCAACGCTGGTTGCCCGGCGCGTGGCTGGACGATCGCGCCCGAGCGCTGACCCGTGCCTGGGAATCGGCTGCCCGCAAGCAAGGCATGCCCGCCTTTGAGCAACCGTTTTCAGGCCTCTACGAAGGGCCGCAGGTCACGCCATCGTTGCCGGCGCTCTTCCTCAACAGCACCACGGTGGCCGAAGGCAAGCGCTTTATCCAGCATCCGTTCCAGCCGATGGCCACACCCCAGCGCCAGCCGTGGACCGCGGGCTTCGATGGTTCGAGCTGGCTCGACCCACGCGTGCCGCTGAGCGAAGTCGTGCTCAACAGCGCGCGCTTCACCTATGTGAGCCCGGCCGGCACCCTCGAAGCGCATCTGGCCAATCCGCCCGTGCCCAATCGCATGCAGCTGGTAGATGGCGGTTACTTCGAAAACTCAGGCACCACCACCCTGCTTGAACTGATGCGCCTGCTTCGCAGCAAGGCCAGGCAGCATGGCGTGTCGATGCGCTTCATCGTGATTCACATCAGCAACGATCCGCTGATGAGCGATTTCGTCGAGCAACACGACGCCAGAGCGCCGCTGCCGTTCTATTCCACGGCATGTCAGGCCGTACCCGGCGCCATGCCTGCGCATGTCCGTGGCGAGGCGACTGCCCCACTCGACGCCCTGCTCGATACCCGCAGCGCCCGCGGCGACTACGCCCGCGTACAGTTGTTGAACGCGCTACGGCCCGACGCCGCCGATCCATCGCGTGGCGACATGCTGTGGCACTTCCGCCTGTGTCCGGGCAACTATCCCATCCCCATGGGCTGGACCATCTCCGCGCCGGTGTTCACCGAGATGTCCGACCAACTGAACCACTATCCCCTGGAGGCCATGGGCGAGGCACTGCGAACCCAGCTGGCACCCTTCTAGGAGCGCACTGGTGCGCGACCGCAGGCCCCGGAGATGTCGCGCCACCTGAGACCCTGCGGGTGCAAACTGCCGGCATGGCCGAATCCTTTCTCCCTCCCCACGCGTTCAAGGGCCGAGGCGCCGCCTCCAATCCGGAAGGCCGCTTCGAGTCGATCCGCCACCACGCCGAGGACGACGGCTGGCAAAGCCTGGTGCTCGACGAGCAGGCGCCGCGACCGCGCACCGAGGTCACCGAAGAACGCGCGCGCAGCGTCATCACGCGCAACGATTCGCCGGACATCCATTTCAACCAGGCCTTGAATCCGTATCGCGGCTGCGAGCACGGCTGCATCTATTGCTTCGCCCGTCCGTCGCACAGCTATCTCAACCTCTCGCCCGGGCTCGATTTCGAAACCAAGCTGCGTGCCAAGAGCAATCTCGCCGAGGTGCTGCGCCATGAGTTGGCCCGGCCGTCCTATACGGTGAGCCCGATCAATATCGGCAGCAACACCGATCCGTATCAGCCCATCGAGCGGCGCTGGAAACTCACGCGCGCTGCGTTGGAGGTACTGGCCGAGTGCCGGCATCCGTGCACCATCGTCACGAAGAACGCGATGGTCGAGCGCGATATCGACATCCTCGCGCCGATGGCGCGCGACAACCTGGTGCAGGTGTTCGTGTCGATCAACTCGCTGGACAACCATCTGGCCGCCAAACTCGAACCGCGCGCCAGCGCGCCGCACCGGCGCATCCAGGCCGTGCGCACTTTGCGCGACGCAGGCATCCCGGTGGGTGTGCTGGTCGCGCCGATCATTCCGGCGCTCAACGATCGCGATATGGAAGCCGTGCTGCAGCAGGCGGCCGATGCCGGAGCGACCTGTGCGGGCTACACCACGCTGCGCCTGCCGTACGAACTGAAGGCGCTGTTCCGCGAATGGCTGGCGCTGCACGTGCCGCAGCGTGCAGCGCATGTCATGAGCCTGGTGCAGCAGATGCACGGCGGCCGTGACTACGACAGCGACTTCACCACGCGCATGCGCGGGCAGGGCGTGTTTGCCGACCTTATCCGCCGCCGCTTCGACGTGGCGTGCCGCAAGCACGGCTTTGGCCGCGCCCGCGAGTTGCAGCTGGACACGACCAAGTTCGTGCCGCCGCGCAAACCGTCACCGCAGGGTCAGTTGTTCTGACGCGCTGTCGTTCGTTGAGGGCTCGCGTCAGACGGAGTTGGCAAGAAATGGATGCGGCCGTCGTGCGAGGCCACGCCACCCGCGTAGCGCCAGCCATGCGAGCAGGGCCAGCAGCACACCCCACGCACCCACGAACCAGGTGACGTAGCCATGGACCTGGTCGCCGGAGCTCAGCAGGGGAACCATGATGCTGACCGAGAACAGCACATAGCCGAACAGACACAGACCGATGCTTGGCCAGCGACCCAGTGGGCGCCCGCCCAGGACGGACACCACGAAGGCGGAGACGAAGGCCATCGCGCCGCATAGCGTAAGCATCAGCGCGCAGGTGCCGATGGCACTCGCGTGCAGCAACGTCGCCAGCACCAGCGCCAACACCATCAGCGCACCCAGGGCAGCCAGCGGCGGCAGCAGCGAGGCGCACAGCAGGCGACGCTTCACGTGGGCGGCATCGCCGAGTCCTGGCATCAGCGCGAGCAGTGGCAATTCGGCGTTCTGTTTCATCCAGCGCTGAACCAGCTGGGCGATCGGCAGCAGCGCGATCATGCTGCCGCCGAAACCAACGCCCCACATCAGCATGCCAACCAGACCGGTATGAACGAAGCTTTCGCTGAAGTGGCCCGGATGGCGTTGTACGGCCTGCACGCCAAGCTGCAGCACAAAGATCAGCGAGGCGCCGAGCACGATGCTCAGCTGCATCGCACGCCCACCCGTAGTGAGCGGCGCAAACACGCCGCCGAGTCCGATGCGCAGGCTGGTCACGGGGTGCGCCGGGCCGCTTTGGCGCAGCTCGACACGCGGCTGCAGCCATGCCGGGTTGCGACGGATCAGGGTGCTGGCGTCCATGCCGGCGCCGCCCCAGCTGCCCCAGCCACCGCGCGAGGCTGCACCGAACTGCATCATCATCGGCGCCCCCATGCCGCCGTAAGGCTGGTCGGAGTGTGCCACGCGGCGCCAGCATCCCAGCGCGATCAAGGCGAAGACCAGGGCGATGGTGCCGCCCAATAGGGGAAATCCAGGCTCGGCGGGGCGCGGCAGATGGAACACGGGCTGCAGCATGTTGAATACCGCAGGCAACAACCAGATGAAGAAGCTGAAGACGCGCGGCAGCAGCGCCATGGCGAGCCCTGCCGTCACGGCGGCGGCCAGCGCAGCCATCACGTTCCAGGTGTAGCCGCCCAGACTGCCGATGACCACGCTGGGCACGATCACCAGCAACACACCGTATAGCAGCACGGCACCGGACGCCTCGCGTTCGACGCAGGGCAAACGCATCTTCCTGCCGTCGATGGCCAGCAGCAGACAGGGCGACAGCCCAAACAGGGTCAGCATGAACACGCCCGTGGCCACCAGCATGCCGGTGACCGGCGCCCAGTAAACGCGTTCCGCGCCGTGCAGGCCGAACAGGGCAAACGCGCTGGCGCCCGCAGCCAGCAGCACACTGATCGCCAGCACGATCCAGCGCGTCGTCTGGCGCATGGCATACCACGGTGCGATCAACATGCCATGGGCAGTCATCCCGCGATCTCCACGAAAAGATCTTCGAGGCCGAGCGCATCGACGCGCGCGCCCGGCAAGGACGAGGCCTCGGGCCAGCGGCCGTGGGCATCGCGCTCCACCACCAGGCTCACGCTGCCATCTTCATGACGATGACGCCCGAACACCTGGGTCGGTGCAGCCGCAGACATCGCCGCTGGCAGCCACAGACGTGCGAAGCGTTCCTTGGTTTCGTCCACGCCACAATGCAGCAGCAGTTTGCCTTCGTGCAGAAAGGCGATCTCCGAGGCGACGCGTTCCAGGTCGGACACGATGTGGGTGGAAAACAGCACCGTGGTGCCGGCTTCGCCCGCGCGCAATGCAATCTCACGCAGCAGGTCGCGGCGCGCCACGGGATCGAGTGCGGCAGCCGGTTCGTCCAGCACGAGCAACTCGGGCCGGGAGGCGAGTGCGCGGATCAGGTCGACACGCTGGCGCTCGCCTGGCGACAGTTTACCCAGCAGCTTGTTCGGCGAAATCAGCCAGCGCTCAAGCGTGCTTTTCGCATAGGCTGCATCCCAGGTGGGATAGAAGCGGCCCACGTAGTCGAGCATCTGGCGTGCGCTCAGCCACGCCAGGGCATCCGGCTGTTGGGGCACATAGGCGATGCGCGCCTTGCTGTGATCGGACAGCTTGAGCGCCGCCTCACCAAACACGGTGCATTCGCCGGCATGCGGCTGCAGCAGGCCAAGCATGGCGCGGATCAACGTGGACTTGCCGGCGCCATTGCGCCCGATCAGGCCCAACACGCTGCCCGGTGCAATCGCCAGGTCAATGTTGGACAACACCTGGCCATCCTCGTAGCCATGCGAGAGACCGCGCACAGCCAGCGGTGCGGCGGCATTGTCGTTGATGGATCGCAGTGCGGCATTCATCGGACTACCCTCACGTCAGACGCTTGTTTAACCGTGCGGCGCGGTGCCGCCGGCGATGCGAGGGGCGGTGTGCCCCTCCCTGCCAATCTCATTCGTCCAGCAGCTTGCCAAGCCGGCGCAGTACGGCATCGCCCGGCAATTCAAGCTCACGCGCATGGCGCGCGAGTGCCTGCAATTGGGCCTCCAGCAACGCCATGCGTTGCGCCTGCGTGGCCGTGCTGCGCGTGGTCGCGGCCACCGCCATGCCCTTGCCGCGCAGGCGCTCCAGCAAACCTTCCGTCTCGGCCATGCCGTAGGCGCGCGATACCGTCATCGGGTTGATCGCGTGAAATCCTGCGACATCGCGAACGGAGGGCAGCAGGTCGCCGGTCACCAGCTGGCCGCCGGCGATCAGTCGGCGCAGCTGCTCCACGATCTGCCGGTAGATCGGTTCGGCCGAGGTGGGTTGTATGGCGAACATCGAGGCATCCATGTGTATTAATACAACAATACACTTTGACCAAATTCAATAGGCCGGATGGCAGGGGCACAAAAAAGCCGCCGATGCGGACATCGGCGGCTCAGGCTTTCGGTGGTGCGGCCAGACTCAGTTCGACGCCGGCAGATATTTCTCGAACCACAGCAAGGCGCGCTGCAACACATCGCGCTGATGCTCCGGATCCACAAAGTGATGGCCTTCATTGGGATACACCACCAGCGAGGTCGGCACGCCCTGCGCGCGCAACGCATGCCAGTATTCGAACGACTGCGGCGCCGGACACTCGGCATCGCGGTCGCCCACCACGATCAGCGTGGGCGACTTGGTCTGCTTGATGAAGTTGATCGCCGAACTCTTCGCGTACACCTGCGGATCGTCGTAAACGGAGGCGCCGAAGAACGGGATCATCCACTGGTCGATCAGGTTCTGGCCGTAATAGCTCTGCCAGTTGGCGATGCCTGCGCCCGCCACCACCGCGCGGAAGCGCGTCGTCTGGGTGGGGATGAACATGCTCATGAAACCGCCGTAGCTCCAGCCGGTGAGGCCAAGGCGCTTGTCGTCGACGGGAAGCTTCTTTTCGATCGTGTCGATGCCGGCGAGAATGTCGCGCAGATCGCCGTGGCCGAAGTCCTTGCGATTGGCCTGTACGTACGCCTCGCCCTGGCCAAAGCTGCCGCGCGGATTGGGCATGAAGACAAAGTACCCCAGCGCCGAGAACGGCTCGCCCGCAAAACCCATGCGCGGCCAGCGCGGAATCACCGCGCTCGACGGACCCCCGTGCACGGTGACGATCATCGGGTAGGACTTCTTCGCATCGTAATTGGCGGGATACAGCAGCCAGCCCTGCACGTGGCGGCCTTCGATATCCCATTCCACCGATTCGGCCTTGCCCCATTGCGGCTTGAGTGCAGCATTGAACTGGGTGACGGCGGGCGGCGGGGTGTCGCCCAAGGCGCCTGCGTGCACTTCGGGAGCCTCGGTGTACGAGCTCTGCACGAAGGCGAGTCTGTTGCGATTGGCGGACAGCGATAGCGCCATCTCCGCACTGCCGTCGCCGATCGTCGCCGGCAGCGTGAAGAGCAGACGCGTTTGCGCCGCCCTGGCCGCATCGATGGCGTACTCGGCCACCTGGCTCTGGCCATTGCTGACCTGTGCGACGAGCAACTGCTGCGTGCCGGACCAGGTGAACCACGCCGGCGTCACGCGCGTGTTGGGCGTGAGATTGATCGCATCGCCGCCGCTGGCAGAGACCGCGTAGAGATCACCGCCGGTGGAACCCTGGTCGCTCATCAGGCCGCCGATGAAGACGATGCGCTGAGCATCGGGCGACCACTGCGGCAATGCCATCTGCAGGCCGTGCAGTGAACCCTTCGCGGTCGCCGGATCGAGAATCGCCGTGGCCTTCGCATCGACCTGCGCGTTCTGCACATACAGTTTGGCCAGCCACCAGTTGTTGTCGCCCGGCGGCGGCGCACCGGTGAAGACGATGCGCTGGCTGTCCGGCGACCACGCAAATTCATACGCGTAGGTACTTTCCGGTGTAAGCAGGCGCACGTTGCCGCCGGCGGCATCCACCGTCGCCACGCGCTGCACTTCCATGCCATCCACACCGATCTCGCCCGAGGCCGGCTTGGCGGCATACACCGCGCTGGCACGACGCGTGCCGTTGGGCACGTAAAGGAAGCCGAGCGACTTGCCGTCAGGGGCCCAGCTCAGGTCCTGCGCCACGCCGGGCAGCGAGGCCATATGTTTAGGCGACTCCTTGGCCTGCATGTCGACCACCAGCAGATCTTTCTGCTTGCCGCCGTTGGCGCAATTGGAAAGAAAGGCCAGATGATGCGAATCGGGCGCCCAGGCGGGATCTGTCTCATTGCAATCGCCACGCTTGGCGATGCCCACGCGATGCGCGTCGCTGCCGTCGGCTTTGGCCACCTCGATGGCATCCTTGCCGTCCGTGCGCACCACCCAGGCGAGCTGGTTGCCATCGGGCGACAGCTGTACGGCGCTGATGGCGCGCGTCTTGCCGAGGTCGGTGAGCAATTGTTCGATGCGCGGGTCGGTGCGGGTCGCCGCATGGAGGCCGGGAACAAAAGCCGCCACCAACAGGGGCAGCAGCAGACGGGCAGGGTGTTGCATGGCGGGCGCCTGGATTGCGATGGGGATTACCACACGCTAGCAGGCCAGGCCGCGCGCCGCCAAGTCGCTCAGCGGTGCGCGGAGAACGACGGCAGCGCGCCCTGGGCCTCGAAATAGTGCCTGGCGATCTGCCGCCGCACGACGTGTTCAAAGGCGGTCGTTGGCCGCGCCGGCTCGCCTTGGCACAGGCCCAAGATGTTGCGAACGATCTGCACCGGCGTCATCAGCAGACCCCACGGAAAGCCCCACCAGCCCAGCCCCAGGCAGTAGAGCGTGCTCAGCAGCTGGTCGCGTCGACCGCAGCGACGACAGCACACACTGCGTCGTGTGCTCCACTGCGTCATCAGCAGCAGCGAATGCACGCGGTGGTGTTCGTATACGTCGATGGCAGCGTCCTGTCGCTTGCAACGTGGGCAGCGCGATTGGCGCCACTCGCTCACCTGGCGCTGCAGGATGTCCAGTGGCACCTGGTCGGCAGCAAGGTGCAGCGGATGGGAACGGGCGCAGGCAGCGCTGCAATAGCGTCGCCCATCGAGTCGTCGGCCACCGAACAGGATCGACTTGCCGCACTGGCTGCACGCGCCCATGGAACCCCCTGGTTGTCCCCGCGCGCAAACTAGCGCGCAGCTGTCCGTTGGGCCAATCATCCAGATGGCCGTCTGGACAGCCAGGCGAGAAACTGCTGTGGGTTAGTGCGTTACCGGCGTTGCCACGACGCTGGCCGCTTGCTGGCGCGCCACCTGGATCGCAGCAATCTTCGCCTTGATCGCAGGCATGGCCGCCAGCGCGGCGCGCTCGCCTTCCATGATGGCCTGGTCCTTCTGCTCGAAGTCCGCCGCGCCGATCTGATTCACCTTGGGCCGGATCACGATGTCTGCGCGCGCCAGCTCCTGCTCGCCGAGCTTCTGGCCCATGATGCTGATGGACTGGCCGACAATATTGAGCATGCCCTGCGGGTTGCTGCCGTTGGCCTTGCTGGAAATATCCACCGCGATCACCACGTCGGCACCCAGCTGACGCGCGGCATCCACCGGCACCGGACTGACCACGCCGCCATCCACGTAATGCTTGCCGCTGATGTCCACCGGCTCGAATACGCCGGGCACGCTGCTGGAAGCACGCACGGCCTGGCCGGTATTGCCACGCACGAACACCGTGCGCTGACCGGTTTCCAGTTGCGTCGCCACCACCGCGAACGGCACGTTGAGCTTGTCCAGCGGACGGTTCTTCACCTGGGCGTTCACGTAGTCCTGCAGTTTCTGCCCCTGCACCACGCCGCCGGAAAACAGACGCACGTCGCGCAGGCTGGCCTGGTCCAGCGCAATGGCGGTCTCCTGCAGCTGGAACGGGTCCATGCCGCTCGCATAAAGCGCGCCGACCACGCTGCCTGCGCTGGTGCCGGCCACCACATCGGGGCGAATGCCGTTGGCCTCCAGCATCTTGATCACGCCGATGTGCGCAAAGCCCTTGGCCGCACCGCCGCCCAGGGCCAGGCCAATACGCAGCTTCACCACCGGAGGCGGCGCGATCGGCGCAGGCGGCGGCGTGGGCTTGGTGCTGCCGAAGCAGGCGCACAGCACCAGGCTGGCAAGCAGGGGCAGGACAGGGCGAAACAAGCGGGTGGACGTCATGTCGATGGGCGCGGGCGGCTCGTAGAGGAAGGTTCGGCCTGCTGATCCTTCGGCAGGCCGGTCACTGGCGAGCGAGTGTACGACCGCCAGAGGGCGGCACGATGGCAGGTTGCGGCGCACGTTGTGCAACGGTCAGCAAACTGCTCGTCATCCCGGCTTGTACCGGGATGACGAGCGTCAAAGGGGGACGGCCTTTAGCCTGCGGCGTCTGCCTCGACGTGGTAGTGCGTGGCCACTTCCACTTCTTTCTTCGAACCGAGGAACACCGGCACGCGCTGGTGCAGGCCGGTGGGCTGCAACCCCATGATGCGTTCGCGGCCAGTGGTGGCGGCGCCGCCGGCCTGCTCGACGATGAAGGCCATCGGGTTGGCTTCGTACATCAGGCGCAGCTTGCCGCCCTTGGACTTGATCTTGGCGTCCAGCGGATAGAAGAACACGCCGCCGCGGGTGATGATGCGATGCACGTCGGCCACCATCGAGGCGACCCAGCGCATGTTGAAATCCTTGGCGCGGGGGCCTTCCGTGCCGGCCAGCAGCTCCCCGATGTAACGCTGCATCGGCGCTTCCCAATGACGCTGGTTGGACATGTTGATGGCGAACTCGGCGGTCTCTTCCGGGATGCGGATATTGCGACGGCTCAGGATGAAGCTGCCCACTTCGCGATCGAGCGTGAACTCGTGCGTGCCGTGGCCAAAGGTGATCACCAGCACCGTGGCCGGGCCGTACACCACGTAACCGGCGGCCAGCTGGGTGGTGCCTTCCTGCAGGAAGTGCTCGGCCTTGGGTTCGGTGATGCCGTCGGGACAACGCAGCACCGAGAAGATCGTGCCGACGGAAATGTTCACGTCGATGTTGGAGCTGCCGTCGAGGGGATCGAACAGCAGCAGGTGATGGCCCTTCGGATACATGTCGGGGATCGGCTGCGGATCTTCCATTTCCTCAGAGGCGCACGCGGCGAGCTGGCCACCCCAGGCGTTCGCTTCGAGCAGGATCTCGTTGGAGATCACATCGAGCTTCTTCTGCGCCTCACCCTGGATGTTGCCGGTGCCCGCCTCGCCCAGCACGCCGCCAAGGGCGCCCTTGTTGGTGGCCACCGCGATGCGCTTGCAGGCACGGGCGACCACTTCGATCAGCAGGGACAGCTCGGCGTTCATGCGGCCGGCGCGGCGTTCCTCGATCAGGAACTGGATGAGCGAAATGGACTTCATGGCGAACCCGCAAGCAAAGGGACCCCTATTGTCCCGGTTGATGCCGACACTTGTCAGCTCAAAGTATGACCAGTGGGTTCATCTATCCGTCCTGAAAACCTTTTCGGACAAGCCACCGCCACGAGCGTCGGCCCCCTCCCTGTGGGAGCGCACCCTGTGCGCGACAGGCGCCCGAGCGCCTGGCGAGAACCGGTCTTCGCGGGGCGCTCGGGCGCCTGTCGCGCACAGGGTGCGCTCCCACAGGTGGTTACACGGCGGCTCCCCTACTGACAACACGTTGGCAGCAGGGGGTAGCCACACTGGCCTCCGTCATAAGGAGGGACTCTCATGCGCGATACGGTGTATTTCCTGGCGTTCGACGGTTTTGCGGACTGGCATGCGGCGCATGCGCTCTGTGAAATCCGTCGGCCGGGCGACTGGCAGTTGAAGACGGTGGGTTTTTCCATGCAGCCGGTGCTTTCCATGGCCGGCCTGCGCGTGGTGCCCGAGCTCACCCTGGATGAGCTGGACCTGCGGCGCGCGGCATTGCTGATCGTCCCGGGCGGCTATCTGTGGGAACACGGCGATGGCGACGAGGCGGTGCAGGCCGTGGGGCGCGTGCACGCGGCAGGCGCGCCGGTGGCGGCCGTCGATAGTGGTGTGCTGGTGCTGGCCCGGGCCGGGCTGCTCGATGCCTGCCGTCATACCGGCAGCTGGCCGGGCCACATCGGCACGCATGTGCCCGCTTATGCCGGCGCCGAGCAGTACGACGCCAACGCGCTCGCCGTGAGCGACGAGGGCGTCATCACCGCCAGCCAGCTGGGCAGCGTGGAATTTGCCCGCGAAGTGATCCGCACGCTCGACCTCTACAACCCGAGCGATCGCGAACATTGGTACCGCTTGTTCAAGCACGCCCTGCCGCCGCCGTGGTGCGCGGGCGACGCCGCCACCGCCGTGGCGGCCTGAGCGAACACGACGAGGAGAATGTCATGGCACTGTCGATCGGAAAGATCCTGATGGCATACCGGCCCTTGTACCTGCGCGGGCTGTTGATGGATGGCCAATACCGCTTTCCGGTAACCACACCGGAAACGGCGAACGGCAAGAAAGAGGAGGTCAGCAAGCAGGTCACCGCCGAGCGCGCATCGCTGACGCCGCGCCGACTGCGAGGAGCGCGCGCATGACCCGCACCTATCACGGCAGTTGTCACTGCGGCGCCGTTCGCTACGAAGCGGACCTGGATCTGTCCGCGGGCACCGGACGCTGCAACTGCTCCATCTGTCGCAAGTTGCGCTTCTGGAGCGCGAGGGCCGACCTCAAGACGTTTCGCGTGGTGAGCGGCGAGGACGCGCTGGTCGATTACCGCTTCGGCACCGACAGCACGCACAACCTGTTCTGTCGCCATTGCGGCACGCATTCGTTCCATCGCGGCTATGTGGAACAAATCGGCGGCGAGTTCGTGGCGGTCAACGTGGTCTGCCTGGACGACGTGAGCGACGAGGAATGGGCCGCCGCACCTGTCCGCTATTCCGATGGGCGCGACAACAACTGGTGGAACGCGCCCGCCATCACCAGCTATCTCTGATCTCGACGCCAAGCTCTCTCGCAGCGAGGAACGTGCCATGACCACTCCACGCGTCACCTTCTACCACGCACCCAATAGCCGCTCCGGCGGCGCCCGCGCCCTGCTGGAAGAACTGGGCGTCGAATACGACATGCACGTGCTCAACCTGCGCAAGAACGAGCAGCGTGAAACGCCGTACACGGCGGTCAATCCGATGGGCAAGGTTCCGGCCATCTGGCATCGCGGCGAACTGGTCACCGAGCAACCGGCCGTCTATCTCTATCTCGCCGATCTGTACGTGGATAAGGGGTTGGCGCCTGGCCTGGACGATCCGCTGCGTGGGCCGTACCTGCGCTGGATGGTGTTCTACGGCTCGTGCTTCGAACCGGCCGCGGTGGACCGCGCGCTGAAGCGCGACGCGGTGCCGCCATCCACGTGTCCCTATGGCGACTGGGACACCATGTTCGCCACGCTGGTGGCGCAGCTGGAGCGTGGCCCCTACATGTTGGGCGAACGCTTCAGCGCGGTGGATGTGCTGTGGGGCTGCGCATTGAACTGGATGACGATGTTCAAGCTCATCCCCGAGGTGCCGGTGATCGGCGCCTATGTGGCTCGCGTGATGTCCCGGCCGGCCATGCAGCGCGCGATGGCGCTGGACGCGGCCTTGGCGGAAGCGCAGGCGGCGTGAAGGCGTATGGCCGGCCGGTTGTCATGGCGTTTGTTGAGAGCGTGCCGAGTGGCTCTGAGGTGAGCGGCCAGGCAAACCATGACTCCCGGCGCTGTTCCCGGGCGCGCCGCTCCGCCATCATCCACGGATGCGTCGCGCCGACCGGTTGTTCCTCATCATCCACGCCTTGCGGGGTCGCCGGACCGCGCTGCAGGCGCGTCAGCTTGCGGGCACACTCGGTGTGTCGTTGCGCACCGTTTACCGCGATGTGGCTGACCTGCAGCTCTCCGGCGTGCCCATCGAGGGAGAAGCCGGTGTCGGTTACGTGCTGCGCAAAGGTTCGGACATCCCGCCGCTGATGTTCACCGCCGACGAACTCGAATCGCTGGTGGTCGGCACGCGCTTCGTGCGTGCCTTCGCCGGGCAGAAACTGGCGGAGAGCGCGCAGGCCGCGCTGCTGAAGATCGAAGCCGTCCTGCCTGCCGAGTTGCGCGAGCGCTCCACGCGTACGCGCATCTATGCGCCGATCTGGCGTGACCAGACCAAGACCGATTTCGCCGCGTTGATTGACCGTCTCAACGCGGCCATCACGGATAACCAGGTGCTGCGGCTGGAATACAGCGATGAAGCTGGCCGTACCAGTACGCGCGAGGTTGAGCCGTTGTGTCTGGCGTTCTGGGGTGGTGCGTGGACCTTGGGCAGCTGGTGTCGGTTGCGCGTGGGCTTCCGCAATTTTCGCCCGGATCGCATTCATGGGTGTTCGATTACGGGTGAGCGCTTCGACAGTGTGGAGGGGCGCAATCTGGACGCCTATCTGCAGGCGATGCGGGGGTATTACGAGGGGATGGAGAGCTGAGGCCTTTCGCTCCCCCTCCCCGCCGGGGAGAGGGTTGGGGTGAGGGGCCAACCCTGCCTCGTTGTTTGGAGGTGCCGCAGTCTTCTTTCGCTCGTCATTCCGGCGTAGGCCGGAAGCGCTTTTCAACAGCCAAAGGCTGGTCATCCAGAGCCTCGGTCTTTAGTTGTCGCGATACAGCGACCTGGCCCGCCTGCCGCGGGCTTCCGACCTCCTGCCGGCGACGCAAAGCTAGTCCCCTTTTTGGGAAGGCCGGGTTACTTTCTCTTGCTTGCCCAAGAGAAAGTAACCAAAGAGAAGGGCCCCCCGGATGACGCGCCTTCCGGGCTGCGCCCTCCAGGTGCGCGGTCGGGCTCCGGGGTTTTTCGACAGGACATCCCTGTCCTGTCGAAAAACTGGCCGCATCCCTGCGGCCACCCTTCGGGCTTTCCTCCACCCGCCCGCCGCGTCATACGGGGACCCCGAGATCAAGAGCCGCATCAAGAGCCACGCGACGTCCGACGCTGTCGGGCGGCTCTTTTGTAGGAGCGCACTTGTGCGCGACCAGCCGACGGAGCGGTACATCCAGGTAGTGCGGTCGCGCACAAGTGCGCTCCTACAAGGGGGACGCAGGTATGGAGATGGCCGATCAATCTTGCCGCTCGGCTCTTTGTGGGAGCGCACCCTGTGCGCGACAAACCTACGGAGCGGTGCACCGCAGCGTGGCGGTCGCGCACAGGGTGCGCTCCCACAGAAGAGCGGGCGCGACGGTGCTGCGAGCCGATGGGTAGCGAAAATCCGCCCGCGCCTAAGCGGCGAGCAACCCGAGGTCGGCAACAACGAACCATCCCCGCAATCAGCTACCCTCCCCCCCATCCATGCCGGAAGCGCCCCATGCCCACGACAACACCACCCGTCGTAGCCAAAGCGCCATCCACCTGGCATCTGGATCTGGTCGCAGGTCTCTCCATTGCCGGCCTGCTGATCCCCGAAGCGGTCGCTTATTCCGGTATCGCCAACCTGCCGCCGCAGGCGGGCGTGATTGCTTTGTTCGTGGGGTTGGCTACGTATGGGCTGTTGGGGCGCAGTCGCTATGCGATCGTGTCCGCCACTTCGTCGTCGGCAGCTGTGCTGGCGGCGGGAACGTTGGCGCTGTCTGGTGGTGACAGTATTTCGAGGGTCGCATTGGCGGGAACGCTCGTGGTGCTGGCAGGCGGCTGTTTTCTGGTGGCCGGTGCGGCGCGACTGGGTGGGTTGTCGCATCTGATTGCGCGTCCTGTGCTGCGTGGCTACACCTTTGGGCTTGCCTGTGTCATCGCACTCAAGCAGCTGCCGCATCTGCTGGGTGTGGCGGACGTGCATGGCGATTTCATGCCGCTGCTGATCGTGCAATTGGCGAAGGTGTTGCCGCAGGTGAACGTGGCGGCGTTGGGTGCGGGCCTGGTTGCGTTGCTGCTGCTGTTTGCCTGCGAGCGCATTCGTCGGCTGCCGGGAAGTCTGGTGGCCATCGCACTGGGCGTGCTGGCATCGGGTTGGCTGGCGGCGCATGGCGTGGCGTTGACGGGCCCCATCCAGCTGGCGACCGATCTGGGTTGGCCGACGTGGCCGCGCAGCGACCAGTGGTTGCCCAGTGTGGAATTGGCGGCAGCGCTGCTGCTCATTCTCTATGCAGAGTCCTATAGCTCGATCCGCGGCTTTGCGCTGAAGCATGGCGACACAGTGAATCCCAATCGCGACCTGCTGGTGCTCGGCATCGCCAATGTGATCTCCGGTGCGCTGCACGGCATGCCGGTGGGCGCAGGATATTCCGGCACCTCGGCGAACGAGGCGGCCGGTGCGCGGTCGCGCCTTGCCGGCCTTATCGGTGCCGTCAGCGTGCTCGTGCTGGTGTTGTTGGCCTTGCGCTGGATCGAGCGCATTCCCCAGCCGGTGCTGGCGGCCATCGTGATCCACGCGGTGAGCAAATCGCTGCGGGTGTCGGTGTTCGCACCGTATTTTCGCTGGCAACGCGACCGGCTGGTGCTGCTGGCGGCGGTGGTGGCGGTGTTGTCGCTGGGCATCCTCAACGGCTTGCTGTTCGCCATCGCCTTCAGTCTGGTAATGCTGTTGCGCCAGCTCGCCACGCCCCGGCTGGGCATACTGGGGCGGCTGGCCGACGGGCACGATTTCGTGGACACGGCGCAACATCCCGAGGCGCTGCAGGTACCGGGCATGCTGATCGTGCGGCCGGAGGAGCCGCTGTTCTTCGCCAATGCCGAGGCCATGCTGGCCCAGGCCCGCGAACGCGTCAAAGCGGGCCAAGGCCTGCGTCGCGTCGTGCTCAGCCTGGAGGAAAGCCCGGACCTGGACGGCACCTCGCTCGAATCCCTCGCCGATTTCGCTACATGGCTGGCCAGTCGTGGCATTGAGTTGCGCGTGGCACGATTGAAGGGCGATGCGCGGGACGCGCTGTCCCGCATAGCGCTACCCCAGCTTCCGCCACAGGCGCTGGATGACTGGAGCGTGGAGGATGCCGTGTCGGCATCGCCGCTCACGACCTCTTTGGCAAAGGGAAACCCGCAGTGAAGAAAGCTCTACGCACCACCTGGCTGGCCGCGGCCACCACGCTCGCACTGGCCGCGCCGGCCTGGGCCGATACCAGCGCCGATGCACGCTTCAAGCAGATCTACGAGCAGGAGTGGACGTGGCGCAACGGCCAGTCCGGCATTGCCAGCTCGGGTGAAGCACAACCCAATGGCTCGCGCCTGGACAATGTGGACGCGGCCAACCAGCAGAAGCGCCAGGACTATTGGCAGAAGGTGTCCAACGACCTCGATGGCATCGACGTCAAGCAACTGTCGCCGGAAGACCAGGTGAACTACGCCGTATACCGGGCGCAGATCCAGAACCTGCTCGCCTCGCAGAAGTTCAAGCAGTGGCAGATGCCGTTCAACAGCGACTCGGCGTTCTGGAGCGACCTGGGCTATGTGCTCGAAGGCGACCGGCTGCGCACCACGCAGGATTATCAGCGCTACATCGATCGCCTCAACCAGGTGCCTGCGTACTTCCAGCAGCAGATCGACAATATGCGCGACGGTCTGGCGCGTGGCTTCACCGTGCCGCGCGAAGTGCTCAAGGGACGCGACGCGTCCATCAGCTCGGTATCGGAGTTGAAGGACCCGACCCAGAGCACTTTCTACAAGCCGTTCGAGAAGATGCCCTCGACCGTGCCGGCCGCCGACGCGATCAAGCTGCGCGATGCCGCCAAGAAGGCAATCAGCAACAAGGTAATCCCGGCCTACGCCAACCTGCTCAGCTTCTATCGCAACGACTACGTGCCCAAGGCACGCACCACGCTCGCCGCCGAAGCCATGCCCGACGGCAAGGCGTTCTATCGCCAGCAGATCATCGAATACACCACGCTCGATCTGGATCCGGACACCATCCACAAGATCGGCCAGGAGCAGGTGGACAAGATCCATGCCGAGATGGTCAAGACCATGCAGGAGTCGGGCTTCAAGGGAAGCTTCGCCGATTTCCTGCACTTCCTGCGTACCGATCCGCAGTTCTACGCCAAGACGCCCGACGAACTGCTGATGCGCACCGCGTGGGTGGCCAAGCAGGTAGACGCGCAGCTCGGCAAGGAATTCGGCCGCCTGCCGCGCCAGCGCTTCGCCATCGTGCCGGTGCCGGCCGATATCGCGCCGTATTACACCTCGGGCCGCGGCGGCGCCAGCACGTATCTGGTCAACACCTATGACCTGCCGTCGCGTCCGCTGTACAACATGCCGGCGCTGACGTTGCACGAATCGGCGCCCGGCCATTCACTGCAGCTGGCGCTGGCGTCCGAGCAGCGCGGCCAGCCGGACTTCCGTCGCGAGGGTTATATCTCGGCCTACGGCGAGGGTTGGGGCCTGTACTCGGAGTACCTGGGCAATGAGATGGGCATCTATAAGACGCCCTACGATCGCTTCGGTTACCTCACCTACCAGATGTGGCGCGCCTGCCGACTGGTGGTCGACACCGGCATCCATCACCTGGGCTGGACGCGCCAGCAGGCGATCGACTTCATGACGCAGAACACCGCCTTGTCCGATCGCGAGATCGCCAACGAAGTGGATCGCTACATCAGCTGGCCGGGCCAGGCGCTGTCGTATGAACTGGGCTACCTGAAGATCCTGGCGCTGCGCCAGAAGGCCGAGCAGGCGCTGGGTTCGAAGTTCGATATCCGCCACTTCCATGACACCGTGCTGCAGATCGGCTCGGTGCCGCTGCCGGTGCTGGAGCAGCGCATCGATCGTTTCATTGCCGACGGTGGACCGGCACCGGATTTCGGCTGCGATTGCGCAAAGGACAAGGACGCGAAGAAGTAAGTCGCCCCACCACGACCCCGGCTTGGCTGGGGGCGTGGCATTCGCGAAAACTCAGGGTTTGGCCGGTGTGCTCTTGCCGGTTTCCGCATAACGCTGCAGTCGCTGCAGCTGTTCCATCAGCATGCCGTTGGCGACCGGCGCAATCCTGTCGAGCCCGCTGGCGCTGGAACCGTTGACGCGGTATTCCAGCGCCAACGCGGTGCCTTCCGGCGCGGGCTTGAGCGTGAAGGTCAGCACGCCTTGCACGGCCATGGCTTGAAACGGACCCAGCGCGGCATCCATGCGCAGCAGATGGCCCGGCGCGGCCCAGATCACCCGGCCGTGCTGCACGCTCTGGTCATTCCAGCGTTCGCAGAAGCAGCCGCCGGCCTCGGCCTTGAGGCTCACGTGCGAGGCGTCGCCAGAGTAGGTGTGTTCGCTGTTCCACCACTTGGCTACGTCGATCAGCGCCGCATAGAGCTTCTCGGGCGGTGCGTGGACGGTGCGGGCGTCCTGGATCAGCAGGTGATCGGGCGCGGCTTCCTTCACCTCGGCGTGGACGGCGAGGGCATGGAACGACAGCAGCGTGGCGGCGGCAATGACTTGAATACGCATGGGTTTCCCTCTGATCGATGCCACGTGGGCGTCACCGGGCGGGCCGAGTATGCGGCGACCCGTGCGCGCGCTGTACTGGCCGAACGGCGGATGACCGGACCACTGGCGAAAAATGCATCAGTGGAGTAAATTGGCTCCTAACTTCACTGGGAGAGTTGAACCATGGCGGCTCATCTCCAGCCTGAAACCCATCCCATCGCCGATCTCGGCGGCCCCGCCTTGCGCGCTTTCTTCAATATCGCCGAGCGCTGGAACCTGCGCATTGCCGACCAGCGCCGCCTGTTGGGCGATCCGCCGGAATCCACTTTCTACAAGTGGAAGCGGCTGCAGAGCGGCACCCTGGGGCGCGACACGCTCGAGCGCATCAGCTACCTGCTGGGCATCTTCAAGGACCTGCAGATCCTGTTTCCCGATGCGGACCAGGCGGACGGCTGGGTCCATCGCGCCAACCGCTCCAGCTTGTTCGGCGGCCAATCGGCACTGGAACGCATGCTCTCGGGCAACGTCGCCGACCTTTATGTGGTGCGCCAGTACCTCGACGCCCAACGCGGCTGACCCCGACGCCTTTTGTAGGAGCGCACTTGTGCGCGACCGCAGACTTGCGGCTTTCCTCAGACATCCACCCCAGACAAAACCCTGCGCTCCACGTCGCAACCCCCGATACGCCCTCAGGCCATACTTCTCCCCTCTGGCAGACCGCGCGAGAGCTTCACGTCATGGCCGACATTCCACCGCTCAAACGCGTCCGCTGGGGTCACGCTTACCGCATCGTGCCCAGCCGTTTTCCGCCCATCGGCGTGTTCGACCGTATCGCTGATCCGGGCGACCTTGAAGCGCTGTACGCCATCGAGGCGATGACCAATCCGCGTCTGCGCAACGATATCGGCGACCTGCATCTGGTCCCGCCGGATCGGCGCATCAGTGGCCCCGGCAGCACGCCGGTGATGGCCGCGTTCACCCATCTCAATCCCGAAGGCAGCCGTTTTTCGGATGGCAGCTGGGGCGTGTTCTACGCCGCGCATAGTGTGGCCACGGCGGTCGAAGAGACGGTCTATCACCGCGAGCTGTTTCTGGCGGCAACGGCCGAGCCGCCGTGCGATATCGAGATGCGCTGTTACAGCACCAGCATCCAGGCCAAGTTGCACGACCTGCGTGGCGGTTGGAAACCCGAGCACGATCCGGACAACTACGCGGCAGGCGTTGCGCTGGCGCGCAAGCTGCGTGAGCAAGGTTCCGACGGGCTGGTCTACGACAGCGTGCGGCATGCCGGGGGCGAATGCGTCGCCGTGTTCTATCCCGACCGCGTGGCGCCCTGCGTGCAGGCGCAGCACCTGATGTACCGCTGGGACGGCAAGCGCATCGGCCAGGTGCTCACCGTGGATGAGTGGAAGCGCGGCTGAGCGCCTGCGAAAAAAACGGGGCCCTTCTTGCGAAGGGCCCCGCGCAGCTTCCGTGCCGACTGGTCTCCCCTTAGAAGCGGTAGCCGACGCTGGCGCCGAACACCACCGGATCGATCTTGGCGGTGCCTACCTTGGTGTTGTTGACCTTCACGTCGCTCTCGATATTGGCCCAGCGCACGTCCACCGTGGCCAGCCACTTCTCGGAAATCCTCAGGTCGAAACCCGCGCGCACGGCGCCACCCCAGCTGTTGGCGATGCTCACGCTGTTGCCGTAGAGCGCGCCGGTGCCATGCGTGCCGAAGAAGTTGGTGTAGTTGACGCCCACGCCCAGGAACGGCGACCAGGCCGCATCAGGCATGAAGTGATAGTTGACGCCGAAGGTCGGCGGCAATTGCTTGGTGCGCGCCACTGTGCCCAGGCCGGCGAGCTTGACGTCATGCAGGAACGGCCACGCACCCAGCGCGTCCACGCCCCAGTTCGGGGTGAACATGTATTCGAGGTCGATGGTCGGTCGCGTGCTGCTGCTCACGTTCGCACGTGCGCCGGCCAGGGTGCCGTTGTTGTCCTTGGGGGCGACCACGGCGCCGCCGACGCGCAGCACCCACGAATCGGTGCCTTCAGCGTGGGCCGTGGGAGCGGCGAGCGTGCCAAGAGCCGCGGCAATGACGAGGGGAAGCAGGACTTTCATGGCGTTGTTCCATCATGTTTTCGTTGGGGGACAACGTCATGGTCGTTAGGAAGTCGTTGCTCGCTGTTGATCCAGGTCATGTGCTCGTAGGGCATTCGGACGCAGGCGCGCACGCACGAAAAGGCCCGCGCGAGGCGGGCCTTCTGTGTCTTTGCGGTAGAGCTGACGATCAGGTGTCGGCGTTCGTCGCCCAGCCTTCGCGGTTGCCGCGCGTGAACACGCGGTCGCTCTCCAGCACGTCGCCTGCCGCATACGCCGGCTGCTCGCGCAGGCTGGCGTAGATCGGCGTGAAGTCCGGACGCGTCGCCTCGAACAGCTGTTCAAAGCTGTCGATGACGAAATACGTCTGCTGGAACGTGTCGATGCGGTAACGCGTGCTCATCACGCGCTCCAGGCCGAAGCCGATGCGGTTGGGCGAGGCCGAATCCAGCGAGTAGATCGACTCGCCCTTGGAGCTCACGATGCCGGCGCCGTAGATGCGCATACCGTCCTTGGTGTTGATCAGGCCGAACTCCACCGTGTACCAGTACAGGCGCGTGAGGTTCATCAGCGCTTCGGGGCCGATCGCGAAGGCCTTCATACCGCCGCGGCCGTAGGCCTGCATGTAGTCGGCGAACACCGGGTTGAGCAACAACGGCACGTGGCCGAACAGGTCGTGGAACAGGTCCGGTTCGCTGAGGTAATCGAGCTGGTCCGGCTTGCGGATCCACCAGCTCACCGGAAAGCGGCGATGCGCGAGATGGTCGAAGAACACCTCGTCCGGCAGCAGGCCTTCCACCGCGACCACTTCCCAGCCGGTCGCAGCGCCCAGCACCTTGTTGAGCTCGGAGAACTTGGGGATGCCGCCGGCGCCCATGCCGAAACGTGCCACGCCATCAAGGAATTCCTGACAGGCGCGGCCAGGCAGGAGGTCGCTCTGGCGCTGGTAGAGCGTGTCCCACACTTCATGGTCGGTAGCGGAGTAATCCGCCCAAGGCTGCTCCACCACGCCGGTGGCATACACCGGGACATAGCCGCGATCGGTCTGCTGATGTTCGACGCGGCGGGGAGGGGTGTTCATGGCGTGCTCCTGGAAACAAGGCCGACCTGCTTGGATAAGCCAGCATAGGGCGATTGCCGCGCACGATGATTGTTTTATTGCATTGATTCAGTTCAGCTAAGCAATAATCGTGTTCCCTCATCCGTATCTATGGAGATTTATTGCCATGGCTACCTTGGACCGCACCGATCTGCGGATTCTGGCCGTCCTGCAGTCCGACGGCCGCATCACCAATGCCGACCTGGCCGAGAAGGTCAGCCTGTCGCCTTCGGCCTGTCTGCGCCGCCTCCAGCGCCTGGAGGCCGACGGCGTATTGACCGGCTATACCGCCCAGGTGGATCCCCAGGCCGTAGGGCTGGGCCTGCAGGCTTTTGTCCGCGTGCAGCTGGGCAAGCATGAGAGCGCCGTGGTCGAGCGCTTCGTGGAGCTGGTGAACGGTTGGCCGGAGGTGGTGTCCTGTTATGCGCTGACCGGCGACATGGACTACCTGTTGCATGTCTATGTGGCTGACCTGCAGGATTTTTCGCGCTTCCTGCTGGATCGCCTGCTGAACGCGTCGGGGGTGGCCGATGTCAATTCCAGCTTCGTGCTGCGGACCGTGAAACGGTCCTCGGCCTTGCCCCTGTCGCAGCTGGAACATTGATGCTGCGACGCGGGGACGCAGGGGTCGACTAACGCTAAACTAACCGGACTGATGAATAGCCAATCCCTCTCCGCCCCAGCCCGCCGAGACGTCATTCGGCCCCTGCGCTACTTCTGGCGCGTGCCGCTGCTGCTGCTGCACATCGTATTGGGCGTGCTGCTGTGTGCCCTGGTGCTTACCTGGCGCCGTGACGCGGTGATGAAAGATGGCCGCGAGCCGTTTGCGCATCGCACCATCCGCTGGTGGTCGACAGCCCTGCTCCGCATCTTCGGTCTGCGCTCTGTGCGCGTTGGCCAGCCGCTGGCCGATCCTGTGCTGTTCGTCGCCAACCACACCTCCTGGATCGATATCGAGCTGCTGCACAGCCAGCGCGCGGCGTGCTTCGTGGCCAAGGCGGAAATTGCCAGCTGGCCGCTGGTGGGCTGGCTGGCGTCGGCGGGCGGCACCATTTTCCATCGCCGCGGCAGCAATCACTCGCTGGCAGCGGTGATGCAGGTGATGGTGGATCGGCTGCGCGGGGGGCGTTCCGTGGCGGTCTTCCCGGAGGGCGGTACCGGACACAACGGCGTGTTGCGCGTCTTCCATGCGCGCATCTTCCAGGCGGCGCTCGATGCCGAGGTGCCGGTGCAGCCGGTGGCGCTGCGCTTTGCGCGCGACGGCCGTCGCGTCCTGGATGCCGGTTTCCGCGAGCACGAGAACTTCATGCAGAACTTCCTGCGGCTGCTGGGCGAAGCCCCGCTCGACGCCGAAGTGCATTTCCTTGAACCCGTGCCGGCTGCGCCGGACGCGCGCCGTCGCATGGCGGAAACCTCGCGCGAGCGCATTGCGATGGCGCTGGAAGACAAGCCGGAACACGAAAAACACGCATGACGCTGCCCCGGGGTAAGGATTTTCAGCCACCGTGGCCGCTACGCAGTGGCCACATCCAGACCATGCTGTCCTCCAGCGGCGTGCGGCGCCTGATGCTGCCCAAGGCGGCGCAAACGGTGCTGCAGGATTCCCAGCAGGTGGTGGTGAATGGCGGTGATGGCGTGCGCCTCACCGGTGCCTACACCAGGCAGAGGACGCAATCGGAATCGCGCGGTCTGGCCGTCTTGTTCCATGGTTGGGAAGGCAGCGTTGATTCCACGTATGTGCTGCAGACGGGAAGCCGGCTGCTGGCCGATGGCTGGGACGTGTTCCGCCTGAATTTCCGCGATCACGGCGACAGCCATCACCTCAACGAGGCCTTGTTCCATTCCTGCCGCATCGACGAAGTGCTGCATGCGCTGAACGACATTGCGCAACGCTTCCCGTCGCGACCGCTTGCGCTGGCGGGTTTTTCGCTCGGCGGCAACTTCGCCTTGCGCGCGGCCATGCACGCGCCGGCGGCAGGCCTGCCATTGAGCTATGCGCTGGCGGTGTGCCCGATCATCGATCCGGGTGAAGGCCTGTTCTCGCTGGAAGGGCAGGCGCCGTGGTTCTACCAGGCGTACTTCATGCACAAGTGGCGGCGTTCGCTGCAGGCCAAGCAGGCGGCCTTCCCGCACGTGCAGTATTTCGAACTGGCCGAGCTCAAGCAGAGTCTGCGCGGACTGACCGCGTCGCTGGTCTCGCGGCACACCGATTTCGGTTCGCTCGAAGCCTATCTGGACGGCTATTCCGTGGCCGGTCGCGCGCTGGAAGGCATGCACGTGCCGTGCACCATTCTTACCGCGCGCGACGATCCGGTCATCCCCGTGGCGGCATTCGAACGACTCGATCTGCCGGCGAATGTGGAGCTGGATATCTCCGACTACGGCGGCCATTGCGGCTATATCCGCGGCTGGGACATGACCAGCTTCACTGACGAGTACATCGCCGCACGTTTCAATGCCGTGGTGGCGCAGCGATAGCACTGCGCGGCCTTGTGGCTGTCACAACGGCATTCCATCATCCGTCTCACCACCGTTCTGCCTGGAGACCCGGCCATGCATGCCAAGGGCACGTTCGAAGTGAAGATCACGCCGCAGCCTCCGCAGGCAGGCATTGACGATCCCGGTGTTGGCCGTCTGGTGATCGACAAGGTCTTCCAGGGCGATCTGCAGGGCCATAGCAAGGGAACGATGCTCGCCGTCGGCACGCCGATCGACGGTTCGGCAGGCTACGTGGCGATGGAGTGGGTCGAAGGCAGCCTGCACGGGCGTCATGGTCGTTTCGCACTGCAACACAGCGGCAGCATGCATCGCGGGTCGCCGCAGCTGTCGGTAACCATCGTGCCCGATTCGGGCACTGACGAACTGGCGGGCATCGAAGGCGCGCTCACCATCACCGTCGCCAACGGCGTGCATTCCTACGACCTCCACTACAGCCTGGCGTGAAACGTTTCCCCGTCGCCGCGATGGCGCTACGCTTCGACACTCCCGCGATGGAGTGCCGTCCATGCTCAAGTTGATGCTGGGTTTGTTCGGATGTCTGGTGGCCTGCACAGCCATGGCGGCGCCCCAACTGGAAAAGCTCACCTTGCCCAAGGGGTTCCATGTCGCCGTGTACTCGGACCAGGTGCCCAATGCGCGCGAGATCGCGCTGGGCGCCAAGGGCACGGTGTTCGTCGGCTCCAATAGCGCGGGCAAGGTCTATGCGCTTACCGACAGCAGGCACGACGGCCACGCGGACAAGGTGCGCGTGATCGCCAGCGGCCTGAAGTTGCCGGTGGGCGTGGCCTTCAGGAATGGCGATCTGTACATCTCGGCGGTGAGCAAGATCCTGGTGCTGCGCGACATCGAGAATCATCTCGACGATCCGCCCAAGCCCGACGTGGTCTTCGACAAGTTTCCCACCGAGACGCATCACGGCTGGAAGTTCATCGCGTTCGGTCCCGACGGCAAGCTCTACGTGCCGGTGGGTGCGCCGTGCAATATCTGCGACAAGGACAAGGACTACGCCAAGCTCACGCGCATGAACGCCGATGGCAGCGGCCTGGAAGATGTCGCCTCAGGTATCCGCAATACCGTGGGATTCGACTGGCAGCCCAAGACCAGGCAGCTGTGGTTCACCGACAACGGAGGGGACCTGATGGGCGATGACATGCCCAGCGACGAGTTGAATCGCCTGTCGCACGTGGGCGAGCACTTCGGTTATCCCTATTGCCACCAGGGCGACACACTCGATGCGGAGTTCGGCCAGGGCAAGAACTGCAAGGATTACAGTGCGCCGATCTACAAGCTCGGTGCGCACGTGGCGGCGCTGGGCATGCGCTTTTACGAGGGTTCGCAGTTCCCCGCCAACTACAAGGGCGCGATCATCGTGGCGGAGCATGGCTCGTGGAATCGCACCAGGAAGTCCGGCTATCGCGTGATGGTCGCTCATCTGAGCGGCGACAAGGTCACCGCCTATGAGCCTTTGCTGGACGGATTCGAGCAGAACGAACAAACCTGGGGCCGGCCGGTCGACGTGCAGCCGCTCCCCGACGGCAGCGTGCTGGTGAGCGACGACCTGGCCGGCGCGCTCTACCGCGTGACGTACCAAAACCCCTGACGCGCCGCGGCTTGCGCGACGCTTCACCCACTCGCTTTGATCCCGGAGAACGACCTTGCAATTGCGTAGCGACAGTTTCGAACACGGTCAGGCGATGCCGGCCCGACTGGCTTTCGGCAAACGCGGCGAACCCTTCGCCTTGTCCGACAACCTCAGCCCGCACCTGGCGTGGAAGGATGCACCGCATGCCACGCGTTCCTTCGTGCTGGCGGTGTTTGACTTCGACGTGCCCAGCAAGCCGGACGACGTGAACCAGGAAGGACGCACCGTGCCGGCCGATTTGCCGCGCGTGGAATTCGTGCACTGGCTGATGGCCAATATTCCGGTGGAATGCGGCGAACTGGCCGAAGGCGCCTGCAGCGACGGCATCGTGCCGCGCGGCAAGCGCGCGCCGTACGGCCCGCCGGGCAGCGTGCAGGGCGTGAACGACTACACCGGCTGGTTTGCCGGCGATGCCGACATGCGCGGCGAATATCTCGGCTACGACGGCCCGTGCCCGCCGTGGAACGACTCCATCGTGCATCACTACCATTTCCGCCTGTACGCGCTGGATGTGGAAAGCCTCAAGCTGGCCGATGGTTTCACCGTCAGCGCATTGCGCGCGGCGATGGACGGCCATGTGCTGGCCGAGGCCGAGCTGATGGGCAGCTATACGATCAATCCCGCAGCCGTTTAGACGACCTTGTCGCCAGCGTGAACGGCGACCAAAGGGCGGCGTGGGCTGAGATCATTTTCACGCTCGCAAGGCATGGGCTGTGGGTGAATGGTCGGCAGGACGATGTCATGTCCGCTGAGAGGATCGCCCCATGCTGCACTACGCCCTGGTATTCCTGGTCATCGCCATCATTGCTGCCTTGTTCGGTTTCACCGGCATTGCCGGTACCGCTGCCAGTATCGCGAAGATCCTGTTCGTCGTCTTCCTGATCCTGGCTGTGATCGCCTTTTTCAGGCGCGCGAGCTGAGCGAACGGCGCATCGGGCTGAATCCCGATGCGCTTCGCGGCACCGATTCAAGACCATTGCATGTCCGCTTCAACGGAGAACGTCATGAACAAGCAAGTCCAGGCGCACGAGGAAAACACCGCTGCCGAGCGCATCGAGGAACGCGCCGAGCGCATCAAGCAGGCGACCACCAGCGCCGTGAGCAGCACCAAGGAAGCGGTGGATCGCGCGGCCGACAAGGTCGAGGACAGCCTGCATCGCGCCACCGACAAGGCCGCCGATACCGCCACCCGCGCCTCTGAGAAAGCCGACGAATATCGCCAGCGTGGACGTGAGGTGTACGACGAGGCCGTCGACCGCGCCGACGAATGGCTGGACCGTGCACGCGACTATGTGCGCGAGAAGCCCGTGCAGTCCGTAGCCATCGCCCTTGGCGCCGGCTGGCTGCTTGGCCGCATACTCCGTCGCTGATAGACGACTGAGGACAGGGGATGGACCAGACCGGACGCGAAGACGCGCCCGCCGCGCCTGACGAGACGCCACCTCCTGCGCCACCGGGCCTGCTGGACGATATCGGCCGTCTCGGTCGGGCTTTTCAAAAGCTCTTTGGGGCACAACTGAAGCTGTTGTCCGCCGAATTGGGGCTGGCGCGCAGCGCCGTCCACTGGCTGCTCATCGCCGGTCTGGTCGCCACCGTGGCGGCCGTAGGCATGGGGCTGACCCTGCTGGGCCTGATCGGCTGGCTGCTGGCGCAGTGGCTCGGCTCGTGGGCCTGGGCGTTGGCCGCGCTATCGCTGGTGGAGCTGCTGTTTCTCGCCGGCGCGATGCTGTTGTTCCGCCGCTGCATGCACTGGATGACGCTGCCCGCGACGCGGAACGAGTGGAGTGCGATGATGCGTGACACCCTGCGTCGTCCCGGTCCGCAGGGCAGCAACCCGGAGGACGTGCCGTGAGCCTCTTCAAGCAATTGCATGCGGTACGTACGGCGGAGAACCGTGCACGGGATGCCCGCGAGGAGCTGGCGGTACCCGCCCAGGCCTTGTTGGCGCGTGGACAACGCCATCCGCTCACGACCGTAGGCTTGGCCGCGGGCGCGGGTTTCGTGCTCGGCAAGCTCAATGTGCATCCGCTACGCGTGCCGGGCCTGGGCGCGCTGCTGAGCGGCACCGCAGCCGAAGTCGTGGGCCAGGCCATGCGACTGGTGGCCGAGTTCACGCAGAACGCCGGCGACGTCACGCAGGACACCGGCGACTTCACATGAACACGCCGATGTCATCGCTGCCGCCCGTCGCTGAAGGTGACGCGGCGCAACCGGAGGTACCCGTCGACGCGATGGTGCCCAGCCGCGAGCCGCGGATGAACCTGATGCGGGTGCAGCGCACGCAGAGTGCACGCCGGCACCTGCGCGGTATCCGCGTCGTGCTCAATATCTTCCTGGCGTTGGCGCTGATGTATACGGTGACCATCACCAAGCAGCTGCTGATACCGCTGGTGCTCGCCTCGTTCATCGGCCTTGCGCTCAATCCCATCGTGGCGCGTTGCTCGAGCATCGGGATTCCGCGCTGGCTGGCGGCCAGCGTGCTGATGATCGGCCTGATGACGGCCATCGGATTCGGCGTGGGTGCGCTCACCCAGCCCGCCCTGGGCTGGGTGCACGAAGCGCCGACGGCGATCCGCAGCTTTATCCCGAAGCTGCGCAACTTCACCCAGCCGCTTGAGGCGGCCAACCGCGCCACCCAAGGCCTCACGGGGCCCACGAAGGTACAGGCTTCGGCGCAGTCGCCGCTCTCCATCACCGTGTGGGACATCGTGGCGACCACGCCGAAGGTCCTGGCCGGCGTGCTCACCGTGGTCTTATTGGTGTTCTTCTTCCTCGTCTACGGCGACCTGATGCTGCGACGACTGGTGGAGGCATCGCCCAACTTCGGCTACAAGCGACACGCCGTCCACGTGGTGCGCGGCATCCAGTACGAGGTGTCGCGTTACATCCTCACGGCGACGCTGATCAACTTCGGCCTTGGCGCCGTCACCGCCGGCATGCTGTGGCTGTATCACATGCCCGATCCCTTGCTGTGGGGCACGGTGGCGATGCTGGCCAACTTCATTCCCTACGTGGGCGCGATCAGCACCACGACCGTGCTTGCGGTGGTGGGCCTGCTCAACTTCAACGAGCCGGGTGCGGCCCTGCTGCCGGCTCTCACGTTCGCCGGCATCACGGCGGTCGAAGGCAACCTGGTGACGCCGCTGATCCAGGGGCATCGCATGCGCCTGAGCCCGATCGCGATCCTGCTGTGGCTGCTCTTCTGGGGCTGGTTGTGGGGCATCCCGGGTGCGCTACTGGCGGTGCCGATGCTCACCAGCGCCAAGCTGGTGGCCGAACGCGTGCGCGGCTGGCGCTGGTTTGCACGCATGGTGCAGCGTTGACGGCTCGCTTCGCGATCCGCGCGGTTGGCGCGCAGGACTTCGATGCGTGGAAGCCATTATGGGACGGCTACAACGCGTTCTACGGCCGCAGCGGCGACACCGCGCTGGCGCAAGAGATCACGCGCGAGACGTGGTCGCGCTTTCTCGCGGCAGACGAACCGATGCACGCGCTGGTGGCCGAAGGCGATGGCCAGCTGCTGGGACTGGCGCACTACCTGTTCCATCGCAGCACCATCAGCCGCGCGAACAGCTGCTATCTGCAGGATCTGTTCACCATACCGGCGGCACGCGGCATGGGTGTCGGACGCGCGTTGATCGAAGCGGTGTATGCCAACGCACGCCAGGCCGGTGCATCGCGCGTGTACTGGCAAACCCATGAAACCAATACCAACGCGATGCAGCTCTACGACCAGCTAGCCGAGAAGTCAGGGTTTATTGTCTACCGCAAGCCGTTGTAGCGTCGCCGTAGACTCACCGACGCGGGTAAGCGCCATGCACGTTTCGTTCGCGGTCCGACTCGGCGCCATGGCGCTACTACTTGCGGGCAGCTGTTCCGCGATGGCAGCGACGACGTCGACGGACGGGCTTCATCGTTGCGAGGCGCAAGGCCGTGCCACGCCGACGGTTGCGCAAACGACGCTCAATGGCGTGCCCGCCATCGTGCGCATCCCCACGCATATCGACAAAGCGCCGATCATCCTGTGGCACGGCTTCGGCCCACCGGCCAGCGAGAGCGCCATGATGGAGGCGCTGCCGCTCGACGAGGTCGGTGCGGTGAAGATCTACCTCGGCCTCCCTCTGTTCGGCGCGCGAGCACCGTCTGGTGGCATGAAGGAACTCGCGCGGCGGCAGGGCGAGGATCTTGGCCTGGAAGTGTTCAAGCCCGTGGTCGCTGGCGCCGCGGATGAGCTGTCGAACGTGGTCGCGGCCTTGGTCGAGCATGGCTGCATGAAGGCTGGCAGCGCGGTTGGCCTGGTCGGCTTCTCCGCCGGCGGCGCAGCAGCGCTCTACGCGTTGTCGCAGGGCAGGGTGAAGATCGAAGGCGCGGTGCTGCTCAACCCGTCAACGGGTCTGACCGATTCGGTGCAGGCCTATGAGAAAGCGACGAGGCAGACCTACACCTGGTCACCCGCGTCGCGCGAACTGGCCCACCAGACCGACGCGGCCGCGCACACCGCCGATATCGCACGACATCGTCCCGCGTTGCTGTTCCTGCAAGGTGCGAACGACGCGGTGCTCGATGGGAAAGCGGTGTCGGCGCTGTGCGCCGGGCTAAAGCCGTTGTATGGCGATCAGGTATCGCGGCTGCAGTGTCGCCTGCTGGCCGGCATGTCCCATCAATGGGCCGCCGATCCTGCGTCGCTGGCGCTGGTGCGCAAGGCCGTCGGCGCATGGTTCTCGGATATCCCAGCCGCATCGACGACGACTCATTGATCGATGCCATGCGCCTTCAGCACATCGCTGATGTCGAACAGCCACACGTTGCGCGAACCATTGAGCGGTTCACCCAGGCGTTGCTGCAGCGACGCGATATCGTCCTTGGGCTTGGGAAAATTCACCGTGCTCTGGCGGCTGCTCGAAACATACAGCTCGCCGAATTGACGGCCCAGCGAGGGCGCATTTTCCAGCGCGGTGCTGTTGACGTCGCCAGCCAGATGCAGCGGCTTGCCCCAGCGGCCATCGGGCTCGCGAAAGGCAATGTACAAGTCCGCGCTGCCTAGCGAATCGCCTTCGTTGCCAGCGTAGATGAGGAAGCGCTGGTCCGGATCGACGCAAGGATCCATGCGATTGTGTTCCAGGTCGCCCAACGCCACGCGCTCAGGTTTCGCGTAGCCGTTGGCGGTGTGTCGCGCCACATAGACTTGATACGCCTTGCCCGAATCGTCGCGATGAGCCGAAAAATAGATGTCGCCATTGGACGCGACCGAAGGGTTGTAAATCATCGCGCCATCATTGAGTGCGCCATCGACATGGACGGGCTTGCCCCAACGGCCGTCCGACTGTTGTTCGACGTACCACAGGTTGGTGCCGGCAAACGTCTGGCCACCCATTTCGGCCATCACCGGCACGTCGCCATCATGCACAGGCCGATTGGAGACGAAGTAAAGGCGCTTGCCATCCGGTGACAGCGCCGGCTCGGAATCGTGCCATTGGCCGGAAAACGACACGACCTCGGGTGTGGTCCAGTCCTGGCCGCGCCGATGCGTGACAAGAATGGTGTCGTCCTTCTCGGCAAAATCCGAGCGCATGAAATACAGCGTCTTGCCATCGGGACTCACGGCCGCCGAGGTCTCCTGCAAGCCGGTGGAGATCACGCCTGGCCCGACCAACTCGCCCGCACCGGCATTGGCGGCTATCAGGGCGAGGGCCAACAGGCCGGCCGGGATGAACAGTTGCGACGGCATGCACGATGCTCCAGCAGAGGGGACGGTGGGTCCGCCACACCATGGAGCACAGGTGTGCGAGCTGCAGCAGGTTTGTGACTGGCGGCCAGAGCGGCGTGATGAGCGGTCGACGCAGGCGCGTCGGCGGTCAGGCCATACCCAGGGCGCGACGTGCGTGCAGGCGGAAGCGGCGGCTGAGGCTAAGCCGCGTGCCGTCCTGCAACACCACTTCCGCGCTGCCCTGGAACAGGGGATGCACTTCGCGTATGCGTTCCACGTTCACCACGATGCCGCGGTGTATGCGCAGGAAGCAGGCCGGATCGAGCACGGCAAGCAGGTGGCGCAGCGACTCGCGGTGGAGATAGGTCGCGCTGCCGGCATGGATATGCACGTAGTTGCCGTCGGCGCGGATCCAGTCGATATCGCTGGCGGCAATCACGCGGATATGCTCGCCATGCTGGACACTGAGCCGCTGCAGATAGGGCGATGCGGGCACCTGCGCTGCACCTGAAGTCGCGACCGGGACGGGCAGAGCGTGCAAGCCCTGCCAATGGCGCCGCACGCGAATCATCGCCTGGTCAAAACGCTCCTGGTCGATCGGCTTGAGCACGTAGTCGATCGCATTGGCGTCGAAGGCGCGCAGCGCGTGCTGGCCGTACGCGGTGGCAAACACCACCATCGGCAGACCGTCGCGCTTGAGTCCATGCAACAGACGGAAGCCATCCATGCCCGGCATGCGGATGTCGAGGAACATCAGGTCCGGTTCCAGCGCTTCGCTCGCCTGTCGCGCTTCGCTCGCGTTGCCGCACTCGCCCACGATCGTCACATCCGCATGCGATGCCAGCGCCTGCCGGATGGCCAGCCGTGCCAGGACCTCGTCGTCGACGATCAAGGTGCGGATAGGCGGCGTAGTCATGCGGCCTCCCGGAACGGAAAGCGCAGTTCCACCCGTGTGCCGCCTTCGGGCTTGCGTTGCAGTTCCAAGGTGGCGTCCTGGCCGAACAGCATGTCCAACCGGGTGCGCGTATTGCCCAGGCCCAGCCCGTCCTTGGGACCGTCGGGCGGCAGGCCGATGCCGTCGTCGTCCACGCGCAGCAGGAGATTGTCGCCATCGCGTCGCGTGGAAATATGCAGCGTGCCGCGCTCCGTCTTCTCCAGCAGCCCGTGGCGCAGCGCATTCTCCACCAGCGGCTGCAGGATCATGTTGGGCACCAGCGCTCGCAGCGTGTCGGCGGAAACATCGATGTGGGTGCTCAGACGATCCTGGAAGCGCACCTGCTGGATGCCGAGATAACAGGTGAGGAATTCCACTTCACGCGATAGCGGTACCTGTTGCGCGTGCCGCTCTTCCAGGGTGAGGCGAAGAAAATCACTCAGTCGCGCGATCATCTGCCGCGCCTGCACCGGGTTGGCCAATGCCAGCGCCGAAATGGCGTTGAGCGTGTTGAACAGGAAGTGCGGCTGCAGTTGCACGCGCAAGGTCTGCAGCTGCGATTGCACCAGCTGCGTTTCAAGCTGCGAGTTGCGCAGGCGTTCGTCGCGCAGCCGGCGCTGTGAATCGATGGCGCGCAACACCACCAGGATCACGCCGTAAGTAAGCCAGCTGAGATGGAAGTTATAGGCGAACTGCATGCGCGAGAACGCACTGAAGCTGATGTTCGGTCGCGAGAGGGGCGGCCCGCACAGCGTCCAGTAGATGGCCAGCACCAGCATCACCTGCAGCGCCGCGAGCAGGATGCTGGCGGGCAGGTGCACTGCCCAGAAGCGACGCCAGCCACCGTGGCCGCCGATGCTGCCCAGCCACGCCACGACGGGCGTGAGCAACATCCACAGATAGGCGTTGGTGAGGTTCCAGGTGAATGGGCGGGTCCAGGTGAACACCTCGCCCTCGCTGATCATGGAGATCACCGAGCTGGCCGTGTAGGACAGGCCCAGCAGGGTCCAGAAGACGAACACGAGCGCCCAGATCTTCCAGCGTGGCGCAGTCATCAGGTCGGACACCGGAACCTCGCAGGCACGAGCCGCTGCAGTGAACTCCCCCAGTCTGGACGCCCGTAATGTACGGCAACAGTGCCTGAAGACATCGTTAGTGCGGCCTCGCTCAACTTGCCATGCAGGCTGCAGCGGCCGCCACCAGGCGATCGCCCAGTCTGGCCAGCCAGGGAGCGAGCGAGACGCGCCAGATATGGTCCGCGTTGGCGCTCGACGTTTTCCCTGAAAGCGAGGCGGGCAGGGCGCGATCGCTGGAGAAATACAGCGTGCGATGGTCGCAGCCCAGCTGAGAGCCCATATTGTGCGTGCCGCCGTTCACCGCGTCGCCCAGGTCCTGCGGCGTGCTCCAGTTGTCGTCGGTGTGAAAGGCAATCGCCAGCCGATACGGCTGCGAGGGTTCGTGCTTGATGCTGAAGACCATGAACGAACGATCGGGGGCAATGGCGACATCGCGGATCTGCGCGTCCTTGTCGCCCACCGCCACCACATAAGATGCCTGGTACTGACCGTGCTCGTACGCCGCGCGCAGCGGACGCAGCACACCATCGGGTGCACAGCCGATGTAATAGACGCTGTTGTCCGCCGCGATGCTGGGCGCGAACGTGCTGGTGCAGGTATTGACGGCGTCGGGCAAGCGCACGGGTTCGCTCCAGCCGTCGCCTTTGCGATCGACGCGCCACAGGTTCATGCCCTGGCCGACCAGACGCTGGCCTTTGCGGATGGCGTCGAGGGCTTGCCCGTCCTTCGTGGCGGGCCGGTTGGAGGCGAACAACAAAAACGAACCGTCCGGCGCTATCGCCGGGTCACCGTCGCGCCATTGGCCGGAAAAGGAAGCGACCGCTGGCGTCGACCAGTGTCCGTCGACGCGGTGCGACGCCATCACCGTGGCGCCATGGTCGGTTCCGCGCATGAAATAGACCGTGTTGCCGTCCGGTGTGAAGGCCGGTGAGGCGTCATCGGAGGCATGCAGGTCGCCGCCGGGAACAAACACAGTCGGCGCGGCCGCCGATGGCTCGATCGATGAAGATGGCAGCAACGGCCAGATCGCCAACAGCACGACGCATATCATCTGTTGCCACATGGTGCGAACTCCCGGGCCAACCGGAGCCCTTCAGCACGCACAAACTAGAGCGATCACGGCATGGCGTCGCCGCATTTGTGACGACCGGCGTGGTGGGAGCCACGAGCGGTCTCTCGCCATGGACTACCGGTGGGATGCGCTACCAGTCGATGCGCTGTCTGTCGCGAAAGAAGCCGCCGTTGACGGCCGGGCGCGAGGGCAGCATGGCGGCCCAGACGATCCCCGCGGCGCCATCGGCGACGGGGCGTCCACCGTGGCCGCCCATATCGGTGGCGACCCAGCCGGGGCATACGGCGTTCACCAGGATGCCGCTGCCGGCGAGTTCCGCGGCGAGCATGCGCGTGTGGCTGTTGAGCGCGGCCTTGGACACGCGATAGGCGGGACAACTCGCGCCGTCGCTGTCGTTGGCGCCGCAGCCGCTGGAGACGTTCACGATGCGCCCGTAGCCATGCCGCTGCATCAGCGGAAGCATGGCCTCGGTCAATTGCCAGGCGCCGATCAGGTTGGTTTCCAACGCCTGCCGGACCAGGCTGAGGTCGACCGACGATGCCTGATTGTCCACATCGAAATACGCGCCGGCGTTGTTGATCAGGATATCCAGCCGGCCATATTCGCCCTCGATGCGCGCGGCCAGTTCGCGCACGCACTCCAGCGAGGTGACATCCAGCGGCACGGATACCACCGTGCCGCCTTCGCGCCGCAATTGTCGTGCTGCCTTTTCGCCAGCCAGTGGACGGCGTGCACCCAGCAACACGGTGACGCCTTCGGCGGCGAGCTGGCGCGAGATCTCAAAACCCAGCCCGCGATTGGCGCCGCTGATCAGCGCCACGCGCTGTGACGGCTCCGGGTCGGCCGTCGCCGCGCGACGTCGTGAAGGCCTCCCCGGAAACGCCACCGCGTTCATGGCGTCGCGGCCAGCTGGTCGCAACGCTCGCTGGCGCAGGCCTGCCAGCCACCGCCAAGCGCCTTGTACACCGACACGGCGCGCAGATTGATGGCGGCCTGCGCATCGGCCAGCGAGTCCTCCGCTTCCAGCTGAGTGCGCTCGGCATCGAGCAACAGCAGGAAGTCGGCAGCACCTTCGTTGTAGCGGATGCGCGCGAGGTCGGCCGCGTGGCGGCTATTGGTCACCTGATCCTGCAGCTTGAGCACGCGCTCGCGCTGCAGGTTGTAACCGACGATGGCGTTGTCCACATCTTCCACCGCCTGCAGCACGGTGCGCTGATAGCTCGCCAGCGCGGCATCGGAACGCGCCTCGCTGGCCTTCACGTTGGAACGCACGCGCTGCACATTGAGGCCCGACCAGGTGATGCTCGGCGCGATCGACCAGGCGCGTGATTGCGCCCCGCCGAAGTCGTTGCTGCGGCCAGCAAGAAAGCCGAGGAAACCGCCCAGCTGGATATGCGGGTAGTAATCCGCCTTGGCCACGCCGATGCGCGCATTGGCGGCGGCCAGTTCGCGCTCGGCGATGCGGATGTCCGGACGGCGTTGCAGCACGTCACCCGCGTTGCCGATATCCAGTGCCACGTCGATCGGCTTGAAGCCCTTCGGCGAGACATCGATATCCAGCTCGCCCGGACGCTCGCCCAGCAGCACGGCAAGACGCGAGGTGTCGTTCTGGGCCAGGGTCTGCAGGGTGGGCAGCTGCGCTTCGACGAAGTTCAGTCGCGCGGTGGCGCTCGCCACATCCTGCTCCGAACCCGTGCCGATATCGGAACGGGCATGGATCAGGCGCAGCGATTCGCGCTGGTTCTCGATGTCGCGATTGGCCACGTCGATGCGCAGTTGCACGCCACGCAGATCGAAGTAGTAGCGCGCGACTTCCGCGAACAACGTCACCTGCGCATCCTGCAACGATGCTTCGCTTGCGCCGGCGTCGGCACGCGCGGCTTCCACCGAGCGACGCACGCCACCGAACAAGTCGATCTCCCAGCTGGCATCGAAGCCGGCCTGGTAGCTGGTGATGGTGGTGCGCTGGTCGGTGAAACCCGGCTGCTGTTCGCGGGCTCGCGAATAGTTGGCGACGGTTTCCACGTCGGGAATCTGCTGCGACTTCGCCACGCCGAGCAAGGCGCGCGATTCACGCAGGCGCGCATAGGCGATCTTCAGGTCGGGGCTGTTCGCCGCCGCGCGCTGGATCAGTGCTTCCAGCGTGGGGTCGTTGAACTGCTTCCACCATTGGGCCTGGAAGGTCTGGGTGGATTCCTGCGCATTGACGCCTTGCAGGGCCACCGGCTTTTCCTGGGGCGCATGGTAGTCGGGGCCAACACTCACGCAGCCGGACAGCATGATGGCGGCGGCGATGGCGGTGACTTTCTTGGCGGTGTTGCGGCGCGATACGGGTTCGCAGGCGCAGTCATCGACCAGTGCGAAATCCATGTGGCCGACGCCCGACTCTAGCGTGTCGCTCCGCTGGCCCCTCTCCCGCGTGGGGAGAGGGAGCAGTGAGGCTTTGAGGTTCTTGAAGAAGGACATATCAACGCTCCTCGATAAGGTTGCCGGACTGCGCAAGGCGCGCGGCCTTGCGAGCGCGGCGGCGTTCGCTGTTGCGTTCGCCCCAGCCGCGCACCAGCACATAGAACAGCGGCGTAAAGATCAGGCCGAAGAAGGTGACGCCAAGCATGCCGGCGAATACCGCCACGCCCATCGCATGACGCATCTCCGCACCCGCACCGTGCGAGGTCACCAGCGGCACCACGCCCATGATGAAAGCGAACGAGGTCATCAGGATCGGGCGCAGTCGCAGGCGAGCTGCCTCCAACACCGCCTGCGTGCGGTCCATGCCTTCGAGGATCTGCGCTTCGCGGGCAAACTCCACGATCAGGATCGCGTTCTTGCACGCCAGGCCCACCAGCACGATCAAGCCGATCTGGGTGAAGATGTTGTTGTCGCCACCGGTCATCCACACACCGGAGATCGCAGACAGCAGCACCATCGGCACGATCAGGATCACCGCCAGCGGCAGCAACAGGCTTTCGTACAGCGAGGCCAGCACCAGGAACACCAGCAGCACGCACAAGGGGAACACGAGTACGGCGGTATTGCCGGCGAGGATCTGCTGATAAGTCAGCTCGGTCCACTCGAACGTCATGCCGTTGGGCAGGTTGTCCTTGGCCAGCTTTTCAATCGCCGCCTGGGCCTGACCGCTGCTGAAGCCCGGCGCCGGACCACCGTTGATCTCGGCCGTCGGATAACCGTTGTAGTGCTGCACGCGATCCGGGCCCACGGTCTGATTCACCGTAAGGAACGAACCCAGCGGGATCATCTCGCCAGTCGAACTGCGCGTCTTCAGGCCCAGGATGTCCTGCGGCTCGTGACGGAAGCCCGGCTCGGCGGACACGTTCACTTGATAGGTGCGACCGAAGCGGTTGAAGTCGTTGACGTAGAGCGAGCCGAGGTAAGCCTGCATGGTCTGGTACACATCAGCCAGATCCACGCCTTCGGCCTTGGCCTTCTCGCGGTCCACGTCCGCGTCGATCTGCGGCACGCTCACTTGATAGCTTGAGAACAGGCCTGCCAGCGTCGGCACCTTGGTGCTTGCCTGGATCAGGTTCTGCGTCTGCTTGTACAACTCCTCAAAGCCCGCATCGGAACGATCTTCCACCTGCAGGCGGAAACCACCGATCGTGCCCAGGCCGTTCACCGGCGGCGGCGGGAAGATCGCGATGTAAGCGTCCTGGATGCCCGCATACTTCTGCTGCAGGGCAGCGGTGATCGCACCGGCCGACAGCGATGCATCGCGACGTTCCTCGAACGGCTTGAGCGTCACGAACACGATGCCGGAGTTGGTGCTGTTGGTGAAACCGTTGATCGACAGGCCCGGGAACGCCACGGCGCTTTCCACGCCCGGTTGCTTGAGCGCGATGTCGCTCATGCGACGGATCACGTCTTCCGAACGGTCGAGCGAGGCGGCATCCGGCAACTGCGCGAACGACACCAGGTACTGCTTGTCCTGCGGCGGCACGAAACCCGTCGGCACGTGGGCGAAGCCAAACAGGCCGAGCAACACCAGGCCACCGTAGATGATCAGCGCAATCGAACCCGAACGCAGGATGCGCTTGACGCCACCCACGTAACGGTTCGCACTGCTGATGAACAAGCGGTTGAACGGACGGAACAGCCAGCCGAAGGCGCGATCGATCAGCAGGCTCAGCTTGTCCTTCGGCGCATCGCGATCCTTCAGCAGCAAGGCAGCAAGCGCCGGGCTGAGGGTGAGCGAATTGAAGGCGGAGATGACGGTCGAAATCGCAATGGTCAGCGCGAACTGGCGATAGAACTGACCGGTCAGGCCACTGATGAAGGCTGCCGGCACGAACACCGCGCACAGCACCAGCGCCGTGGCCACGATGGGTCCGGTTACTTCGTTCATCGCCTTGCGCGTCGCTTCCTTTGGCGACAGGCCGTGCTCGATATGTCGTTCGACGTTCTCCACCACCACGATGGCGTCATCCACCACGATGCCGATCGCCAGCACCAGGCCGAACAGCGACAGCGCGTTGAGCGAGAAGCCCGCCATCAACATCACCGCAAACGTACCAATCAACGACACCGGCACGGCGACCAGCGGGATGATCGAAGCACGCCACGTCTGCAGGAACAGGATTACCACCAGCACGACGAGCGCGATAGCTTCGAACAGCGTATGCACCACCGCTTCGATCGAACCACGCACGAACACGGTCGGGTCGTAGACGATCTGGTAATCCACGCCCTGCGGGAAATCCTTCTTCAGATCCGCCATCAGGCCGCGGACTTCATCGGAGATCTGGATGGCGTTGGAACCCGGGCGCTGGAAGATCGGCAACGCCACGGCCGGCTGGTTGTTGAGCAGGCTGCGCAGCGCGTAGTTGTTTGAACCCAGCTCCACGCGGGCCACGTCGCGCAGATGCGTGAACGAGCCATCGGCATCTTTGCGCACGATGATGTTGAGGAAGTCTTCCTCGGTGATCAGTCGGCCCTGCGTGTTGATGTTGAGCTGGAAGGCAGAGTTGGTCGGGCCCGGCGGTGCATTCAGCGCGCCAGCGGCCACGGTGATGTTCTGCTCCTGGATCGCATGCACCACGTCGCCCGTGGTGAGCTGGCGCGAGGCCAGTCGCTGCGGGTCGAGCCACACACGCATGCTGTATTCGCCGGCACCGAAGATCTGCACGTCGCCGACGCCATCGAGGCGGGCGAGCTGATCCTTGATGTGCAGGCGCGCATAGTTCGACAGATACAGCATGTCGTAGCGCTGATCGGGCGAGATCAGATGCACCACCATGGTCAGGTCGGGCGAGCTCTTCTGCGTGGTCACGCCAAGACGCTGCACTTCCTCAGGCAGACGCGGCTGCGCCTGCGCGACGCGGTTCTGCACCTGCACCTGGGCGTTGTCCAGGTCCGTGCCCAGCGCAAAGGTGACGGTCAGCGTCATCGCGCCGTCGCTGGTGGACTGCGAGCTGGTGTACAGCATGCCTTCCACGCCATTGATCTGTTCTTCCAGCGGCGTGGCGACGGTTTCGGCGATCACCTTGGGGTTGGCGCCGGGATAGGAAGCACGCACCACCACGGTAGGCGGTACGACTTCGGGGTATTCGCTGATCGGCAGCTTGAACAGCGAAATGCTGCCCGCGATGAGGATCAGCACGGAGAGGACGCCGGCCAGAATCGGCCTGTCCACGAAGAATTGTGCGATTTTCATTGCATTCGTCCTGGTTGCTCGCTGGCACCAATGCCCGCGCGAGGCGGGGACTTCCGGCGCTTTGCCTGCGTGATGCGAAGACAAAGCGTCCCTGGCCCTCGGCTCAAGAGAGCGAGGGCGTTCGTTTCTTGCTTACGGGTGTCCTGACCCGTCATCCCTGCTTGACCAGCCTTCGGCTGTTGAGAAGCGCCTCGCAGGAATGACGAGCTATAGAGCGTTACTTCTGTTGCGCCGCGTTCTTGCCAGAAGCGCTGCCGGCCATCGCAATCTGCTTGCTCGGATCCAGACTGCGCGTCTCCATGGCCACCTTGGTCGGGTTCACTTCCACGCCCGGACGCACATGCTGGATGCCCGAGACGATCACGGTGTCCTTGGCGTCCAGACCTTCGGTAACCACGCGCAGGCCGTCCAGTAGCGGGCCGGTGACGACGCGGCGGTATTCGACTTTGCGGTCCTTGTCGACCACGTACACGTACTTGTTGCCAAGGTCGGCGCCGACGGCGCGGTCATCGACCAGCGCACGCGGCTGGCGGCTGTCGCTGCGGAGCTGGATGCGGACGTAGAGGCCGGGCGTGTAGCCCGCGTCGGCATTGTCGAACACGGCGCGCAGGCGGATGGTGCCGCTGCCGGCGCGTAGCTGGTTGTCGACAAAGTCCACGCGGCCCGTGTGGGGAAACCCTTTTTCATCGGCGAGCGCCATCGAGATCTGCGGCGCGGCGCCATGTTCGCGACGCTGGCGATCGAATTTCAGATAGCTGTGCTCGTCGACGTCAAAGTACGCATAGATCGGATTGACGCTCACCACGCTGGTCAGCACGTCGTTGCTGGTCACCAGGTTGCCGGGCGTCACCAGGGCATTGCTGACGCGACCGTCGATCGGCGCGCGCACTTCGGTGAAGCTGAGGTTGAGCTTGGCGGCGTCCAGTGCAGCGGTGGTGGAGGCCACCTGGGCCTTGGCGCTCTGTGCCGTGGTCTGCTGGCGGTCGGCCTCTTCCTTGGAGATCGCATGCTGGTCGAGCAGGCGCTGGGCACGCTCGCCATTGGACTGGGCCAGCACCTGCTCAGCCTTGGCCTGGCCGAGGTTGGCGCTCAGGCGGTCCACTTCAGCCTGATAGGGACGCGGATCGATGCGGAAAAGAAGATCGCCTTTTCGCACGATCGCCCCTTCCCTGAAGTGCACCGAGTCCACATATCCGCTGACGCGGGGCCGCAGCTGGATGGTGTCGACCGCCTGCAGCCGGCCGGTGAATTCGTCGGCATCGTCCACCGGGCGGACCAGAACCTGGGACACGGTGACGGCGGGTGCGGGCGGCGGGCCGGCCTGGGCGTGGCTGTCGGCGCTATGGCCCAGCAGGGCCCAGCTGCCGCCCACCACGGCGAGGGCAAGAATGGCGAGGATCCATCGGTTTTTCATGTTGCGCTCCCGGAATGAACTCGTCGACGTGGGGGTACCCCGACGATCAGGAGCGGAAGATTAGGTGTACTATCTGGTTCAATAAATGGTTTTTGATGCAATGCAATAGTGACTCCCAGTCACGAATGGGGTGAAAATCCAGCCTATGGAAGACTTTGCCGCAATCTCTGCCTTTGTCCGCGTCGTCGAAGCCAAGAGCTTTGCCGCGGCCGCCGCCCAACTGGGCATGACCCCCTCCGGCGTCAGCCGTGCGGTGTCGCGACTGGAAGAACAGCTGGGTGCCCGGCTGTTGTTCCGGTCCACGCGTTCGCTGCGTTTGACCGACGATGGGGCCTCGTTCCATGCACGTTGCAAGGAGATCTTGGCCGATCTGACCGAGGCCACCGAGGCCCTGGGCTATGCCCAGCGCAAGCCGACCGGCAAGCTGCGCATCGGCGTGCCGGCCGCCGTGGGCCGCACCGTGATCATCCCCAGGCTGGCGGAATTCGAACAGCGCTATCCGGACATCCGTCTTGAGCTGTCGATGTGCGATTACCCCTACGACCTCAATGAGGAAGGCATCGATTGCGCTGTCCGGGTCGGGCCGCTGGAAGATTCCAGCCTGATCGCCCGCAAGATCGGCTATCTGCGCAATGTGATGATCGCCTCGCCGGACTACCTGGTGAAGCATGGCGCGCCGCAGAGCATCGAGGATCTGAAGGATCACCGCTGCATCAACTACATCCTGCCCAACGGCCGCCCGCGCCAGTGGCAGTTCGAGACGCCCAGCGGCCAGGTCGCCGTGGACATCGACGCGCACCTGCTGATCAACGATGCCGAGTCGGTGATCCAGGCGGTAGTCGCGGGGCTGGGCATCACCCAGGCGCCGCATGTCATCGCCGCCTGCATGCTCGACTTCGGCAAGCTCGAGCTGGTGATGACCGACACCACCTCCACCGGCAAACCCGTGTGGATCGTCTACCCGCAGAAGAAACACCTGTCCGCTCGCGTGCAGGCCTTTATCGAATGGGTGCGCGAGGTGTTCGAGCAGACCAGCGAGCCGGGCAAGCACAAGAAGCCGGTGATGGCGGCGGTGCCGGAGCGGCTCAGCGCCTGACCGCACAACGGCGGAAAAGCGCACGGCTGTGCGCTTTCAGAATTCTTCATACGCATTTCAGGCGCTTCATTCGGTGACCTGTTGGGCTGGGCTCTGTTTTCCCACGGAGCTCACCCATGTCCAATCGTTCTCACCGATGGCTGCTGGCGCTGATGCTGGCGGTGCCTTCTCTCGCCTGCGCCGACTATCAGCCGCCCGTCGCCCGCGGTGATGGCTGGGCAGTTGGCGATGCCCGCACTGCCCATTGGGACTTGGCGTCCCTGGCTGCGATGGAAGCGAAGCTCAACGACGGCAGCGTCAAGGGCATCACCAGCGTCGTCGTCGCCCAGCACGGCAAGCTGGTCTACGAGGGTTATTTCAACGGCAGCGATGCCGCGCGGCTCAACGACGTGCGTTCCGCCAGCAAGAGCGTGACGGCCCTGCTGGTTGGTGCAGCCATCGATCGCGGCCTGATCGCCAACGTGCAGGCGCGCGTGTACGACTTCTTCCCCGACAAGCAGCCGCTGCAGCATCCGGACACGCGCAAGTCGGCCATCACGCTCGAAGACCTGCTCACCATGAGTTCCTTGTGGGAGTGCAATGACGACAACGAGTTCTCAAGCGGCAACGAGGAGCGGATGTACGTCACCGAGGACTGGCTGCAGTTTGCGCTCGACCTGCCCATCAAGGGCTTTGCGCCGTGGATGCCGAAACCGAAGGACAGTCCGTACGGGCGCTCGTTCTCTTACTGCACGGCCGGCGCATTTACGGCCGGGGCGGTGGTGGAGCGCGCCGCGCATCGAGGCCTCGCCGCGTTCGCCGCGGACACGCTGGAAAAACCGCTGGGCATCACCGCGGTGCAGTGGAACCAGTCACCGCTAGGCATCGGCATGGGTGGCGGTGGCACGCGCTATCGCAGCCGCGACCTGGCCAAGCTCGGCGAACTGGCGCTCGACGGTGGACGCTGGGGCGGGCGCCAGGTGATCTCTGCAGCCTGGATCAAGCAGATGCTCACCCCCCATGCGCAGGCGCGCGAGGACGCCGACTACGGTTACCTGTGGTGGTGCTTCCGTTTCCCCGTGCACGGCACGGAGCAGGTGGCATGGGCCATGTCCGGCAACGGCGGCAACTATGTGTTGGTGATGCCGTCCCAGCAACTGGTCGCCGTGATCACCAGCACCGCTTATAACCAGCGCAACGCGCATCAGCAGTCGCAGCAGATCTTTCGCGACTATGTGTTGAAGGCGTTGCCCTAGCGCGACGCGCCTTTCAATTCGGGCGGACACCATGTCGCTGCCAGCACGCGCTGGCGCTGTTCGGCCACGCGGCGGTTGATCACGGCGATTGCCGCCGCGTAGCGCGGATCGGACGACAACGACTTGAGCAGCGGCGACAGCTGCAGATAAGCCGCATCGCTATAGCCCTGCCTCACGGCGGTCTGCACGGCATCGATGGCGGCATCGCGCTGGTCTTGCGCCTGCAGCAGCATCGCCAGTTCGAGCCATTCGCCGGGATACAGCGTATGGCGTGAAGCTTCGTCACGCACCGCATCGACGCGCGCGGCAAGCCAGCTGGCGCTGGGCGCGTCCTTGCCATAAAGCCCTTCAAGCGTACCCGGCAAACCCATTTGCGGGCGAAGTTGCCGGGCGTGCACGAAGGCGGCAAGCGCCGCATCGCGATCGTTGCGCAGCAGCGCGAGTTCACCCTGCAGCACGTACAGCTCCACATGCGGTGTGTTGCGCGTCAGCGCTTCGTCCAGTGCCTGCTGCGCCTCCACCAGGCGACCGTGCAGAAACAGGTGACGCGGCCAGGCGATGTTGGAAAACACATTGTCGGGATAAAGCTGGAAGCTGCGCGCGAGACGTGCTTCGGCAGCGTCGTCGAAACCAAGCAAGGCCATCTCACGGGCAATCTGCACTTCGCGGAAGCGCACGCGCGTAGCGTCGCCGCGCATGTCCAGGTTGGCATGGAGCGCCTCGTCGATGCGTCCGCRCTCCTGATAGAGGTAGGCGACGGAGGCGCGCGTGGCGTCATCACCCGCGTCCAGTGCCAGGGCCTTTTCGTAGGCCGCGATGGCGGCATCGATGTCGCCCAGGCAGTCGCGTGCATAGCCCAGTGCCGACCAGGCGGAAGCGCGGGAAGGTTCGCCAGCAACGGCGTCGTCGGCCAGCGTCTGCGCTTGCTGCGCCCACTGGTAGGGAAAATTGTAGAGGCAGACGCGCGCACTGTACGCGCGGCTCAGGCCGATCCGCGCATCGGCATTCTGGGGCGTCGAGGCGAGCGCTTGCTGATAGAGCGCGATGGCGCGTTCGTTGTTGTCGCGCTGGCCGATGCCGGCGTAATAGCTCGCGCGCTGCACCACCTCCTGCGTGGCGGAGGGTTTGTGGATGCGCTGGGGCATGAGCCACCAGGCGATGCCAGCCGCCGCGAGCAGGAGCACGCCAATGGCGAGCGCGATCCATCGCCGTGGCACGCGAGTCGCTGCCGGTGCATCTGTTTCCTCGACCACCGGCATATCGCACAACTGGTAGCCGCGCCCTCGCACGGAGCGGATGTAGCGCGGTGCGCGGCCGTCATCGCCCAGCGCCTGGCGCAGCAATTTCACGCGCTGCGTGACGGTTTCCTCGTTGACCACGGCGGGCGCCCAGACTTCGGCGATCAGCGTGTCGAAATCCACCACGTCCACGCCGTGCTGCAGCAGGCACGCGAGCAACTGAAACGAGAGTCCCTGGACATCGAGCGTCGCGCCATCGCGCGTCACGCGCTGGCGCATCGCGTCGATGGAAAGATCCAGCAGTCGGTAACGCGTGGCGCTCATGCGGTGAGGAGGTCAATGTGCCGACATCATCCTCGCATGGTTTGCTCAGGCGCCTGCAGGGATCAACAACAGCAGGGCGATGCCCAGCACGATGCGATAGATCGCGAACGGCGTGAAACGATGGCTGCGGATATAGCCGAGCAGCCACTTCACTGCCACGAAGGCGACGATGGCCGAGACCACGAAACCAATGCCGAAGGCCGTCCAGTCTTCGTGGTGCGCCCCGCCATCCTTCAACACTTTCAACAGCTCGTAGCCGGTCGCGGCATACATGGTGGGAATGCCGACCAGGAAGGCGAACTCCGTCGCCGCCGCCCGATTGCTGGTACCAAACAGCATCGCCGTGAAGATCGTGGCCGCCGAGCGCGAAGTGCCCGGGAAGATGCCCGCGATCATCTGCGCGATGCCGACCAGGATGGCCACGCGCCACGTCACCTGCGTGCGATCGGGCTGGCGGGCAGCGAGACGTTCCGCTGCAATCATCCAGATGCCGCCAATCACCAGCGCCCACGCCACCGGCGTCACCGCTTCGGGCAGCTTGAAGCCGAGCTTCACCGCGATAAAGCCGAGCACCGCCGTGATCATGAAGGCCACGAACAGCTTGGCCAGGTAATCGCGGTTGGCCGGGTCACGCCACTGCGTGAACAACTGCCAGATGCGGCTCCAATAGATGAAGGTCACCGCCAGGATCGCACCCGCCTGAATGCCCACGTTGAACAAGTCCGAGCGCTGGCCCAGGCCGAATTTTTCGGCGATCAGCAGGTGACCCGTGCTGGAAATGGGCAGAAACTCGGTGATGCCTTCGATGATGCCAAGCAGGATGACGTTGATGATGTCGCTCACACAGACTCCGGCAGTGAGGTCAGCACCGGTTCCATACCGGCGCAAAGCGGCATAGCTTAAGGGACTGGCGTGGCGTTTTTGGGGCACGTTGCATCCGATGTGGCTGATTTCGCCGCACGGCAAATCCCACAAAAGCAGGAACGCCCGACCCGCCGTCATTGCACCAATATGGTGCTTTGTGATGTTTCATCATCGTGCAATCAAGCGGCGTCATCATCGATTTGCAGTAATTAAACCATTGATATAAAAAGATCATTCCCCTTGGCACGCGGCTTGCTCAGACGCCTGTCGATTACTCACCTTTTCGCCCGTCGAGGTTGTCCATGTCGTCCCCCGTCCAGAAAGTGCTCGATCTGATCCAGGAACACGAGGTCGAATTCGTCGACTTCCGCTTCGCCGACATGCTCGGCAAGCACCACCACGTGACGTTCCCGGCCCATGCCATCGACGAGGGCACGTTCGAAGACGGCAAGATGTTCGACGGTTCGTCGATCGCCGGCTGGAAGGGCATCAACGAATCGGACATGGTGCTGATGCCCGATCCGGACACCGCCTACCTCGACCCGTTCAGCGCCCACACGCAGATGGTTCTGCACTGCGACGTGCTCGAGCCGTCCACCATGCAGGCCTATGGCCGCGATCCGCGTTCCATCGCCAAGCGCGGCGAGGCGTTCCTCAAGTCGACCGGCATCGCCGACACGGCGTTCTTTGGTCCGGAGCCGGAATTCTTCATCTTTGATTCCGTGCGCTGGCAGAACGACATGGGCCGCGTGTTCTACGAAATCGGCTCCGAAGAAGCCGCGTGGAGCTCGCGCTACAAGTACGAAGACAACAACACCGGCCACCGTCCGGGCGTGAAGGGCGGCTACTTCCCGGTCAGCCCGGTCGACTCGCTGGGCGACCTGCGCGCCGACATGTGCAAGGTGCTCGAGTCGCTGGGCCAGGTGGTTGAAGTGCATCACCACGAAGTGGCCAATGCCGGCCAGTGCGAGATCGGCGTGAAGTTCAACACGCTGGTGAAGAAGGCCGACGAACTGATGACGATGAAGTACGTCATCAAGAACGTCGCCCACCAGAACGGCAAGACCGTCACCTTCATGCCCAAGCCGATCGTCGGCGACAACGGCAGCGGCATGCATGTGCACCAGTCGCTGGCGAAGGATGGCAACAACATGTTCGCGGGCGACCTGTACGGCGGCCTGTCGCAGACGGCGCTGTGGTACATCGGCGGCATCTTCAAGCACGCCAAGGCCATCAACGCGTTCGCCAACTCCACCACCAACAGCTACAAGCGCCTGGTGCCGGGCTTCGAAGCGCCGGTGATGCTGGCCTACTCGGCTCGCAATCGTTCGGCCAGCTGCCGCATTCCGTACGTGTCCAGCCCGAAGGGCCGCCGCATCGAAGTGCGCTTCCCCGATCCGATGAACTCCGGCTACCTGGTGTTCACCGCGCTGATGATGGCCGGCCTGGACGGCATCATCAACAAGATCGACCCGGGCGCACCGGCCGACAAGGATCTGTACGACCTGCCGCCGGAAGAAGAGAAGAACATCCCGCAGGTCTGCGCCAGCCTCGACGAAGCGCTCAACGCGCTCGACAAGGACCGCGACTTCCTCAAGGCCGGCGGCGTGTTCACCGACGACTTCATCGATGCGTACATCGCGCTGAAGATGCAGGAAGTGACCCGTTACCGCGCCAGCACGCATCCGCTGGAGTTCCAGATGTATTACGCGCTCTGATCGCAAGTTTCCGCGATCACTGAGAGACGAGGGGTGCTTAGGCGCCCCTCGTTTTTTCTGTGGCTAGAATGCGTGCAGGGACACAAGGGGAACACGCATGCATCGCGCGCTGAAGGGATTGCTGTGGGCGGTCGCTGGACTGGTCGTCGCCGTGGTGGCGGTGTTTGCATGGGGGCGGCTGCGTCCGCCGACGCCGGAGCAAAAAGAGGCGCTGGCCGCGCTGCAGGCGGATAGCAAGCCGACGCAGGGTCGCAATGCATATCCATGGCTTTGGTTCGTGGACTTCGATGTGCCGGCCGACCAGCTCGACGCGGCTTTCGCCAAGGATCGCCAGCGCGTGCTCGCGTGGGAGTCGCATTTCAAGCCTGGAACCGGCAGCACCGACCCCCTACCCGATCCCAAGTCCGATTTCCCCTCGATTCCCAGGATATCCAAAGCCGATCGCGACGTGCTGTGCAAATCGCGCGAAGCCGATTGCCTGGGCAAGGTGCGGGCGCATCGCGATGCCGTCAGCGAGGTGCTGGCCCGCCATCAGCAACGGCTTGTGCGTGACGAAGCGCTTAGCGGTTTTGACTACGTCTGGACGGACAAGCCCATCAGTCCTGTGACATCGACACCGTCCTTCGGCGCGTCCATGGGGCTATGGCAAACCGCGATCGCAGCAAGCTTCCTCGACGGACACCAGGCGCAAGCGATGGATGCGGCCTGCACGCAGGTGGCCACGATGCGTCGCCTGCATGCGCACAGCGATACCCTGATCAGCAGCATGATCTTCGCCGCTCGTTTGCGCGGCGCCATACAACTGTTTGCGCAATTGCTGGCGGCATCGCCGATCGATGAACCCATGCCTGAGTCGTGTGCCGCGGCATTCGCGCCAGTCACCGACGCGGATGTCGATCTGTGCCCCAGCATCCGGTCGGAATTTTCGCTGCTGGCGTCGCCGGACCTCTTTGGAAAACAGGAACACTGGTACGACAACCTCAGCTTGGACGTGAAAGGCACGCAGCGCCTGTTGGCGCCACGCTACAGCGCCGTATGCGATGCCACCCTGCCGCAAAAGCTGCTGGCAGACGAACACCTTGCCATGCCGGGCGCGAGCCCACGTTTCGACATCTTCGACCTGGTGGCCAATAGCGGAGGCACGATGCTGTCTCGCATGCCGGGCCCTGAGTTTGATCTTTACCTTGCACGCCAACAGGACGTGGCGGCCAGTCTTCGCATGGGCGCTCTGATGCTTTGGTTGCGAGAGACCCGGGATCGCCACGAAACCTTGCAGCAACGCATGGCCGCGCGTCCGGCGTGGATGCATTTTGCCGATGATCGCCACGTGGCCGTCACGGCCGACGGCAAAGCGCTCGCCATGGGGCTGCGGGACAACCGGGCGGACGACCCATGGCTTACAACGTGGCCGCTCGCGCCCGGACTTTGAGCGCGACAAGCTACGTCAAGGTGATCTGACTGCCGCTAAACCTCAAACACCGGTTGCGTTCTGATCATCCGGAAGTACAAAGGTGAACCCGCGGTGCTCCAGGTCGGTAAGGATCTTGTCGAGGGCTTCGGCGGTGCCGGCACGCTCGTGCATGAGAAAGATCGACATATCGCCGGGACTCTGCGTGCTCAATTCGTAGATCTTATTCGGGTCGTGGTACATGTAGTCCTTGGAATTGACGTTCCAGAACACCGACTTCATGCCGGCCGCCTGGACAGCCTGGTCAGCGTAGGCTGACGAATGACCAAAGGGCGGCCGAAAATATTTCGGCCGATGCCCGGTGATGTCGGCGATGCGCGAACTGCATGCATCGACCTGATGCCAGGCATCCGCGTAGGACAAGCTGGGGACGTGCAGATGGTCGAGGCTATGGTTGCCGATCACGTTCCCGCTGCGCTCCATCTCTCCCAGCACGGGCAGCGTGCGCTCGTTGATGTTTTTGCAGACCAGGAAAAATATCGCGTGCGCGTGGTGGCGGTTCAAGACTTCGAGAAACTTCTCGTCGAGTCCGCCACCGGCCGGGCCATCGTCGAACGTCAGCATGGCGTACGAGCGATGTTGAACGCGATCGGTGAATTTGTACCAGGGCGAGTAAGCCGACGGGGCGATGCCGTGCTGGCCTGGATCAATCCTGAAATGCTCGGGTCGGGGCGTGAGCCAAGCGGTCGTCAAAAGGATGATGTCCAGCGCCACCACCGTGATGGCGATGGGTTTGGCCAGGCGAAATACGGCATGGATGGCCCGCACCCAAGGCAGTGCTGCGCACTTGGAAGGTAGCGATTTGACACGGTCGGCGAGCCAGCGCACCACTTCGAGCGTGCGAAGATCAGTGTCCAGGAAAAGAACAAGCTTTTGCATTGTGCGATCTATCTGGCAGTTCGACTGAGAACTGCCAGAGCACAGAGCGTGCCAACCTGTTCGCACCAGGTCTGGACCAGTAAATGCAACGGCAGCAGTGACGATGTTTCGCCTGCAAAGCGCGGTGCTGGACGAAAGGCCAGGAAAGGGGGCGACGTAATGAGCGCATGCCAGCGAGAGAGCGGGTCACTTTTTGCCCTAAACGGTCTTCGGGCCTTGGCGCCGGCATTCGTCAGGTTCGCGTTTGGTCGCTCCTGCTGCGTTCCCCGCATGTCTGCATGGTGCAGCGTCAACGACCAACGTCGAAGTCGACTACGGAAAGCGGCGCAGGAAATCCGTTGCCGGCCGCGGGCGACGTGGCCGCCGTCCATGCTCGGCCTTGTGCGAACTCCTCGATGGAGGCATAGGCGCCAAGGACACGGAATGATGTCAGCACGTATGGCAAACCTTCGGCGGCAAGCGGCGCATTGGCATCGCTCACATGGAAATGCAGATGCGGACCGGTGGACTCGCCGGTGAAGCCCAGTTGCCCGATGACGTCCCCACGGCGCACGCGTTGCCCGGCTTTCACACGGATGCTGCCGGGCTTGAGATGTTCGTAGAACGCGTAGCGTCCATCACCCAGATCCAGCGCCACGTAGTTGCCGGCGGCATCCTCCAGCGACACCTTGTGCGCGGCGCCGTCGGCCAGCGTGGGTGGCTCGGACACGCCTTCACCGGTCGATGCCACGGTCGCATCGGTCACGGCGAGCACATCGGCGCCATAGCCAAACCACTGCTTGGGCGACTCACCCTTGCCCTGCGCATAACCGCCGTGCGGCCCGACGCGGATCCAGTCGATGGCGAAGCGGCCCGGCACTTTCACGCTGCCGTCGGTGGCGTAAAGCACACGGCGATGGCCTCGCTCCCAGCGCGCATCGTAGATCGCCACCCATGGGCCGCCACGCAATGGCGGACCCAGTTGCCGTGGTGCGTTACTGACTGACGCGACGTCGCCGCCTTCGGTGGTGAGGTTCTGATGGGCCTGATCGACGTAAACCACACGGTGACGCAGATGCACGGCGGCGGTGTCGGCCAGCGGAACGGAAAGATATGCCACCGCCGACATGCCCGGCGCCACACGCAGGCGCTCGTCGCCTTTTGCCCGGTCGGCCCTGCCGATGGCTGCATGGAGTTCGCTGCCAGTCAGTTCGGCACGGAGGTGTTGCTGGTCGTCGAGGACGTCGATGCGCTGGATGGTCAACGTCTCCTGCGCCTCGTTGGTGAGATGCAGTTCGTATACCAGCGAGACCTTGCCGGCGACCGCCACCGGCTGCGGCATCCATGGCACGCGTAGGTCGAATGACTGATGCAGCGGTGCACGTTGCGCGATGACGGCGGGTGCCGCGAGCAACATGAGCATAGCGAGCAGGCACTCGCGCCAGAAACGCATAGCCGTCATCCGTGGTGGATAGCAGCGCGAGCTTTGATCCGTACAGAGTGGGGCGCAAATGCCAGAGGTCACTGCGCCCGCTGCAGCGAGGTAAAGCAGCGTGTGACGCCACCACGAGGGGATGGCGGCGTCACACGCTTGTTGGTGGTCAGTGCAGTTCCACCACCACCAGACCCTGCGGCGGGATATCGATGCTCAGGCGGCCGTTCTGCAGGGTGGCCTGTTCCGGAGCGGCGAGTTTGCCCGCCTCACGTAGCTGAGTGATCTCATCGCGGCTCGGGGTTGCCGGGCGGCCCATTTTGTCGAACGCGGCCACCGCGTTTCCGTGATCCTGGTCCAGGCGCCACACCGTGGCCTGCCTGGCGCTGCCCAGATGCTTCAGGTCCACATCAAAGTGCTTGGCTGCACCAGTCGGCACGCCCGGCGTGTAGTCGGCGGTGTCGCCCAGCGGCTTGGTGTAGTTCCACAGCGCCAGCACCACGGTGCCGTCGGCGCGGCGCGTGGCCAGCGCGCTGTCGGTCTTCAGCGGCAGCTGGGTATCGCCCAGCTTGTGCAGCATGGCGAACGCGTTGAACGCCGGCTTCTCGATGCGGTCGGCGGCGATCAGGCCGAAGCCGCCGTAGAACGGGGTCTTCACCACGCCCTGTTCGTCAAACACGTCCGAGAACGACCAGTAGCTCATCAGCTCCACCTTGCCCGCGCATTCGCGAATGGTGTTGGCCATCCACGGGCCCATGTAGACCGTGTCGGTGACGTTGGGCAGGTTGGCGTACGAGGCGTTGTATTCGCTGTAGATCAGCGGCAGCTTCGGGAACGGCGAGGCGACGATTTCCTGGTGCGACTTGTCCACCGCACGGCACACCATGTCGCGACGCGGAATGTTTTCCTTGGTCTTGAACACGTTGTCGGCGGTGTCATCGCCGTACACATGTGTGCTGACGAAATCGATCGGCGCGCCGCTCTGCTTCACATGCTTGAGGAAGTCCGGCAGCCATGCGGCCTGTGCGGTGGCAGGGCCGCCCACACGCAAGCGCTTGTCGACCGACTTCACCACGCGGGCCGAACGGTCATACAGGTCGTAATAGGTGGATTGTTCGGGCTTGCCGCCCCAGAACGCGAGGTTCGGCTCGTTCCACACCTCGAAGTACCAGCTGGAGACTTCCTCGATGCCGTAGCGCGCGATCTCGTGCTGCAGGAAGGCGCGCACCAGCGCGTCCCACTCGGCCGGATCCTTCGGCGGCATCACGTTGGGGTGATACCAGAAGTCGTGATGGCTGGCCGGATCGGTGCTCATTTCCGGCGGCATGAAGCCCAGCTCCACGAACGGCTTCACGCCGCGCGCGAGCAGGCCGTCATAGACCTGGTCCACGTAGCTGAAATTGAATTGCAGCTTGCCCTGCGGATCGCGATAGGCCACGCCCATGTCGCGGTCGAAGATGCCGTGGAAGCGGATATAGCTGAAGCCGGTGGCGCCCTTCACCGCTTCCAGATCCTTGCGGTAGTCATCGCGCAGCGCGAGCACGGCGCGGCCGGAGCCGAACATGTTTTCCCAGAAGTGGGGCAGCGGCGTGCCCTTGGCCGTCGCGTCGACCTGCAGTTGCACGGCGTCGCTACCGGCGGGCGCCGCATGCACTGAGCCAAGCAGGGCGAGGCAGGCCGCGGCGCAAGTGCGCAGGGCAAGGCGGCGGAGCGGCGACGGGGTAGTCATGACGAGTCCTTCGATCAACGGGGAGTGGGTTGGCCGGCCGTGATCGGGCGGCTACGATGTAAACGTTTACGGCGATGGTGACGGAGTCTCTTACAGACCGGGTCACCTGATCAATAAGGGAAGTTCACAGAATCCGGCGCCGCTGCGCTGCAGCATGAGCATGCATCCGATGTCAGACCCTATATCAAAGGCTTTTGCCCCTCTGCGGCGAGTCATGCTTTGCTGCATGGCATGGCTGGTCGCCACCGCCGCTTCCGCTGCACCGGCGGCCCCGCAGACCTGGGCCAACCCCATCGACATCGACTACCGCTACAACTTCGAGCAGATGAACGAGGGTATTTCCTATCGCACCGGCGCCGACCCGGCGATGGTGCGCTACGGCGACGCCTACTACCTGTTCATGACGCTCGCCGACGGCTACTGGCACTCCACCGATCTGCTGCACTGGGATTTCGTGAAGCCCGATCACTGGCCGTTCGACAGCGAGGTGGCGCCGGCGACCCTGGTCGCCGATGGCCGCCTGTTCCTCATGCAGTCCGCCACTGAACCGCGACCGCTGCTCGTATCCACCGACCCCGCGCATGGCCATTGGACCTTCTGGACCCGGCTGCTGCCGCCTGTGCCAGGCGCAGTCTCCAGCGTGGGCGAAGCGACCATGAAACCGGACGAGCTGCCGCCTGGTCCCTGGGATCCGGCGCTGTTCCAGGACCGCGACGGCAAGGTCTATCTGTACTGGGATTCGTCCAACGTCCACCCGCTCTACGGCGCCCGGCTCGACCTCCGATTTGCCGACATCGACCAGGGCGAGGGCAAGCGGCTTGCCTTCGTCACCCGACCGCAGCCGCTGCTTCAACTGGACCCGGCCCAGCACGGCTGGGAACGGTTCGGCCAGGACCACACCGACGAAACGACCAAGCCGTTTCTCGAGGGCGCCTGGATGAATCGACACGGTGACCGCTACTACCTGCAATACGCAGCGCCGGGTACCGAGTTCAATGTCTACGGCACGGGCGTGGTGGTGAGCGATGCGCCGCTCGGCCCGTTCCGTTATGCGCCTTACAACCCCGTCGGCGAGAAGCCCGGCGGTTTCGTCACCGGCGTGGGCCACGGCTCAACCTTCGAGGATGCCCACGGCAATGTGTGGAATAGCGGCACGTCGTGGATAGGGTCCAACTGGACCTTCGAGCGACGCATCGGCCTGTACCCGGCCGGTTTTCATACAGACGGCCAAATGTGGATCGATACGCGCTTCGGTGATTTTCCGCATCGCATGCCTGACCATGCCCTGCAGGACGGCGAAGACACCTTCACCGGATGGATGCTGCTGTCCTATCGCAAGAAGGCCACTGCATCGTCGTCCCAGCCCGGGCATCCTGCCTCGGCAGCGACGGATGAGAATCCACGCACGTTCTGGCTTGCCGCGAGCAACACGGCGGGCCAGACGCTGACGGTGGATCTGGGTGGCGAGCGCACGGTACGCGCCGTGCAGGTGAATTTTGCCGACTACCAATCAGGTCGCTACGGCGATGCGCCCGACATCGTCACGCAGTTCGTGCTGGAGGGATCGCGCGACGGCACGCATTGGAGCACGCTGGCCGATCTCTCCCATGAAACGCGCGATCGCGCCAACGCGTATATCGAACTCGATCAGGCGGCTCTTGTTCGCTATGTTCGCTATAACCACCGACATGTCGGCGCACACACGCTGGCCATTGCCGATCTACGCGTATTCGGCAACGCCACTGGCGCGCTGCCCGCGGCACCCACGCTGCTATCGGCCAGGCGCTCGAGCGACACGCGCGATGCCCAGATCGTCTGGGCGCCCGTGCCTGGCGCCGTGGGCTACAACGTCCGCTGGGGGCTGGCGGCCGATCGCCTGCATTCGACCTATCAGCGCTTCGCCGACCAGCCCACCCGACTTGTGCTGCATTCGTTGAACAAGGGCGTGAACTACGTGGTGGCGGTGGAAGCGTTCGATGAGCACGGTGTATCCGTGCTGTCGCGCGTACAGAACCTGCCTGCGGGCGATTGATCAGCCCGCCAGCGTCTGGCGCAACTGCTGCAGCGCCGGCAACAGCGTGTCGGGTTCGCGCAACGACTTGCGTGCGGCGCCGATGGCCTGACGCAGCCGGCCCGGGGTTTCGCCTCGCGCAATCACCTCGATGGCCGGTGCGCGGCAGGCCAGCAGCGTATCCACCCAATCGGCAGGCTGGATGCCATGAAAGCCTTGGGTGAATCGCCGCGCGGCGCGAAATGGTGCGGCCATGTCGGCCAGTTCATCCAGCGCCTTGGCCACGCGTGCGGGGCTGCGTTCGGGCGTCGCCGGATCGGTGGCCTCGGCCATCGCCGCAAGCGCGTCCGCCAGTCGGCGGCGCAATACATCGGTAGAACGCACCGGCAACACAAGCCACGCCGAAGCCAGGCCGATCACGGCGCCGATGACGATCTCCTCAAGTCGCTGCCACAACAGCATGCCCGGCGGCTGGGGCTCGAAGCCCTGCAGCAGCGCCAATGCCAGCGTGACGAACAACGCCCACCACGCATAACCGAGCGGACGCAGCCATACACCGAAGAACAACGCCGCCAGGATCCACACGCCGGTGGTGCCCGGGTTCGCCTGTGCATGAAAGCTCAGCGACATCGCGAGCACGGTGCCTGCGGCCGCGCCCAGGACGCGCAGGCCGCTCTTGTAAGCCACATCCAGCCGCCCGCGATTGCCGCTATGAACGATGAACGCCGTGAGTACGATCCAAGCCCAGCGTTCGGCAAAGCACAGGTAGCCGACCACAAACGAAAGCGTCAGGGCCACTGCCATCTGGATGGCCATACGCGTGCTGGCGGTGGGACGCAGCCCGCGTTCCTGCGTCGGCGTCGCGTGCGCATGCGACGGTGCCGTGATCGGCGGCAGCAGGCCCAACCGACGCCCCAGCAGATGGAACAGCGTGACCCAGAAGAGCGCCAACAAGGCCACCACGATCGGCACCAGCAGGACAGGGAGCGCGCCGCTATGGGCAGCGTGCACATGGGGCACGGTCAGCAAGGTGACAAACGGCAGGGCGATCAAGTGCCCCGCGCGGCGTGCCATCGGGCCGAAGTTGCGCAACCAGATCGACAGGAACATGCCGGCGACAAAGGTCAGCGCACCCACCCATGGCGTCTGCCGCAGCAGCATGCCCACGCCGATCGCCACCAGGCCCACCAGCGGCAGGACCACTGCTGCTTCCAGCCGACCGCGCAGGTCGCGATCCAGATGACTGCGCGACAACGACAGGCTCAACACCACCGCGAGCACGGCCGGCCCGCTGCCGGGTGCGATACCCAGTGTGCACAGTAACGTGGCCAATACGGCAAACATGGTCACCACCGCTTCCACCAGCGGTTGGATCAACACCGACGCACGCGTGCGGGCGATGCGGATCCAGGTGGGAAGGGCGTTGGTCACGTGCGCGTTCCTACGGTTGCGGTACGGTCAAACCGAACTTGCTGGCATGTCGTTCGATTTGCGGATCAAGCGCGCGCGCGGCAACCAGGTCGGCGTTGCCTGCATCCGGTTGACCACTGCGGACTTTCGCCAGGCCAAGTCCGTAGCGCGACCACGCGGAACCCGGGCCCAATGCAACGGCTTGCTCATAAGCCTTGATGGACTCGGGATAATGTCCCAGGCGCAGTTGGACCAGGCCCAGACTGTCGAGATAAGCCGGATCGGCGCCGTCGCGCTTGATGGCTTTGCGGCAATCCTTCAAGGCATCGTCCAGCACCTGATTGCTGAGCGCGCGCGCCCAACAGCGCTCGTTGAGTACGGAGCCCAGCATGGCGTCGTTGTCATGCAGACGGATCCAATCGTCGAGCAAGGGCAAGGCCGCGGCGGGCTGGTCGAGCCTGATGTACAAGGCGGCAATGGAACGTGCCCGGGCAGATCCAGCCGGCGCCAGCGCGCCAGCCGCCGCTGCATCAGTGGCAGCTCCAGCCAGGTCGTTGTTGGCGTAGCGATGTTCGGCGCGCATCTGCAAGGCATCGAGATTTTTTGGATCCAGGCTCAGCGCCTTGTCCAGGTCAGCGAGCGCTGCCCCAGGCTGCTTGTCCGCCATATGGGCTCGCGCACGGGCGGTGTAGTAAGCCGATTGATCGGGCGCCATGCGGATTGCTTGATCCAGCTCGGCCACGGCAGCCTTCGCTTCGCCGCGGGACAGGTGCGCCTGGCCCAGCAGGGCATGGTCGCTGGCGCTCTGGGATGCCGTGCCATTGTCTTGGGTCATCGTGCCAGCGGGTTTGGTTTCGTCGTCCGCCGCGGTTGCGAAGCTGAAGACGCGCCCACCGTTATAGGTGAAATAGGCCTTCTTCTTGCTGTTGGCAATGAACATGTGATGGGCGAGCAGGAAATCCACGCCCAGCAGCATCTCCGTCTGGTCGCCAAAATTCCCGTCGAGCACCATCATCTGGCTGTGCTGGATCGTTTCGGACCCCACCGAAAACGTATCGATGTTCGCGGTCCATGTCCTGACCGGTTTGGCGCCGATGCCGAAGGTGCTGGTGCCGGCCTGGAGGCCCAGGGCTTTCACATCGATGCCCGCGCGCTTGGCCGCATCGCGACTCAGCACGGTGGCTGCGGCGCCTGAATCGAGCACCGCCCGCACCTTTCTGCCATTGATGATGACCGTGACAAAAGTGCGCCGGTCGTACTCCCGGTCAGCTGGCTCCAGATCCACGACGTTGTAGTTGCCGTCCTTCACCCAGTACGCGAGCGAGCTCTTCTCGCAGTGCTCCGCCTTGAACAGCGTCACCTTGCCGTGGGCGAGATCGATCTCCAGATCGGCGAAATCGAGCAGGTTGGCGCCGAGCAATCCATCGCCTATGTCGGTCCCGCCCACGATGAAGTCCACGTTCTTGAGCGTGGTGCCAAGGATGCCGAACTCCTTGACGTGGGCCTGCTGGATACTCGTCTGGCCTCCTACGCCACCCATGCGATAGCCAAAAGGTGCGGGTTCCAGCTTGAGCCCCAGCGATGCGGCGTTGGCAGTCGACATGAAGTTGAAGAATGCCCCGGTGTCGAGCATGAAGCGCGTATCGGTGCCATTGATCTTCACCATGGTGGTGGCACGACTGCCGACCATGGCTACTGGCAGGCTGCCGTAGTCGCTCAAATGGCAGTCGTCAGCCCAGGCCTGGCCTGCGAGCAACATGCCGATCCCCATGCAGCACAACCGCAGCATCCCCATGCCTCTCCCCCGTTTGGCCGTGGCCGAAGCATAGAACGGCGACCAGCGGCGTTCAGCAGCGGCATGTCGAAACTCCCAACCTTCCAGGCTGGCAACCCGGAGGCATAGCCGCTACTCTTTCGTGCTGCAGCGCACCACTGCGCTGCCCCACGGCCCGAGTTGTCCCCATGTCCGCCTCTTCCCCCGCCCTGGCTCCGGGCGCGCCGCCTGTTCGCGTTCCCCACGTTGGACTGGTCATCCTTGCGCTTGCGGTCGGTGGCTTTGCCATCGGCACCACCGAATTCGCCACGATGAGCATGCTGCCGTTGTTCGCGCAGGGGCTGGGCATCGATGCGCCGACAGCGGGCCACGCGATCAGCGCCTATGCCTTGGGCGTGGTGGTCGGTGCGCCGGTGATCACCGTGCTGGGTGCGCGCATGCCGCGTCGCCGTCTGCTGGTGATGCTGATGGCAATGTTCACCGTGTTCAACGGTTTGACCGGACTCTCGCCCAGTTATCACTGGATGCTGCTGTTCCGTTTTCTCAGCGGCCTGCCGCACGGCGCTTACTTTGGCGTGGGCGCGCTGGTGGCCAGCTCGCTGGTGCCTGCCAATCGACGCACGCGCGCCGTGGGGCAGATGTTTCTGGGCCTCACCTGCGCCACCGTGGTGGGCGTGCCGCTGGCCAGCTGGCTTGGCGAGGCCGTGGGATGGCGCTGGAGTTTTGCGCTGGTAGCCCTGTTGGGCGTGGCGACCATGAGCGCCGTGTTGGCCTTCGCACCGAACACGCCGGCCGACGCCAACGCCAGCCCGTTGCGTGAACTGGGCGCGCTCAGGCGCTCGCAGGTGTGGCTGACGCTGGGCATCGGTGCGATCGGTTTTGGCGGCATGTTTGCCGTGTACACCTATCTGGCCGACATCCTGCTGCACGTGACCCATATGCCGCTCGAAAGCGTGCCCTGGGTGATGGGCGTATTCGGCATCGGCATGACGCTGGGCAATATGATCGTGCCGGCCTTTGCCGATCGCGCGTTGATGCGCACCGCCGGCGGCCTGCTGCTGTGGAGTGCGCTGATCCTCGCCTGTTTCCCGTTCGCCGCGGGCCATGTGTGGGCGCTCGGTGCCACGGTTTTCCTGATCGGCATCGGCGGTGCGCTTGGCACGGTGCTGCAGACCCGGTTGATGGACGTGGCCGGCGACGCCCAAGGCCTCGCCGCATCGCTCAATCATTCCGCCTTCAATGCCGCCAATGCGCTCGGCCCCTTCCTGGGCGGGCTGGCCATCGCACACGGCTATGGCTGGACCTCGCCTGGCTGGGTCGGCAGCGGACTGGCGCTGGGCGGCTTGTTGCTGTGGTCCGTTTCCGTGGCGATGGATCGTCGTGGCGATGCGGTCGTTGCGGCCCAATCCTGCTGACGGAGCACATGCGCCGCGTTGCGCGCAGGCGCTGGCCAACTGCTTGCCCGAAAAATTCCATCAGCGCAGCAGCAGCCGGGCCGATGCGTCAGTCAGGATCGCGAAGGTGGGAAATCCCCATGGATTTCTCTCGACCGCACAACACTGGCCGAGCGCCAACAGGGAGGAGCGCAATGAAGTGGTGGATGATCGCCGCGTGTTTGCTGGCTGCGAGCGCAAGCGCCAATGCCGAACCGTCGGTATGGCAGCCGTCAGCGGGACATACGCAAATACCGATCTGGCCGGGCGCTGCGCCTGACCTGCAACCGGTGCCAGGGCCCGAGAAGGAAACGAAAGGTGCGGTGACCAACGTGACCCGTCCGACAATGACGGTGTACGCCCCCAAAGGCGTCAACACCGGCGTAGCGGTCGTGGTGATTCCGGGCGGTGGCTTCCAGATTCTGGCCATCCAACTCGAAGGTACCGACGTCTGCGACTGGCTCACCTCGCAAGGCATCACCTGCGTGTTGCTGAAGTATCGCGTGCCCAGCATTCCCTACGTCTGGCAGACCGACAGCCGCCCGCACAACTTTCAATTGTCCGTGCCATCGCTGCAGGACACCCAGCGAACCTTGAGGCTGGTGCGCTCGCATGCCGCCCAATGGCAGATCGATCCGCACAAGATCGGCGTGCTCGGTTTTTCTGCAGGTGGGTATCTGGTCGCCGAGGCGAGCACCAACTTCAAGCGCCAGCTGTATAAGCCGGTTGATGATGCCGACAAGGAAAGCAGCCGCCCCGATTTTGCGGTGGCGATTTACCCGGGCCATCTAGCCACCGAGCACAACACCTTGAATCCCCGTGTGCCGGTCTCTCACGACACGCCGCCGACCTTCCTGGCGCAGGCGGAAGACGATCAGGTGGATGGCGTGGAGCAATCGCTCGTTTACTTCGCCGCGCTCAAGGACGCCGACGTGCCTGTTGAAATGCATATCTATGCGCACGGTGGGCATGCGTTCGGCATGCAGCATCCGGAGTTCCCGATCAACGAGTGGCCGAAACTCGTGCAGGTCTGGTTGCGGACGATCGGCGTAATCCCCCACTGAGCATGTCAGAACCCGGCGTCGCGATGGCGGCGCCGGGTTCCATTGTTTACCGCACGGGTGACGACGCATCAATCGCGCGAGCGGGCCACCACGCTGCCATCGGTGGGATCGACCAGGAGATTCACGTCGGTGCCCCGCTTGCTCTTGGCGTCGGCGCTCCACAGCCCTTCGGCGAACTTCACGTGCTTGACGTTCTGGAAGCCTGCCGTCGCCAGCTGTGCATTGACTTCGTTTTCGTTGAGCTTGGACGGCGCATCGGCCGGGTAGACCTTGCCATTGACGGGACCGACGGAGAGCTTGACCCACTTCTTGTCGCCGCCGCGGGCCTCGCTGCGCCACACGCCGTCCTTGAACTCCAGGCCCTTGACCTCCTTGTAGCCAGCGTTGGCGATGGAGGACTTGATCGCCTCTTCGGTCAACGCACCGGTCGGAGGCTGGTTGCTCCAGGTCGTGACGGTGGTGGTCTGGGTCGTCTGGGTGGTGGCACTGGTAGTGGACTGCGCCGCGGCGGGCATGGTCTGCGCGGACGCCATACTGGAAACAGCCAGTCCAATCACTAAGGGAAGCATGCGCTTGATCATGATGAACTCCTTTGCTGTTGGCGGCGCATCGTGCCGCCGGCGCGCGCATGTCCCAGTCAAAGGCTGCGTGAAACCGTCCGTGACACTTACCCGCGATTCATGAAAAAAAGGCCGCGCACGGCCCTGAGCGTCGTAGCGGAGCGCGGCGATGAACGCGTGCCAACAGAGCGTGGCGATGCGTTGAGAGGCTATGGATAAAAGACGCGACGGGCATCCCGCGAAGATGCTTCGCACGAGCTTGCTGGCTTTGCCAGCTGATCCATCCGCGCAGGCCGATGCGGCCATTCAATGCGCTCGGCCACAGTCAAGACGGCGCAGGTTCGCTATGCTGCGCGCATGGCATCGGGTTCATGCCGGGGTTTTGGCGCAATGAATCCGATCCTGTCGCCGTGATCGGCCAGGATCTTGTGTTGATGCGCAGACCCGGGAGTTTCGTGATCCAACTGAACTGCAGCGCGAGCGTAGGGTTTTGTGTGCGCCATGGATGAGCATCGATCCGAATCCAGGTGGGCCACGCTTGTCCCGGTCGGCTTGATTGCCCTGCTGACCCTGACCGCCCTTTATGCGCCGCGCTTGGAGCGTCCGGTGGTCGGCGCCCACATTGCACCTGCGACGCCGTCGCTGCTGCCCGCGGTCGAGCTATGGTTGAGCACGGCCGACCGTCGCCTGAAGCTGGCCCGACAACCCGACCTTGCGATGCGCGCCCGCGGCTCGGCGCCTGCCGATGTGGTGATCGACGTGCAGACCACCTACCAAAGCATGGTCGGCTTCGGCGCCGCGATGACCGACTCGTCGGCGTGGCTGCTGCAGAACGATCTCAGCGATACGCAGCGCAGTGCGCTGTTGCACGAGCTGTACGGTCCGCCGCCCAACCTCAACTTCAACATGATGCGCCTGACCATCGGCGCGTCGGATTTCTCGCTCAAGCCTTACACGCTGGACGATGTGCCGTTCGGGCAGACCGATCCGACATTGGAGCATTTCAATATCACGAGCAATTTGCGCGACGTGATTCCGAGCGTGCTCGAAGTGCTTTCCATCCATCCGGACTTGCAGATCGTGGCCACGCCATGGAGCGCACCGGCCTGGATGAAGACCAGCGAGAACCTGATTGGTGGCGAGTTGCTGGAGCAGTACGAGGAGACATACGCGGACTATCTGCTCAAGTACCTCGATACCTATAGCGGTTACGGCATCCCCATTTTCGCCCTGACCGTGCAGAACGAGCCCGGCTTCATACCGATCACTTATCCGGGCATGCAGATGCCGGCGGCCACGCGGGCACGCATCGTCGCGCAGTACCTGGGTCCCAAGCTGGCAAGCCGCAAATCCAACACGCGCATCCTGGAATGGGACCACAACTGGAATGCGCCCGAGCAGCCCCTGGCCGTCCTGGGCGACGCCGAGGCGGCACGCTACATCGACGGCGTTGCCTGGCATTGCTACGAAGGCAGCCCTTATGCGCAGGGCCGCGTGCATCGTGCCTTCCCCGACAAGGACGCCTATATCACCGAGTGTTCCGGTGGCGACTGGGCCTCCAGCGTCAAGGGCGAATTGCTGTGGTTCTCGCGCGACCTGTTGATTGCAGGCATCCGGCAGTGGGCGCGCGGCGTCATCTATTGGAACCTGGTTCTCGATGAGAAACATGGCCCGCACTTTGGCGGCTGCGACGCCTGCAAGGGCGTGGTGACGATCGACTCGGCCACGGGTGAGGTGAGCCGCAACGATGAATACTACGCGTTGGCGCACTTCAGTCGATTCGTGCTGCCCGGTGCGCTGCGGATCAACTCCACCGCTACCGAGAAGGGTCTGGACAACGTGGCCTTCCTCAATCCCAGCGATGGCTCGATCGTACTGGTGATGGTGAACAGCAGCGTGGACCCACGCAACGTCTCCGTGGCGGAAGGCCAGACCCGTTTCGACTACACCATGCCGCCGCAAAGCGTGGCGACCCTGGTGTGGAATCCGAACCAGGCGAACGCATGGCTGCGACGTGCGCTCGAGTGGCTGCAACGATCCCGTTGACCAACGTCAAGTGAACCGCCCACGTGGCATGACGACGAACAGTTGCCACATCACCCTTACGTAACAACCACACGTGCATGCTGCATGGGCGCCAGGATAGAAAGTCTCCTCCTTGGCAGGCGTCTCAGCCTCGCGGTCCTCTCCCTAACGCCATCTGAGTATTTCTCCGATCTGTATCGGAGTTGCGGCTACGTCCGCTCTGGATCCGCATTTCGGATCTTCACTAAAGGCAAATACTCATGTCCACCAACGATTCCAACGTGTCTCGCGTTAGCAGCAAGAACCTCGTCGAAACAGCGGCTGCCAACGGCAGCTTCCATACCCTTGGCAAGGCGCTTGAAGCGGCAGAACTCACCAACGTGTTGAAGGGCACCGGCCCGTACACGGTCTTTGCGCCGACGGATGAGGCATTCGAGAAGCTGCCCAAGGATGTGCTGTCCAATTGGCTCAAGCCGGAAAACAAGGCCGAATTGATCTCGGTGCTGAAGTATCACGTGCTGCCGGGCCGCGCTTCGGCCGCGGACGTCGAGAAGCTCACCACACCGAAGATGATGCAGGGTCAGACCGCGACGGTCACCAAGGATGGCGACAAGCTCCGCATTGGCGCAGCCACCATCACCAAGGCAGACATCACCTCGAGCAATGGCATCATCCACGCGATTGATACCGTGAACGTGCCCACCAAGCACTAACCAGTACGGGTTGTGGTGGGGCAGCGCCCCGCCACAACACCTGTCGACCCATCGACAGGGATTCGCGTCCACCGGGGCGCAGCGTCAAAACTCAAGGTGACTATCATGGCTGGCCATTTTCGCTTTACCTCCCGACCCACTCGGCTAGCTAAGCTCATCCAGTCCGTCGGTGATCTGTTCGATCACGTGTTTGGTGAACCCTACAGGCAGCTCTCACCGGTGCTGTCGCAGCGGCAGCAGCTTGCCGCAGCGATGGAAGCGGCGCGCCGGCTCAAACGCGGCGCCGGACGATGATCCTCGGCGCCGTCACGCGATTCGGATATTTCTTCCGACCTTTTCGACGAGGCGCGTATCGACACGCGCCATCGATCGAAGAGCTGCATGTGATGCGCAAGAGCTGGTTGTCGCGAGTCACCGACTTGCGCCGCCGTTGGGTACGCGCCGCCGTGGAAGCGGTCTCGCGCTAGCCCATGGGGCCCTGCCGGAGCACGGATTGGCGTGCTCCCCTTTTAAGTCAGCGGCATCTCAGCCCTGAACAGCGCCACCTTTCCAACCTGCCATACAGTGACCTTGGCGAAATATTCGCTGAGTGCCGACTGCAAACTTGCCAGCGTGTCGTGGCGGTTTCCAAAGATGCCCTTGCGGTTGTAAAGCCCCATGAGGCGGCGCCCCAGCCAGTTGTGGTTGGCCTCATCGCCGAGGATGGTCGCGCCATACAGCTCGCCGCCCGGGGTCAGGTGAGTACCAAGCGTGGAAAACACCTTGCGCGCCTTGTCGGTCATCGTGCCCGGCAGGCAATGCAGGAGATAGAACAGGGAAATCGAATCGAACGTCCTGTCGCCGAGCGCACCGCTGGGCTGCAATACGTCATCGCGCACCAGCGTTGGCTGCAAGTTCGCGATGCGCGACGCTGCAGCCTTCAAGCTGTTGTCATTGAGATCCAGCAAGGTGACTTTCTGCCCGGGCTTGTCCGCGCTATGCGCCAGGTAGTAGCCCGAACCGACGCCCACATCGAGATGGTTGGAGCTCAGGTGTTGCTGGAAAAAAGGCAACAGCACGGCGTCCGTTGGACACTTCCACGCATAGTTGTTCGAGAAGCCCAGGACCCAGCGGTCATAAATCTTCAATACGCGATCTGAGTAGACGGCTGCGCCGTGCTCGGAATCGAGGGGGGCGGAAGGTTTTCTCATAGGTAACAGTGCTTCAGGCGGGGATGGGGAAAGGTGCGAAAGCGTCGATAGGGTACACGGCGACAGCATCGTGTTTTCAGCGCTGAGTCTCATGCACCTGCTGGCGACGTTCTTGCCATCACGTCGATCCATCCATCAGGACGCTTGGGCGTGCGCACGTGGCACGCATGTCAGATCTTGCGATGCAAGGGTTGAGAAGTCCGGTGGCGGAAAACTGATACCAAAGCTTGATAGACCCCTTTGCAAAGCCGGGGCAATCTTCGCGGACAGAGAACCGAACCATCGATCCATCGAGCGTGGTCGCCTGAAGCGGGAGGCATTCCATCGGGCGAGATGACAGGTCCTGGTCGCATCTAACGAGGGGTTACGGCATGAAGATACTGATGGTACTCACCTCACACGACATACTCGGAAACACGGGAAGGAAGACCGGCTTCTGGCTCGAAGAATTTGCGGCGCCGTATTACGTTTTTACCGATGCCGGCGTATCGGTGACGGTCGTATCACCCAAGGGCGGGCAGCCACCCATCGATCCCAAGAGCGATGACCCGAGCAATCAGACTCCTGCGCAGACCCGTTTCAAGGAAGACAAGGTGGCACAGAAGGTCTTGTCCAACACCGCACGCCTCGACTCCGTGTCTTCGAAGGACTTCGACACCGTGTTCTATCCGGGTGGCCACGGTCCCATGTGGGATCTCGCCGAAGATCCGGTCTCGATCAAGTTGATCGAATCGTTTTACGACAGCGGCAAACCCATTGCCTTTGTATGCCACGCTCCCGGCGTGTTGAGGCACGTCAAACACAAGGGCGAGCCACTGGTGAAGGGCAAGCACGTCACTGGCTTCACCAACGGCGAAGAAGAAGAAGTCCAGCTCACCCACGTCGTTCCCTTCCTGGTCGAAGACGAGCTGTTGAAGCTCGGCGCCACTTTCGAGAAGAAGGCCAACTGGGAAGTGTTCGCCGTCACCGACGGTCGCCTCGTCACCGGTCAGAACCCTGCCTCTTCGACGGCCGGCGCGAAGGCACTCATGGCCCTGTTCAAATAGGTTGGCGAGGAGTGGAGCCGACCGCGACGAGCATCGGGCGCTGACAGAAGCGCGCCTGGGCGACCGGCTTCGTGTTCTGAACCGCAAAGTCTGTGCGGTTTTGTGAGCCAAAGTTTGTGCGCATGGGTATCTACTGGCACAAACTTTGGCTCAGATGTGAGCACATAGTCTGTATTTATGTTTAAAATCAAATACGTAGAGTGGCATCGCCTAGGCCGGCGCGAGCCGAAAGGGGACCAAAGTTTGTGCAGCGCGTCCGCGGCCCGCCCGTCCGTCAGTCGTAACTCAAGCCGAGCGCACAACTCGCTTCGGTGGCCTTCCATCCTCCGAGGACCTCGACAAGCAGGCCAGCCGCAGTAACGGCGGCGAGATCCTCTGTCGGGACTATCGGATTTCCCAACCGCTCCGCCGCCCTGTCGGCAAAAAGGCGAAGAGCTCTCTTTGCACTATCGGTTAGCTGGTGAGTAATCATGCGTCAAATCCTCATCCAGACGGTTGAATAGATGGCTGTCACAGCGACGCGGATCTACTTCGGGCGCGTTGTTCGCCGTCCGTCCAACCACGCCACAGCCTCGCGCACCTCTTGCTCGACACGCGGCGGGATTTCAGAGCGCGGAGAACCCGTGTCCGGACAGACTCCCGTTACTTCGCGACTAATGCAGCCGTTACGCATGATGCGTGCGCGCCAGCTCACACCATCTGGGATATCAGTGATGGAAACAAGGCAATCCGCACCATCAAACGTGACTCGGAACTGCGACATGACGACGTCCCCTTTTGCGTGCCAACATTCCACGTCGGCGGAGAGCTTCGCGCGGAGGCGTAGGCCAGTCAAGGCGTCACCGAAGGGCTCACACAAACCTGAGATAGCTGGGGGAATGGCCATCTCTCGAAACGTACAGCCCGCCGGTCGAGGTCTTTGTGGAAGGGTTGCCGACGGAGCAGGATTGCCGGCGAAACGCCGGGATGACTGCATGTCAGTCACCATTGTGTTTTGGCTATAGGGTTGCCTCCCGGACCGAGTGACCAGTGAGGAGTTAGTGGCGTCAGCTCCCGGCTTAGAGGAGACATTCCTGCACCACTGCAGCAAAGTCCGATGCATGGAAGCTTCACGCCGGCTTGGGCATCGTGGGCCATAACGATTAGGCATCGGCGAAGACGTGGGAAGATGGATGCGGTGGCGCATTTGCACCGGTTATCTGCGTGCTGACGGTGCCCAACTCCACCAATGATCGCGGGACCAGTGAACTTATGCGGCATGGTGCGTTTGGGCATGGCCTGGGGCAGATGTTCAAGCAACGAAATCCGCCTGCGCTCCTTTCCAGCGTCGCGGGTGGTCCGGTTCTGGCTGCGACCGAAGTATGGTTCGACGGCCCCGGCTACGAAAAAGCTCGCGCGGATGATCTCCACGCGAGCCTTTCTAATAGAAAGCAAACCGGAGGCTATGCCAGGACTATCCTTCCCCAAGCCCCACGTTCACTTCAACGCGGCGGTTCTTAGCTTGGTTTGCAGGGGTGTCGTTGGGCACGAGTGGGTTGTTGGGCCCGTACCAGAACAGCACCATTCTGCTATCGCCGATGCTGTGCTTTTCCTTCAGGTAGCGCGCGACCATCTCGGCGCGGCCGCGAGACAGGCCCTCGTTGTGATCCCTGGTCCCAACATTGTCGGTATACCCGGCGATCACGACGTATGACTTGGGCCTGTCGTTCATGAACTGCGCCAGCTTATCCAGCTCAGCCTTGTCCTTGGCCGCAAGCTCGGTTTCATTAAAGGCGAAATTGATGTTGTCGACCTTGGCACCGACGATCTTGGTATCGGTGGTCGTGACGACATGTTCGGTAGCCTTCACATCGAACAGTGCTCCGCTCATGAAGTTGGGCTGGTTGAAGAAGCTGGCCAGCGGGATGACCCGCGAGCAGGCGTTGAGGCTGGCGACATCCTGCGTGAGAGTGGCTTCCCTTGACGGCCTAGCGCTGCTTATCACGTAGAAGCAGACGTCGTATTCCTTGGCCAGCCTCCTGGCGGTGTCGGCGGGGTTATCGCCGGTGTAGTCACCATCCCAGAATACAAACACTGCGGTTCTGCCCTTTAATGGCTTGAGGACACCCTCGAGTTTCTTCAGGCCTGTGTTGAGGGGCGTGATGCCACGGCCGCGATCCGGAATTTTGTTCAACGCCGCATCAACCTTCTCGCGGTTGTACAGCTGCACGGGATAAAGCTCCTGCCAGTCGGTATAGATGTAGATGCCCATCTCGTAGCCAAGATCAGGAAGGTAGGCATTCCTGCTCTTGAGCTCGTTTTTCATGACCTGGACCACCGGCTTGTCCGTATCGCCGAAGTCGCTGTTAGTTGATGACGATGTGTCGAGCAAGAAAATCGCGTTGTCGGCAACCTTAACCAGTTGGTTCGTCTTGACCACGTTATTGATGATGTCCTGCTTGGTGATGATTTCGACGGCCCCTAGGGGCCACACCATGACGCTGATTACAAGCCCCATTATCAGGCCATTCCAGATTCTCGATTGGTGCTTCATGTCCGCTCCCAACATGCGGGCCCACGCCCGCTTAGCCCCGAATCTTGAGCGTAAGTTCCTTGTCCTGATGTGAAGCCGGGACCTTGGCGTGCGCGAAAATCTCGATGCGATCCGGTGCGTACGCATTCGAAGCCGCGGCGGTGTCAGCAGAAATACGCAGGCGACGCTAGGTAGATTTCCAAACGTACGCTTCGTTCCTTGAGTGGCGTGTTCGGCCCCTGCACTTACGAAGGCTGCTATACATCAACTCGTATTTCGCGGTGCCGCGCCCACCAATCTGGCGAGGCGAGAGATTCAGAGGGCAAGGTGGCCACGAATTGCTGGAGGCCTCGCACATTGGAATCTTGGATTGCGGACTTCGATCAGGTTGAAATAGGCTCCGGCAAGGCTGAACACCTCGTCGCCGCTCAACAGAGGACAAACACCACGAAGGAGCGCTAGATCATTAGGTAGTCTTAAAACAACTTCTGCGGGACAAACCGGGGCCGCTACTGCTAAGCGCAATCGGCAGCGGATCGAAAGGGCCCCCCGGCACCTTCGTGGTCACCGGTTGAAGTCACGGGCGATAGCGGACCTTCACTGCTTTGGCGAGAGTAAGGGTGCAATGCGACTCTGCACCAAGGCATGGATGAACGCGCTATCGAGGACTTCAACGTGCGAGGCCTCTAGTAGTTCGCCGCCAATTTCCCCCTGAAATTTCCCGTCTCGCCATAGCACTGCGCGCCATACTGCAGAAGTTTTGGTTGTGGTGTACGAGCCTTCGTAGGTGTAGGGGCCGAACACGCCACGTAGAATCGTCATTGGTGACCTCTTCAGACTGAGCTGAGGGATTGATTCTTCGTCAACGGCGTGACCTGTCACGCTATCTCAAACTAACAACCACCCTGATCCTCCGCCGTGGCAAATGACGTGTCTATACGTCAATCAGTCCGTCTTTCGGTGTAGGTGCGCACACGACTTACACTCCCGGCGACCTGTCGTCGCCGCTCGCACGGCGTCCGCGAGCTGCTTAGGTTAACGTGCTATGGGTATCGACGATTGCCGCTTCGGATCCACTGCCGACACTACCGATAGTACAAACCTCCTCCTGGGAAGTCAGCGCAGCTTCCGATCAGTTTCTGGAGTCCCTGGTGCTGACCGATAAATAGACACCGTACTTTTACCCAAGCCAGCGACCACAGATCGTGGTTTGATAATGGGACAGACGATGACGCCCCAAACGCACTTCACCCCAGCGAGAGCGTCGTCCGATGGGGAACGGGCGGTGCAGAGGCGCCGCCCTGTTCTTTAGCCCTCTTGCGACCGAAAGGTTATGTGAGGAGCCGCATGATGGCGTTGGAGCAAACTGGTCAGAATGGCGGACTTGTCAGACAGGCATTAATGTAGGCGGCGCCGGATTTCGCTCGCAATTTCATTGTGGCTAACTACGTATTTACCCTTAAGCAATTGCTGGATATATAGTGTTGTATTGCGCATTCACGCTCGTTGAACGTGAATAGTTCTATTTACGCAGAACGACATCAACGCAAAGATTTATGGCGTGACGGTGCTTGGGGATATTGCGTTTTCGGTCGTTATCTCGAGCGAATCGCGGCGCCTGTCCTTGCCGTTGGGACTCCTTGATCCGGAAAGGCCCACATCATGTTTGGCAGGACCGCCATGACTTCTAACGTCGTGCAACGAGTCGCGCTGGTGGCGATGATGGTGCCGAGCGTCTTCCTCATCCCCAACCACCGCCCAGAAGTCAAGGGTAGCTTCTGATTAGGAAACGCCGGTTGTGCCGGCAGAGGCGGCATTCTTTCTTTGGACCGATACCACATGTCCCTGCTTTCCTGTGGATATGGGCTTGAGGTCGATCCAAAAGAGCAATCCAACTTCATGCTTAAACACGCACGCGAGTGGACAACCTAGCGAGCATGGTCCGAGTTCAGCGTTGAAGTCGCAGTCCCGCAGGGATAGCTAAAACTCCGTCGAAGCAGGTGTCAACTCATGTACCTCAAGTCAATGTACGAGAGGGCCCTGTCCCGCGGGGCGCTCGATGTCTTGATCCGCGCTGGGCTGATCGCTGTGCTCCTGATCTTTTGCTTTGAGATCTTCAGCCCCTTCCTCCATCTCATGCTCTGGTCGCTGATCCTTGCCATCACCCTCTATCCGCTGCAGCGCAGGCTGAGGACTCGACTAGGCAATCGTGATGGCCGCACCGCGACTCTGATCATCTTTGTGGCGATCGTCATCCTGATGGTGCCGGTCTATTTATTAGGGACGTCGATGACCGAGTCGGTCGAAAAGGCGCTTGATGTGGTCAAGGAAGGCAAGGTCCGGGTCCCCTCGCCGTCCGAGTCAGTGGCTAGCTGGCCGCTAATTGGGAAGCGGCTGTATGGCTTTTGGCTACAAGCCGCCACCGACTTGACTGGCTTGGCACAGAAGCTTGCGCCGCAGCTCAAGGAGTTCAGCCTTGGTTTGTTGGGCAAGCTTGCGAATGCCGGCTTGGGCTTTCTGATGTTCATTGCTGCACTGATCATCGCGGGCATACTCATGGCTTACGGTGAAGGCGGACATCGCAGCGCTGTGAAAATAGCCTCACGTATCTTTAGCCCGGGGCGCGGGCCGCAGATCACCCGCTTGTGCACCGCAACCATTCGGGCGGTGGCACAGGGTGTGATCGGCATTGCCTTCATTCAAATGCTGCTGGTCGGCGTTGGCTTTGTGCTCATCGGTCTTCCTGGCGCCGGCCTCCTGGCCCTCGCTGTCCTATTGCTAGGCATCATGCAGCTCCCGGCCACCCTGATCACAGTACCGGCCATCGCTTACGTGTTCGCGACTGAAGGTGCCAGCGTGGGTACCATCATCTTCGCGGTCTATGTGTTCGTCGCCGGCTTGGCCGACAACGTGCTCAAGCCCCTGTTGCTTGGTCGCGGTGTGGATGTGCCGATGCCGGTCGTGCTGATTGGTGCGCTGGGCGGCATGGTCACGGGCGGCATCATCGGCCTGTTTATCGGTCCCGTGGCGCTTGCCGTTGGTTACCAGTTGTTCTGGCAGTGGGTAGAGGATCAGCCGCAGGGTGACGAATCAGAGGTGCCGAAGCAGGTCTGACCCAGCCGGGCATGCCTCGTACCATCGTCTGTCACTGTCGTCACACGGAGGATGTCGCCTGTGTTGCTCAATCTTCTGGTCGGCCTACCGGTAATGTTGATTTGCCTGCTGCTGCAGGCATTCTTCCTCAACATAAGCCTGCGTAAGTATGCCCGGTTCAAGCATGCCCATCGGGATCACCAAGCGGCAAGCGTCAATGTATTGCTGCTTTACACGGTCTTGCTGTTGCTGACGCTTGCCTATTTCACTCAGATGAGCATCTGGGCTGGGCTGTTCATGCTACTTGGCGAATTCGCTGATTTCCCCACTGCGCTGTACCACTCGGGAGTCAACTACGTCACGTTGGGTTATGGCGATATCGTCATGACCAAGGGCTGGCGCCTGCTCGGCCCAATTGAGGCGGCCAACGGCATCCTGATGTTTGGCTTATCCACGGCCGTGATGACCGCTGCGGTGCTCGATATCATTAAGAAAAGCACGGCTGCTTCCGATCCATAGCGGAGCTGAGAAAAGAGGGCTGATGGAGTTGCAAGAATGAGCGAACAAGGGATCATCTTCTTCATCTTTCTCGTGCTGTTCATCGGCATGCTTCAGGGGCTCAAGTCCGGCAGCGTAGTTCTTCTGGTGCACACCTATAGGAGGTCAGAAGACCCCGGGTTTTATTGGGTGGGCATTGCGGTGGCGGGCGCGAGCTCCGTAGCGCTACTCACAGTGTTGATTTTTGGCTAGTTCTGCTTGCGTCGTGTATGCACGCTGTTACTAGTAGGGGATGTGTCTGGTTCCGACCCAGGATGGACCTGCGCGTTATGGCTTTTTGTACGCAATCCAGGATGTGTAGAGGGCGAACCAGGACCTCGCCATAGGGGCACGTACGAGCGCGCGAATGTCAGTCCAACCAACGGATGGAACGAGTGACAGGCCGATAACGTCTGCCTGCAGATCGAGAAATAGACTAACGATCAATCTTCTTGAGGCGCTCCTGCAATATCCGTCCGGCGAGCTCCCGGCGAGCGTCACCATTGACCAAGTCGAAGAGGGCCCCAATCGGCAGCTCGCGCCGTGTTGGAGAATAAAAGGGAGTAGCTCACCTTTTGTCTCGGTGGCGCGAGGTCCGTGGAAACGGGCCCCCATATACAAAATCTGAAGGCGGACGATAGCATCACTGTTACGGGCGAGCGCACTAGCCTTGATTCTGAGAAAGAGGAGCGCACAGCCCTCTCCTTTTTGCCGCAGTGGCTGAAGCGGTTGGAGCTGGGGGCTCACGATGTTCGCGTACGGTGGTTGATAGAACGCGCGGGGATCTGTCCATCATTGTTAGCTGAGCGACCAGACTGTGACATGACGACTTTCCTCTAGTGCGTGACCATCTGCCTTCTCCGGTGAAATTCGCGGGAGAGGAGTAGGCCAGTTAAGATGTCACAGAGCGGCTGCCACGATACTTGCGATGTCTTTTGCCATGCTTACGGCAATGGCTTGGCTGGCCACCAATTCCGTATCGCCGAAACGTATAGGGTCGTCCCAGGGAGAGCGTGGCAGTCTGTAGATGATCCACGCACCTACCCAGCCGTCGCCATCCGGCATCAACATCTGATCGGCATAGATCCGTACCAAGTAATTGCGCACGGTAAATTCCTGGGCCGAGGCGTTGGACATGCGTGAGCGTCCGTCCTGTTGAATGCCAAATGTTTGCGCTGCGCTTCAGGAGCAGCCTGCAACGATGGCGAAGTCAGCTTCACGATGGCCTTGTCCGTTTCAGACGACTCGGTCATATCGGTATCGCCGTAGGGGATTATTCTCTGCGAGGTCTCGCAGGTCTTCCATCAGCTGGTTGCGTTGGGCTTCGAGCCGTCAGCGCTCCTCACCGTTCTCCTTGAGGCAATGGGCGCAGGGGATAGAAATGAAACGCAACGGAGCATGCTGAATAGCCGGTCCAATACTCGCCACAGGCAAGCGTGGTCTTTTGCACTCGCTGGTCATGCCGCCATTTTGAACGGGGCGGTAAGGTCTCCAGTCGATAGGCTAAGAGGCGTCGGTGCATGAAGATGGCTCCTGCATGGCCCTAGATCACGCAGCGCCGCCAACGGCCCGCTCATGCCGGCAGGCCCGGCGCCCATAGCCGCGACATCCAAGGCTCTTTCAGCCATTTGCCGGAATCCCCTAGCGATCAGAAACGCCACGTGTAGCTGAAGCTTGGGCCGCTTAGCTGTACTTTGCGCAGGAATTTCTCATCGGCACTTTCGTGATACTCGACGTCGCGGTAGCTAAGCGCCAGGTCGCCCCAGTGGAAGGCGTAGCCCACGCCGACGTTCAACTGATACGTATTGTCCGAATCGCCCGCGCCTACGTCGACGTAGTAAGGGAAATACCAGCCACTGTTGTCGAAGGGGGTCCAACGACCACGTATGCCGACGATGGCATCGGTCACGTGGGTTTGATTGTCGAGGTGGCCGCTGTTCTGGATGTCCAGCCGATTGCCGTTACCAGTCGCACTGAAATTCCAGTCGAGGTTGCCTTTCAACCACAGATAGCGCCCACCGAACAGCAGATCAGCATAGCCCTGATCACCGTGAGCCAAAGTGTAGAGGCCGGCAAAATTCACCATGCCGCCCTTGATGCCCCAGCGCGTGTCGAGGTTGGCGTTGCCACCGATGCGCTCGTTGCCGATGGATGTGAAACGTCCCTTCTCATCGCTAAACTTCACCCAGTCGATGTCACCGTACATGCCCCAGTCTCCTTTTCGGAGTTCGCCCTCGAGCATGAACGCGCCGCTGAGCGTGCTGAACAGGTCGTTGTCCGATTTGGTACTAACGCTGGGGCCGTTGTTGGGTAGCTGGAAGCGGGTCTCGCCAGACACGCCAGGCAGCCATCCATACGGCGTAATACTGCCGTGCCAGTTCCCGTCCCATGGATCGGGAGTATCGGCGTGTGCCGGCCATGCGAGCAGGGTCGCCGTGATGATTAGCCCGAGTGCGGGAACATGGCGTGCGATGCGGGAAACCAGGGGGCTGATCATAATCCACCTGCGATGGGTGATATTCCCTGACATAGTGAAGCGATTCCTCTGTCACGCCCACTGCATTAATACGTAGGGAGGTCTTAGTAAATCTACGGGACGAGGAGCTACAAATGGCGGCTAAGAGACGTACTGCGGTGATCGTGTTCGTTGTAGTTCTGGTTGCCCCGGCATTGGCTTACTACTTCGCCTGGCGGATGGAGATGCCTCGTTGGTAGCTAACCATGATCGCTTGCGTCGGAGGGCATACAGCTGGCTATCTTCGACGTCGAATATCAAGGCGGCGAGCCAGTGGCGACGTCGAGCTCGATCAAAATATCCGCTCCCGACCCGAAGGTGAACTAAAGACGACGACTAGTACGCCTCGATTCTGCGCCATATTCACAGTCGCTCTCCGTATGTTTTCCATTTAAGCTGCGACGAATGTGGTTATGTGCAGAAAGCGGGCATGAGTGGCAACTAAAATCCTACCGACCACAGTCAACTTTAATATCGCTAAGTTCTGGACCTATCAGTGTCGGAAAAGTGCTTGGACATCATCAGGAATCTGGCCTGCAGCCGCACAAACGCATCCGTGATGTCGGGATCAAAGTCGATAGATCGCCTACCCACAATGAACGCCACAACCTGGTCATGCGGCATGGGGGCTCCCAGTTGGAGCGCTGGATCGACGTCAGCAGCAACGAGCACAAGACGACGGGCACGGAGCGCCACTAATGGGGATCCTCGACAACATCAACCAGCTCTTCGGCGACGACCTTAACCCACTGATTCACTGACCTTTCGAGCAAGAATTCGAACGGCATAGTTTGTTCCAGGGCCAAACGCCAAAGTTTGTACAACCCGTACAAACGATGCGATTGGGAACATTCGACAACCCCATAGATCGGCCCCCGCCCCATGCGGCGTTGCACCAAGCCGGCGCATTGTCCATGATGGTGCAATGAACGATACAGCAGCGCGAGGGTGGGCGGAGCCGTTGGCGACCGGGATGGCGCTGGCGGACGAGCGGCTGCGCCTGTTGTGGGTGAATCCGGCCTTGGCGGAATTGCTCGATATCGGTCCGCGCAGTGCCGTGGGGCAGTCGCTGGTGGTGTTGTTGCATCGACCGGAGTGGATGGCGCTGGCCGAGCGCGCCCTGCAGGAGCCATCGCCGCACCAATTGCGTGGCATCGACATACCGTCGGCGCGCGGCGAGATGGCGCGGGTCGATGTGTCGATGCAGCGGCTTGCCAGTGGCGAGCTGTTGCTCGAAGTGCATGCGCTGGCGCCGCCGGCTCCCTCGGGCACGCCGCTTTCGGCTACGTTGCGCGGGTTCGCCCATGAGGTGAAGAATCCCCTGGCCGGTTTGCGCGGTGCGGCGCAGTTGCTGCAGCGGCGCGTCGAGGACGACCAGCTGCGCAGCCTTGCCGGCCTGGTGATTGCCGAAGCCGATCGGCTGGCCGCCCTGGCCAATCGCCTGTTGCACCATGACGGCGCCGCAGCGCAATTGGGTGACGTCAACATCCACGTGCAACTGGAGCGACTCGGCGACCTGCTGATGGCCGAACCCGCGCCACCGACCGTACGCCACGACTACGACCCGAGCCTGCCTGACATCTACGGCGACGCCGACCGTCTGCTGCAGCTGCTGCTCAACCTGGCGCGCAACGCCGTCGAAGCAGGCGCGAAAACCCTGGTGTTCCGCACCCGTGCCGAACCATCGGTACGGCTGGGCGAACGCATGGCGCGCATGGCGCTGCGCGTGGACGTGGTCGATGACGGCCCGGGCGTACCCGAACATCTGCGCGATACCTTGTTCGAACCGCTGGTATCCGGTCGCGCCGATGGCAGTGGACTGGGACTGGCGCTGGCGCGGGAGATTGCGCGCGAGCACGGTGGCGAGCTGCGCCATGTGGATCGCGCAGGCGAAACCACGTTCTCCCTTTATCTGCCCATGGGGCACGCGCATGACTGAATCAGCCCACGAGATCTGGATTGCCGACGATGATCGCGGCGTGCGCTTCGTGCTCGCCGAAGCGCTGCGCGACGCCGGCCTCGACGTGCGCGAGTTCGGCGACGCCGAGGCGGTACGCGACGCACTGCGCTCCTCGTCGCCCGCCTTGTTGCTCACTGACGTACGCATGCCGGGCGAGGGTGGACTTGCCCTCATCGCCGCGCTGAAGGCACAAGGCCTGGGCCCGGTGATCGTGATGAGCGCTTTTACCGATGTGGCGACCACGGCGGCGGCTTATCGCGCCGGCGCGGTGGACTATCTCGCCAAGCCGTTCGATCTCGATCAGGCGGTGGCCGCCGTGCAGCGCGCGCTGGCCGATCTGCCGACTGCGACGACGACGCCTGAAGCGGCCCCTGCGCCAACCCACGCCTTGCTGGGCGATAGCCCGGCCATGCGCGAAGTGTTTCGCCTGATCGGTCGCGTGGCGGCAAGCGATCTCAACGTGCTGATCACCGGCGAAACCGGTACCGGCAAGGAGCTGGTGGCGCGTGCCCTGCATGACGAAAGCGCGCGCCGCGGCAAACCCTTCGTGGCGCTCAACACGGCGGCGATTCCCAGCGAACTGCTGGAAAGCGAATTGTTCGGCCACGAGGCGGGTGCCTTCACCGGGGCCACGCGCCGCCATGCCGGACGCTTCGAACAGGCCGAAGGCGGCACGCTGTTTCTCGATGAGATCGGCGATATGCCGCTGGCCTTGCAGACGCGCCTGCTGCGCGTGCTGGCGGGCGGCGAGTTCTATCGCGTGGGCGGTCGTGAACTGATCCGCGGCAATGTGCGCATCATCGCCGCCACCCACCAGGACCTGGATGCGCGCGTCGCCGCCGGCCAGTTCCGTGCCGATCTCAAGCATCGCCTCGATGTGGTGCGCATCGAACTGCCGCCGCTGCGCCAGCGACGCTCGGATATCCCGCTGCTGGCACGGCACTTCCTTGCCAGTGCCGCGCAGGAACTGCATCTCGCGCCCAAGCGGTTTTCCAAGGCGGCACTCAAGGTCGTGGGGCAGCGCGACTTCTCGGGCAATGTGCGCGAGCTGGAAAACCTGTGCCGTCGACTGGCGGTGATTGCGCCGGGCAACGAGATTCTTCCCGCGGACCTGGGCGCGGGTGCCGCGAACAGTCCGGCTGGCGGCTGGACCGACGCCTTGCGCGAATGGGTGACGCAGGCCCTGGCCGATGGCGAGCTCGACATCCACACACGTGCCCGGGCAGCGCTCGACCAGACCCTGCTGCAAGTCGCGCTCGAAGCGCACGAAGGCCATCGCCAGCATGCGGCCGCCGCGCTGGGCGTTGGCCGCAACACCTTGACCCGCAAGCTCGGCGCGTCACGAACGCGCGGGCCTGCCAAGCCTTGAGAGATCCCGCATGAGCATCGAGATACGCATCGCCCACCGCGACGATATTGCGCATATTGCGCAATGGAACACCGCCATGGCGTGGGAAACCGAGCAGAAGTCACTGGCGCCCGAGGTGATCGAGCGTGGCGTGACGGCGGTGTTCGACGAACCGCGACGCGGCTTCTATCTGGTGGCCGAACGTGCGGGCGAGCCGGTGGGATGCCTGCTGGTGACCTACGAATGGAGCGACTGGCGTGCGGGAGACTTCTGGTGGATCCAGAGCGTCTACGTGGTGGAGTCGGCGCGTCGGGAAGGCGTGTTTCGCAGCCTGTACGACGATGCGAAGCAGCGCGCGGGTCAGGCTGGAGCCGTTGGCTTGCGTTTGTATGTGGAGACGGAGAATGAGCGGGCGCAGCGCACGTATGCTGGGCTCGGCATGGAGCGGTGTCATTACTTCATGTACGAAGCGGAATTCTGAGGCGTTGGTCGCGCACAGGGTGCGCTCCTACAAGGGGCGCGGTATGGCTCAGGCGGGCAGCAGCTGCTGACTGAACTGTTCGGGCGGTATCGCGGTGCCGAACAGGAAGCCCTGCAGCAGTGAGCAGCCGGCGCGGCGAAGGTGTTCCGCTTGCGCCGCAGTCTCCACGCCTTCGGCCACCACGCTCATGTCCAGGCCGCGAGCCATGGTGATGATGGCGTCGGTGATGGCAGCGTTGTCCGCATCGGTGGCGATATCGCGCACGAAGGTGCGGTCGATCTTCAGCGCGTCGATCGGGAAATACTTCAGGTAGGACAGGCTGCAATAGCCGGTGCCGAAATCGTCCAGCGCGAGGCTGACGCCCAGGTCCTTGATGCCTTGCATCAGCGCCCGGCTCTGGTCGCCCGCGGACATCACCATGCGCTCGGTGAGTTCCAGCTCGATCAGCGATGGCGGCAGCTGCGCTTCTTCCAGCGCACTCTTGAGCGTGGCATGGAAACCCGGGTGCTGGAACTGCGGCGCAGCCACGTTCACCGCCACCACGATGGGCCTGCCGGCGCGATACCACGCACCGGCCTGTCGACAAGCCTGGCGGATGACCCACTCGCCGATGGGTACGATCAGGCCGCTTTCTTCGGCCACCGGAATGAACTGGTCCGGCATGTAGACGTCGCGGCCTTCCACCTGCCAGCGCAAAAGCGCTTCGGCGCCGACGATGACGCCGGTGCGCGCATCGACCTTGGGCTGGTAGTGCAGATGCAGGTCGCCACGTTTGAGCGCCTTGCGCAGATCCTGCTCGATGCGCAGGCGCGCCGCCGGCAGTTCGCTCATCTGCGAGGTGAAGAAGCGGTAGTCGTTGCGACCCTTCATCTTCACTTCGTACATGGCGATGTCGGCGTTGCGCAGCATCGCTTCGGCATCGAGGGCATCGTCGGGATAAACGCTGATGCCCACGCTATAGGTGATGTTGAACTCGCCCATCTTGCTGGCCGGCGAGGCCTGCCACAGCCGCATCAGTTTCTCGCACAGCTGGCTGGCACCCGAACGCCCGTCAACGTGCGAAAGCAGCACCACGAATTCGTCGCCGCCGATGCGGCTGACGGTGTCTTCGTTGCGCAGGTGATGGCGAAGGTGTGCCGCAAACTCACGCAGCAGATCGTCGCCGGCGCTGTGGCCCAACGCGTCGTTGATCAGCTTGAAGTGATCGATGTCGATGTGCAGCAGCGCGGCTTCGTCGTGACGGCGCACCGCGGCGGCCAGCACCTGCTCCAGGCGCGACTGCAGCAGGCTGCGGTTGGGCAGGCCGGTGAGCGTGTCGTGCTGCGCCAGGTGCGCCATCTTCAGCGCCAGCGCGCGCGTCTCGCTCACGTCGTGGAACACCAGCACGCCGCCGATGACGCTGCCGGCATGGTCGTGGATCGATGCGGCGGAATCTTCGATCGGCGTTTCGAAACCGTTGCGATGCAGCAGCACCGCATTGCCTTTCAGTTCCACGATGGCATCGCGCGTGATGGCATCGAGCAGCGGGCTGTGCAACGGTTCGCGCGTGCGGCTGTCGATCAGGCGGAACACCTCGCTCATCGGCTTGCCGACCGCTTCGGCCTGGCTCCATCCGGTCATCGCCTCGGCGATCGGGTTGAGCGAGGTCACGCAATGCCGCAGATCCGTGGTGATCACCGCGTCCCCGATCGAGCGCAAGGTCACTTCGGCCAGCTCGCGTTCGCGGAACAGGGCTTCCTCATAAGACTTGCGCTGGCTGATGTCGAGGATTTGCGCGACGGCGTGATACGGCTCGCCATTGATTGCACGCACCAGCGAAACGCTGAGCAGCACGTACACCACATGACCATCGCGGTGGATGTAGCGCTTCTCCAATTGATACGTCTCGCGCCGGCCCTCCCGTAGTGAGCGCGACAGCTCGCGCGAGGCGGGCAGGTCGTCGACGTGGGTGAGATCGGGCAGGGCGCGCGTCAGCAGTTCCTGTTCGCTATAGCCCAGCATGTCGCACAGTGCTGCGTTGACGCGGAGCATCTGGCCTTCGGTGGTGACCAGCGCCATGCCGATCGGCGCATGCTGGAACGCGCCGAAGAAACGCTGCTCGCTTTCGCGCAGCTGCAATTCCAGCGCATGGCGCGCGGTGATGTCGGTAAACACGGTGAACACGCCGCGCACCTGGCCGTCGTCATCCACGTCCGGCTGGAAATTGCCGTGCACATAGCAGCGCGCGGCGCCGGCAAACAGTTCGCCTTCGTAGACGGCGGGCTCGCCGGCCAGGGCTTGCTCAAGGCAGGCGCCGGCGCGTTCCAGATTCCACATGCCGATGACTTCGTCGACCGTGCGACCCATCATGCGTGCGGGGTCGATGCCCAGCCAGGTGCGATGGGTGGCGTTGACGAAGCGAAAACGCCGGTCGCGATCCACATAGGTGATCAAGGCGGGCGCGCCGTCCAGCACGTGGGCGGGCCAATGCGCCTCGCCTCCTGCTGGGACGAACTCGTGATCGGTTTCGCGCATCTTCGGTTCGGCCCGCTGGCGCACCCCCCGCGCCTTGTCAGCGCATCATGCGCCAACTGAAGCCGGCTGTGCAGGGTCCTTGCTCAACTCCAACGAGCAAGCATTCAGTGCAAGGCCTGGGCGGGCGCACCAAGCTGGCCATCGGCATCGAGCAGGATGCAGCCCAGCGCATGTAAATCGGCAGGCACACCATGGCGTTGCGCCAGCTCGGTCACCAGCGGACCCAGGGCCTTGGGATGCAGCGGATAGCCATGCGCGAGCACGCGGGCACGGCCGCCGTCGCCACGCTGCGCAAGCGTCACCGCCACCACGCCCAGGCCAGGTGCTTCGTGCGCATACAGCGCCGGCGCGTCGTAACCGGCATCAGCGTTGCCGAAGGTTTCGAGCAAGTAGCCCGAGCCGGGCTCGCCATCAGCAAACACCAGCGGCACGTGATGCGCATCGAGCAGTGCGGCGTATTGGCGCAGTTCGAATACCGCACCGGCGACATCGTGGGCGCGCTGATGGAGATCGTTCGGTTGACTGCGCAACCAGTCGGCAGGCGATTGCACTTCGACCTTGCCCTGGTGATAGCGCAGTGCCAGGCCACGCGCGCTGAGCGTGCTCTCATCGCGATAGGGCGTGAGCAGGGCGGCCTCGAGCAGGCTCCATAGCGGCGCGAGGTTGACGTGTTCGTATTGCACGCAGGTGAGCGCGAGCAGGTCGTTGCGGCTCAGGTAGCGCGCGTGTTCCAGCCGCACGCCAAACGTGCGCATCAGCCAGTCCGCCGTACGGGCGCCGGCTTCGCCGCGGCCCACCAGCTCCACTTCGAGCTTTTCCGAGAGGCTCTCGGCCAGCGCTTCGGGCGCCAGCAGCGAGATCGGCAGCAGGCGCATCGGGCCATCGGCAAAGGCGGCTTCGGGTTCCAGCGGCTGGGCAGGCATGTGGCCCTCGTGGGTGCCGAAGGCCACCACGTTCTCCAGATGGCCGCGCGGCACGCGCCGGGCCAGCTCGTCCAGCGTGGTCCACACCGGGAAACCCGGGCGCAGCAGTTCCACCGCGTCGAACAGGGCCCCGGCCAGGGCGAGGCGGGCCTCCTCCACCTGGGGCACCAGCGTGTGCAGGTCGGCGGCGACCAGCGCGGCCAGTTCGGCGGCCTCATCGCGGCTCAGCGTACGGTGCGAGGGCGTGTCACCGGCGGAAAGCTCCAACGCGAGGACCACGGGGAGGGCGACGAGTGTTTGTGCTTCCACGGTTGACGAACCCGAACAGCAAAGAACTGGATTCTAGCATTTGAGGCATTTTGGACTTTCTTGGCATGCCGGGGCGGGTTAGCCTTGACGACTCGGCTCTTCGGACTGCTCCAGCCATGGAAAACACGCTCAAGCGCGTCGGTGTGATCGGCGGTGTACGTATCCCGTTCTGCCGCAACAACACCGCCTACGCCGATGTCGGCAACTTCGGCATGTCGGTGAAAGTGCTTGGGTCCCTGGTGGAACGCTACGGCCTGCACGGCGTGGAGCTGGGCGAAGTGGCCATGGGCGCGGTGATCAAGCACGCCTCCGAGTGGAACCTGGCGCGCGAAGCGGTGCTGTCCTCGGGACTGGCGCCCACCACGCCGGGTATCACCACCGCCCGCGCCTGCGGCACCTCGCTGGACAACGCCATCATCATTGCCAACAAGATCGCCACCGGGCAGATCGAAGCGGGCATTGCGGGCGGCTCGGATACCACCAGCGACGTACCCATCGTGCTGGGCGAGCGCCTGCGCAAGCGTCTGCTGGCGGTCAACCGTGCCAAGACCTGGCAGGAGAAGCTGCGCACCGCCACGCAGGGTTTTTCGCTGAAGGAACTCAAGCCGGCGTTCCCCGGCGTGGCCGAGCCGCGCACCGGCATGTCGATGGGCGACCACTGCGAGAAGATGGCCAAGGAGTGGCATATCGCGCGTCAGGCGCAGGATCAACTCGCGCTGGACAGCCACCGCAAGCTCGCCGCGGCTTATGACGCCGGCTTCTTCGAGGATCTGGTGGTGCCGTTCCGCGGCCTGAAGCGCGACGGTTTCCTGCGTCCCGACAGCACGTTGGAGAAACTCGGCTCACTCAAGCCGGCATTCGACAAGAGCTCCGGCCATGGCACGCTCACCGCAGGCAATTCCACCGGTCTGTCCGATGGCGCTGCCGCCGTGCTGTTGGGCACCGAGGAATGGGCGAGCAAGCGCGGCCTGACCGTGCAGGCCTGGTTCCGCGATGCGGAAGTGGCTGCGGTCGATTTCGTGCATGGCGAAGGCCTGCTGATGGCGCCGACCGTCGCGGTGCCGCGCATGCTGGCGCGCCATGGACTCAGCCTGCAGGATTTCGACTTCTACGAAATCCACGAGGCATTCGCTGCCCAGGTGTTGTGCACGCTGCGTGCATGGGAAAGCGCCGAGTACTGCAAGCACCGTCTCGGCCTCGACCAGCCCCTGGGTGCGATCGATCCGGCCAAGCTCAACGTCAATGGTTCCAGCCTCGCCGCCGGTCACCCGTTCGCGGCCACCGGTGCGCGCGTCGTCGCCACGCTGGCCAAGCTGCTTGAGCAGAAAGGTTCGGGGCGTGGCCTGATTTCCATCTGCACCGCCGGCGGCATGGGCGTCACCGCCATCCTCGAACGCTGAGCGATCCGCTCGGCCCGCTCATCGCGATGTTTCGACTGCGCACCACCGTCTGCCTGAGCCTGCTCGCGCTGGCGATCGGCGTGGCGGGCACGGCATGGCTCAGCACGTTCACCGGCGACTGGCAAGGCCCGGCAGGCGCAGCGTCCGCCAGCAGCGACAAAGTCCGCCGGATCCTGCGCCGTCATACACGCGCACCGGCCGCACGCGAACCTGCAGCTCCGACCACGACTGCACGTACACGCATCGTGGCTGCAGCAGCGCGGACCACCGACGAGCTGCCCACGCTCACGCCCATCGACATGCCGTCACTGGCGACGCCATGGCTGCAGCGCGCTGTCTTCGCCAGCGGGCGCGTGGTGTTGAAGCTCAGCATCGATGGCGAAGGCCGCGTGGGTCAGGCAGCGGTAGCCGAATCCAGCGGCAACGCAGGCCTCGACGACCGCGCATTGCGTACCGCAACGCGCTGGCGCTTCGCCGTCCCCGGCGACCACCCCAACGGTCTGATGGGCCAATTGGTCATGCGCTTCGACGACACCCCGACAGCCGCACCCTTGTAGGAGCGCACTTGTGCGCGACCGCGGCATTGATGGGTACCTCGCCCTGGGGCTGTCGCGCACAAGTGCGCTCCTGCAAAAACAGGTTCCGGGTTACAACACGCCCTGCACGCTGTTTTCGGGCGTGTATCGATCAGCTCCAGGCAACGCCGCCTCCTGTGGGAGCGCACCCTGTGCGCGACTGCGGCCTCGATGTTCGCCGCACCGTGGGGCTGTCGCGCACAGGGTGCTCTTACAACGAGAGATTCCGGGTTACGGCACGCTCTGCACGCTTTCGCGAGAGTATCGATCAGCTCCAGGCAACACCGTCTCCTGTGGGAGCGCACCCTGTGCGCGACTGCGGCATCGATGATTGCCTCGTGGTTGGGTTGTCGCGCACAGGGTGCGCTCCCACAGATGAGGTCTCGCGCTACAGCACGCCCTGCACGCCCGCACCAAACGCCGTAATCAACCGCGTATAGATCAGCTTCGGCGACACATCGACATCGGGGAAATCGCCCACCGGCGTATAGCAGCTGAGAAAGGCCGGATCGCTGGGCCGCATCGGTATGCAACCGGCCTTGAGGTCATAGCTGGTGGCGTAGCGATACGGCCACAGGTCGAAGATCGGCAGGCTGGCGGAGAAATCGCCGATCGCCATGCTCAGGCTGCTCTGCTCTCGCTTTGCGATCACCCATGCATTCTCCGGCTGCGTGTCGCGCAGGATGCTGTCGCGCAACTCGCTGGCGAAACGGGCGTCGTAGACGATCACGCCTGCCTCGGTGTTGTAGTGATCCGAGCGGGGATCGAAATTGTGCGAGCCGACCATGGCGAAATCGTCATCGACTACCAGCGACTTGGCATGCAGGCCGAAGCGGCGGCCGGTCGTGGTCAGCGGGGCCGGGCGGTTGCGGCGCGCGGTGCTGCGACTGCCGAGCAGGCCGCGCTCCGTGCCGACCCGGTGGCGCGCCTGCGTGCCGCCTTGGGCAAGCGGGGGGGGACCTTCATCGGCCGCGGCATCGGCGTTGTCCTCGGCCGGACCGGCCGCATGCGGCTTCATCTCGTAGATCTCGAAACCGTAATCCTTGAGATAACGCTTGCGGTGCTTGTACGAGAGCGCATACACCGCGAACGCATCGGTCGAGGCAAGGGAGTTGGTCGACACCACGATGCGCGGTGGCGAGTCGCCCTGGTGCAGCCGTTCGAAAATCGCCTTGGCCCGGTCGCTCATCACCAGGTACGGCGTCTGCAGCACTACTTCGTGCTGCGCGGAGCCCACCATGCGCATGAGGTGCGTGGTGAATTCGTGGGCGCTGCGCTTGCCGGGCTCGTCGGTCTTGGCCGGGAGATCGCTGAAATAATCGACGCGGCCGGTGCGCAAGGTGTCGGACACCAGCACGTCGTCGATCCAGTCGGTGTCGCCTGCTTCCTCCACCACGCGTGCCACGCGCTGCGGATGCGCATAGCGCGGTTCCGGCAAGGGGCCGGGATGGAAGTCGTCGAGCAGATAGTGGTTGACGTCGCGCAGGTGGGTCAGCGGCGTGGAGCGCTTGTGGTTCCAGAACGTCGCAAAGCTCGAGGCCATCTCTCGTGCGGCCGGTCCGCCCACCATCACGTCACGATCGACGTAGTCGAAGTCGTTGTCCCAGTCGAAATAGCGGTCCTGGTAGTTGCGACCGCCGGTGATGCCGATCGTGTCATCCACCAGCAGCAGCTTGTTGTGCATGCGCTGGTTGAACGTCATGAAGCAGCACACGATGCTCGCGCTGAATTCCACCACCGAGGTCTGCGCCTCATGGAAGGTCGGGTTGTACAGGCGCACCTGGAGGTTCTCGTGCACCGTGGCCAGCCGTTCCAGCAGCACGGGGTCGCCGAAGGAGAACAGCTGGTCGGCAAGGATGCGCACCTTCACGCCGCGTCGCGCCGCCTTGATCAGTTCGTCCAGCACCAGCTGGCCGGCATCGTCCTGGTCCCAGATGTAGGTCTGCACATCGATGCTGTGCTGGGCGGCGCGGATCAGGTTGAGGCGCGCGACCATCGCCGCCTCGCTGTCGTTGAGCAGGGTGACCACGTGCACCGGCTCGTCGGGCGTCGAATCGCTGATCGCCTGATGCGCGGCATCGAGCAGCGGCGAGGCGATGGCGCAGTGGTCGGGATGGCCGCAATTGAGCTGGCGCTCCACGCCCGCGGCGACGGCGTCGTCGGCGCGTCGGATGCGCGAGGGCGAGACGCTGCATCCCGACAGGATCAGGATCGCTACAAGCACAAAGGAGACGGCGATCCAGCGTTGGCGCATGCCGCGATGATACGGGAGACCGCGGCGCACTCAGTCAGTGTTGGCTGAACGCGCGGCGTAATCCAGACTAATCATCATGCCCAGTTGCACCTGGTCCGAAATGGCCGTGCGATGGTTGCTCATGCCGAAATCGCTGCGCTGGATGGTGCCGCGCACCGAGATCACGCATTGCTGCGGCAAGTCGAGCGGGCAGTGCGAGGGCAGTACTTCGAAATGCGCCGGCTTGGTGACGCCGCGCATGGTCAGCTCGCCGTCCAGGTCGCCGCCTTTCTCCAGCATGGCGAGCGAAATCGGTTCGGACACGAAATGGATCGAAGGAAAACGCGACGCATCGAAAAACTCCGGCGCCAACACCCAGCGGCGGATGCGGTCAGAGTTCATGTGGATGCTCTCCACCGTGATATGGGCGTCGACGACGGCGGTGTCGTGCAGGCTGCTGAGCGTGACGTCGCCATCGATCTCCTGGAAGCGGCCGTTGAGCTGGGTCAGCCAGAACAGCTTCACGCCGAAGTCGGCATGCGAGCGGGCCGGATCGATGCGGTAATCCGCTGCTTGTGCCGGCAGCAGGGTGAGCAACAACAGCACAAGACAGCAGCTGACGTACGGCAAACTCATGGGGACCAGAAAGCATCCAGGCGGGCGTTGCCGGGTTCAAGTGCGCCATCGAGATGAAGCACGGCCAGGGCCGCGGGCGGCATGCCGCGGAATTCGTCGGAACGGCCTTCGACCAGCAGCGCCACCAGCCGTTCGATGCCGGGATTGTGGCCGACCAGGACCACCGTGCCGGCATCGCCGTGCTGGTCCAGCAGGGCCAGCAGTTCGCCGGGCGTGGCGTCGTAGATGTCGTCGGCAAACTCGGTGACCGGGACGTAGCTGTACGCGGCCAGGGCCAGCGCCGCCGTGGCGCGCGTACGCTCGGAAGGCGAGCACAGCACGCGGTCGGGCTTCACGCCGTGCGACGCCAGCCACTTGCCGGCGGCCTTGGCTTCCTGCTCCCCGCGTCCGCTCAGGCGCCGGCTGTGGTCGTCGCCGCCGGTGGGAGCCGGCTGAGCTTCGGCGTGACGCAACAGGATGAGTTCGTGCATGGTTGGCTCCTGGTAATACGCTGTACTACGCAGTGACAGGGCCACTGCTTCCGTGGGCCCGCGGGTCGCGATGCTCGACGGGCCCAGGCCAACCGCCTGCGCAACGCCGCGCCTCCCACCTCGCCGACTTGCTGGACATCATGCCACCCTCGCTGAGCAGAACAGAGCACCGTTTGGCCGCACCGGATCACGGTTAGACCATTCAGTGCTGGCGCTTGATCCAGCGGAGCAGATGTTTCCAGTCTTCCTGATGGCTACGCACGTTTTCCGACCCGTAATCAAAGATCCCTTTGCCCAGAGCCGTCAGCAGCACATAGGCCTGGCTGTCACGCAACTGCGCCACCAGCGGAAACGGCGCCTGCTCGGACAGCTGCGACATCGCGTCCTGACTGGCGTTGGTCCACGGCTTGAGGCGGTTGCCGACCAGGCCCACCGGCAACTTGCCTCGTTTGACGCGATTGATCTGCTTGAGTTCCTCGAGAAAGCCGAACGTGGCATCGAGGTCAAAGGTTGACGGCAGCACCGGCACCAGCACGATGTCGGCTTTCTCCAGATAGGGCTCCAGGTCTTTTTCCTGCGAGCCCGCCGGCGTATCGATGAGTACGCGCTGCGTATCGGGAGGGAGTTTTTCCATCGAGCGGCGGCCGCCTTCCACGGCCAGAACGCCGGGGACGTTGTCAGGGCGATTGGCTGCCCAGCGGAAACCAGACTTCTGCCGGTCGGCGTCGACGATGGCGGTGTGCTTGCCATCCTGCGCCCAGTGCGAGGCCAATTGCGTGACCAGCGTGCTCTTGCCGCAACCGCCTTTGCTGCTTGCTACCAGTACCGTCAGCATGATGCCGCCCCAGTGTCCAAGCCGGGCCCCAGCCTACACGATGGCCGGGGCGTCGACGCAAGCATGAGTGTCCTTCTGCAGGGCTGGCGTTGCCTGGATCGGCGTGGCGATCAGCCGGCCTTGGTCGGCTCCCATTCGGACGGCGCATCGACGGGCATGTTGTAGTCGTGCAAGGCGGTGAGCACCAGGCTCATCTGGGTGCCGCCCGAGCGGGCCAGCTTGAGCAGATGCTGGGCCACGGCGGTATCGCCCTTGGCACGCACGGAGAGCTGGGAGAAGCTCTGCACCTGCCACACCAGGTTGCGGCGCAGGCGCTTGGCGTCTTCCTGCTGGGACGCATCGTCGGCCAGTACTTCGCGCAGATGCAGGCCAAGGGAACGGGCCAGCGGGCTCGAGCCCCATTCCAAGAGTTTGCCCAGGGTCAGGCAATCCGCCTTGATCTGGGGTTTGTCGGCGTTCTCTTCGCAAAGGCGGGCGGTGGCCTGGAGGGCAGGCTGCGGCTGGCCTTCGGCCAGACCGAATACCAGGGTCAGCTGCACGTCGGCCCCATTGGTGGCCGAAAGTGGTCCCACCACGTTGGTGGGCGGCGGCAGCACGGTCACCGTGCTCGACAACGCCTTCAGCGTCGCCCCGGTGTAGTCGTCGTAAATCTTTGCGGCGGCCGCCTTGGCGAGATCCTGGCGGGCGTCGTCGTTCTTGCCGTCGCGCAGGTCCTGGCCCAGCTTGAGCAGCCACACGGCCGCGTTGTCCGGCGCCTGCTGCACCAGCTTGGCCACGGCGTCGGCGTTGGGACAGTCCGAGGCCTTGGCGTCGCAGTCGCTCAGGCGGGCCCAGCTGATCTCCGGGCCGGCTCCCTGGGCGGCCGCAGCCCGGTCGATCAGGGTGTGGTAGCTGTTGAAATCCGGCTGGTCCGACAGGGGCCGGGCCAGCAAGGCGGCGCCCATCAGCGGGATCGGATCGGCCTGCGGGGCGGTCACGCTGACCAGATCCTTCTGGTATTGCAGCAGCGCCTGGCGGCGGGCGGGCGAGGTGGCATCCGTGGCAGCGGGCGGCGTTTTTGCGGGGGCCTTGGCCGCCAAAGCCGGGTCACAGGCCGCGGCCAGCAGCAGGGCAAATGTGAAGAAGCGCCGTCCAAGCATCGAGTAGTCCTTACACTGAGCCAACAATCAGGATAACGTCCAAGGATTAAGCTCGCCTGATCCGCTGGACGCGACGGGCGGGAGAATGCGTCCCAGCTTGTTAGCATGGCCGCTTCGCGACGCCCCGGGGTGATACGTCATCCTGCGCAGCACAGGAGAAAACCACGTGAACGACATTTCCTTTTTGGCCGACGGCCGTGCGGCGCCCTGGTTCGTGGGCTGGGGCACGCTGGCGTTGATCAACGCAGGCCTCGCCCAGGGCAAGAACCGCAGCGGCCTGCTGTGGTTTCTGCTGTCGCTGGTGCTCGGGCCGCTGGCCACGCTGGTGCTGGTGTTGATGCCCAAGGCGCGCCAGACGCTGTTCTAAGCGGGTCCAGAAACGAAAAAACCCGGTGCGTTGCCGCACCGGGTTCGGGGAACCGGCAAAACTTACTCGCCCAGTGCTTCGCGCATGAATTCCGGCTGGGCCAGCGCCGCCTTGTGGATATCGGCGTTGTAGTAGCGGGTCGGGAAGTTCTTGCTCAGTGCGCCGCGCTCGCGGAAGCCGGCCAGATCGCCACCCTTGCGGACCATGGTGCAGCTCCACCAGCCGGTGGGGTAGCACGGCTGCGGGAACGGCAGCGTCTTCACCGCGCTGAAGCCGGCGGTACGCATGGCCGAGCGCATCGACTTGATCAGCTCCAGGTGCGCAATCGGCGATTCGGACTGCTGCACCAGGATGCCGCCGTGGCGCAGGGCCTTGTAGCAGCTGCTGTAGAAGGCCGCGTTGAACAGGCCTTCGGCCGGGCCGACCGGGTCGGTGGAGTCCACGATGATCAGGTCGAGCGATTCGGGCTCGGCTTCGGCCATGTACTTGATGCCGTCGATGAACAGCAGCTCGGCGCGCGGATCGTTGTTGGAGTCGCACAGTTCCGGGAAATACTGCTCGGCCAGGCGCGTCACGCGCTCGTCGATTTCCACCTGCACCGCGTGCTCCACTTCCTCGTGCTTGAGCACTTCACGCAGCGTGCCGCAGTCGCCGCCGCCGATGATCACCACGCGCTTGGCGCGCGCATGGGTGAACAGGGCCGGGTGCGTCATCATTTCGTGATAGAGGAAATTGTCGCGGCTGGTCAGCATCACGCAGCCGTCGATCACCATCAGGTTGCCCCAGTCGGTGGTCTGGTAGATCTCGATGGTCTGGAACGGCGTTTTCTCGGCGTGCAGCAGCTTCTCCACGCGGTAGCCGATGGAGGAGCCGGAGGCCTGGTGGGCTTCGGTGAACCAGCTGGGATGCTGCGACATGGGGATGTTCCTGACGAAAAGATGGGTTCAAAGAATCCGTAATTGTAGCCGAACGGGGTCTCTGGGGTGCCCGCAGATGCCCGGATCTTCGGCACATTGTCACAAGAGGCCGTTACAATAGCCGTCCGTACCGCCGCGCTTAGCCGCCCGCGGTACGCCAGGTCAGCCGCGGCCCCGCGGCGTGCGAGGCTTCCGGCCCGGCTGACTTTGTTTCGTCAAGGCTCGCCGCTGCGACGACATGTCCAGGGTGTTACACCCGTAAAACAAGGAGCCCTCCATGTCGAAGCACTGGAACATCGACGCTGCCCGTCATACCTACGCCGTTCCGCACTGGGGCGATGGCTATGTCGACGTCAACGAAGCCGGCCATATCGTGATGCGTCCCAAGGGCGCCACCGGCCCGGCGCTGTCGCTGCCGGTCATCGTCGATCGCGCCCGCGCCGAAGGCCTGCGCCTGCCGCTGCTCGTACGTTTTCCCGACATCCTCGCCGATCGTTTGAAGCGTTTGCAGGACGCCTTCGCCAAAGCCATCGGCGAATGGAACTACACAGGCGGCTATACGGCCGTCTATCCGATCAAGGTGAACCAGCAGCGCGGCGTCGCCGGCGAGCTGGTGGCCGCCGGCGAACACGGCTTTGGTCTGGAAGCCGGCTCCAAGCCCGAGCTGATGGCCGTGCTGGCGATGGCGCGCCCGGGCAGCATCGTGATCTGCAATGGCTACAAGGATCGCGAATACATCCGTCTCGCGCTGATCGGCCTCAAGCTCGGCCTGCGCGTGCACATCGTGATCGAAAAACTTTCCGAACTTGATCACGTGTTCACCGAAGCCAAGGCGCTCAACGTCGAGCCGCTGCTCGGCGTGCGCGTGCGACTGGCCTCCATCGGTGCCGGCAAGTGGCAGAACACCGGCGGCGACAAGGGCAAGTTCGGCCTGTCGCCCAGCCAGGTGCTGACCCTGGTGGAGCGCCTGGACCAGGCCCAGCTCAAGCACACGCTGAAGCTTCAGCACTTCCACATGGGCTCGCAGATTTCCAATGTGCGCGACATCGCCAATGGCATGCGCGAAGCCACGCGTTACTTCGTGGAATTGAAGCGCATGGGCGTGCCACTCGACATCGTCGACGTCGGTGGCGGCCTGGGCGTGGATTACGAAGGCTCGCGTTCGCGCAGCCACAACTCGATCAACTACTCGATCGAGCAGTACGCCTCCACCATCGTGCAGTCGCTGGCCGAAGCAGTGGCGGAAGAAAACCTGCCCGCGCCGCACATCATCACCGAGGCCGGCCGCGCCATGACCGCGCACCACGCCGTGATGGTGGTCAACGTGACCGAAGTGGAGCCGGTGCCCGAGGGCAATATCCCCGACGCGCACGACCACGAACCGGCCGTGCTGCGCCGCTTGCGCGAAACCTGGGCCGAGCTCGACACGCGCCCGGCGCTGGAGCTGTTCCATGAAGCCCAACATCATCTTGCCGAAGGCCAGGCCTTGTACTCGCTGGGTCAGTTGAACCTCGAACACCGCGCGCATCTGGACGATATGTACTACGCCATCGCCAATGCCGTGCGCACGCGCCTGCTGCCGGCCGAGCGCTCGCATCGACAGGCCATGGACGAACTCGACGAGAAACTGGTCGACAAGTACTTCGCCAATTTCTCGGTGTTCGAATCGGTGCCGGACATCTGGGCCATCGACCAGATCTTCCCGATCGCGCCCATCGCGCGACTGGACGAAGAGCCCACGCGTCGCGGCGTGATCGTCGATCTCACCTGCGACTCCGACGGCCGCATCGATGACTATGTCGACGCCGAAGGTGTGGACGTGAGCCTGCCGTTGCATGCCCTGAAAGAAGACGAAAGCTATCGCCTCGGCATCTTCATGGTCGGTGCCTATCAGGAGACGCTGGGCGACATCCACAACCTGTTCGGCGACACCGACGCGGTGAATGTGCGCGTCGACGGCGATTCGTATGTTTTCGCGCACAAGCGCCGAGGCGACACCACCGACCTGATGCTCGACTACGTCGGTTACGACCTGGAAGCCCTGCGTCGCAGCTACCGCGAACGTATCGCGGCGGCGGGTGTCGAAGGTGCCGCAGCGGAGCAGTTGTTTGTCACATTGAATGAAGGTCTCACCGGCTATACCTATCTGTCGGAAGGTGTGCGTTGAGGCGATAGGACCCGCTCGTCATTCCGGCCTACGCCGGAATGACGGAATAAAAGACACGCGGTCCATTCGTCTTATGGATGCACACCCCAGGCTGTGACAGCCTGACAACCGTTTCTGCTTTCCCCGTTCCCCATCGACAGGAGTGGTTATGGCAAGTCTCGACGGCAAGGTGGCACTCATCACTGGCGCGGCCAGTGGGCTGGGCAAGGCCATTGCAGAGCTTTACGCGAAGAACGGTGCGGCGGTCGCCATCGCCGACATCAACCAGCAAGCGGCCGACGCAGCGGCCAACGAGATCAATGCGGCAGGCGGCAAGGCCATCGGCATCGCGATGGACGTGACCAACGAAGACGCCGTCAACGCCGGCACCGACAAGGTGGTCGCGCAGTTTGGTCACCTGGATATCCTCATTTCCAACGCCGGCGTGCAGATCATCAATCCGATCGAGCAGTTCGCCTTCGCCGACTGGAAAAAGATGCTTGCCATCCATCTCGATGGCGGCTTCCTCACCACCAAGGCCGCGCTCAAGCACATGTACAAGGACGACCGCGGCGGCACCGTCATCTACATGGGCTCGGTGCATTCGCACGAAGCCTCCAAGCTCAAGTCCGCCTACGTCACCGCCAAGCACGGCCTGCTGGGTCTGGCGCGCACGCTGGCGAAGGAAGGCGCCGCGCACAACGTGCGCTCGCACGTGATCTGCCCCGGCTTCGTACGCACCCCGCTGGTGGAAAAGCAGATTCCCGAGCAGGCGAAAGAGCTCGGCATCAGCGAAGACGAAGTGATCAAAAACGTGATGCTCAAGGACACCGTCGACGGCGTCTTCACCACCGTGGAAGACATCGCGCAGACCGCGCTGTATCTGGCCAGCTTCCCGTCGGCCGCGCTTACGGGACAATCGATCGTGGTCAGCCACGGCTGGTACATGCAGTAATCGCGGTGATCCGCCCGGTTGTGCCGGGCGGTCGCCATCGGAGTGGGTCGATACCGCGCCACGCGCAGCAATGAGCAGCGCGTGGCCGTCTGTCCGGAGCCTTGCATGAAGATCGCCGACGTAAAAGCCAATGCTTTCGCCATGCCCTTGACCAGTCCCGCGTTTCCCGTGGGCCCCTATCGTTTCGTCAATCGCGAATTCCTGGTCATCACCTATCGCACCGACCTCGATGCCTTGCGCGCGGTGGTGCCCGAGCCGCTCGAAGTCACCGAGCCGCTGGTCAAATACGAATTCATCCGCATGCCCGATTCCACCGGCTTCGGCGACTACACCGAATCAGGCCAGGTGATCCCCGTCAGCTTCCAGGGTCAACATGGCGGCTACGTGCATTCGATGTACTTGAACGATCATCCACCCATTGCCGGCGGGCGCGAGCTATGGGGCTTTCCGAAAAAGCTGGCCAGCCCGCAGCTGGACACCGAGATCGACACCCTGGTCGGCACGCTCGATTACGGCAAGGTGCGCGTGGCCAAGGCCACCATGGGCTTCAAGCACCGCGAAGCCGATCATCAGGCGGTGCTGGCTTCGTTGGCGGCCCCCAACTACCTGCTCAAGATCATTCCGCACGTGGACGGCACGCCGCGCATCTGCGAGCTGGTCCGCTACTTCACCACCAACGTGACGCTCAAGGGCGCATGGACCGGGCCAGGCTCGCTGGAGCTACATCCGCATGCGCTGGCGCCGGTGGCCGACCTGCCGGTGTTGAAGGTGGAGTCGGCCCTGCATTTCATCACGGACCTGACGCTCGACCTGGGCACCGTGGTACACGATTATCTGGCCGAGTGAGTCGAGGCTGATCCGTATGGACGTCCGAAAGAAATCCGCGAGCGACAAGACCGCCGCACTCAACCTGCTGCAAGAGCACCACCAGAAGTACCAGACGATCGCGCTGGTGCTGCAGGGTGGTGGCGCGCTGGGCGCCTATCAGGCCGGTGTCTACGAGGCCCTGGACCAGGCCGGCTTACATCCGAACTGGGTGGCCGGCATTTCCATCGGCGCGTTGAACGCGGCAATCATCGCCGGCAACGCACCGGAGCATCGTGTGGCGCGGCTGCGCGAGTTCTGGGAAAGCATCACCCGGCCGCAGCTGTTCCCTGCCTGGTTCACGCCGCCGATGGACCCAGCTGCATGGGAGCTTCCGTGGCAGAACGGCCTGAGTGGCCTGGCCGCACTGCGCGCATTGACGGAGGGACAGCCCGGCTTCTTCACGCCGCGCCCGTTTCCCTTGATGCCGTGGCGAGCCTCGCCTGCCTCGGCGAGCTGGTACGACACGGCGCCGTTGAAGTCCACGCTCGAACGCCTCGTCGATTTCGACCGCATCAATCACAAGACATCGATGCGCGTCTCGGTGGGCGCCGTCAACATACGAACCGGCAATTTTGCGTATTTCGACAACACCGAAGGCAACCTGCGCGTCGAGCACTTCATGGCATCCGGTGCGCTGCCGCCCGGGTTCCCGGCCATCGAAGTCGATGGCGAGTTCTACTGGGATGGCGGCATGGTCTCCAACACGCCGCTCTACAAGGTCCTGTCCGATCCGGCCTGTCGCGATTCGCTGGTTTTCCAGGTGGATCTGTGGAGCGCCCGCGGCGAGCTGCCGCGCGATCTTGCCGAAGTCACCACGCGTTCGAAGGACATCCAGTATTCCAGCCGCACGCGACTGATCACCGAATACATGGCGCAGCGGCAGCGCCAACAACGCATACTTCATGACCTGATGAAGCTGGTGCCGGAAGAGCAGCGCAACCATCTCGCCTACAAACAGGCCGAGGTCCACGCCAGTGGTGCGCTGATCAACCTGTTCCACCTGATCTACCGAAACAAGCCGTACGAAGGGCATTACAAGGATTACGAGTTCAGCGTCGACAGCATGAGGCTGCATTGGACCAGCGGCATGGACGACATGTTGTGCACGCTCGACGAACCGGAGTGGTTCGAACGACCGACGCCCGAACACCCCTTCATCACCCACGACGTACACTGCGAAGATTGAAAACCCAGGAACACTCATGAGTCTCAAGGCAGCATTCATCGGACTCGGCGCCATGGGCACGCCGATGGCCGGTCATCTCAAAGCCCACGGCCTGCTGCACGCCGTCGCCAGCCGCACGCAGGCCAATGCCGATGCCGTGGCCAAGGACCTTGGCGTGCTCGCGCCGTCGCTGGCGGAGATCGCCGCGCAGTGCGACGTGATCGCGCTATGCGTCACCGCCGATGCCGACGTACTCTCCACCGTCGACGCACTCCTGCCGCATCTGAAGAAGGGCGCCATCGTGGTGGATCACTCCACCGTGGCGCCCGATACCGCCAAGCAGGCCGCTGCCAAGCTGGCCGCCGTCGGCGCGCAATTCCTCGACGCACCGGTATCGGGCGGCGTGGAAGGAGCGAAGAACGGCAAGCTTTCCGTGATGGTCGGCGGCGATGCCGATGTGCTTGAACGCGCTCGCCCGGTACTCGAAGCGTATGCCCTGCGCGTCACCCATTTGGGCGACGTCGGCGCCGGTCAGGCCACCAAGGCCGTCAACCAGGTGCTGGTGGCAGGCATCGCCCAGGGCGTCTGCGAAGGACTCGCCCTCGCCGAGGCACTCGGTCTCGATCCCGAACGTCTGCTGCCCACGCTGGGCGCGGGCGCAGCCGGCAACTGGTTCCTCGAAAAGCGGGGCGCCACCATGCTGCGCAACGAGTTCAGCGTCGGCTTTAAGCTCGGCCTGCTGCACAAGGATCTGGGCATCGTCCGCGGCATCGCTGAAAAAGCCGGCACCAACCGCAGCGTGATCGAACGCTCGCTCGCCGACTACGCCGAGCTGATGGCGCAGGGCCACGGCGATGACGATATTTCCGGTTTGATCAGGCTCAAGCGCAAGGGCTGATCAGGGCGACTGTGGGAGCGCACCCTGTGCGCGACGGCGCTGCGTTGTATCGAGACCGTCGCGCACAGGGTGCGCTCCCACAAACATGCGCACATAAAAAAAGCCGCGCAGTGCGCGGCTTTTTTTGTGGCTGCGTTGCAAGACCGGCCTTATCTGCCTTCCTTCAGCGCAATCGCGTTGATCCCCGCCGAGGTCAGACGCTGCTTGGCCGATTCCAGCTCGGTGGCCGAATGGAACGGGCCCAGGCGCACGCGGTTATAGGTCTGGCCGTTGACGTTCACCGGCGACACGTTGGCGACGAAGCCCTGCATGGCTAGCTTGGCCTTCAGCGTTTCGGCATCGGAGGGGCTGGGGAAGGCGCCGACCTGCAGCAGGTATCCGCTGGCAGCAGGTGCAGCCGCAGCAGCAGTCGGTGCCGGCGCCGGCGCATGCACCGCCGATTCGGGCGCAGGCGTGATGGCTTCAGCCACGGCGGCCGGACCCGGCGCCGGCTTCTGCGCGGCGGCCTGAGCCTGCTGCTGCGCGGCTGCCTGTTGGGCGGCTTGCTGCTTCTGCTGCTGCTCAGCCTTGGCCTGCGCGCTGATCACCGCGTCGGGAATGCGCACTTCCTTCTCCGACAGCACCGAATAGAAGTCGTATTGCGGCTTCTTCGCGGCGGGCGCGGCATCGGTGGCCGAAGTGGATTCCGTGCCGGCCGCGCCGGCATCGCTGCCGCGCTGCGCCGTGGCCTGCGCGTTGGGTTGCGGGCCGTCGCCGGCGCGCGGCGCCATCGGCAGGTGGCCGCGCATGGCGAACATGAGCACGGCACCGATCAGGATGCCGATCACCGCCCAACCCCAGCCCGGCATGCCACCGCTGTTATTGCGGACGGCCTGTCGACCTTTGCCCTTGCGTGCTGCCATTTACATCTTCTCCGGGGCACTGAGTCCCAGCAAATCCAAACCGTTGCGTATGACCTGGCGCGTGGCGAGCACCAGCGTGATGCGCGCATTGCGCAGCTCGGCGTCGTCCACGATCCATTTGTGCTCGTGATAGTAACTGTGAAGCGAGCCGGCGAGCTCGCGCAGGTATTGCGCGATCAGGTGCGGTTCCAGATTGGCCGCCGCCGCCTCCACCACTTCGGCGTAGCGCGACAGCTCGGTGAACAGCGCCTGCTCGTGCTCGGTGTCCAGACGCGACAGCTGGGCAACGCCGGCCTTGGTGTCCACCGGCGGCAGACCGCGCTCGGCCAGCTCCTCCAGCACGCGGCAGACGCGGGCGTGGGCGTACTGGATGTAATAGACCGGATTGTCGTTGCTCTGCGAGCGGGCCAGGTCGATGTCGAACACCAGTTGCGAATCGGCCTTGCGCGCGATCAGGAAGTAGCGGGTCGCGTCGCGGCCGGCTTCTTCGATAAGGTCGCGCAGGGTGAGGTAGCTGCCGGCGCGCTTGGAGAGTTTCACCTCTTCGCCGCCGCGCATCACCGTCACCATCTGGTACAGCACGTAGTTCGGATAACCCTTGGGAATGCCGGTGTCCAGCGCCTGCAGGCCTGCCTTCACGCGCGCCAGCGAGCCGTGGTGATCGGAACCCAGCACGGTCACCGCGTTCACATAGCCGCGCTGCCACTTGGTCATGTGGTAGGCCACGTCCGGCACGAAATAGGTATAGGTGCCGTCGGACTTGCGCATCACGCGGTCCTTGTCGTCACCGTAGTCGGTGGAGCGCAACCACAGCGCGCCGCCGTCCTCGTAGGTATGGCCGTGGGCGACCAGCTCGCGCACGGTCTCCTCGACCTTGCCGTCGTTGTAGAGCGAGGACTCGAGGTAGTAGACGTCAAAGCCGACGCCGAAGGCGGCCAGGTCCAGGTTCTGCTCGCGACGCAGGTAGGCCACGGCAAAGTGACGGATCGCTTCCAGATCGTCCGGGTTCTTGGCACCGGTGACGGCATGGCCTTCCACTTCGACGGTGTCGCCGTTGAGGTAGGACTTCGCCACGTCGGCGATGTAGTCGCCGCGGTAACCGTCTTCCGGCCAGCCGGCGTCGTCTGGCGTCAGGCCGCGCACGCGCGCCTGGGTCGACACGGCCAGGTTGTGGATCTGCACGCCGGCATCGTTGTAGTAGAACTCGCGCTTTACCTTCCAGCCGGTGGCGTCGAGCACGCGCGCGATGCAGTCGCCCAGCACCGCGTTGCGGCCGTGCCCCACGTGCAGCGGGCCGGTCGGGTTGGCGGAGACGAATTCCACACCCGCCGTCACGCCCTTGCCGGTGCTGCTGCGGCCGTAGGCATTGCCCTCGGCGAGCACCTGGCCCACTTCGGCGTGGTAAGCGCCCGGTGCGAGGAAGAAGTTGATGAAGCCCGGGCCGGCAATCTCGACCTTGCCCACCAGCCCATTGGCCGGCAGCGCTGCCACCAGCTTCTCGGCCAGCTCGCGCGGTTTGGCGCGGGCAGGCTTGGCCAGCAGCATCGCCGCGTTGGCGGCAAAGTCACCATGATCGCGGCTGCGCGTACGCTCGATCACGAAGTGGGGCACTTCGAGGTCGGCGGGCAGGGTGGCCTCATTCTGCAGGGTACGAATGGCCTGCAGCAGCAGTTCGCGCAGCTGTTCTTTCACGGTAAGTGTCTGACGGCGATGGAACCCCTAATCCTATCAGACCAGGGCCGGTCGAGCCGGCCCCGGTGTCGCGCGCCGGCGTGCTGCGATGCAGTGGCGAAGTCTGTGGATAACTCTGTGGGGAATGTCTGTCCCCGCAAGAGGCATCGCAGGGTTTTCCCGACGGAAATGTCACCGTCACAAAAAATAGCAATCTAAATCATGCAGTTGCGATGCACTTCTGCGGGACTCAAGAGAATGTGAACGGAAAGTGCCGTCTCAGGCCGAATGTGCATAAGTCGCAGGACCAATCGTTCTTGCCAGCCTTATGCATTTGTCTCGATCCACGTAACGACCCTGTCATGCGGCAGCGCCACACTATCTCTCGTCCCTTAGGCACCTCCCCGCCGACGGGGGCAGGAGCACGCCGTTACTCTCCTTTCTCCCCACAAGACGGCCATACGGCGCGGATCTCCCCCCGCGCCGTTGTTTTTTTTGGGCGACAGGAAAATTCTGATCTAAGTCAGCGTGCTATCAACGCAGCTAGATCAACCCCAGCATCGCCATCGACACCGGCTCGCCGCTGCCGATCACCAGATGGTCGAGCACCCGCACGCCGACCAGCTCGAGGGCGTCCCGCAGTTGCCGCGTGATGGTGCGGTCGGCGGCGCTTGGTTCGGCTACGCCGCTGGGATGGTTGTGGGCAAGGATGACCGCCGACGCGTTGTGGCGCAGGCAGGCGCGCACCACTTCGCGTGGATGCACATTCGCGCTGTCGATGGTGCCGCGGAAGAGTTCTTCGAAGGCCAGCACCCGGTGGCGATTGTCCAGGAACAGGCAGCCGAACACCTCGTAGGGCAGGTGCCGCAGCTTGGCGCTGAGGTAGCTGCCGCTTTCACGCGGGTTGCCCAGCGGCCGGCGATCGGTGAGTTGCTCCGCCAGCGTGCGCCGAGCCAGTTCGAGTGCCGCGACCAGACGGGCGCGTTTGGCCGGGCCGATGCCGCGCAGGCGCATGGTGTCACCCGGATCGGTGAGCAGGGCTGCCAGGCCTCCGCTGACCACCAGCAGTTCACGGGCCAGCGCGATGGCATCTTTGCCGACTACGCCACTGCCCAGCAGTACGGCGATCAGCTCGGCGTCGGAGAGGGCGCCGCAGCCGCGCGCCAGCAGTTTTTCTCGTGGGCGCTCGCCCTCGGGCCATTGATGGATGCTCATCGGAACAGCCTGCCGTCCGATGAAGGGCGCGCCCATCGGCGCGCGGCGAAGCGCATGTGGGTATGCGTGCCGACGATGAGTCAGTTTGTCGGCGGAAACCGGGCCGCGAACTCGCCGCTCAGCCAGTCGATGAAGACCCGCACGCGCGGTGAGAGCTGACGGTTCTGCGGATACAGCACGTAGACCGGCGAGGGCGTGGGTGGGTATCGCGGCAGCACTTCCACCAGCGTGCCGCAGGCGAGGTCGTCCTGGACGCGATAGCAGGGGACCTGGATGAGGCCCAGGCCAAGTCGGGCAGTGGCCACGTACATTTCCGCGCCCGCCACGCTTACCGCATGGGGCAACAGGCGTTCGCGCACACCGCCGTCCACGCAGAATTCCAGCGGCAGCGTGCTGCCGGAAACGGATGACACGAAAGCCACCATCTGGTGCCCGTCCAGATCGTCGGGCGATGTCGGCATGCCGTGCCGTTCCAGATAGGCGGGGCTCGCGTAGGTGCCTTCCACCAGGGTGGCGATCTGGCGGCCGATCATGCTGCTGTCGGTGGGCTTGCCTACGCGCAGGACGCAATCGACGCCCTCGCGGACCAGATCGACGTAGCGGTCGCCCTCGCCGATACGCAACTGGATGTCCGGATAACGCTCGAGAAACCCGGGCAGCCCCGGCAGCATGAAATGACGGGCCAGCACGCTGTGCACGTCCACCCGCAACAGGCCGCTGGGGCGTGCCCCGGTGAAGGCGGCCTCGGCTTCCTCGATCTCGGCCAGGATGCTCAGGCAACGCTGGTAATAGGCCTCGCCGTCCAGCGTGGCCCGCACCTGTCGGGTAGTGCGTTCGAGCAGCCGCACGCCCAGCCGGGCTTCCAGGCGCTTGACCACCTCGGTGACGGTGGAGCGCGGCAGCTCCAGGTCCTGCGCGGCCAAGGTGAAGCTGCGGCGCTCCACGATGCGGGCGAAGAGGCGCATGGCGTCGACCTTGTCCACTGTTCGACTTATCCGAATGATGATGACGGATTGAAGCAGATTATCCGGCCAAAGGAAAAGTCCATCCTTTGCTTGCGCCGACAACGGGTCGGCTCTTTCCGAGGATATTCCCCATGTCTGCACAGGTTTCCAAAGTCGCCATCGTCACCGGCGCTTCGCGTGGTATCGGCGCGGCGGTGGCCGAGCGTCTGGCCCGCGATGGCTTCACGGTGGTCATCAACTACGCCGGCGACGCCGCTTCCGCCGAGGCGCTGGCCCGCAAGATCGAAAGCGCTGGCGGCCATGCGCTGACCGCCCAGGCCGATGTGGCCGACCCGGTGGCGGTGCGCCGGATGTTCGACGCGGCCGAAACCGCGTTCGGTGGCGTGGATGTGCTGGTCAACAACGCCGGCATCATGCAGCTGGCGCCGCTGAGCGATACCGACGATGCGCTGTTCGACCGCACCATCGCGATCAACCTCAAGGGCAGCTTCAACACGCTGCGCGAGGCGGGCAAGCGCCTGCGCCAGGGTGGCCGCATCGTCAACTTCTCCACCAGCGTGGTGGGCCTCAATTTCCCCAATTACGGCGTCTACGTGGCCACCAAGGCCGCGGTGGAAGCGATGACGCACGTGCTGTCCAAAGAGCTGCGCGGCCGGGCCATCACCGTCAATGCGGTGGCGCCGGGCCCGACGGCCACTGACTTGTTCCTCAAGGGCAAGACGCAGGACCAGATCGACCAGCTCGCCAAGGCTGCGCCGCTCGAGCGCCTGGGCACGCCCGATGACATCGCCAGCGTCGTGTCCTTCCTCGCCGGCCCCGACGGCAGCTGGGTCAACGGCCAGGTGCTGCGCGCCAACGGCGGCCTCGTCTGATTCCACTTACCCGCATCGCCACGCGATGCCTTTTTGGGAGAACGCATCATGAAGTACGTCATTGTCATCACCGGCGCTTCGAGCGGCTTCGGCCTGATGAGCGCCCGCGCGCTGGCCCACGCCGGCCACATCGTCTACGCCGGCATGCGCGAAACGGCTGGTCGCAACGCGGATCGCGTGGCCGATATGCAGCGCTATGCACAGGAACAGGGCGTGGACCTGCGCGCCATCGAAATGGACGTGGCCTCGCAATCGTCGGTCGATGCCTCGATTGCGCAGATCGTGGCCGAGCACCAGCGGCTGGACGTGGTGATCCACAATGCCGGGCACATGTCCTACGGTCCGGCCGAAGCCTTCCTGCCGGAACAGTTCGCCCAGCTCTACGACACCAATGTGCTGAGCACGCAGCGCGTCAACCGCGCCGCCCTGCCGCAGTTGCGCAAGCAAGGCCGGGGGCTGGTGGTGTGGGTGTCCTCCAGCAGCGTACGCGGCGGCACGCCACCGTATCTGGCGCCCTACTTCGCCGCGAAGGCGGGCATGGATTCGTTGGCGGTGAGCTATGCCGGCGAGCTGGCGCGCTGGGGCATCGAGACCTCCATCGTGGTACCTGGCGCCTTTACCAAGGGCACCAACCATTTCGCCCATGCCGGCGCGCCGGCGGATGAGGCGGTTGCCAAGATCTACGCCGAAGGCCCCACCGGCGATTTCAGCGAAGTGGCTTTCAAGGGACTCGCCTCGCTGGAACCGGCTGATGCCGACCCGGAGGCCGTCGCACGGGCCATCGTCGAGGTGGTGGACAAGCCCTTCGGCAAGCGTCCGTTCCGCGTGCATATCGATCCCTCCGAGGACGGTGCCGAGATCGTCAACGGCGTGGCCGATCGCGTCCGCGCGGAGCTGCTGCGCCGCATCGGTCTGGATGACATCCTTCATCCGCGCGTGACGGCTTGAGCACAGGGCGGGCGGTGATCAGCCGCCCGCTTCACTTTTACCGAGCAGGACGAATGATTCCGGTAAGCTACCGCCCCAAACGGTAGTCAGGCCCAATCACATGAGTCTTGCCCAACGCCGCATCCTGCTGGGCGTGTCCGGCGGCATCGCTGCCTATAAATCCTGCGAACTGGTCCGTCGCCTGGGCGACCTCGACGCCGAGGTCCGCGTGGTGATGACCGAAAACGCGGCGCACTTCGTCAGTGCCACCACCTTCCAGGCGCTGTCCGGCCAGCCGGTGCGCACCAGCCTGTGGGACGCCGAAGCCGAAGCGGCGATGGGTCACATCGAGCTGGCCCGCTGGGCCGAGCGCATCATCATCGCACCGGCGAGCGCCGACCTGATTGCGCGTCTTGCCCACGGCATGGCGAACGACCTGCTGACCACCGTCTGCCTGGCCAGCGCTGCGCCGCTGTATGTGGCGCCCGCCATGAACCAGCAGATGTGGGCGCATCCGGCGGTGCAGGCCAATGTGGACATCCTCCGCCAGCGTGGCGTGCATATCCTTGGCCCTGCATCGGGCGACCAGGCCTGCGGTGATATCGGCTCGGGCCGCATGCTGGAACCGTTGGAGCTGCGCGAGGCGATCGTCGGCTCCTTCGGCGCGCAAGTCCTGCGTGGGCTCAAGGTCGTCGTGAGTGCCGGGCCCACCTATGAAGACATCGATCCGGTGCGTTTCATCGGCAACCGCAGTTCCGGCCGCATGGGTTTCGCCGTCGCCGAAGCGGCCGCGCAGGCCGGCGCGGAGGTCACTCTGGTGGCCGGCCCGGTGAGCATGGCGACGCCACCGGGGATGACGCGCCGTATCGATGTGCGCAGCGCCGAGCAGATGCGCGATGCGGTGGTGGCTGCCTGCGCCGATGCGAATATCTACATCGCCGCCGCCGCGGTGGGTGACTACCGACCGGCCACCGTTGCCGATCACAAGCTTAAAAAGCACGACGGCGCGCCCCTGGAACTGCGTCTGGCCGAGAACCCGGACATCCTCGCCACGCTGGCTGCGCAAACCGTGCGCCCCTTCTTGGTCGGATTTGCCGCGGAAACGCATGATGTGGAGCGATACGCGCAAGACAAACTCAAGCGCAAAGGATTAGACATGATTGCCGCCAACCAGGTGGGCGGTGGCCTCGGATTCGAAGCCGCCGACAACGCCCTCACGCTTTACGGTCCTGATGGGGCCATCGAACTGCCGCGTGCCTCCAAGACGGAACTGGCGCGACAGCTGGTGGCCAAGGTGGCCGAGCGTTACCGGGCGGTGCGCCAGTGACGGTTGGCAATGCAGTCGACGTCGAGCTGAAGATCCTCGATCCGCGCCTGGGCGATGTCATCCCCCTGCCGCAGGCTGCCACCATCGGCAGCGCCGGCATGGATCTGCGCGCAGCCATCGAGGCGCCGTTGACCCTGCAACCGGGCGACAGCGTGCTGGTGCCCAGCGGCATGGCCATCCATATTGGTGATCCGGGCTGGTGCGCGCTGATCGTGCCGCGCTCGGGTCTGGGCCATAAACACGGTTTGGTGATGGGCAACCTGGTGGGCGTGATCGATGCCGATTACCAGGGCCCCTTGATGATTTCATGCTGGAACCGCGGCACGCAGCCCTACACCATCGAAGTAGGCGATCGCATCGCCCAGCTGTTGCTGGTGCCGGTGGCGCAGGCACGGCTGAAGGTGGTGCAGGCGTTTGCGCCGTCGCAGCGGGGCGAGGGTGGGTTCGGTTCGACCGGGGTCAACTGAGTGCAAAGTGGTGCGGGCGCTCGCGCTCGCATGGGAAGCGACCAGATAGCCTGTGCGGGGACAGGACATGGCCAACATCTTCAACGTCGGTAGCCGAAGTTTTGCCGGATCCATCGACGGACGCCGGCTGCTGCCATTCGCCGCGGGCACCTTGCTGGTGCTCGGTGGCTTGTTCTGCCTCTGGCAGACCTGGCAGATCTTCGACGAAGGCAACGTGGTCGAGCGCGTGCACGCCGCCCAGAAGCAGGCAGCGGACGCCCTGGCGGCGGACATTGCCAGCGAGCGGGGCCGCGTGGAAGCGGCGGTCCATTCGCTGGACCCGGCCATCATCGTGTCCGATCCGGCCCAGGCCGCCACCGAACTGCGCCATCTCCTTCCCCAGGCGCTGGCGGTGGATGTCTACAGCGGCAGCCTCGACGAGGTGCTGCATGCGAACTATCGCGTATTCGGCTACGGCAAGGCGGCCCAGCTGATGGCGGCGCAAACCGCCGATGGCAAGCCTTTGGCCCAGTCCGTGCCCGATGCCCACGGCACGCGCGTGCTTGCGCTGGTGATACCGGTGGGGCCGGCCGCACACCCGCAGGCGTGGGCCTGGGTGGCGTTGCCGTTCGCTCCGCTGCAGGAGCGCTTTGAATCCATCCCCACCGCAGGTGGACGCCTGGAACTGCGTCAGGGCGACGATCGCGGTGACCTGCGTCTGCTCGCTACCGGCAATGGCTCGGCCGAGCGCGAAGCGAACGGCAGAGCGATCGAAGGCAGCACCTTCAGCGTGCTGGCGGCCCTGCCATCGGCTTATATCGTATTGCCGCGCGTCTGGCCGCTGACGGCCCTGCTCGGACTGCTGGGCCTGGGCGCGGGCATCTATCTGATCTGGATGCGCGATCGACTGGGCGTCCGCCGCGTCCGCAACGATGCGGCGGAACCGGTGCTGTCGGAACTGCTTGAAGCCGAGCAGGCGGCGGAAGCGCCTGTGGCGCCCGCCCGCATCGCAGCGCCCAAGCCTGCTGCGCCCGCGCCGGTGACTGTCGACCCGGTGATCTTCCGTGCGTACGACGTGCGCGGCGTGGTCGGCAAGTCGCTGACCAAGGAAGTGGCCCGCCTGCTCGGCCAGGCCATCGGCACGGTCATGCACGAGAAGGGCCTGCCGGAGATCGTGGTGGGGCGCGATGGTCGCCTGTCGGGTCCGGAGCTGGCGAGCGCCTTGTGCGACGGCTTGCGCGAAGCGGGCATCGACGTCATCGAGCTGGGCGCCGTTCCGACCCCGGTCGTTTACTACGCCGCCTACCGCTTCAATACGGGTTGTGGCGTGGCCGTGACCGGCAGCCATAACCCGCCCGACTACAACGGCTTCAAGATTGTGGTGGGCGGCGAGACCTTGTCCGAGGGCGCCATCCAGGATCTCTACCAGCGCATCGTCGGCAACCAGCTGGAGCGCGGCGGCAAGGGCAATCTGCGCCATGTCGATGTGATCCCCGACTACATCGACCGCATCACCTCCGACGTGCAGGCCGAGCGTCGCCTCAAGGTGGTGATCGACAGCGGCAACGGCATTGCCGGTGCGGTGGCGCCGCAGGTGCTGGAGGGCATCGGCTGCGAAGTCATTCCGCTCTACTGCGATGTCGATGGCACGTTCCCCAATCATCATCCCGACCCGTCCGACCCGCACAATCTGGAAGACCTGATCTTCGCGGTGAAGCAGACCGGCGCGGATCTCGGCATCGCATTTGATGGCGACGGCGACCGTCTTGGCGTGGTCACCAGGGATGGCGAGATCATCTTCCCCGACCGCACGCTGATGCTGTTTGCGCGCGACGTGCTGTCCCGCCAGCCCGGCGCCACGGTCATCTACGACGTGAAGTGCACCGGCCATCTCAAGGGCGTGATCCTGGATGCCGGCGGCAGCCCCATGATGTGGCGCAGCGGCCACTCGCTGATCAAGGCCAAGATGCGCGATACGGGTGCGGAGCTGGCCGGCGAAATGAGCGGCCACTTCTTCTTCAAGGAGCGCTGGTACGGCTTTGACGACGGCATTTATGCCGGCGCGCGCCTGATGGAAATCCTTGCCGGCGATCTGGAAGAGCGCACGCCGGAGGAACTGTTCGCCACCTGTCCCAAAGGCGTGTCGACGCCTGAGCTCAAGGTGGAGATGGACGAGGGCGCCCACTATCGCTTCATCGAAGCGTTCCGCCAGCAGGCGACGTTTGGCGACGCGACCCTCACCACCATCGACGGTGTGCGCGCGGACTGGTCCGACGGCTGGGGTCTGGTGCGCGCGTCCAATACCACGCCAACTCTCGTACTGCGTTTCGATGCAGACAACGAGGCCGCACTCGCACGCATCAAGAAAATATTCCGCGCGCAGCTGCTGGCGGTCGATCCCTCACTCAAGCTGCCGTTCTAAATGAAAAGCCCCGGCATGGCCGGGGCTCTCTCGCAAGCCGAAGTGGGCGTTACAGGCCCTTGGCCTCGGCAGCCTTCAGTTCGCGGTAGTGCACGAGATCCTGCGCGTTCTTCTGAACCTGGGCATCGCGGGTCTTCTGCTCACGCTCCAGCGCATCGCGCTGATGCGCCACCACGTCGCGTTGCTTGGTAATGCCCTCGCTCAGGAAGGGAGGGACCGGTTGCTTGGCTCGCTCCAGGTCGCCGGCACGAGTCAGCAGATCGGTCAGCGCCTTTTCCTGGCTGCGCAGATTGGACCGCGTGGTCGCGATCTGCTGGTCCATGCTGTCCAGATATTGCTGCTGCGAAGCCTTGTATTCCGCTTCCGAAGGATAGGCCGCGAGCATCTGCGCGTCGTTGCGCTTGCGCTCTGCGGCGGCGCGATCCACCACGGCCTGCTCTTCGGCAGCCTTTTGGGCGGCGGCGCGCTCCTCCGGGGTGAGCTGGCGGTCGACGTGCTGCACGACGATGCCGCGATCATTCACCAGCTCGTAGCCGAACTTCATGGCATCGGAGGTGAGGCTGTCGCTGTAGTGCGGCAGCCCGGCCGCATCCTTCCATCGATACCGATAGGTGGGCGCCTTGGTTTGTGCATAGACGACGGTGGTCAGCGCGAGCAACGCGATGACGAAAACTGTTTTACGCATGGAATTCCCCCTTGTAGGCGGAAGTATAGCGGGCGACATCGTGACACCATGACGTTCGCACGATGCCGCTGCATGCGGTGTGACCGGCTTCGCCAACCACCCGCCATTCAGGCATTTACGCCGTAGCGCTCGCGATAAGACACCAGGCGGGCGTGCTCCGCCGCCAGGTCCGGGCGGCCGCCCGCATAGGCCAGCACGTCGCCGAGACTGGTGATGGCAATCACCGGGATGCCGTAGTCAGCCGTGACTTCCTGCGCGGCGGAGAGCTCGCCCTGCCCGCGCTCCTGGCGGTCGAGTGCGATCAGCACGCCCGCCGGCGTGGCGCCCTGCGCCCGGATCAGCGCCAAGGATTCGCGCACGGCGGTGCCAGCGGTCATCACGTCGTCCACGATCAGCACGCGTCCCTTCAGCGGTGCGCCGACCAGCACGCCGCCTTCGCCGTGATCCTTGGCTTCCTTGCGGTTGTACGCCCAGGGCAGGTCGCGAGCATGCTGGTCGGCCAGGGCGATCGCCGTGGCGGCGGCCAGCGCAATGCCCTTGTAGGCCGGACCAAACAGCATGTCCACTTCGATGCCGGAATTCACCACGGCGGCGGCGTAGGCGCGGCCCAGCTGGGCCAGCGCCGCGCCCGAATCGATGCGGCCCATATTGAAGAAATACGGACTCTGGCGGCCGGACTTCAGGGTGAAGTCGCCGAAACGCAGCACGTCGCGCTGCAGGGTGAGTTCGATGAATTCGCGCTGGTAGTCGTGCACGGCAGCTTTCTCTCGTTCGGATTTGGTCAGAGGGGCAGGGCGCCCAGCATCACGTGCTGCGGCCCGGAACGCCCGCCATGGTACAGCCCGCCGGTCTCCCGGAAGCCGGCGCGCCGATACAGTGCAAGCGCGGACGTGTTGCGAACGTTGACGGTGAGCACGACGTTGCGCGCACCCGGATGGCGCTGCGCGAGATCGCGCATCACGACGGCAAGCGCGAGCGTGCCCAGGCCCTGGCCCTGCCAGCGGGCGTCGATGAAGAACGAGCGCAGGCCAAGGGTGGGCTCATCGAAATCCATGTCCGCGATGCTGCGGGGCTTGTTCTCGATGCGATAGAAGCCGATCGGCTCGTCGTTGCGCAGGATGGCCATGGCCTCGCTGTCTTCGCACAGCATCGCGTCGGCCAGCGACACCGCCACAGGGCCGACGAAATCGCGCTGCGGCTCGTGCACCTGAAGCAGCAACAACGACGGGTAACGCGTGGCGTCAGCAGGCACGACGCGGATATCGGGGCGATCGGACATGGTTGCTATGATGGCGCATCCCTCGCGAGCCCGGGCACCTTGTATGCGCATCATCAGTCTCAACGCCAACGGCATCCGTTCCGCCGGTACCAAGGGCGTGTTCGAATGGTTACGCCAGCAAAAGGCCGACGTGGTCTGCCTGCAGGAGACCAAGGCGCAGGAAGACCAGCTTTCCGATGCCATGTTCCGTCCCGATGGCCATCATTGCTTCTATCGCGACGCCAGCAGCAAGAAGGGCTATAGCGGCGTGGCCATCTACGCCAAGCGCGAGCCCGATGCGGTGCTCACCGAGCTGGGCTGGGATGCCTTCGACAACGAGGGGCGCTACATCGAAGCCCGCTTCGGCAACCTGAGCGTGGTGTCGCTGTACGTGCCGTCGGGTTCGTCGGGCGATGAGCGCCAGCAGTTCAAATTCAAGGCGATGGAATGGATCGCACCGATCTTCGACAAGTGGATGAAGAGCGGCCGCGACTACGTGCTGTGCGGCGACTGGAACATCGTGCGCAGCGAGCTGGATATCAAGAACTGGAAGTCCAACCAGAAGAATTCCGGCTGCCTGCCCGAAGAGCGCGCATGGCTCAACGACCTGGTCGAAAAGCACGGGTGGGTCGACAGCTATCGCACCCTGCATCCCAAGGGCGAGGACTATACGTGGTGGTCCAACCGCGGCAACGCGCGGGCCAACAATGTGGGATGGCGCATCGACTACCAGCTGGTCACGCCTGGCCTGCGCGATCGCCTGAAGCGCTGCTCGGTCTACCGTGATTCCTGGTTCTCGGACCACGCGCCGTATACCGTCGACTATGCCGACTGAGGCGGCGCCGCCCAAAAAGCAGAAGCTCGCGGTATGGCATGCGTTTACCCAGCCCGCTGCCTGGACGATGTTCCTGCTGGGCTTCTCCTCGGGCCTGCCATTCTTGCTGGTGTCCTACACCGTCGCCATCTGGCTGCGAAAGCATGGCATCGTGCTGAAGGAAATCACCATGATCGCGAGCGCGGGGATGTTCTACGCGCTCAAGTTCCTGTGGGCGCCATTGCTGGACCACGTCAGACTGCCTGGCGCCTTGGGACGGCTGGGTCAGCGGCGCAGCTGGCTGTTGCTGGCCCAGTTCGCCGTGATGGGCGGTCTGCTGGCGATGGCCAGGTTGACGCCGTCGCAATTGCCCCTGTTCGTGGCGGCGACCTTGGTCGTCGCGTTCTTCGGTGCCACGCAGGACATCGCGGTCGACGCCTATCGCATCGAGATCGCACCAACGGCCACCCAGGGTGCGTTGGTGGCTACCTATTCGCTGGGCTACCGCATTGCGCTCATCATCACCGGCGCCGGCGCGCTGATTCTGGCCGACCATCTGGATTGGCCAGTGATCTATGTCGTTTTCGCCCTGGCCATGCTGATCCCCATCTTGGCCACGCTGTTCGCGCGCGAACCCGATGTGGTTCGGACTACGCCGCCCAGCTGGGGTGCAGCGATGCAGCTAAGCGTGATCGATCCATTCGCGGATTTCTTCCGACGCTATGGATGGGCATTGGCGAGCGTCACCTTGCTCTTCATCCTGCTGTTCAAGATTCCTGAGCAGGCGACCGTGGGCGGCGTGATGGGCCCGTTCTATCTGGACATGGGGTTCACCCAGACGCAGATCGGCACGATCACCAAGCTGTGGGGCGTATGGATCGGCATCGTAGGTGTCTTCGTCGGCGGCGCGGCCGTGGCCCGCTGGGGCGCGTGGCGCAGCCTGGGGGTGTCGATGGTGTTGGCCGGAGCCAGCAACCTGGGCTATCTGTGGCTGATCGCACACCCCGGCAATCTGGCGGTGCTGACGGTGGTGATTTCGGTGGAGAACTTTACCCTCGGCGTGCTGGGTCCGCCGATCGTCGCCTATCTTTCCTCGCTGGTGAGCCGTGAACACACGGCGACCCAATATGCCTTGCTCAGCTCCATGGTCAATCTGCCGGGCAAGGTGCTGGGCTTCTTCGCCGGCGGCATCGCCATGACCACGGGCTATGGCGGTTATTTTGTCCTGACCGTGATCTCCATCGTTCCTGCCACGCTGCTGTTCACTTATCTGTGGCCTCGCTACAGCAAGGACCGCCCCGGCGATCCGGCGCCCGCTCCAAAAGAAGGCAGCGTGTGAATCAGCCAAGCGGTCGATAGTCTCGCCCTTGACCCTGTGACAAGATCAAGTCACAGGGGGCTTGTGACTGTCGGAGGAAGCGTCCGTGCCGGACCTCGTCATACGCCATATCGACAACCTTATGGCCGAGCGCATCAAGACGCTCGCCAAGGAAAGGCAGTGGTCGATCAATGACGTGGTGCTGCACGCACTGCGCCATGGCCTTGGCATGGCCTCATCCAATGTGTTCGCCGAAACCATGCTCGATCCCGGCGACCTGACCACCTTGGGCGGTCAGTGGGATGCCAAGGAAAAGGCCGCCTTCCAGGAGGCCGTGCAAGCCCTTTCCCGCGCTCCAACGGCTGCGTTGGCGCAGGCACACGGCGTGTTGGGCGACGAGAGCTTCTGATCAGCGCGGTGCGGAATAGACCGCACCGAGCACGCGCGGTCCCCGTGCCCCGGTGACCGCGGGCAGATTGCCCGGCAAGCCCAGCAGGCGTTGACGCGCGAGCCACGCAAACGCCGTGGCTTCCAGATAATCCGGATCCACGCCATGCGCGGCGGTGCTGGCCAGCGTGCGCGTACCCAGCAGTTGTCCCAGCCGCTCCATCAGTACGGCGTTGTGCACGCCGCCACCGCAGGCCAGCACATCGATAGCGGATGGCGCATGGCGTTCGATCGCCTCGGCGATGCTGCGTGCCGAGAGCTCCAGCAGCGTGGCCTGCACATCGGCAGGCGACAGCGCCGCCATGCCGGCGTGCTGTTCCAGCCAGGCGAGATGGAAGTGTTCGCGTCCCGTGCTCTTGGGCGGCGGCAGCGCGAAATAGGGATCGGCCATCAGCGCACTGAGCAAGGCCTCGTCCATGCGACCCGCGCCCGCGAAGGCGCCATTGGCGTCGTACGCCGCGCCACGATGGCGCAGATGCCAGGCATCCATCAGGCCATTGGCCGGGCCCGTATCGAACCCGAACACCTTGCCGGCCGGATCGAGCACCGTGATGTTGGCAATGCCGCCCAGATTGAGCACCACGCGCACACCGTCCGCACGACCCAGCAGCATGGCGTGGACCGCGGGAAGCAGCGGCGCGCCCTGGCCACCGGCGGCCACGTCGGCGCGGCGGAAATCAGCCACCACATCGATGCCGCAGCGTTCGGCGATCACCGAGGGATCGCCCGCCTGCAGCGTGAAAGGAAATTCGCCGGTGGGGCGATGCCGCAAGGTCTGCCCATGCGAACCGATGGCCCGAACGCGCGGCGCATGCGCCGGATTGCGGTCCAACAGCTGCTGGGCAGCTTCGGCGAAACATTGGCCGATCGCGACATCGAGACGCCCATAGGCATCCAGGTCCAATCGTGTTTCGTCCTGCGCCACGGCCAGCAGGCGCGTGCGCAACTCATCCGGCCACCGGTGGGCCAGTGCATCGACCAGCTGCGGCCTGTCGTTGTCGAAACTCACCAGCGCGGCATCGATGCCATCGGCGCTGGTGCCCGAGATCAGGCCAAGGTAAAGCGCCGTCGCGTCATCCACGGGATCAGTCGTCGTTGCGCTTGGTGCCGCTGGCCTTGGCCAGCTTCATGTTGGCGTCCAGCGTCTTCAGGCGGGCCAGCTGCGGCTGCACCACCTGCGACTTGAACTTGGCCAGCTGTGCGCCAGGCAGCGGTTCGGGCTTGGGCAGCGTCACCTTCTGCGGATCGCGCTGCACGTTGTTGACGCGGAATTCGTAATGCAGATGCGGGCCGGTGGCCAGGCCGGTCATGCCCACATAGCCGATCACTTCGCCCTGGCCCACATGCTGGCCCACCTTTTCATTGGCGAACTTGGACATGTGGCCGTAGGCGGTGCTGATCGAGCCGTTGTGCTGCACGATCACGAAATTGCCGTAGCCGTTCATCCAGCCCTTGAACTTGATCACGCCGTCGCCCGCCGCATGGATCGGCGTGCCAGTGGGTGCGGCGTAATCCACGCCCTGGTGGGCGCGCATCAGGCCAAGGATGGGATGCATGCGTGCCGCGCTGAACTGCGAGGAGATGCGGGTGAAGTCCACCGGAATGCGCAGGAACGACTTCTGGATCGGGCGGCCGTCCTCACTGAACCAGCCGTAGCTGCCGTCTTCTTTCTTGAAGCGGTAGGCGGTGTAGCGCTCACCCTGATTGACGAACTCCGCCGCCACGATGTCGCCTTCGTGCAGATAGGCGCCGTCGCGGTACACGTCGTCGTAGATCACCGTGAAGCTGTCGCCTTCGCGCAGGTCCTGCACGAAGTCGATGTCGTATTTGAACAGCTCGGCCAGCTTGAGCACCATCTGGTTGCTCATGCCTGCCTTGGAGCCGGCGGCAAACAGCGAGCTGTCGATGCTGCCATGGGCGACGTGTTCGCGATGTTCCACTTCGCGCGCTTCCGCCGTAACGGTGGCCTTGTCGGCCTCAAAGCGCATGGTGGTGCGGTTGGATTCGTCCTTGTCGAAGCGGATGCCCTTGAGGCTGCCGTCGCTGTCGAGCAGAAAATCGAATTCCTGGCCGGGGCTGATGTGGTGCAACGCCTTGGCATCGCCCGACTGGTCCACCACATGCTGTACGTCGGTGAGGCTCAGGCCCTGGCTCTGGAACAGGTCCGACAAGGTCTGGCCGGGCTGGACCTGCACGATGTGCCAATCTTCCACGGTCGCGGCCTGGGCGGCCACCGGGACCGCCTTGGGCAGTTCCAGCGGCAGCACGGCGTGCGCGGTCGAAATCGTGTCCGGGCGCATGGCGCTGGCCCAGGCGGGAATCAGGAAGCCGGAAACGGCGGTAATAAGGAGGGCGGTGCCGGCAAGAATCCAGCGCTCGCGATGCCAGCGGATAGGCTCGGCCTCACCGTGACAACCAAAGGACCAATGGGCACACCGCTCGTAAAAATGAGAGTGACGCTGCTGCGCCTTTCGACGCATAGCCTGTTTGCGCGCAGCGCGCGCGTTTTCGTTTCTCTCACCCATGCCCGGTGTTCCCCAGGTACTACATTTCTAATTGCCGCGTACCATAGCGGCCCTGTGTAAAGGGCGTCAACGCCTTTTCCATCAATGGGTTGCGATAACTTTTCGGTTAACGCACACTTAACGGAACCGGCCGGGAAGCTATGCTTTACGGTGCCGCCCAGACAACGAAAATTTGAGGAATACATGAACGAGCTTGAGCAGGCGCTGGCCACCATCGCGCGCGGCGCCGACGAAATCATCAAGCAGGAAGAGCTGGTCGCCCGCCTGAAGCTCGGTCGCCCCCTGCGCATCAAGGCCGGCTTCGATCCGACCGCGCCGGACCTGCACCTGGGCCACACCGTGCTGCTCAACAAGATGCGCCAGTTCCAGGACCTGGGACATCAGGTGATTTTCCTGATCGGCGACTTCACCGGCATGATCGGCGACCCGACCGGCAAAAACGTCACGCGCAAGCCGCTTTCCCGCGAGGACGTGCTGGCCAACGCCCAGACCTACGCCGACCAGGTCTATAAGGTGCTGGACAAGGAGCGCACCGAACTGCGCTTCAATTCGGAGTGGTTCGGCCAGATGACCGCAGCCGACATGATCAAGCTGGCCGCCCAGCACACCGTGGCGCGCATGCTCGAGCGCGACGATTTCTCCAAGCGCTTCGCCGGCCAGCAGCCCATCGCCATCCACGAATTCCTCTATCCGCTGGTGCAGGGCTATGACTCAGTCGCACTTAAATGCGACGTCGAGCTCGGCGGCACCGATCAGAAGTTCAACCTCTTGATGGGCCGCGCGCTGCAGGAGCATCACGGCCAGCCGCCGCAGATCGTGCTCACCATGCCGCTGCTGGAGGGCCTGGACGGCGTCAACAAGATGTCCAAGTCGCTGGGCAACTACATCGGCATCAATGAGCCGGCCATCGACATGGTCACCAAGACCCTGAAGATCGGCGATGAGCTGATGTGGCGCTGGTTCGAGTTGCTTAGCTTCGACACCTCGCTGGATGACCTCAAGCGCATGAAGCTCGAGGTGGAATCCGGTGTGCTTAACCCCCGTGACGCGAAGCTGCAATTGGCGCGCGAATTGGCCACGCGATTCCACGGCGCTGCTGCCGCCGAACAGGCGATCGCCGGATGGCACGCCGTCGTGCGCGGCGAAGGCGATACGAGCCTGCTGCCGCTCACTGAAATTGCAGTGTCCGCGGAAGGCTTGCGTTTGCCTGCTCTACTGACCGCGGCAGGCCTCACGCCAAGCAACGGCGAAGCGAATCGCAAACTCAAGGAACGCGCCGTGCGCATCGACGCGGAAGTCGTCGAAGATGCGCAACGCGTGTTTTTGCCGGGTTTTGAAGGGGTTTTGCAGATCGGCAAGCGCAACTTCGCGCGCGTGTTGTTGACGCTCGCATGAGTTGATCGCGATGACGCAACGTCATCGCGATGCATCCATCAACAGAGTTTCGCGTGAGAACAACGTCTTACGCGAAACATCAAAAATAATTTCAAAAATTGCTTGTCAAAGGTGGGGTGCCTGCCTATTATTCGCCTCCCCGCCGCTGGCAGCGTCTTCCAACGGCAACAACGACAGCAAAAATTCTTCGCTGAAGGTGTTGACGGACAGGGAAAACGATGTAAGATGAGCGGCTCACTCGGAACGAAATGTTCCAACGCAGAAACGGCAACGTACTGCAAGTGATTGAGATCTTTGACAGTGTGCGCAGGTGACTTGTGTGGGCGTCTTGCGACGGACGATTGAATGTCCAACATATGCAAGCGTCTAACCTAAGAGTCAATTCAAAAGCTTGACGTTTATGGTTAGGAACAACGCTTCAGAAAGATAGATCGAGTGACTGCCTTCGGGTGGACATGAGGTCGAAAACTTAAGTGAAGAGTTTGATCCTGGCTCAGATTGAA